>NZ_AP023354.1:5548079-6296158 GCF_018324685.1 Actinocatenispora sera | reverse complement strand
CTCGTCGTCGAGCCTCGTCACCGCCGAGCACACACCCGCCGTCGACGGCCGTCAATCGCCGGATAACCAAATGCTTAAGTCGTGGGTACCGACAGTGAGGATCACGCGGGTGTGCCGGCGAACTTCGTGCGCCTCGGCGCCGTTTGCCCCAGGACAATGCGGGTCGTTCGCCCGATCCGGCCCGCCGCGGCGGATCGGCGCAGACCTCGCCGGCAGGCCGGCCCGCGCTGGTGTCGCCGGTGTGGCCGCCGGTCGCCTCCCGCGGAGGTCGCAGCCGGTGCACGCGATCAGGCTGGTGGCGCCCAGCGGATCGCGCGGTCGGCGGAGGCGATCAAGCCGGTGGTGCCCAGCGGATGTCGCGGCCGGTGTAGGCGATCAGGTGATCGAGAGCGCCGAGCTGAGCCCGGCGCTGCTGCGGGCCGAACGCCCCGAAGTCCCGGGCACCCAGCGCGTCGTTCTCCCGGGCCGCCGCCAGCGAGGTCGCCACCAGATCGTCGTCGACGAGGTACGGCACGTCCAGCGCGCGGGCCAGATCCCACCCGTGTACCACCAGCTCCATCACCATGATCGAGCCGATGAATCCGCGGCGCTGCCGGCCGCCGTGGAACTGGGTCGTGCCGGTCCATGCTGCCGGGTTCGACCATGCGGCGGCCAGTGCCGTGGCCGTCTCGGCGTAGCGCTCCCAGGAGCCGGCCGACGCGCCCGTGGTGTGCTGGGCGTTGCCGGCCCGCACCCCGTGCCCCAACATCGCGACGAGGTGGGTGCCGAGCTGCTCGACCGTGTACTCCTGGCACGGGGTCGGCGCCGTGGGGCGGGCACCGGCACGGGCAGCCAGCGGCCACACGAGGTCTACCGCACGCGGTACGAGCGTGGTCGTGTCGACGCCCGCCGCGGGTGTCATGGGCGGATCCGGGCTCATCGGGTCGTCTCCCCGGTGCGGTGGTCAGGCATCCTTGACCGCGGACAGGTCGAACTCGAGGGTGATCTTCTCGGAGATCATCACTCCGCCGGTCTCCAGCACGGCGTTGAAGCTGACCCCGAAGTCCTTGCGGTTGATCACGGTGCCGCCCTCGAAACCGACCCGGGTCAGCCCCATGGCGTCGACGGCCGTACCGGTGTACTCCAGCGGGATGGTGACCTCCCGGGTGATGCCGCGGATGGTCAGCGGGCCCGACACCTCGAACCGGTCCGCGTCGACGTGCTCGACCGAACTGCTGGTGAAGGTGATGTGCGGATGGGTCTCCGCGTCCAGGAAGTCGCCGGTACGCAGGTGGCCGTCCCGCTGTGGATTGCCGGTGTCGACGCCGGCCGCGAGCAGCACGACCCGCACCTGCGACGCGGCCGGGTTCGTGGCGTCGAGCCGCGCCGTGGCCTGCACGGTGGGGAAGTGGCCGCGCACCTTGGTCAGCATCGCGTGGCGGGCGACGAAGCCGAACCGGCTGTGCGCGGCATCGATCGTGTAGTCGCCGGTGAGCTCGGCGGGATACATTGTCAACACCTCAATAGTTGAACGCTTGAATATAAGCCAGGAGAGTACGCGGAAGTGTTTCAACGCGCAACAGTTGAGTAGGATGCCGCTGTGACGAGATGGCTGACCGATGACGAGCAGCGCACCTGGCGTGCCTTCGGGCCGGTGTTGCGGCTCCTGGTCGACCGGCTGGACCGCGACCTGCGGTCCGCCGCCGGGATGCCCATCACGTACTACGAGCTGCTGGTCATGCTCTCCGAGGCGCCGGACCGGACCCTGCGGATGAGCGAGCTGGCCCAGCACACCAACTCCAGCCCCAGCCGGATCTCACATGCGGTCGGCAAGCTGGAAGAGGCGGGCTGGGTCCGGCGCGAGCACTGCGCCGGCGACCGGCGCGGCTGGCTCGCGGTGCTGACCCCGCGCGGGCTCGCCGCGCTGAAGGCCGCGGCCCCCACGCACGTGGCGAGCGTGCGCGCCCATCTGGTCGACGTGCTCACGCCGGCACAGGTCCGGCAACTCGGCGAGATCAGCGAGGCCCTGCTCGCGCACCTGGGCCCGGACAGCCCGGAAACACCGGACTAGGTACCGTTCTGGCGGGCGGTGCAGGCAACGGTGGCTCCCACGGCGATCATGGCGCATCCGCCGGCACCGTTGATGCGCGCCAGCCTCCTCGGCGAACCGGCGAACCAGGTACGGGCACCGGCGGCGAGCAGGCTCCATGCCGCATCGGCGACGAGGGCGATCAGTACGAAGACCGCGCCCAACAGCAGTATCTGCAGCGACAGGTGACCGTGTGAGCGATCGGTGAACTGGGGAAGGACCGCGGCGAAGAAGACCGCCCCCTTGGGGTTGGTGACGCCGACGAGGAAGCCGTCCCGCAACGCCCGGGTCCCGCGCGGGTCTGGCGTCGTCCGAGGCGAGACGTGTGCGTGGCGGCGTGCGATCGCCTGAATTCCCAGGACGATCAGATAGGCCGCCCCGATCAGCTTCACCACGGTGAACAGCAGTACGGAGCGTTCCATCAGCGAGCCGATCCCCAGCGCGACGGCGATCACCAGCACGAACCCGCCTGCCTCCTGGCCGAGCGCCGAAGCCAGGCCGGCCCGTCGACCGCTCGACAGCGCACGGCCGACGACGAACAGCACGCCCGGCCCGGGGATCGCGATGATGAGCGCAGCGGTCAACGCGAAGGCCAGAAGTCGATCGGGCGAGATCATCGTCGCCGGGTGGAACCGTCGTTCCGGCGCGCGTCGTGTGGTGTGCTCGCGCGCCCCACGCGCACCGTCATGCCTCCCGGGTCCAGGCGGGCAGGACCCGCACCTCGCGCATGCGCCAGCCGGCCGGCGTGCGTACCAGGTTGCAGGCCTGTCGCAGGCCGCCGACGAAGTGCGGCGCCTGCCCGTCCCGGTAGTAGTACACGATCGAGTTCGACGAGGCGGCCGCGCGATCGCCGTCGAGGTCGACCAGAAGATCCGTGGTGGTGTGCTGGGTGTGCTGCCCCTCGACGGTGCTGCGGCGCAGGAAGGCGACGACCGAATCGATGCCCTCCAGCTCGCCACCACGTGGCGAGTGGATCACCACCCCGTCGGCGAAGACCGTGTCGATGTCGTTCCACCGCCCCTCGTCGAGCAGCAGCGCGAAGCGGCTGAACAGGTCGGCGATCTCGATGCGGTCGGCGACCGGGGTATCCGTGTGCATCACGACACCTTTCGTTAGTGTCACAAACATTAGTGGAACGAACTATACACGGTTCGCCGGTCGGCGTTCGGATACCTGCCGGCGGGCCCGTGCCGCCGCGGTCGGCAGCCGAACCGACGGTGCGGCCGGCGACACGGCACCCGTGCCCGGGTGGCCAGCGATCAAGGACCGCTCTAGGGTCTCCTGTTGTGCAGACACGTCTTGACACCACGCGGATCCGGGCCGCCCGCAGGGTGATCGACCCGACCTTCCTCGACACCCCGCTGTACCGCTGCGAAGCGCTGGACCCGGCACTCGGATGCCGGGTGAGCATCAAGTTGGAGACGGCGAACCCGGTGCGCAGCTTCAAGGGCCGTGGCACCGAACTGGCGGCGAGCCAACTCGCCGGCGACGGCCAGCGGCACGTGGTGTGCGCCAGCGCCGGCAACCTGGGCCAGGCTCTCGCCTGGTCCGGCCGGAACCGGGGGATCGACGTCACGGTGGTGGCGTCGCGTACCGCGACGGTCGCCAAGCTCGACCGCATCCGGGCCCTGGGTGCGCGGCTGGAACTCGTGGACGGCGACCACGAGGCCGCGCGCGAGCGGGCGGCCGCCATCGCCCGGTACGACGGGATCCGGTTGCTGGAGGACAGCCTGGACACCGAAACGTGCGAGGGCGCCGCGACCATCGGCCTGGAGCTCGCCGACCCGGCGCTGCTCGGTGCCGAGCCGTCGTTCGACACGGTACTGATCGCGCTCGGCGGCGGGGCGATGGCCACCGGCGTCGGCCACGTGCTGAAGGCGCTGGCCCCCGGGGTCGAGGTGATCGGCGTGCAGCCGCTGGGCGCACCGGCCATGACCCGGTCGTGGCACCAGCGGCGGGTCGTCACCACCGACACGACCGACACCATCGCCGACGGCGTCGCGGGCCGGTACCCGATCCCTGCGGTACTCGAGGACCTGCTGCAGGTTGCCGACGACGCCGTACTGGTTCGGGAGGCGTCGATCGTCGCGGGAATGCGGCTGCTCCTCGACCGCGCCGGCCTCGTGGTGGAACCGTCCGCAGCGCTCGGCATCGCCGCGGTCCTCGAGGACCGCGACCGTTTCGCCGGCCGGCACGTGGTCACCATCGTGTGCGGCAGCAACGTCGATCTCGACGCCTACCACCGCTAGATCGGCGCTGCTGCGCGGTACGGCTCCTGACCCTGTCCCGCGGTTGCCGGGCGCCGGATTCGCAGCCCGCGCAACGCATGCGCGGCATCCGGTGCCGTTCGTCCGGCTCCGGTCGACCGCGCTTGCCGGCGCTGACGCGGGAGGCCGTCCCGCATCGGGTCGGCCCCGGGCCGCGGGTGGGTCGCCGGCCCGTCGACCGCGTCGGTGCGACGCCTGCACGCATCACAGTCGCGGCAGCACGCGATCGAAGAACACCCGATCGGCGGCGAAGACGGGATCGAGCAGGGCGAACTCCTGCCGCGTCACCCAGCGAACATCGCTCACCTCCCCCGGATGCAACTCGACCGGACCGTCCTCGGCCCGAGCGGTCCACCAGTGCAGCCGGTAGGCGCCGTCGTCGGTCCGGGACTCCCAGACCTTGGCCGTGGGCGAGACATGCAGGCCGACCTCCTCCCGGACCTCACGGACCAGGGTCTGCTCCTGCGTCTCTCCGGGCTCGACGGTGCCGCTGAGCGGCGCCCAGTAGCCCGGCAGCCGGGCGTGGGGGCCCCGCTGGATGACCAGCACGCGCCCGCCCCGCCGTACCACCGCGACGATCGCCTCTCGCTGTTCCCTCACGTACCTTCCCTTCCCGTGCGGTGGAACGCGATGCGCCCGTCGAGCGCACGAGCGAACAGCCGTGGCTGGCGGGCTCAGCGATGCCGGGAGCCGCCGTCGACGTGGATCGTCTCGCCCGTCACCCACCCGGCGCCCAGCAACCACAGGGCGGTGTCGGTGACGTCCTCGAGCGTCCCGACCCGGCCCGCGAGTGACGCTGCGGAGGCACGGTCGTACAGGGCACGGCGACGCTCGTCCGGCAGCCGGTCCCACGCGCCGGAGTCGGTGATCCCGGGCGCGATCGCGTTGACGCGCAACGGCGCGAGCTCGACCGCCAGATGGGTGACCAGCGCCGCCAGCGCGGCATTCGCCGTACCTTTCACCACGGTGCCGGCTTTCGGTCGCCAGCCCACGATGCCGGAGAAGAACAGGAACGATCCGCCGGCCGGCATCCGAGTGGCGAAGTGCTTGGCCAGCAGCAGCGGGCCGACGACCTTCGCGGCGAACGCGGCCTGGATCCTGTCGTGCTCCAGCTCGGGTACCGGCACGTCGTGGTGCGCCGATGCGGTGGAGATCACGTGGTCGAAGCCGCCGAGCGAGTCCGCGGCCCGCGCGATGGTCGACTCGTCGGTGACGTCGACCCGGACCTCGCGGCCGGCCCGCGCGGCGACGACGACCTCCGCACCGGCCTGTTCGGCCTGCCGGGCGATCTCGGCGCCGATACCGCGGGCCCCGCCGACGACCAGGATGCGTTTGCCTGCCAGTTTCTCGCTCATGGGCGTGACGGTATACATTCGCTACCGGTATCTTCAACGCTACCGGGAGGGCCCATGGGCAAGGCGTACAACATCATGGCGGCGACCTGCCCGAGCCGCACCGTGCTGCACCGCATCGGGGCACGGTGGACGGTGTTCGCGGTTAACGCGCTGGAGGACGGGCCGATGCGGTTCACCGAACTCAAGGCGCACATCCGCGGCATCACGCCCAAGGCCCTCACCGAGACGCTGCGCGCGATGGAGGCCGACGGCCTGCTCTCCCGTACCGACCTCGGCGGCAACCCGCCGCACGTCGAGTACGCCCTGACCGAGCTCGGCCGCTCGCTGCTGGTTCCGCTGCGTGCCGTGCGCCAGTGGGCCGAGGCGCACGTCCCGGACATCCTCGCCGCACGCGAACGGGCCGGCGTCGCGGATACCTCGGAGTGAGATGCCCTCGGCTGTCCACAGTGGACTTGACGGCGGTGTGCGGCCCGACGCTCAGAGCCCCTGACGACCGCTTCGGTACCGGCCCGGTGTGGTCCCGATGACGGTGGTGAACGCGGCGATGAAACCGCTCGGATTGGCCCAACCGCAGGCATGCGCGGTGTGGATGGTGTCGTGGCCCTCGGCGAGCAGCACCAGCGCGTGGTAGATGCGCACCTGCGTGCGCCACTCGTAGAACGTCATGCCGAGCTCGTTGCGGAGCAGCCTGCTGAGGGTCCGGCTGCTCGCACCGATCCTCCGGCCGAGCTCGGCCAGTGTCGCGTTGTCCGCCGGCGTCTCGGACAGCATCCGGGCAACCGCCCGCAGCCGGTCGTCCCGTGGCGTCGGCAGGTGCAGCGGCTGCTCGTGCGCGTCGCGGAGTTCGTCGACCAGGACCCGCAGCAGGCGGGCGCGCGCGGCGCGACCGCGGTCGGGTGCCGACCCGTCGTAGTTGCGCGGCCCGGTCAGCTCGAGCAGGACCTCCCGGGCGAGGCTGGAGGTCTGGAACACGGCGGGGTGGTCCGGCATGAGCCGGGCGAGGGCGGGCGCGAGAAACACGATCCGCATGTCGGTGTCGCCATGGGCGCGGTGGTAGTGCGTGAACCCGGCGGGGGTCCAGGCGCCCCGGTTGGCGGGAACGATCGACGTGCCGCGCTCGCCGTGCACCGCCAGGACGCCGCTGGCCGCGTACACCAGATGGCCACGCGGGTGCGACTGCACCGGGCTCGTTTCGCCGGATGGCCACAGGTGGCGCCCGCCGGACGGCCAGATATGGGACGTCACGACCGCCGTGCGGCGCGGTTGGCGGGCAACAGGCATCGATTGGCATCGTAACAGTACCGAGCCACGGCACCTTCCGGTGACACTGGCCGCGTACCGAGTGGTCGGCGCCGAGCGGAACGCCCGGCCGAACGACACCACGTCCAACGGCACCCACCTCGATCCGCGAGGCGTGCGAGACAGGGAGAAAAGAGCAATGGCGACGTTCGTTCTCGTGCCGGGTGGTTGGAAGGGCTCCTGGGCGTATGAGGCGGTGGTTCCACTGCTGGAGCGTGCCGGGCACGCCGTGCACGCGCTGACCCTGACCGGCCTGCGGCCGGACGACGACGAGGCGACGGTCGCGACCGCCAACCTCGACACGCACGCCGGGGACGTGCTGCGGCTGCTCGATCGCGCGCACCTCACCGGCGTGACGCTGGTCGGCCACAGCTACGGCGGGATGGCGATCGCCGCCGCCGCCGATCGCGCCGCCGGCCGGATCACCCGGCTGGTACACCTGGACGCCTGCGTGCCGCGCGACGGGGAGTCGTGGTGGTCGTCGATGAACGACCACTTCCGCCAGTTGTGCGTTTCCGGCGCCGCGGCGACCGGTTACGCCGTGCAACCACCGGCCGGTGGCAGCAACGACCCCCGCCGCCGCCCGCAGCCGCTCGCCTCGTTCCTGCAGGCGGTCCGGCTCACCGGCGCCGTCGATCGGGTGCCCCGCCGCGAGTTCGTCTACTGCTCGGGGTGGGACCGGACCCCGTTCGCCGGTGTCCGCTCCCGGCTCCTCGTCGATCCCGGGTGGCGGGTGCACGAAATTTCGACCGGGCACGATGCCATGCACGAGGCCCCGGAGACGGTCGCCGCACTGCTACTCGACGAGTGACCTGCCCCGGTCACCGGCGTGACGTGCGTCGATGCCGGGCGACGAGGCAGCGGGTCGGGACCGCCCGTCCAGGTTCTCGGCGGATGTCCCATCGGGCCCCTTCGCCGCGGTGACCACCCGAACCGGCGGGTAGTTGAACCACCGGCGGCGGCCGCGAACGACGTCGCGGGCGCCGGACTCACGCAGTACGGCGGCGAAGTGGTCGGTGCGCCGGAAGTCGAGCAGGATGAGGCGGCCGCCGGGTGCCAGTACGCGCAGGATCTCGGTGAGCGCGACGGCCTGGTCGGCCGCGGGGAGGTTGTGCACCGCCAGGCAGGCCAGCGCCAGGTCGAACGAGCCGGACGGGAACGGCAGCCGGCGCATGTCGCCGGTGACGACGTCGACCCGACCCGCGACGCCGGCCGCCGTCAGGTTGTCGACCAGCGCCTGCGGTCCGTTGCCGGCCTGGTCCTTGGCCCGCCAGACGTCCACGCCCACCGCGCGGCCGGTGGTCAGCCGGCGTGCAGCAACGGTCAGTACCTGACCTCGGCCCGGCCCGACCTCCAGCACGCGCTCGCCACCGCACAGGCCGGCAGCGTCCAGTAGCCGGTTCCACGCCCGACGCTTGCCCCAGAAGCTTCCGATCACCATCCAGCCGGTGGCCACCCAGAACGACAGGGCGTAGCAGCCCAGCACGACCGCGGCGAGTACGCCGACGGTGGTGCCGGCCAGCGAACTCAGCCCGGCGGCGACCGGCCACGCGGCTGCCGCGAGCACCGCACCGAGGGCGAGCATCGCGGCCACCACCCCCGGCGCGTCCACACCGTACCTCTCCCGTTGCGCCATGGCTTTACATCGTAAAGGAGCAGCTTTATGCTGTAAAGTACGGGCCGTGCCGGCCGGTGAACTGAACCGAAGCGTGATCGCGCGGGCCGCCCTGACGCTGGTCGACCGGGAGGGTCTGGGCGCGCTCAGCATGCGGCGGCTCGGTGCCGAACTGGGCGTCGAAGGCATGGCGGTCTACCACCACTTCGCCAACAAGGACGCGCTGCTGGACGAGGTGGTCACCGAGGTCCTGCGGCAGACCGCTCCCGAGCCGACCGGCGACTGGCGGGCCGATGTGCGCGCACTCAGCCACGCCTTTCGCAACACCGTCCGAGCGCACCCGGCGCTGTTGATGGTGACCATGACCCGGCCGGTGGACACGCCGGAGACGGCTGCTTTCCGCGAGGCGCAGTACGCGGCGCTCACCGCCGCCGGGCTGTCCGGGGGCGCCCTGCTCGACGCTCACCGCACCTGGGGCAGCTACCTGGTCGGCTACCTCGTCGTCGAGTACCAGGCCGAGCACTCCGGGTACCGCGACAGCGACTGGACCCCGACCCGCCGGGATGGCTTCCCCCTCACTGCCGGGCTGTCCCCGTACCAGGCGGGGCGCGGCTGGGATGAGCAGTTCGACGTGGGACTGGACCTCGTCCTCGACGGCATCAGCGCACTGCGGGGTCGATCCCGCTGACTGTCACCGCATCCCGGATTGCCACACCCGCGCAACACCGGGTCGACACCCGGCGCAGCCGGGGACTGCCGAACCGCTGTTCAGGCCGGTGCACCACGCTAGGGTGGCCGAATGGGCATCTCTTCTGACCCGGTCGACACCCGGCGGCATGCGGGCTGGCTACCGGAGCAGAGCGAGCTCGAGGAATGGTTGGCTGGACGCTGCGACGGCCTCGATGCCCGGGCCGACCAGCCGTTACATCCGGTGGTCGCGGAATTCCGGGACCTGATCGACGCAGACCCGATCGTCCGGATGTACCTCAATCAGATGATCTCCCAGATCCCGCAGAACCGGCAGTACAGCAAGCGGCACCTGCGCAGCGTGTCGCAGCTGTTGCGGTTGATCGACGACATTCTGAGTACCGCGCCGGAGTACGGCGAGTCGATGGTGATGACCCCGCTCGGCGCCGTCCTCGACTGGACGATGGGCACCCCGGCCGGGTTCGCGGCGTATCGGGATCGGCGCATCAACGCGAAGCTCAAGAAGATCCTGAATGCGTGGTGCGAATTCCTCGACAGCCCAGGGTCGTTGTACGTGCTCAACGACTCGCCGTCGGGCTGGATGTCGGAGGCCGCCGCCCGCACGATCGGCATCGAGCAGTTCCAGTACGACCCTGCCGACGAGCACTGGGGTTTCCGTTCGTGGAACGACTTCTTCACCCGGCGCTTCAAGGAAGACGCGCGTCCGGTGGCCGCGCCGGACGACGACTCGGTGATCGTCAGTGCCTGCGAATCGACGCCCTACGGCATCAGCGTCGATGTGCAGCGACAGGACCGGTTCTGGATCAAGAGCCAGCCCTACTCGTTGCAGGAGATGTTGGCCGGCGACGAGGCGGTGGACGCGTTCGTCGGTGGCACCGTGTACCAGGCCTTCCTGAGCGCCACGGACTACCATCGCTGGCACAGCCCGGTGTCGGGCACGATCGTGCGCGCGTTCCGCGTCGACGGAACCTACTATTCGGAGGCCGACTCGCTGGGCGAGGGTGCCGTCGAGCCGGCCAACTCGCAGTCCTATCTGGCGCACGTCGCGACCCGCGCGATCATCCTCATCGAGGCCGACAACCCGGCGATCGGGCTGATGGCCGTGGTCCAGGTCGGCATGTCCGACGTGTCCTCGTGCGTGATCCGGCCGGATCTTGGCCCCGGTAGTCATCTCGCCAAGGGTGACGAGCTCGGGCACTTCCAGTTCGGCGGATCCACCTACTGCCTGGTCTTCCGGCCAGGCGTGATCGCCGACTTCGCCGTTTCGGCCATCCCCCAACCGCACGAGACCGACCCGCCTGTGGTCCGGGTTCGTTCCCGCCTGGCGACCGTCCGCACGCCGGACTGACCACGTACGGCCGCCGGGCCGGGGACGCCGACGCCGGACGGTAACGGCCGATTCCCGCCAGCGGTGGCAGCAACGGATGCGGTCGACTGGTGGGTGTCCAGCTCGCCCTCCCGCATTGGAGAAGTCGTGAAGATCGTCCCCACCGGCGCCGGTGAACCGCGCGCCGCGGCCTTCCTGCAGCAGCATGTCCCTGGCCGGCCGGTACTCATGCCGAACGCCTGGGACGTCGCCTCGGCGGCCTGCCTGACGGCGCTCGGCTTCGAGGCCATCGGAACCTCCAGCGCGGCCGTGGCCGCAACGCTCGGAGCCGCCGACGGTGCCGCGGAGCCGATGCGGATGTACGAGAGCGCCGCGGCGATCGCCGGTGCCGTTGCGGCGCCGGTGAGCGCCGATTTCGAGGACGGGTACGCCGCCGCGGGCGTCGCCGTCGATGACCTGGTCGCGCGCAGCGTGGCGGCGGGCTTGGCGGGGATCTCGTTGGAGGACTGTCCCCGTGCGCGCGACGAGCCGCCGTACCCGGTGGCCGAGGCGAGCCGCCGGATCCGCGCGGCCGCGCAGGCGTGCGCCGGACGGCTCGTGCTGACCGGGCGCGCCGACGGCCGGATGCGAGACCCGGACGCCGATCTCGGCAAGATCATCGCGCGGCTGGTCGCCTACGAGGAGGCCGGTGCCGCGGTCCTCTTCGCGCCGGCCGTGACCGAACCGGCGGAGCTGCGCCGCATCCTGGATGCGACGACCGTGCCGCTGAGCGTGATGTGGATGCCAGGCGCGCCGTCGATCGCGGAGCTCGCCGACCTCGGTGTCGCCCGGGTCTCACTCGGCCCGTTCCCGATGTACGCCGCATACGCCGGTCTGGCGGGTCTGCCGGATGCCCTGGCGACCGACGCGGCGACATTCTCCGCCACGGCCGCGGCGGGTGCCGACCTGTTGACCCGTGCACTCGGCGGGTGAGCTCAGCCGCCGAGATCGATCGCGCTCTTCGTCGCCCGGATGCCCGCGCCTTCGGTGCCAGGGATCCTCGGTACGAGGCAAGGCCCTCATCGGGTCAGCGAATGGCTTCGGGAGAAGCGGGTCCGGTGCCGGACCAGCCGCACCCCGTCCTCGTTGTGGAAGCCGACGAACCCGCCGATGACGCAGCCGGCGGCGAGGCAGCCACCGAACAGGGCCAGCGCGAAGGGGGCGCCATCCTGCGAACCCGTCCAGGTGAGCACGGTGAAGAACAGCACGAGCGTCACCAGCACGGCCGCAAGAGCACCGGACAGCCAGGCCAGGCGGGCCCGGCGCGCACCCCGCAGACCGAAAATCCGTAGTTCGACCTCGTCTCCGCAGGTCTCGCAGCGCATCGTCGCCGTGACGGTGTGGCGATCCGCGCGCGGTACGCGGATCCGGGTGAGCGAAAAGAACTCCAGGCGACCGGTGATCTGAAGGCGGGCTCCCCGCACGTGCTGCAGCTGAACGCGTGGATAGCGTCCGACCAACCTCACGAAGGCCTCCCGTACGGGCGTCGCGTATGGCGCCATGCTCCCATTGCGGCGGCGATCCCGACAACAACGGCAGCCCGGCCCAAGGTCGGGCCGCCCGGCGCGTGACCGGAACGGGGCCCACCCGGCTCAGCTCGGTGCGCCCATCAGGGCCGTGAGGTAGGCGTCCAGGCGGGCCGCCACGGTTCGCGCCGTCAGCTCCGTCCTGCCTGCGTCCCGCCACGGCCGCGCCACCTGCGCCACCTCCTCCGAGAGCGCCAGCGCGTCCCGCACCAGCCAGTACCGCCGGTCGTTCGCGTCCGCGGCCAGCCGCCCGCCGGCCCGCTCGTACTCCTCCGGGAACCGCAGGCCCCAGGCCGGACCGTGCAGCAGCGCGAGCACAGCGGCGCAGTGCGCCACGTCGAGGTCCGGCGGGCCCCAGGCCGCGCCGGCCCAGTCGAGCACGCCCGCGATGCGGGTGCCGGCCGGCCCGTCGAACAACACGTTGCCGGGTTGGAAGTCACGGTGCAGGAATCGCCCCGCACCCCGCGGAGCCGGCCGGCGGATCACGTCGATCGCCGCGGACCACACTGCCGCGTCCGCGCCCTCGGGAATCACGACTGTCTCGGCGGTCGTCAACGCCTCGTACTCCCGGGGCGGCTCGGCGGGCCGAATCGCGTGGATCGCCACGAGCTGGCCGGCCAGCAACCGAAGCCGTGCCGGCACGCCGTCGTCGTTGAGGACCGTCCGGCCCGGCAGGTGCGTCATCAGCAGCGACGGGTACGCGCACGAAGCGGCGGTCGGGTCGAGCGCGACCAGCTCGGGCGCCGGCACGGTGGTCGTGGCGAGCAGCGACAGGGCGGCGGCCTCCCGGGTCAGCGAATCCTCGGCGCGCGCCACGAAGTACGCATCGACGAAGCTTCGCAGGACCAGGGCACGGGTGCGGCCGTCTCGCCCGGCGACCGTCAGCCTCCGCAGGTCGGCGGTGATGCCGCCGGGCAGCGACTCGGTGCCGACGATCCGCTCGCCGGCGTCGAGGTGCCGGCGCACCCAGGCGAGGGTCGCCGGGGGAATGGCCGCTGGCTCGCCGTGGTCGCTCACCGGGCCACCCCATCATCCGACGCGCGCAGGCGCGAACGCTTTTGTCCGAACGGTCGTACGGCGCGAGGCCCTGCGCGGCCGGGTCACCCGCCGCTGCGCAGACGGCCGTCCGGGGCGGCACCGGAGCGTACCCGGTGCCGGTACCGCAGCGGCGATTCACCGACCGCGCGCTTGAACGCGGTGCTGAACGCGCTCTCCGACCCGTAGCCGAGCCGGTCGGCCAGCTCGCCGACGCGGACGTCACCGCCCCGCAGCGCCCGCTGCGCCAACAGCATCCGCCACCGGTTCAGGTAGGTCAGCGGCGGAACGCCGGCCACGGCGCGGAATCGCTCGGCGAACGAGGTCCGCGACATGGCCGCGGCGCCGGCCAACTCCACCAGTCCCCAGGTGCGGCCCGGGTGGGCGTGCATGGCGGTCAGCGCCGGGCGCAGGCGTTCGTCGGTCAGCAGCTTCAACCATCCCGGCGGCAGTACCGACTGCTCGACGTGTGCCCGCAACACATCGAGCAGGAGAAGCTGACCGTACTGGCGGATCGCGAACGCCGATCCCGCCCGCTGGCCGGCGGCCTCCTCGAACAGCCGGTGCAGGCTGGCCCGCAGGTGCGCCGACGCCGCCGCGCGCACGTGCGCGACGGGGGGCAACGCCTCCGACAACAGGGCACGACCGGCCGGATCGAGTTCGATGCGACCGCCGAGAACCACGTCGTGCGCCTCGTGCGCGGCGTCGAGCACGCCGGCGAGCTGCTGGTCGGGGACGATCTCACGACGCGGGCCGGCGCCGTGCCCACCGGCCACCTCCAGCCAGGACCGGTCGTTGAGGATCGCCACGTCCCCGGCGTCGAGCTCGACCGGGCCGACGCCATCGGTACGCAACCGGGCCCGCCCACGCACCATCGCGACGAACTTGAGCGGATCGCCGATGTCCGCGCGCGACACCCACGGCCCGAGTGCGGCGAAGCCGCCGGACAGCACGCCCCGCACTTCGACGAGGTCGAACACCTCGGACAGCTGGTCACCGGCCATATCCGTACTCTCGCGCAAGAAAGACGGACTGGCAACTATTCAGAGTCCGAGCGATCGGGCGCAGAGTCGGGTCATGACACCTTCACAGCACCCCATCGGGTCGGGCTTCACGGCGGCGTCGACCGCCGACGAGGTCGTCGCCGGCATCGATCTGACCGGCCGGCACGCCGTGGTCACGGGCGGCCACCGCGGCATCGGCCTGGCCACCACCGCGGCGCTCAGCCGCGCCGGCGCGGCCGTCACCGTCGCCGTACGCAACCCGCGACGCGCCGCCGGCGCGGTGGCCGGGCTGGCCCGAGTCGAGGTCTCTCGGCTCGACCTGACCGACCCGGCGTCGGTCGACGCGTTCGTCGCGCGCTACCTCGACGCCCGCCGCCCACTGCACATGCTGATCAACAATGCCGGCATCATGGGCGGACCGCTCATGCGTGACGCCCGAGGCTACGAGTCGCAGTTCGCCACCAACCACCTCGGGCACTTCCAGCTCACCCTCGGGCTGCTGCCGGCGCTGCGGGCCGCGCGGACGGCGCGGGTCGTCAACGTCACGTCCGGCGGGCACCGGCTCTCCGACATCCGGTGGGACGACCCGAACTTCGCCAGCGGGTACGACGAGATGGGCATGCTGGCCTACGGCCAGTCCAAGACCGCGAACGTGCTGTTCGCCGTCGAGCTGGACCGCCGGTGGGCCAGCGACGGGATTCGTGGTTACGCGGCACATCCCGGCGTGGTCGTCACCACCGGCCTCGGGCCGTGGCGAGCCGAGGGCGAGGCCAGGCCGGACTGGCTCACCAACGACCAGTTGCGCCAGATGGGCCTCATCGACGAGTCGGGCCGACCGGTCAACGATCCCGGCCGGGAGCTGAAGACGCCCGAACAGGGCGCCAGCACCAGCGTGTTCGGCGCGACCAGCCCGCTGCTGGCCGACATCGGCGGGGTCTACCTGATGGACAACGACGTTTCGCCGCTGGGCACCCCGCAGCCGGTCGACTTCGGCGCCCCGCAGGAGCAGCTGTCCTCCACCGTCGTACCGCATGCGATCGATCCCGACTCGGCCCGCCGGCTCTGGACGCTCAGCGAACGGCTGCTCGCGACCTGACCGACGGCCCGCCACGGTCGTCACCGTACCGCCGGGCAACGCGCGGGCAGGACCGACGAACCCGGCGTCACCGCCGAGCGGTCACGGCATGGAAGAACCAGCGACGGCCTCCGCGGCGCGAAGCGTGTCGCGGCCGAGCGGCTGCAGGTGAATCTGCGTGCACAGCAGCCCCGTCGACACCCGCTCGACCACCCCCCATTCCCAGATCGCCACGGGATCGAGCCCCGTCCGGGCGGCCAGCCAACGGGCCCGCTCGACGGGGTCACCGGCAAGCAGCTCGACCGGGTCTCCCCGCATCAGGACACCCAGGTCGTACTCGGCTTCGGCAACCAGACCGTCCGGATCGACCAGTTTGAAGCCACCATCGCTCTGCAGCGCGTTCAGCTGGTGCACATCCCCGTGGACCAGGACGGCTCTCTCGTCGCGGTGCGCTCGCTCCCGTCGCCGGGCGCAGGCGAGGGCGTGCTCGACCACCTTCTCCGAACAGGGGTGATCGAGTTCCTCCCACAGCCTCGCACTGAACTTGGCGAGCCACCGGGCCTTCTCGGCACCGGTCGGCAGGCCAGAGTCCGGGGCCGGCCGCCAGATGCGCGCCGCGGTGTCGCAGAGGAGCTCGAGACGACGCGACAGGGGGAGGCCGAGCTCGAACATCGGTCGCCCCAGTCGTTCCAGGAGAAGGGCGCCCCGGTCGGTGTCGTACCGGTAGAGCGCCGGGCATCCCTCTCCGCCGACGATGCGAAGCGCCGTCGCCTCGTTGGCGGACTCGTTGCCGAGGCCGGGCACCAGAACCTTGAGAACCGCCGGAGCCCCGTCCGCCCGGGTCGCCTCGGCCACGAAGGCCTCGGACCCGCGGGTGTACGGGCGGCCCACCACGATCGACCAGTCCGCCTCGAGGCCGGCGACAAGCGCGGGCAGGCGCTCGAGCCAGCCTTCGACGCCGGCCGCTCGAGCCTTGTTGCGCACCGCGTCCGGCACTTCGATCACTCTCGGAGTCTCACATCGAGGGCACGAAACGCGCACCCGGTTTCCGGCCGTGCGTGAAGCCGGCGTGCCGCGGCCGGCAGCCAACCCTTGCCGACGACCCGAGCGTGGTCGAGCCTGTACGGCAGTGTCGTATCGATCATCGGACGCCGCCGGTGGGGCATCCTCGCCGGGACGCGTCGCCAACTGGTGGGGAGCAGTCATGACGGTCCTCGTGACCGGCGCCGCCGGCAGTGTCGCGGGCATGATGCTGCCCTACCTCGCCGACCTGCCGCTGCGGCTGACCGACAGGGTGGCGCCGCCGGAGCTGCCCGGCGCCGAGACGGCGCGCGGCGAGCTGACCGCGCCGGGTTTCGCCGCGTCCGTCCTCGACGGGGTGTCCGCGGTGGTGCACCTCGCCGCCGTACCGCACCCGGGGACGCCGTGGGGCGGGCTGGTCGAACCGAACCTCGCGGGGGTCGGCGCGCTGCTCGCCGCGGCGGCCGAGCACCGGACGCCACGGCTGGTGCTGGCCAGCAGCGTGCACGCGATGGGCGGGTACCTGTTCGCCGGCCGGGTTCCGATCCAGGAGACGTGGGCACCCGCACCCTGCTGCCCGTACGGCGCGACGAAGGCGTTCGCCGAGGCCGCGGGCCGGGCCCACGCGCACCGTACCGGTGCGTCGGTCGTGAGCCTGCGCCTCGGCGCGGTGCAGCCGGAACCGTTCACCGCCGGGCTGCGCCCGACCTGGCTCGGCCCCGACGACCTCGGCCAGCTGGTCCGTCGCGCGCTGACCGCGGACGTCGGATCCGGTGTGTACCACGGTGTCTCGGCCGGCTCGACCGTCTGGTCGATCGGCCGGGCAACGGCCGAGTTGGGCTATCGGCCGGCTCTCGACCCTGCCCGGTACCCGGTCGACGACGACGAGTCGACGTCGCTGTGCCAACCGGAGTCCCGCTTCCGATGAGCGCGGCTGCGGCCCCGCGCGGAACGGACGAACGATCGGGGCGCGCCAGCTCGCCGGCCGAACGGTGCGAGTTCGGCGGCCGATCGGTGTGTCGACTTCCCTGGCAAGGCGCCGTGATCGACGCTGTGCGGATGCCGATTGACCTGTGCCTCGTGCGCTCGCGGGTCCCGTCGTGACGGCGACCACCGGCTCGGGAGGCCGATCGCGGTCGGTGCGATGGCGGCTGGTGGCGCTGGCCGCGGCGCTGATCCCGACGGCGCTGGCCGTGGCGACCGGACCCCACTCCGGCGGGTACGTCGGTTTCACCGACCGCCCGGTCGACCCCGCCGAGCTCGACCTGTACCTCGCGTGGCAGACCCTGGTCACGATGGGTGTTCCCGCCGTCATCGTCGCGGTGGCCTGGCTGTGCGGAGGCGTGGCGCTCCGGCCGGCCGCAACCGTCGCGGCCGCGCTGCTGGCGGTGCTGTCCGTGGTCGCCGTCTTCGGTGCGATCGCCCGCGGAGCACTCCCGGCCCCGGTGCCGGCCGTCCCCCGCGTGGTGCTCTGGCTGTACGTGCCGTGCTTCGCGGCGGCGTTCGTCGCCCTGCTGCGCTGCCGCAGCGCTGCTCGGCATCCCAGATGATGACAACATCTGGATGGTGAGAGTATCTTCTGCGTGGATGGTCACCGCGGTGAAGGAGGGCCATGAGCCGGCTCACCAGAGCCCAGACGCAGGAGCGCACCTGCGTCGCGGTGCTGCGCGCGGCGCGGGACGAATTCGCCGAGTACGGCTTCCGCGATGCCAAGATCGACCGCATCGCGGAGCGTGCCGAGCTGACCCGTGGCGCGGTGTACTCCAACTTCACCGGCAAGCGCTCCCTGTACTTCGCGGTCCTGGCGGATCAGGCCGAACGAGAGACGGGATCGTCGCGCCGCCGGCCGGCACCCGACGTGCGGCAGGCGCTGGGCGCGTTCGCACGCGCCTGGCTCGCCCGACTCCCGCTGGCCACCGGCCATGCCGCCTGGCTCGGCAAGGATCTGCTGGCCGAAATCACGGCCGACGAGCGGATGCGCCGCCCGTTCGCCGAGCTGATGGCCCTCGACGCGATCCTGCTCGGTCTCGCGCTGGAACGACTGCAGGGGCCGGAACCCGTGCGGCTGGTCCCGACGGCGGAGCTGGCCCTGACGATCCTGTCCGGTGCGAGTCAGCTCGCCGCCACCGCACCCGGCTTCGTCGAGCCGTTCCACGTCGTCCACGCCTGCGAACAGTTGGCCGACCTCGACCTGGCGGCACCGTGGCAGCCGCCGCACCTGGCGCACGTACCGAAGGCCCGCCCCGCCGACCAACCCTGGCCGGCCGGCACGGCCACCGACGCCCTGCACGGCGACCCGGTACCGCTGGGCGATGACGGCGTGGTCGCGGTGCTGGGCCTGCACCGGCTGTCCGCCATCGAGGAGGCCGTCCGCGCGGCACCGTCCGACGCGGCCGTGACCGCCGTGCTGGTCACCGGCACCGACGGCGAACTGCGGCCACTGGTCCGGCTGGTGCTCGCCGACCTGCGCGACGGGCTGTGGCACGCGGTGCCGGAGCGAGCCCGGCCGCGGCTGCGCCTGGTGTACGACGGTTCGGGCGAGCTCGCCGCGGCGGCGGGGATCTCGGCGGTCAGCGACGCGACCGAGGCCGCGGTGCGCATCCGCGGCGGTCGCATCGCCGCCCGCGCCGACGGCCGCGGCGCCTGCCACGCGGCGGCATCGGCACGCCTCGGCGAGGGCTGACCGGTGTGGGTACCGCTGGCCTCGGCCGACGAGCGGCACGGGACCAAGGCCGCCACCCTCGCCCGCCTGACCCGGGCCGGTTTCGCGGTGCCGGACGGCGTGGTCACCGCCGACCCCGAGGAGCCCGGTGGACGAGACGCGATCCCGCCGGTACTGCGGGCGCTGGGCGGCACCCGGTTCGCCGTGCGGTCCTCCGCGCGGGGCGAGGACGGGGCGCGGGCGTCGTTCGCCGGCCAGCTGCACACCACGCTGAACGTGCCGGCCGCGGGAGTGGTCGACGCGGTACACCGCACGGCGGTCTCCGCACGCGCGGGCCGGGTCGCCGCGTACGCGGCGCGTACCGCCCGGGGCATCGACACCGCGGTCCCGGTGATCGTGCAGGTCATGGTCGACGCGCGGGTGGCCGGAGTGGCGTTCACCCGGCACCCGGTCACCGGTGCCGACCGGATCGTGCTCGAGGCCGTTCGCGGCCTGGGGGATCGGCTCGTGGACGGCACGACCACGCCGCAACGCTGGACACTCGACCGGGCCCGCGGCCAGGCCACCGGTACCGAGGTACTGACCCCGCGGCAGGCCGAAGCGATCGCCGACACCGCTCGCCGGATCGAGGCCGCGCTCGGAGACCCGCAGGACATCGAATGGGCGATCGCGGGCGGGCAGGTCTGGGTACTGCAGGCCCGCCCGATCACCACCGTGCCGGCGCAGGGGCCGGCCCTGCCTGCGTCCGGTCGGCCGCTGGTGACCGGCACGCCGTCGAGTCCCGGTGCCGCGACCGGCCGGGTACGGGTGGTCGGCGGGCTCGACGATTTCGACCGGTTCGCCGCCGGCGAGGTACTGGTGTGCCACGCGACCTCACCCGCCTGGACCCCGCTGCTGGCCCGCGCCGCCGCGGTCGTGACCGAGACGGGCGGGATACTCGCGCACGCCGCGATCGTGGCGCGCGAGTTCGCGATCCCCGCCGTGACCGCCGCGACCGGGGCGATGGCGAGGCTGACCGACGGCCGGCGGGTGATCGTGGACGGCACCACCGGAACCGTGACCGCGCCGAACGAGGAACCGATCCCATGACAGCGAGTACGCCGAACCACGTCCTGGCACTGCACGCGGTACGGACCCTGGGGCACGGCGACGGTGCCCGCATCGCCGAACGGGTCCACCTGCCCCAGCCGGAGGTCGAGGAGCACCTGCTGGACGCCGCCGCCCACGGCTGGGTCACCCGCAGCTCGTACGGCGCAGACGACGAATGGTCGCTGACCGAATCAGGAAAGGCGCACGGCGAGCAGCTGCTGGCCGCCGAGCTCGACGCCACCGGTGCGCGGAGCGAGATAGCGACGATCTACCGGGACTTCCTCCCGCTCAACGAGGTCGTCGGCGCGGCCTGCACCCGGTGGCAACTCGTCGAGCTGGGACTCGGTCCCCAGGACGTAAGCCTGGCCTCGACGATCACGGCCCTGCGGGAACCCGCTCAGCGGCTGGCCGGCATCGAACACCGCCTGACCACGCACCTGCTCCGGTTCACCGGTTATCACGACCGTTTCACCGCGGCGCTGGCCAAGGCATCCGCCGAGCCTGCCTGGATCACCGGGATCGACCGCGACTCCTGCCACCGCATCTGGTTCGAACTGCACGAAGACCTCATCGCCACCCTCGGCCTCACCCGCTGACCACCCAGTGGGACGGGGAGTGGTCTGCCTCGACGTCCACCGCCGGTTGCGTGGCCGCAGCACCGTTCTCGATGCCGTACCCGGCGTGGGCGTTGCGATCGGACTCCGCCGAGCCCGTGGGCTGGCGGTTCGGTCCGCCGGCACTTCCCAAGCACGCTGATCTTGGGTAGCGTCCGGCGCTGACCGGCTGGCCGGGAGAGGTGGGCGATGACGGCACGGGAACCGCGCGACACCGGCACCGTGCCCGTGTCCCGCCCGCGCTTCGTCGGTCGGCAGCGTGACCTGGCGACGGTACGCGACGCGCTGGCGCAGTCGCCCGCCGTGGTGCTGATCGAGGGCGAGGCGGGCATCGGAAAGAGCCGGCTGCTGCGCGAGGTGCTGGCCACCACGACGGGGCCGGCCCTGCTCGGCGGGTGCCCACCGTTTCGCGCCCCGTACACGCTGGGACCGGTGGTCGATGCGGTGCGGCCGGCGGCCGACGACGTCGCGGCGCTGGGACTGAGCAGCCTGGCCGGCGCGCTGCGGCAGCTGTTCCCGGAGTGGGCCGAGGCGCTGCCGCCGGCGCTGGAACCGGCGGAGGACGCGAGTGCCGCCCGGCACCGGCTGTTTCGTGCCCTGGTGGAGGTGATGCAGGCGGTCGAGGCGACCGTGCTGGTCGTCGAGGACGTGCACTGGGCCGACGAGGCGACACTGGAGTTCCTGCTGTTCCTGGTGTCCCAGGCCACGATGAGCCTGGTCGTGACGTACCGGCCGGAGGAGGTGGCGGCCGACTCGCTGCTGCGCCGGATGTCCTCCGGGCTACCGGTGGGTACGGCCCGGGCCAGGGTCTCGCTCGCCGCGCTCGACGTGGCGCAGACCGCGGAACTGGTGTCGTCGATGCTGTCCGACGAGAAGGTGTCGGACAGCTTCGCCGAGTTCGTGCGCGAGCGTACCGACGGTGTCCCGCTGGCGATCGAGGAGTCGGTGCGGCTGATGTCCGAGCGGGCCGACCTGCTGTACCGGGACGGCCACTGGGTCCGGCAGGATCTCGCCGACATCGCGGTACCGCCGACCGTGCGGGACGCGGTGCTGGAACGCACCGCCCGGTTCGGCCCGGCGACGCTGACGGTGCTGCGCGCGATGGCGGTACTGGTCGATCCGGCCGACGAGGACCTGCTCGTCGCGGTGTCGGGGCTGGCGCCGGGTGTCGTGCGTGACGCGCTCGCCGAGGCGGTGGATGCCGGCCTGCTGGACGAGGACGAGCGCGGTGCGGTCTCGTACCGGCACTTTCTCGCCTATCGCGCGGTCTACGAGGCGACCGCCGTCCGGGAGCGGCGCACCATGCACCTGCGTGCGGCCCGGCACCTGGAGCGGTCGACGCCGCAGCCGGTCGGGCGGTTGGCCCGGCACTTCGGCGAGGCCGGCGAGTCCGGTGAGTGGTTCGGCTACGCGGAGCGTGCCGCCGACGCCGCGCATCTCGCCGGGGACGAGTCCACCGGCGCTGCGCTGCTGGACGGCCTGATCACGCACGCCACCACCGCCGCGCCGAACGAGGTGGGCCGGCTGACCTACAAGCTCACGTTCGCCTCGGTGACCGACGAGCACCGCTACAACCGGCTGATCGCCGCATTACGCTCCACACTGGACAGTGACGGTCTGGAGCCGGTGCCGCGCGCCGAGGTGCGCGCCCAGCTCGGCCGGCTGCTGCTGCACCGGTCGCACTACGCCGAGGGGTACGCCCAACTGGAGCGCGCGGTGCCCGAACTGCCGCGTGGTTCCATCCAGCTGGCGATGACCGTCGCTCTGCTCAGCTACCCGGGTTGGGTCGACCGCACGGCGCGGACCTGCCGGCGCTGGCTGCAGCAGGTACCGCAGCTGACGGCCGGGCTGCCGGCGACCGAGCGGCTGCGGGTCGACGTGGACCTGATGACCAGCCTGCTGGCTCTTGGTGAGCAATCCGGTTGGGAGGTGGCGGCGGAGCTGTCGACGGCGACCGGAAGCGCTGTCGACCGGCCGCACGTCGCGCGGGTCGAGGTCAACATCGGCGACCTGGCGTTGCTGTGGGGCCACAACGTCGAGGCCCGACAGCGGCTGGACCGGGCGCTGGAACTCACCGACGCCGGTCAGTACCAGCGGTTACGGAGCATCGCGCGCGCCAACCTGTTGCGGCTCGACTGGCGTACCGGCAACTGGCTCGGCCTGGCTGCACGCGCGGCAGCGCTTGCCGACGACCCCGAGCTGTCACCGGGCAGCCGGCGGGAGGCGGCGCTGGTCGCGGGTGCGCTCGACGCGGCGGGCGGCGATGCGGAGCGGGCCACTCGTCGACTCGAACTGGTCGTGGACCAGACGCTGCCGCCTCGGACGGTGGGGATCGCGGTCGATCCGGTCGCCGAGCTGGCGATGCTGTGGCTTGGCCAGGGGCGGGTGGCCGACGCGCTGCGCATCGGCGGCGAGGCGGTCGAGCTGATCGCGCGAAGCGGCCTGTGGATCCTGGCCACCGCGCCGGTGCCGGTGCACGTCGAGGCGCTTCTTGCGGCGCGCCGGCCGGACGAGGCCGCGGCGCTGGTCGCCGACTTCGCCGCCGGGTTGGGCGAGCGGCAGATCCCGGCCCCGCGGGCCGCGCTGCTGTTGTGCCGGGCGAAGCTGGCCGAGGCGCGAGGTGCGTCGGGCGAGGCCGCAGCGCGGTACGAGCAGGCCGCAACGGCGTGGGCCGCGCAGCCCCGTCCCTACGATGCGTTGCTGGCGACCGAGCGTCGTGCCCGGGTGCTGCTGGCCGCCGGCGACCGGGCCGGTGTTCGGCTGCTCGACGAGGCGCGCCGCGGGTTCGCCCGGTTGGGCGCCACGGTCGCCAAGGAACGCGCGGCGGTGACACTGCGTGAGCACGGCGTCGCGCCGCACGGTGGTGGGCGGCCCAGCTACGGCGACGAGCTGTCGCCGCGCGAGCGGGAGGTCGTCCGGCTGGTCTCGGCCGGACGAACCAATCCCGAGATCGCCGCCGAGCTGGTGCTGTCCCGGCAGACGGTGGCGAGCCACATCCGTTCGGCCATGCGGAAAGTACAGGTCGACAGCCGCACCGCGCTGGCCGTGCGGGCCGTCGGGCTCGGCTTGCTCGACGCCGACGAGTAAACCTCGCCGGAGCGCAAAAACCCCTCATCCGATCACTCGTCGGCGGGTGTGACGAGGGCGCAGACTCCGGGTCGACCCGGCCTCGACCACGGAGTGGACACCTCATGCCCGACGACCCGTCACGCCCATCCGCGGGGGGCGCGGACCCGACGACAGGCCAGCGTTCCCGGCCACCGGTGGGGCCCGACGATGCCCGGCCCGTACCGGGAGACGCAACTCCGCCCACCGACCCGTGCGGCGGCGTTGGCCCGGAACGTTCCGACCCGACGCCGTCGGACGACGGGTACCGGCCACTCTGATCGCCGGACACCTGGCCGGATCGGACCACACAGGGAGGACACCATGAAGATCCCCAGAAGGGCAGTCTCGGTCGCCGCCGGGTTGGCGCTGGTCGCCGGCACGGTTGCGGTGGCCGGTGCCGTGACCGCGGCGCCCGGCGGCTCCACCAGCCCACCGGTCACGGTGGAGCGCCATCCGGGCCCGGCGACGCCGGCTCGGCCGGCCGCACGACCGAAGGCGCCGTCGAGCGCCACCGTCACGTTGGTGACCGGTGACCGGTTTCGCGTCGACACCAACGGCGACGGTACGCAGAGCGTCTCGGCCCTCGATGCCGGGGCCGCCGACGGCGCCACGTTCTCGATGTTCGGCTTCAACGGCGACAAGTACGTGATCCCGAACGCCGTCGCGCCCTACCTGTCGTCCACCATGGACCTACGGCTGTTCGACGTCAGCTACCTGGTCCGGGCCAAGCTCGACGACGCGCACAGCAAGACCGTGCCCGTCACGGTGTCCGGGCACAGCGGTTCGGCGTTGCCGGCACTGTCCGCGGCCAGCGGAACCAGCACCGTGTCCAAGAAGAGCGCCCGGGCGTTCGGCACGATGCTGGTGAAGCAGTGGCGGGACAGCCGCAGCGGTGCGTCGGACACGCCGGTCGGCACGCTGCCCGGCGGCGGGAAGCTGACCCTCGACCGTCCGGACGGCGCACCCGCGCTACCCGTTGCGCCGGCGCTGGCTCCGGCGGCGAAGCCCGGCGGCGCGGCGCCCAAGGCCGCGCCCCTGAGCGCGAAAGCCGACAGCGGCGCGGCCCTGCCGTACCACACGTTGACGGTGGACCCGATCGGCCGGGACGGCAAGCCCGCCACCATGGTCGGCGTCCTGCAGAACGTGGACGACTTCACCCGCGGATGGGTGCTCGTCGGGCTGCCGGGGATCCAGGGCGCGTCGAACTTCAGCGTCCCGGAGGGGAAGTTCAACCTGGACTTCGCGGTGATGAGCGGCCCCGGTGACGACTTGACCCTGCAGTCCAGCCTGGTCGTCAAGCCGGAGGTGTCGGTCACCAAGGACCTCACCGTCTCGCTCGACGCCCGGCAGGCCAAGCCGTACGAGGCGACGGTGGATCCGGCTCCCACCGGCTACGAGCAGGTCGACTACCTGTCGATGACCCGGGCGTCGGTCACCGGCGGCGCCATGCGCGTCCAGCCGTACGGCTTCGACTCCTACTTCTACTACGTCGCGATGCGGATGCTGCACGGCTTCGGCCTGGCGAACCCGTTGTACGTGACCCCGACCGAACCGGTACACACCGGCTCGTTCGACTTCGCGGCGCAGACCGAGCTCGTTCAGTCCATCGAAGGGCTCAACCCCGGCCCGCGGTACGCGCTGGAGTTTCCGAACCGGGGCCAGATCCCGTCGACGCTGACCCACCACGTGGCGAAGGCGGACCTCACGACCGTGCACAGCACGATCCACGCCGGGGCCTGCTCGACCTGCACGCAGCAGACGCAGCTGCTCGCCAACATGTTCACGCCGTGGAGCCAGAGCAACATCACCAACGGGTCGACGGTGCCGGTCGGGGAACGCACCGACTACTGGTACACCAGCGAGCCGGAGCTGACCGTCTGGCAGGCGGCGATGAACGGCAGCGACGGGACCCGTCGCTGGGACCGGCGGCGGCACATCCATCCCGGCGAGGTGATCACCGAAGACTGGGACCGCGGACCGGACGTGCCGTCGCCGGCCATGCCGTACCAGCAGGAGCCGAAGGTCGGCATCGGCACCGGGAGCGTGGTGGTGACCGACCCGTGGCTGGGTGTCTGCGGCGCGTGCAGGCAGGACGACAACGCCGTGCTGTTCCTCCAGCCGCTCGGTGACGCGAACCCCGGGCACTACGCCGACACAGGCGGAGTCTCGGCTGCCGACTCGTCGCTTCGGTTCTCCCGCAACGGAACGCTCGCGCTGAGTTCGACGGCGAACTCCGACGGCGGTCTTCGTCCGTACCAGGTGCCGCTGCCGATGCTGTCCGCTGCGGCGGACTACGAGCTGGACTGGGCCTACCACCCGAACGGCAACACCGAGCAGCGGATCGACACGGACTGGACGTTCCGTTCCGCGCCCGGCGACGCGGCGGCGAACCGTGCCGACGACGAGGAGTGCCCGCCCGATCCCGCCCGCGGTTGCTCGTTCCTGCCGCTGCTGTTCGTCACCTACGACCTGCCCCTGGACGCCGGGTCGCACGCGCCCGCCGGCGGCGCGTACTCGTTCGGCTTCACCGTCGCGGGCCAGCAGCACTCGACGCAGAAGGGGTCCGCCGCGACCGTCTCGGTGTCCTACGACGACGGTGCGAGCTGGAGCGAGCCGCAGGCGGCGACCGGTACCGGCGATGGCGGGTTCACCACGACGGTGCAGCACCCGGAACTGGCCGGCACCAACGGCTACGTGTCACTGCGCATCGCCGCACACGACGCGGACGGCAACGCGGTGACCCAGACCATCATCCGCGCCTACGCGCTGAGCTAGGGAGAGTTCCCCATGCCTCACACACGATTCCGGCGGCGGATCGGGACCGTCGCCATCGCCGCCGGGCTGCTCGCGGCGGCCATGGCCGGAGCCACCGCCAGCGCCGCGCCAGCAACCCAGGTGACCGTCCAGCGGGCCTGCTCCGCACCGGCCGCGGGCTACGCGGCCTGCCTCGCGATGGTCGACAGCGATGCGAAGGGCCGGCCGCTGAGTCGCTCGGCTGCCGCGGCCGCCGACCTGCACCCGTTCCTGGCCGCCGATCTGCAGGACGCCTACGACCTGCCGTCCGACCTGCTGGGCGCGCGGCAGACGATCGCGATCGTGGACGCCTTCGACGACCCCAACGCCGAGTCCGATCTCGCCGAGTACCGCAAGGCCAACGGGCTGCCCGCCTGCGACGCCGACTTCCCGTGCTTTAAGAAGGTCAACCAGCGGGGTGGCACCACGCCGCCGCCGGCCGATGCGGGCTGGGCGGCGGAGATCTCGCTGGATCTCGACATGGCCTCCGCCGTCTGCCCGAACTGCCGGCTGCTGCTGGTCGAGGCGGACGACAACAGCATCGAGAACCTCGGTATCGCCGTCGACACGGCGGTGGAGCTCGGCGCCGACGTCGTCTCCAACTCCTACGGCGCCCTCGAGTGGAACAGCGAACTCGCCGACCTCGCCGACCACTACGACCACCCGGGCGTCACGATCGTCGCGTCCTCCGGTGACAGCGGCTTCGGCGCGCAGATGCCGGCCGGACTGCCCACCGTGGTCAGCGTGGGCGGCACCTCGCTCTACCAGGACGACTCGGCCCGCGGCTGGGGCGAGCGGTCCTGGCGGTTCGCCGGCTCCGGCTGCTCGGCGTACGTGGCGAAACCGGCCTGGCAGAAGGACAAGCTGTGCGGCAAGCGCACCATCGCGGACGTCTCCGCGGTCGCCGACCCGAGCACACCGGTCGCCGTGTACGACACGTACGGCTCCGGAGGCGGTTGGTTGGCGCTGGGCGGTACCAGCGCGGCGGCACCGCTGATCGCCGGCGTGTACGCGCTCGCCGGCAACGCGACCACGGTGCCGGTCCAGTACCCGTACTCGCATGCCAAGGCGCTGAACGACGTGACGAGCGGCCCCGCCGGCACCTGCGGCGGCGGCTACCTGTGCAACGCAGGCCCCGGATACGACGGGCCGACCGGACTCGGTACCCCGCACGGCATCGGCGCCTTCTAGGAGATCTCATGCATATCACCAGAACCAAGGTTGCGCTGGCGGTGGGCGTGCTGCTCGCGTCCGCCGCCGCGAGCACCTCCGCATCGGCCAGCCCGGCCCGGCCGGACCACGGCTGCACGCCGAGCTGGCAGCTGGTCGACACCCCGCCGAAGCGGCAGAACATCAGCGAGCTGTCCGGCGTCGATGCCCTGTCCAGCAAGGACGTCCGGATAGCTGGCTTCGAGGGCGTGACCGGGCAGTCCCGGCTGACCCGCTGGGACGGCCGGGCGATCACTGACACCACCCAGATCCCCGCCATGTCGGTGCTGCCGATGGGAACCAGCGGCCCGTCGTACTCGTCGGCCAGTGAGGGCTGGACGTTCACCAGCACCGGACGAGTCCAGACCGTGCAACGGTGGCACGACGGCCGGTGGGCGATGATGCCGCTGCCGGTCGCACCGGACCCGGTGCACACGACGCTCTACCTGTCGGACGTCGACCCGCTGTCGGCCACCGATGCCTGGGCGGTCGGCGGCACGTACCAGGCGGGTGCCGAGATCGTGGGCAACACGATCCCGCTCGGGGCGCTGGTCGAACACTGGGACGGCAGCTCCTGGCAGATCGTGCCGAACCCCGCTGCGGATGCACCGGACACCGTGCTGTCCGCGGTCGCGGCCCGGTCGGCGACCGACATCTGGGCGGTCGGCTACCAGGCTGTCGGCTCCGGGTACGGCACCTTCACCGAGCACTACGACGGCACCTCGTGGACCGTCGTAGCGAGCCCGGAGGGCACCGGACGCTCCTCCTTCCGGGACGTGAGCGTCGGCGCGGACGGCGCCGTGTACGCGGTCGGCAGCCAGTTGCTCGCCGGCAGCGCCACCGATGCGGCCCCGCTGGCGGCGCGCTGGGACGGTGACGCCTGGCAGGTGATGGATCTGCCGGATCTCGGCAACGGCCGGATGAACAAGGTGTACGCGGCCAACGCGAGCAGCGTCTGGGTGATCGTCGAGGTACCGGACGGTGCGCACACGTTCGCCCACTGGGACGGCTCGGCCTGGGCCATGGTCGAGGCACCGGGGCCGAAGGGGCTCGGGTTGCGCTACTACTACGCCGCGATCGACGGCACCGGCCCGAACGACGTCTGGGCGGTCGGCTCGGTGACCGACAACTCGGTCGTCGACCTCGTCGACCCGCAGGTCAGCCACCTCAGTTGCGGAAGGAAGTGACATGGCCCGAGCCAGGAACAGACGATGGTGGACGGTGGCGGCCCTCGCTGCCGGCATCGTGCTCGCCACCGCGCCGGCCGCCGCCTCGGTACCGCCGGGTCAGGACACCGCCGCACCGGCCGCGACCCGCTCGTGCGCCGCGGACCCGGGTCCGGGAAAGGTGTCGTGCTTCGCGCTGCGGCGTACGGATATCAGGTCCAGCAAGGGAGTCCTGCCTGACGCGGTCAGCCCGTCCGGGTTCGGGCCCGGTGACCTTCAGGCGGCGTACACGTTGCCGTCGGCCACCGCGGGTGACGGCGTGACGGTGGCGATCGTCGACGCGTACGACGATCCGACGGCCGAGTCGGACCTCGCCACCTACCGCGCGCAGTACGGCCTGCCGCCCTGTACCACCGACAACGGCTGCTTCCGCAAGGTCGACCAGCGCGGCGGCACCGACTATCCGGTCGAGAACACCGGCTGGGCCGGGGAGATCTCGCTCGACCTCGACATGGTCTCCGCCGCCTGCCCGAACTGCCACATCCTGCTCGTCGAGGGCGACGACAACTCGATCGACGCGCTCGCCGCCTCGGTCGATCAGGCTGTCGCCATGGGCGCGAAGTACGTTTCCAACAGCTACGGCGCGACCGAGGACCCGGGTGAGGGGGACTACGACGGGCACTACCACCACCCCGGCGTCGTGGTCACCGCGAGCACCGGCGACAACGGCTACGGGACCAGCTACCCCGCCACCGCGGAGGGCGTCGTCGCGGTCGGCGGCACCTCGCTCGGTCGGGACGCGGGTACGGCGCGCGGCTGGACCGAGAGCGTCTGGAGCGGCGCCGGAAGCGGCTGCTCCGCCTACGAGGACAAGCCGTCCTGGCAGACCGACAGCGGGTGCGAGAAGCGGGCGGTAGCCGACGTGTCGGCGGTCGCCGACCCCAACACCGGCGTCGCGGTCTACTACAACGGATGGAAGGTGTACGGCGGAACCAGCGCCTCCGCGCCGCTGATCGCCGCGACCTACGCCCTCGCGGGCGCGCCGGCCGCCGCCACCGAACCCGCCTCCTACCCGTACAACGCGGCGCTGGTGGACCCGGCCGCGCTGAACGACGTGACCTCCGGCAGCAACGGCACGTGCACCCCGGCGTACCTGTGCGGCGGTGGCCCTGGCTACGACGGGCCGACCGGGCTCGGGACCCCGAACGGCGTCGCGGCGTTCACGTACAAGGCGACCGGGACCGTCACCGGCACCGTGACCGATTCCGCGACGCACGAACCGGTCTCGGGCGTCGAGATCGAGGCGAGGGGACGGAGGGCGACCACCGGCGCCGACGGAAAGTACGCGCTGCGGTTGCCGGCCGGAAGCTGGGAGGTGACGGCGTCTCGCCGGGCGTACCAGGCGAAGACGGTCGCCGTGTCGGTCACCGAGGGCGGCAGCACGACCCAGGACCTCGCTCTCGACCCGGTCCCGACCGTGTCTGTCACCGGCACCGTCACCGACGGCTCCGGCCACGGGTGGGGTCTGTACGCCACGGTCACCGCATCGGACGGCACGACCACCCACACCGATCCGGCCACCGGCAGGTACGAGCTGGATCTGTTGCAGAACGAGAAGTACACCCTGCACGTCGCCGCCGTCGACACCGGCTACACCGCTCGGAGCCTCACGGTGGAGCTCGGTACCGAGGCGGTGACCGCGGACGTCGCGCTGACCGTCGAGGCGGTGTGCACGGCCGCCGGCTACCGGGCCACCCGGAACGGTACGGTGCAGTCGTTCGATGGTGGCCAGGCCCCAAAGGGGTGGCGGGTCGCGGACGTGAACCACCGGCAGCCCGGCTACGACTACAAGCCCGGCTGGCAGTTCACCAACCCCGGCGGCCGGGTCAATGCCACCGGCGGCGAGGGAAACTTCGCGGTGGTCGACTCCGACCACAGTGGACAGCACGCCATCCAGGACACGATGCTGACCTCGCCCACCTTCGACCTGGCCGGGGCGACCGAACCCGCGATCACCTTCGGTACCGACCTGCACGGCGCGGTGAACTCCACCGCAACCGTGGAAACCAGTACCGACGGCGGGAAGACCTGGAAGTCGGTGTGGCACAAGGCAGGTACGCCGAACGTCAGCGGCCCGGTGGTCGTCGACCTGCCCGACGCCGCCGGCCATCGGGTGATCGTGCGGTTCCACTACACCGGGAACTGGTCGAAGTGGTGGGAGATCGACGACGTCTTCGTCGGCAACCGCAGCTGCGACCCGGTTGCGGGTGGCATGGTCGTGGGTCGGGTGACCGACGGCTCCGGTGCGGGGCTGCCGGCCACGGTGACCGCGGCCGGCAGCACGACGCACGGCGACACCGACGGCCGCTACCGGTTGTTCACCCCGGCCGGCGACCAGTCGGTCACCGCTGAGGCGTCGGGCCACACCCCGGCCACCAAGACCGCCGCGGTGACCGCCGACCACACCACGAGGCTCGACTTCACCCTGTCCTGAGACCGGCCGGAGGGGCACGCAACGCACCGTGCCCCTCCGGACCGTGCGCGGGATGGCGACCTGGCACCGGCCGCGGTCACCCGCCCGGACGATCTGCCGGATCGGTGACGTCGGTCAGCGTTGCCGCATGATCCGGCACGTAGGTCTGCTCGCTGCGCGGTGGCCGTTGGTAGCCACGCGCGGCCGGCCGGGGCGGCAGTTCGATCTGCGGCTCGCGTACCGCATGGTAGGGGACCGTGGACAGCAGGTGCGCGATCATGTTGATCCGGGCCCGGCGCTTGTCGTCGCTTTCCACCACGTACCACGGGGCGTCGGGGATGTCGGTGTGCACGAACATCTCGTCCTTGGCCCGGGAGTAGTCCTCCCAGCGGGTGATCGACTCCAGGTCCATCGGTGACAGCTTCCAGCGCCGCATCGGGTCGGTGAGCCGGTCGGCGAAGCGGCGCTGCTGTTCGGTGTCGCTGACCGAGAACCAGTACTTGCGGAGCAGGATTCCGTCCTCGGTCAGCAGCCGCTCGAAGATCGGGCACTGCCGCAGGAAGATCCGGTACTGGTCGGGAGTGCAGAAGCCCATCACCCGCTCGACGCCCGCCCGGTTGTACCAGCTGCGGTCGAACAGGACGATCTCACCGGCGGCCGGCAGGTGCTCGACGTAGCGCTGGAAGTACCACTGGCTGCGTTGGCGGTCGTTCGGCGCCGGCAGCGCGGCGATCCGCGCGACCCGAGGGTTGAGGTTCTCGCTGACGCGTTTGATGGTGCCGCCCTTGCCGGCCGCGTCGCGCCCCTCGAAGATCACCACGAGCCGGGCGCCCTCGGCGCGAACCCATTCCTGCAGCCGGACCAGTTCGATCTGCAGCCGCCGCAGCTCTCGTTCGTACACCTTGCGCGGCAGGCGTTTCGCGGCGGTGGTGGGCGCCTCGCCGCCCGTGTCCTCGTCCGGCACATCGGCCTCCTGTCGGTCACCACCAGCGTATCGGCGCCCCGGTGGTCCCGATGGTGGATCGCACGAGCGTGCGGTGTCGGTCGGTCGGCTCGTCCGACACCTGCCATCCGGCCCTGCCGGGGTGGCCGGCGGCACGCTCGACTGGCAGTACGGGGAGTACGAGCGGGGTGGGAGCCATGCGCGCACTGGTGGTGTACGAGTCGATGTTCGGCGACACCGAGCAGGTTGCTCGCGCGCTCGCCGAAGGGCTGGGCACGCGGGCGGCGGTGCAGGTGTCGGCGGTCGGTGACGCGCCGGCGCCGGTGCCCGACGCCGTGGATCTGCTCGTCGTGGGCGGTCCGACGCACGCGTTCGGGATGAGCCGGCCGAACACCCGGAACTCGGCGGCCCGGCAGTCCCGGGAGGCGGTCGGAGTCACCGAGCGTGGCGTGCGGGAATGGTTGGCAGAGGTGGGATCGCTGCGCGGCCGGCTGGCCGCGGCATTCGACACCCACGCCCGAACCCGGCTGCCGGGCTCGGCTGCGGCCGGGATCGACCGTCGGTTGCGCCGTCTCGGCGCACGGACGATCGCGCCCGCGCACAGCTTCTACGTCACGGACACGCAGGGGCCGTTGGCAGACGGCGAGCGCGACCGGGCACTGCGGTGGGGCGTCGATCTCGCCGAGGCGGCCGCGGCAACCCTCGGGTCCGGGCGAACGAGCCTGTCGGGGGGATCGGCCTAGGGTCTGTTTCGGAGCCCCCGGCCGAGCGAGGCGAGTCCTGTTTGTCTGCTCGCAAGGCGGAGGGCAGTTCGGGTGCCGGGCTTGCCCACGGGCTGTCCGACAACGCCGCGAGCGGGCAAACGGGGCCGCCGCAGCCGGCACGCGGGACTTGCGAAACAGACCCTAGCGATGGTCGACGCGACACCCGTCGCGCGGTTCAGCGCAGTCATGGCATCCGGCGCCGTCGGGATCTCCCCGGTCCTCGACCGGTGAGATCCCGGCGCGCACACCGCAGGTCGCCGTCGGCGGTTCTGGTCAGTGGCTGTTCGCCAGCCGGGCGTCGAACCGGGTCAGGAGGTCGAGCGCGTCCTCGTCGGTGGCGGCCGGAAACGTCAGGTACCACGCGGACAGGACCGGCACCGACGGTGCGGTCACGATCCGCGGCAGATCGTCGGCGACGTCGGCCAGGTTGGAGACGGCCCGAATGGGCATCACCGGGGCGGCGAACACGACCCGTCGTGCACCCCTGCTGCGGGCCAGCAGGCATGCCGCGCGGGCGGTGGCACCGGTCATCACGCCGTCATCGACGATCACCGCGGTCTGGTCGGCCACGGGCACCGCCGGGCGTGCCTCATGGAAGCGCCGCGACCGCCCGTCGATCGCTGCGAACGCCGCACGGACATCGTCGGCGGGCATGCGGTCACCCACGATGATCCGGTCCTCGGTCACCGCACCCAGCGTGGCATGCGGCGGGCCGGGCGCCTGCAACCTGTGCACCACCACGACATCGAGCGGCAGATCCAGCCGCCGGGCTATCTCGTGGGCGACGGCGACACCGCCGGCCGCGACTCCCAGTACCACCGATTCGGTCGGGCAGACATGCGTCAGCCGGTGCGCCAGCATCTCCCCGGCCGCTGCGCGATCCCGAAACATCTTCCAACACCCCCGCATCGAGAATGTCCCCGCGATCGGTTGCCGGGCAGTGCCGGACGGCCCGGTGCGGCCGGGACCCCCGGGCCGGCCGGTACCCACCGCGAGTCGCCCGCGCGGAGTCCCGTGCACCGCCTGGCTCGTGGAGCAGCCCGCGTGGCAACCGGCTGTCAGGCGTCGATCACCTCGGCCGGCGAACGACGAGTCTCCCGCGGTGGCGGCGTCGCGGCGGCGACGGTCAGTCGCATGCCCAGCATGGGGTGACCGAGCTGACAGAGCAGGCCGGCAAGCGTGGCGCGAGTGGCCGCCACCTCGATGACGTTGCTGATCGGGTTGACCGAGATGTGGTGCATGGTCGCCACGATCAGCAGGGCCGACATCGCCTCCCCCGAGGTGAGCCAGTCCAGCCGTCCGTCGCCGTCGGCGAACAGGATCGCGTAGTCAGCCGTACGGTCGCTGCCCACGCCCGGGTCGAGATGGGCATCGCCGCCGGACAGGAACTGGCGATGCGGTACGCGTCGTACGACCTCGGGCGCGACCGTGTCCGCCGAGATCCCCTCCCTGGCGGCCTGGGGCCGGTGGGTCCAGCGGGTGAGGTCGGCGCGGGCGCCCGGGTCGGCCGACTCGATCTGCGCGGCGTGGTCACCCGCCACCATGAGAACGGGCAACTGCTCGTCCGGTACCAGATGCAGGTGCGCACCGCTGCGCTCCACGGCGCCGCGCAGCTGCCGCAGCAGGTACGCCGGTACGGCGACGTCGCCGAGCCCCGGCCGGCGATCGGTGCGGCGCGACAACATCGACTGGAAGGCGTGGGATTCGTCGGAGGTGGGCCGATGCGGTTCGCCGACCCACAGCCGAGCGAGCAGATCCGGTTCGCGGTCGTCGGGAAACAGGTCGATCCCGGGGCGGTGCCCCAGTGCCGTCAGCGCCGCCGCCGCGTGATGCAGCGCGATACCGCAGCTGAAGGTCAGCAGCCGCCCCTCACGGTCGAGATGGGTCAGTTGGCGCGATCGGTCGGCCCACAGCTCCGCCGCACCGTCGTGGATCCGCCACCGCCAGGGCTGCGTGTTGAGGATCGATGGGGCACGAAGCGCGGCCATGACCGCTCGCCCCAGCGGACCGTCCATGGCGCGGTGCCGGTCGGTACCGGTCGGGTCGCTGAAGTTGACGGCTGGCATGGGTCTCCCACCTTTCCGCTCGCGTCCTGGTCGTATCGTCGCCGCGGGGGGTGGCCCTCGGTAGGGCCATCCGGCACGGTGCCGGCGGGCGGCCGGCCCTGCTCGGGCACCTCCCCGGCAGGTGCGTCGCGCCCCTGATCGAAGCCGTCATCGACGTCGTACGTGCCGCGGCGCAGGGATTTGTTCTCGTATGCCACGAGGTGTACGGCTCTTTCGCGCTGCCGGCCGGTGTTGCCGCGGGCGGACGAGGTGACCGGGCCCGGCGCGGGCTGCGCGACTCCCGCTGCGATGAGTGGTTCCGCACTCCCGAGGGGCCGCCGGGCGGAAGGATGGGGGCGTGCAGGGTCCGCTTGCTGCCCAGACGAAAGGCCTGTCGACTGCCGAGGCCGATCGGCGCCTGGCCGCGTGGGGCCGGAACGAGGTCGTGCCCCCACGCCCACCGAGCGTCCCGCGCCGGATCGGACGGCAGCTGATCGACCCGCTGATCGTGGTGCTGCTCGCGGCGATGGCGGTGACCGTGCTGCTGCGGGACGGTACCGACACGATCGTCATCGGGTTGGTGATCGTGCTCAACACGACGGTCGGTGTCATCCAGGAGATCCGAGCCGACCACGCGGTCGCCGCGCTGCAGCGGCTCGGCGCACCCACCGCCCGGGTGGTACGCGATGGCACCTCGCGCCGGGTCCCGGCCGGCGAGGTGGTGCCCGGCGATCTGGTCGTGCTGGCCGGTGGTGATGTGGTGCCGGCCGACCTGCGACTGGAGCATGCCGACCGGCTCGGCCTGGACGAGGCGGCGCTGACCGGCGAGAGCGTGCCGGTACCGCGCGGCGCGGGGGAGGAGGCACTGGCCGGTACGGTCGTGGTCGGCGGCACCGCACGGGGCATCGTGACCGCGACCGGATCGGCCAGCGCGTTGGGTCGGATCGCGACCCTGGTGGCCGGCCAGCCGCGCCGGCGTACCCCGCTGCAGCGGCGCCTGGTCGGGCTGGGCCGGGCGTTGGGAGTCGCCTGCGTCGCCCTGTCCGCGGTGGTGCTGGTCGTGGGGCTGGTGAGTGGCCAGCCGCCCGTCGAGATGGTGTTGACCGCGGTCAGCCTGACGGTGGCGGCCGTGCCGGAGTCGTTGCCTGCGGTGGTCACGATCGCGCTGGCGCTGGGCGCCCACCGGATGGCGCGGCGCGCGGCGATCGTGCGGCAGCTACCGGCGGTGGAGACGCTCGGCTCGGTCACGCTGCTGGCCACCGACAAGACCGGAACCCTGACGACCGGGATCATGACCTGCGACCGCGTCGTCCTGCCCGATGCCGTGCTCGGCGTCTCCGGGCCCGGGTGGGCACCGAACGGCACGGTCACCACCGTGGACGGCTGGCGTTCGCCGGAGCACACCGGCCGCCTGGCTCGTGACCTGGTGCTGTGCAACGATGCCGAGCTGATCGCACCACCGGCGGCCGACGGTGACTGGACGCCGATCGGTGATCCGATGGAGGCCGCGTTGATCACGGCGGCCGGCCGGCTGGGTGCGGCCGCGGCGGCTACCCGCGGCCGGTACCCGCGGGTGGCCGAGATCGGCTTCGAGACCGCGACCCGCCGCATGATCACGGCCCATCGCACGCCCGACGGCGGGTACCTGCTGGTCGGCAAGGGTGCACCCGAGGTCATGTTGGCGGCGGGCGATCCCCTGAACGACCGCGCCGACCGGCTCACCGGCACCGGATACCGGGTGCTCGCGATCAGCGACGCGTACTGCGCCGAGCTTCCCGACGAGTCCGAGTGGCCGTCCCGGCTGACCCCGTGTGGCCTGGTCGGGCTCACCGATCCGGTTCGCCCCGGCATGCCGGAACTGCTGCGCCGCTTCCACCATGCCGGGATCACCGTGGCGATGGTCACCGGCGATCACCCGGGTACGGCCCACGCCGTCGCCCGCCGCGTCGGGATCGCCGCCGACGCGGTTCACGCGCGGACCGTGCCGCAGGCCAAGATGGATCTGATCGCCGGCTGGCAGGCGGACGGGCAGGTCGTGGCCATGACCGGCGACGGCGTCAACGACGCGCCGGCACTGCGGCGCGCCGACATCGGCGTGGCGATGGGACGGGACGGAACCGAAGTGGCGCGCCAGGCCGCTGACCTCGTGCTGGCCGACGACGAGCTGGCGACGGTGGCCGTCGCGATCGAGGAAGGGCGCCGCATCTACGCCAACATCCGCCGATTCCTGCGGTACGCGCTGGCCGGCGGGCTCGCCGAGATCCTGGTGATGCTGGCCGGACCGATGCTCGGGCTTGCGATTCCGTTGCTGCCCGCCCAGATCCTGTGGATCAACATGCTCACCCACGGGCTGCCGGGTGTCGCGCTCGGCGCCGAGCCGGCCGACCGGAGCCTGCTGGACGCCCCGCCCCGCCCGCCGGGCGAGGCGATCCTCGGTGCGGGGCTGGCGCAGCGGGTCGCCGTGACCGGTGGCCTGATCGCCGCACTGGCGCTGGTCGCCGGCGCGGGGGCCGCCGCGATGGGCCGGCCGTGGCAGACGCTGCTGTTTCTGGTGCTGGGATTCGCCCAGCTGGGCGTCGCGCTGGCGGTTCGGGCCCGGCCGCCCGCGGGCGGCGCACACCGCGCGCTGTACGCCGCCGTCGCATCCTCGGCGCTCCTGCAGCTGGCCGCGGTCGCCGTGCCGGCGCTACGAGAGCTGCTCGGCACCAGCCCGGTCTCGGTGGCCGAGCTGGTCGCCTGCCTGGCCATCGGCGCCGTACCCGGTGTGGCCGTCGCCGTCGCCGAGTGTTGGCGACGGCGTGCCCGCACCGCGGTCGGCGGCTGACCCGGCGGCGGCGCCGACCGGAGCCGGCCCGGCAGGCTCGACCTCCGGCCATCGGCCAGCGCGCGCGTTCCCGGGCCGGCCGCGCGGCGTCACTCGTTCGGCGCCCCGGGCGTGACCGGGCGGGTCCCGGCCGCGGGCTCGTCGCCGCCCTGGTCGAGCCGGAACGGCGGGTACCGGTCGGTCAGCAGCGACACGTAGCAGCTGACCCGGTAGCCCCAGCGCTGGATGCCCATCAGCAGGTCGTAGATGCCACGCGGGTACCGGCCGGCGAACAGCAGCGTGAGGCCGACGTAGAGCACGAGCAGGCCGACGAGGCTGGGGGTGCCGTAGCGGCCGGCGGCGTCGTCCATCCACCGGTACCCGCTGTACGAGCTGCCGGCGATCGCGCCGCCGAGCAGGTAGTGGGGGATCGCCAGCAGCCACCACTTCACCAGGACCAGCCCGCGCGACAGCCGCTCCGGGTAGACCACCGACAGCGTCGCCGGGTAGTCCTCCCGCTCGGCCAGGGTGAACGGCGGGTACCGGTCGGTGCCCAGTACCGAGTACGAGTAGTAGCCGACCCGCCAGCTCCAGCGCAGCACGCCGACGGTGAAGTCGAACAGCGGCCGCGGATAGCGTGCCGTGAACAGGATGGCGAAGAACGCGATGATCGTGACGACCCAGACGGCGATCCACAGGAAGATCAGCACGATGTAGTGCGGGATCGCCAGCAGCCACTTCAGCAGCCAGAGCCACCGGTTGGGCGGCGGGTCGAGCCGGCCGGTCAGCCGGACCGGTTCGGTCGTGGGGATCGGTTGCATGCCGGTACCTCCGACGGGCACAGCGCCGTCATTGACGACCACTACGCTAGGTCTTGCGGCCCCGGGCTCGGGCCCGTTCCGGCACTCGGGCAGCACGCAAGGGGTACGAACGGTGCCAGCTCGGCCGCCGGCGCGGTCAATGGCTTCGGCCGGTCGAGATCGCCTCTCTTCGGGCCGATGCCGCCGATCGAGCATGACTCCACAGTGGACGTCCTCCGACGACCTCGTTGTCCACTGTGGAGTCGTACCTGCCGGATGCTTCTCCGTTGCCCGACAGCTCGAGGCCCGCGCCGCCCCCGGGCCCTCGCGGGTGGCCGGGGCCGAACGCCACCGCGGCCGCTGGAGCCACCGACCGCGCCGTGATCACCGTACGTGGTGAACAACCGCGGCGCCGCAGTGTCGTGGCTCGACCGGCCCCGTCCGTCGATCGGGATCCGGCCGCCAGCAGCGTGCCGTTCCCGTCGGCGTGCGGTTCCGGCGGGTTGACGGTGCCGACCGATCGTCCCGGCCGGCCCGTGCCGATCGGCCCTGTCGGCTCGGCCGCGACACCAACAGGCTCGATGCCGAGGAGGTGGCCATGACGGCAACCAATGCGCCCGTCGTCGTGGGATTCGACGGCTCCGCACCGAGCCCGGCGGGCGGTGACCCGGGCGCCCAGCCGGGCCGAGTTCGCGTTCAACGAGACCTACCTGCGTACGAAGACGGTGCACGCGTGGACCGCACCGGGCAGGCACGTACCCCGTGAGCGGATCTCGCCGGATCCCGGCTCCATCGCCGTGGCCGGTGAGCAGCGGCAGCTGCTGGTCGGGATGTTGGGCTGGTGGCGGGAGAGCTGTCCCACGGTGCCCGTGCAACCGATCGTGGCGCTCGGTTCGCCGGTCGAGCAGCTTCTGCGGTAGCGGGCCGAACGGACGGTCGCCGGTGCCTGACGATGGTCGCCGGGCATCGGCGGAGCAGAACGTGCCCGGCCGCCCCGCCGGGGCCGCCTGGCGTTGCCTGGCGTCGAACTTCGAGGAGTCACCATGCCACTCCGGGTCCTGCTCGGCTATGACGGGTCTCCCGCTGCCACGGTGGCGATCGAGGCGACGTCGTCGTTGTTTCCGCGCTGCCGCATCCGGATCGCGACGACGTGGGCGCCCGCGTTCGCCGATGACCGGCTCCGGAGCCGGTTGTGGACCGGCCGCGGGCACCTGGACGAGTTCATCGCCGCGATGGAGCACGAGGGCGAGCGGGAAGCGTGTCGGATCGCCTCGACGGGCGTCACCCTGGCCGAGGCGGCGGGCTGCGACGCTGAACCGCTCGCGGTGCGCAGCCTCGGCGGGGACGGTATCCGGCTCGCGGAGCTGGCCGACTCGCTCCCGGCAGATCTGGTCGTGGTGGGCGCCCGGGGCCTGACCGGTGCGCGGGCGGTGCTGGGCAGCGTGTCGGACATGGTCGTGCATTACGCGACCCGCCCGGTGTTGGTGGTCCCGCACCCATTGTTGGAGGCCGAGCAGGCCGCGCTGCCGGCCGGTCCGGTGGTGGTGGGCTTCGACGGGTCGAGCGGTGCCAGCCGGGCACTGACGGTCGCGCACCGGCTGCTGCCCGAGCGGCAGCTGTTGCGTGCCACCGTCGACGACGGCCAGGTACCACTCGAGGCGCCGACGTCGTCGGTTCCCGACGAGCGCGTGACGCGGTTGCACCTTCGCGGTCACGGCACGTCGGCTCGCGACACCGCCGCCGCACTCGCCGACTGCGCACGCGATGCGGACGCCGCCCTCGTGGTGGTCGGCTCCCGCGGGCGCTCGGCGGTCCGGGAAATCCTGGTGGGCAGCGTCGCGGTCGCCACCCTGCACCACACCCACCGCCCGGTCCTCGTCGTCCCAGCCGTCGCCGACGGCAGCGCCACGCAATCCTCGTGGTCGCAGTCCGCGGGAGCCAGCGGCGTGGACGATATCGCTGCCGGTCGATCGCCGGAGGCCCGAGGTGGTGCCGCCGGTTGAGCAGTGTCAGCTGGCAGGCATCAGGCGCGCGACGGTCGTGACGAGGTAGTACCCGACGGCGACGACGACGGCCGAGCGATCTCCCGGTGACGGCTGGGCGGTCGGCCACCGGCGGGGCCGGACTGAGATGATGGTGGCGTGGTGTCGAGCGTGCTCCAGGGCCGGGCCGAGCAGCTGGCGACCGATGCCCTGTCGTGGCTGGTCGATCAGGCCCGGCCGAGCACCGGCGGGCTGGCGTGGCCGAACCGGCCGAGCCAGGACGAGAGCGACCCCATGCTCTACAGCGGCGCGGCCGGGATCGTGCTGACCCTGCTGGAGGCGAACGGTCACTTCGGCGACGAACGCTACGCCGAGCTTGCCCTACGCGGCGGCCGCGGGCTCGTGGCCGTCGTCGACGACGGCTGGGACAACAGCTCGCTGTACTTCGGGCTGACCGGCATCGCGGTCGCGCTACACGCCATCCACGAGCAGCTCGGCGACCGGGACGCCGGCGCCGCGGCCCGCCGGGCGCTCGACACGGTACGGCGCCGTTTCGACGGGCACCGGTGGGGGCCGCAGGTGGATCTGTTGGGCGGCAACGCCGGCATCGCGCTCGGTGCGCTCGCGGTGGGCGATCCGGATCTCGCCCTCGCGGCGGTCACCCCGTTTGTGGCCACGGCCGAGCCCACCCGCCACGGGGTGCAGTGGGAAACGCGGGAGGGGCGCATCGCCCGGCAGCACCACATCTCCCACGGCACGTTGGGCGTCGCCGCCGCGCTGACCGCGGTGGCCCGCGCCACCAACCGGTCCGACCTGCTCGAGCTGGCGTTGGCCGCGACCGACGACGTGGTGTCCCGCGACGAGGCGGGCCCGGACGGCTTCCTCGTCGCACACTCCGATCCGCCCGACCGGCCCGAGCTCATCGACCGGTACAACTTCGGCTGGTGTCAGGGGCCGGCGGGGGACGCCCAGGTCTTCCGCCTGCTGCAACGCGAGCCCGGCCAGCCGCGGTTCGCGCGGTTGGTCGACCGCTGCTGGTACACCGTGACGCACTGCGGCCTGCCTCGGCGGCTGCGCCCGGGTTTCTGGGACAACAACGGGCACTGCTGCGGTACCGCCGGGGTGCTCGCGCTGGCGTGCGATCTGCTCGTCGACGAGACCGGCAACAACGGCGACGTCGGCGGTTTCGCCGACGTGCTGGTCGCCGATCTCGCCGACCGGGCGACCCGCGACGCCGCGGGGTGCCGCTGGTCCAACGTCGAACACCGCGCGACGCCGAGCGTCCTGGAACCCCGTACCGGCTGGGCGATGGGCAGCGCCGGCATCGTGCGGGAACTGCTGCGGTACGCGCGCATCGACACGCACCGCGACCCGGGATACCGCGTGCTCTGGCCGGACCAGCCCAGGTAGCGGTTCGGCCCGACACGTCGGGCGGGCGGTGACAGAAGCGTCCAGGTTGATACGGTTCGTGCCGTGCCTGCTGAACTCGATCAATTGCTGCCGCGTCCGGTGCTCTGCGTGCTCGGCGTCGGCCTGGACCCCGAGACGGTGCGGAAGGTTGCGGCCGGGGCGGGAGCCGCGGCCGGGTTCACGCTCGACGACGAGGATTTCGAACCGGATCGTGACCCGCGGATGACCCGGGCGTTCGAGGCGAGTCTCGCCCGGGCAAGCTTCACCGACGCCGACTGGGCGGCGGTCGCGCGGCACGACAGCGTCGCGTACCTGCTGCCCCGGCCCATGCGGGCGCTCACGATGCCGCCGGAACTGCGCCGGCCGGTGCTGATGGACGTCTCCCGTACGGCGCTGGCGGTCTCCGCGGCGCTGCTGCGTTCCGATGCCACCGCGGTGAAGAACGAGAGCAGCGCCATCACGCACGGTCGGGACCGGTGGCTCTCGCTGGCCGATGACGCGGCTGCCGCCGCGACGGACGAGGAGCTGGCCGCCATGCTCCACGCCGCCACGGTCAAGCGGCCGGTCTCCACCGGCGAGCTGTTCTACAGCTGCGGCATGCATCTGCTCGGCGCCCCCGACGCCGAACTCACGGCCACGCCGACCACCGACGCCGAGCGCGACGAGTGCGTCGCGCTGATGGACGCCCTGGCGCTGTACCTGCTGACCGAGGAGCGGGCGGCGACGATGGCCGACGGCGAAGCGTTCCGCCCGACCGCCGACGCGCCGCGCTGGCTGCTGCAGCACCACCCGGACGACCGGCACGACGCCGTCGACTTCTTCCACAACCCGCTCGGCTACTGGCGCCTCACACCCGCCTGAGCCGCCGCATCACACCCGGAGGCGATCGCGCGCGAACCGCCGTACCACGGCGAAGCGTGCCGGCTCGCCCGAGGTTGGCTACGTTCACCGCCAGGTGCCGGTCGCGACTGACGGGGAGTCGATCCTCCATCGCTCTGGCCGGGCCGATGATCGCGGTGCGGTCGTCGTGCCGTTACCGCGTCAGGACCTGAGCCCGCCGTACTGCGCGGTCCTTCGCCCGCGGGGCCGGCGGCGCTGCTGCCGTCACGGGGTGGTGATCGGAATGGACACGCCGGTCAGCTCCTCCGACCGCTGCCACAACCAGCGCGCGGTGTCGGGGTCCTCGGCGGCCGGATCCGGCCGCACGACCGTGGGGTGCCCGCGCATCTCGCGCCTGCCGCCCGGACCGAAAAACTGTCCACTATGGACATCTGGTGCGGTCGCGGCGTACAGCTGGGGTTCGGCGCCGGTCCCGGCGTCCTGGGCGACCAGCCGCCGGCCGAGCGTGGTGAGCAACCGCAGCAGGCCGGTCGGTCCGCTGGACTGGAGGTTGGTGGCCGCGAATCCGGGGTGGGCGAGCAGGCTGCGGACCGGACTTGCCGCGGCGCGCAGGCGGCGGTCGAGTTCCAGCGCGAACACGACGTTGGCGAACTTCGACTGCCGGTAGTACTTCCAGCCCGAGTACGAGCGCGCACCGTTCAGGTCGTCGGTGTGGATGCGGCTGCCGCGATGCAGGTCGGAGGTCACGGTCACCACCCGCGGGTCGGTGCCGCGCCGCAGCGAGTCCCACAGCAGGCCGGTGAGCGCGAAGTGGCCGAGGTGGTTGGTCGCGAACTGCAGCTCGTGGCCCTGCGGGCTCACCGCGCGCGGTGGCGCCATGACACCGGCGTTGTTGATCAACACGTCCGGACGCACCCCGTCGGCCTGCAGGGCGGTGGCGAACGCCGAGACGGACTCCAGGTCGGCCAGGTTCAGTCGCCGTACCTCCAGGCTCGCCTCCGGATGGGCGGCGGTGATGTCCGCGGCCGCCTGCCGGCCCCGGCCCTCGTCGCGGACGGCGAGGACGACACGGGCGCCGTGGCGGGCCAGCTGCCGGGCGGTGACCAGACCCAGGCCGCTGTTCGCGCCGGTGACCACGAACGTGCGGTCGGTCAGGTCGGGAATGTCCGCCGCGGTCCAGCCGGTCCCTGTCATCCGGTCGTGCCTCCACTGCTGGCGATCACGACGGCCCGCGCGAGCGGTCGGGCGTCGGAGATCGTGGTCGCTGCCGCGCCGAGTGTAGGTCCGCCGGCCGGTCGATCGATGAGTTCCGGGCCGTGCGTGCGTCACCATGTACGGAACCGGCAGCGCGCCGGCACGCTCGGTCGCGAAGGAGAAGCATGGCGAAGCTGATCTACTCGATGATCACCTCGCTCGACGGCTACGTCGAGGCAACGGACGGTGATCTCGGCGTCGGGGCCGAGGATCCGGAGGTGCACACCTTCATCAACGACCTGTTCCGCCCGGTCGGCACGTACCTCTACGGCCGACGGATGTACGAGACGATGGTCTACTGGGAGACCGTGCCGGCCACGCCCGACCTGCCGCCGCACATCCGGCAGTACGCGCGGGACTGGCGGGCCGCGGAGAAGGTGGTGTACTCCACCACGCTGGCTTCGGTGTCGAGCGCGAAGACCAGGATCGAGCGCAGCTTCGACCCCGACGCGGTGCGCACGCTGAAGGCCGAGGCCGATCGCGACCTCACCATCGACGGCCCGAACCTCGCCGCGCAGGCGATCGCGGCCGGCCTGGTGGACGAGTACCACCTGTTCGTCACCACGAGCGTCGTCGGCGGCGGCAAGCGGTTCTTCCCCGACGGTGTCCGCCTGGATCTCGACCTGGTCGAGCAGCGCGCCTTCGGCAGCGGGCTGATCTACGCCCGCTACCGGACCCGCTGAGCAGTCCCGCTCGCCGCCCCGGCCCTGGCCTCCCGAAGCGGTGACCGTCCACCGGTTGACGGATGCGGGCCGGGAAAGGAGACCGGCGGGCAGCGCGCGCTGTCTGCTGTCCCACGATGCGCGGTCACCTCGCGTCGGGACGGGTAGCGTCCCGGACCGTGACGACGATCCCGACCTCGGCGGAAACCGGCGACCGGCACGGCACGTTCGCCCCCGCGCGCAGCGAATGGCTCCAGAGCAGGGACCACGTACGCAATCTCGTCCGGCAGGAGATGATCGGCCGGCAACTCGACCGCCACCTGCCGGCCGCACCGCAGCGAGTCCTGGACGTCGGCGCCGGGCAGGGTACCCAGTCGATCCGCCTGGCCCGGGCCGGTCATCAGGTACTGGCCGTCGAGCCCGACGGTGCGATGCGCGCGGCGTGCACCGCGGCGCTCGCCGCCGAGCCGGCCGCGGTGCGCGACCGGGTGACCCTGGCCGACGGGGCGGTCGGCCGGCTCGCCCCGGTCGTGGCCGACCGTCGCTTCGACGCCGTGCTGCTGCTCGGCGTGCTGATGTACCTGCCGGCCAGCGGACCCGCGCTGGCCGAACTCGCCGCCCACGTCGCCCCCGGCGGCTTCCTGGCGGTGGCCGCCCGTACGACGACCTCGGCGTTGTGGCGTCCGGCCGCCCGGCAGGACTGGCTGGCCGCGGCGGAGACCCTCGCCGAGCACGAGGCCGCCCGCGCCGAGGGGCGCGACCTGCGCTACGTCAACGAAATCGGCAGCCAGGCCCGGGCCGACACCTTCGAGACCCTCGTCGGGCAGGCCGCGACGGCCGGCCTCGAACTGGAGCAGTGGTACGGAGTGCGGGTCGCCGTCGACCTGGCCGAGCTGGACCCGGTACCGCCGACCGATCCCGCCGAGTGGCAGGCGCTGCTCGATGTGGAAGAACGCCTCGGCACCACCGACCCGTACCGGCAGCTCGCCCAGCTCGCCCACCTCATCCTCCGCCGCCCCGCCCACTGACCGCACCGCCCACCTCCGGACACCGCCACGGCTGTCGATCGGACCGGACGGCATCCGCCACGAGTACGGTCGCCACGGCCACTGACCGCCCGACGGCGGCGTGCCGGACGGTGGTCCTGCCGCTCGGCGAGAACCTCGGGGAGTGAGGGATTCGGCGGGGCCGGGCTAGGGTTGGGGGGCTTCGCGCTGGAAGGGGACTGCCGGAAGTGCTCGCGCTGCACGGCCTGTGGACGGCTGATCGCCGGGTGGCGCTGTGGGCGGAGGATGCCCGACTTCTGGCCGAAAGTACGCGGGTGACCGCTGCGGGAGCGCCGGGGGCGCCGAGCCATCCGTACGCGTGCTCGGCGCCGGTACTGGCCGAGCTGCTCTCGGCCGTCGGCCCGTCCCTGGCGTGGCTCACCACGCGCGCGCGGCACGGCCGGGTGGTGCTGCAGCTGCCGGTGCAGGGTGGCCTGCCGGTGCCGTCGCCCGATCTCGCTACCTGGGGCGTGCGCGCGCCAGCGACCGGGTCGGTGGAACAGGGCCTGCTGCGGTTCGGCGTTCCCGCGTTGCTGTTCGACCCGGACGAGGCGGCACAACTGCTGGGTGAGCTGGCCGAACCCGGTTCGGCCGTACTGCCGACCGAGTCGCCGCCCGGCAGCCCGGCCGAGCTGCCGTGCGGGAACTCCCTGCTGTGGCTGATCCTGGTACACGATCTGGCCTGGCGCATGGTCGGTCGCGGCCGCGTGCTGCCCACGGTGCGGCTCGATGCGCCGGTGCCGGAGGCCCGCTGGGCACCGGTCTCCGACGCGACCGCGTGGGCCGAGATCCGCCGCCTCACCGCGTGCTGCCCGCCGGCCTGCCGCGCCGAGTGGACACCGCACGAGCCGGCGGGGCGCGATGCGGCCGAGCTGGTGGCCGACCTGCTCGACAGCCTGGTGGACCGGGAGGTGCGGGCGGCCACCCGGGATCGTCCACCGCTGGTGGCCTCCGCCACGACCGGGGTCGAGCGCTGGCTGCGCGCGCTGACCGCGGCCGACGGCCGCATCGGGGAGGCCGACGCGGACGAACTCGCGGCGCTCGACGACGCCCTCGGCCGGTGGCGACGCTCGGGGCAACCGCGTACCGGGCCGTTGCGACTGTGCTTCCGGCTGGTCGAGCCGATCGGGCCCGAGGCCGACGACCCGGACGGATCCGCGGCGGACGAGGACTGGCGGCTCGAGTTCCTGCTGCAGCCCGTCGACGAGCCCTCGCTGATGGTGCTGGCCGCCGACGTCTGGTCGGACGGCCCGGCCCGGGAGGCGTTGCGCCGCAGCGTGCACCGGCCCGCCGACGTGCTGCTCGCCGAGCTCGAACGGGCGGCCCAGTTCTTCCCGCGCCTGCGCGACGTGTTGCGTACCTACCTGCCCGGCGAGGTGATCCTGGACCGCGGCGACGCGTACGCGTTCCTGCGGGACGTGGCGCCGCAGCTGTCCGCCGCCGGGTACGGGGTGCTGCTGCCGGCCTGGTGGCGGCGACCGCACCGGTTCGGGCTGGCGCTGTCCACCCGGGCGGTGGCGGAGCGCGACGCCCGCCGCCTGCGGCTGGTCGACCGCGACTCCGTGGTGGCGTTCCAGTGGCGGGCGGCGATCGACGGGGTGCCGCTCACCGACGGCGAGATGCGGATGCTCGCGTCGGCGAAGAGGCCGTTGGTGCGGGTGCACGGCCAGTGGCTGCCGGCCGATCCGGACCAGATCGCCGCCGCCGCGCGGTTCCTCGCGCGCGCCGGTGGCGAGACCATGTCGAGCGCCGAGGTGCTGCGCCTGGCCGTGGACCCGGACGCCGAGGTGGCCGGGCTGCCGGTCGCCACGGTGGACACCGACGGCGCCCTGGCCACGGTACTGGCCGGCGCGGAGACCGGGCCGGGGAACGAACTGGTACCCCCGCCGGACTTCCGGGCGGTGCTGCGGCCCTACCAGCAGCGCGGGCTGGCCTGGTTGGGGCTGATGTCGCGGTTGGGGATCGGTGCGGTGCTCGCCGACGACATGGGGCTGGGCAAGACCGTGCAGGTCCTCGCGCTGCTGGCGGCGGAGCGCGGCGACGGACCCACCCTGCTGATCTGCCCGATGTCGTTGGTGGGGAACTGGCAGCGGGAGACCGAGCGCTTCGCCCCCGACCTGACCATCCACGTACACCATGGCGGACAGCGGTTGAGCGGCCGCGCGCTGGCCGACGCGGTCGGGCGCTGCGACCTGGTGGTGACCACCTACGGCGTGGCGCATCGCGACGTGGAGCAGTTGCGGGACATCGGCTGGCGGCGCGTCGTGGTCGACGAGGCCCAGTACATCAAGAACAGCGGCACGCGGCAGTCGGCCGCCATCCGCCGGTTGCCGGCGCGGCACCGGATCGCGCTGACCGGTACCCCGGTGGAGAACCGGCTCACCGAGCTGCACGCCATCCTGGACTTCGCCAACCCCGGGCTGTTCGGGTCCCGCGCGGCGTTCCGGGAACGCTACGCGGTCCCGATCGAGCAGGACGACAACGACCGGGCCGCGGCGGCGTTCCGGCGCCGGATCCGGCCGTTCGTGTTGCGCCGCCTCAAGACCGACCCGGCGGTGGCCGCGGAGCTGCCGGACAAGGCGGAGATGACCGTGCTGTGCAACCTCACCGCCGAGCAGGCCACGCTGTACCAGGCGGTGGTCGACGACATGCTCGACCGGATGAAGGGCGCCCGGGGGATCCGCCGGCGCGGTGTGGTGCTGGCGACGCTCACCCGGCTCAAGCAGATCTGCAACCACCCGGCCCACTTCCTGCAGGACGGTTCGGCGCTCCCGGGCCGCTCCGGCAAGCTCGCCCGGCTGGAGGACATCCTGCACACCGTCGTGGCCAACGGCGAGCGCGCGCTCGTGTTCACGCAGTACGCCCGGTTCGGGACGATGCTGCACCGGCACCTGCTGCACCGGCTGCCGCGCGACGTGTCGTACCTGCATGGCGGGCTCGCCCAGCGTCGCCGCGACGAGCTGGTCGAACGGTTCCAGCAGGCCGACGGGCCGGCCGTCATGCTGCTGTCGGTCAAGGCCGGCGGTACCGGGCTGAACCTCACCGCCGCGAACCACGTCGTCCACGTGGACCGCTGGTGGAACCCGGCGGTCGAGGAGCAGGCCAGCGATCGGGCATTCCGGATCGGCCAGCGCAAGGACGTCCAGATCCGGAAGCTGGTGTGTGTCGGCACCATCGAGGAACGCATCGACGCGCTGATCGAGGGCAAGCGGGCGCTGGCGCGGACCACGGTCGGCAGCGACGACGCCTGGCTGGCCGGCCTGTCCACCGAGGCGCTCCACGAGCTGGTCACGCTGTCGGCGGAGGCGGTCGGTGAATAGCGTGCAGCCCGGCTACTGGTCCGGCCGGTTCCTCGCCCGCGCGGGGCTGGGCGACGGCGACCACTATCCGGCCGACCGGGTGTCCGCGGTCGAGGTGACCGCCGGTTCGGCCGCCGCCCGGGTGCGCGGCTCGCACGCCCGGCCGTACGAGGTGTGGGTGGAGGTCCCGGTGTTCACCCCGGTGCAGTGGGCCGGGATCGAACGCGCGCTCAGCGCCGACGCCGCGGTCGTGGCGCGGCTGCTCGACGGTACGGTACCGGCGGAGGTCGAGGCGCTGGTCGCCACGGTCGGGGTGGCGCTGGTGCCGGATGCCACCGAGCTGGTGCAGGAATGCTCCTGCCCGCAGTGGTCGGTGCCCTGCCGGCACCTGACCGCGACGCTGCGCGCCCTGGCGCGGTCCTTCGACGAGGATCCGTTCCGGCTGCTGCTGTGGCGGGGCCGAGGCCGGGAACGGTTGCGGGCCCGGCTGCAGACGCTGACCGCCGCTCGGCCCTCGACCGTCGTACCGGCCGGGCCGGAGACGGGCCGCGTGCCGTCCCCGCTTCCCGGTTCGGCGCGCGCCTACTGGCTGGGTGAGCATCCCGAGCAGCTCGCCTGGCCCGACGACCATCCGCCGCAGGATCCCGATCCGGCCATCCGGCACCTGGCCGGCTCGGAGATCGTCGTCGGCCGCCGCAACCTGACCGACCTGCTGCAACCGCTGTACGAGGACCTCACGTCCTGGTGATCGGGGCCGGCGCGGTGCCGGCTGGTTCGACGGCCCGCGGCGCGGCGTGCCGGCACCGCGGGCGTCAGGCGGCCCCGGCAACCGGTCGGCTTGATCGCTCGACGCTGCCGGGATCGCGGCAGCCCGGCGGCGTACGGTGACGGTGCGGAGGGGAGCAGCGATGGGCGACGGCGACGATCTCGAACCGAACCGGCCGCATCGCGCAGGCCGAGCGGTGCTGCAGGTCCTGCAGGGACGGGTGCGTCCGGGCATCGGCGACTACGGGCAGTGGGTGTCGATGCACCGGGCCGTCTACCAGCGGTACACCGGGATGGTGCTCTACCCGGGCAGCCTCAACGTCGAGCTGGACGAACCGTGGCCGCTGCCGAGCCGGCGGATCCACATCGACGCCGCGGAGGTCGGCCGGGGCGTCAACCTGGTGCCCTGCCACGTGTTCGACCGGCCGGCGTTCATCATGCGCACGGACGAGAACGAGGCCGGTACCGGGTCGCATCCACGCACCGTCGTCGAAGTCGTCACCGATGTCCGGCTCCGGGACGCGTTCCACCTGGAGGACGGCGACCCGGTACGGCTCACCGTCTGAGCGGCCACCGGCGCCGCGGTGCAGAAGTTTCCGTGGCCGGGGTTGAACGGTTCGGGAGCGCGGTTCGTGATGGGGCGGGGAGGAGGTCCCATGATCGAAACCGTTCACCGGCGGCGAGCCGTCGCGACCGCCGGGCAGGCCCTGACCGCCGTCGGCGTTGCCGGCGTCCTGCTGTCCGCCGCGGTGCACCTGCAGCTGTGGGCCGAGGGCCTGGGCGGCGGTACGGCGATCGGTCCGCTGTTCGTGCTCAACGCGGTCGGCGGGCTGGCCATCGGTCTGGGCGCGCTGCTGTGGCGGCACTGGCTGCCGGTGCTGGGCATGTTCGCCTTCGGCGCCGCGACGCTCGTCGCCTTCTGGCTGTCGGTCACGGTCGGCCTGTTCGGCTTCCGGGAGACCACCGACGGCGTACCGCAGTTGCTGTGCGAGCTCGCCGAGCTGGGCGCGATCATCTGCGCGCTCGCGGTGCTGATCCTGCGCCGCGTCGAATCACGAGGAGACACCACATGAGCCAGGTACGTCCGACCCGCCGCGGGGTGCTCGCCGCCGGCGGCGCGCTTGCCGCCGCCGGTACGCTCGCCGCCTGCAGTGGCGGAGACGACGGCGAGGACAGCGGCTCCGACGGCGGGCAGCAGGGCCAGGGCAAGGGCCACCCCGCCGGCCTGGTCGCGCTGGACAAGGTGCCGGTGCGCGGTGCCGTGTCGGCCACCGGGCCGAAGGGCGAGAAGCTGATCGTGGCGCGGCCGGACCAGGACACGGCGGTGGCGTTCAGCGCGATCTGCACCCATCAGGGCTGCACGGTCGCGCCGGCCGGCTCGCAGCTGCACTGCCCGTGCCACGGCTCCGTCTACGACGCGCTCACCGGCAAGAACGTCTCTGGACCGGCACCGCGCCCGCTGGCCACCTTCGCGGTGCGGGTCAAGGCCGGCGAGGTGGTCGCCGACCAGTCTTAGCCTAGCGGCGCCGCGCGCCGAGCGACTGCCCCTGCGCGAGGCCCTCGGTACGCGGCCCGTTGAGCCGGGGGATCGCACTCAACAGGGTTCTGGTGTAGTCGCTGCGCGGGTCGTCGAACAGCTCGGCGCACGGCCGCGACTCCACGATGTCGCCGCGGTAGATCACGTTCACCGAGTCGCACAGGGTGCGCACGATCGACAGGTCGTGCGAGATGAACAGGATCGACAGCCCGACGTCGCGGCGCAGGTCCGACAGCAGGTTCACGATGCCCGCCTGTACCGACACGTCGAGCGCGGCGACCGGCTCGTCGGCGACCAGCAGCCGCGGGTTGATCGACAGCGCCCGCGCGATCGCGACGCGCTGGCGCTGCCCGCCCGACATGCCGGCGGGCCGGGAGGACAGGATCGATCGCGGCAGCTGCACCATGTCCATCAACTCGGCGCACCGCGCGTCGATCTGCTTGCCACGCAGCGGGGTGTGCCGCCGGATGATCTCGGCCAGCGCGGAGCGGATCTTCATCCGCGGATCCAGCGAACCGAAGGGGTCCTGGAAGATCATCTGAATGCCGCGCCGGTCCTCGGCGGTACGGGTGCGCCCGAACGGCCTGCCCTGGAACTCGATGGCACCCGAGTCGATCCGCTGCAGCCCGACGATCGCCCGCGCCAGCGTCGACTTGCCCGACCCGGACTCGCCGACCAGGCCCACGATGTCGGCCGAACCCACCTCGAGCGAGGCGTCGCGTACCGCGTGGAAGCGCTCCGCCTTGCCGCGCTGGGCAAAGCTGATGTTGACGTCGGTGCACCGCAGCAGCGGTTCGTCCACCGGCACGCCCACGCCGTCGACCTCAGCCATCGATGCCTCCCACGGGTACGCCGTCGGCGGGCGCGCCGACCTTGTGCAGGCACCGTACGACCCGGCCCGGGGTGCCTGAGGTGTCCGGGATCGCGCCGGTGCGACAGTCGTCCCGGGCGTACTCGCAGCGCCGCGCGAACTGGCACCCGCCGGCACGTTCGCTCAGCGAGGCGGCGCTGCCGGGAATCGAGTAGAGCCGTTGCTCGATGCGGTCGACGTCCGGCGTGGATCGCAGCAGCGCCTCGGTGTAGGGATGCTGCGCGCCGTCGAACACCGCGCGCAGATCGTCCGAGGACTCCATCACCTCGCCGGAGTAGAGCACCGTGACCGAGTCGCACAGCTGCGCCACCACCGCGAGATCGTGGGTGACGTAGAGCAGGCTGGCGTGCAGCTCGTCGCGCAGGTGGGTGAACAGGCTCAGGATCTGCTTCTGCACCGTGACGTCGAGTGCGGTGGTCGGTTCGTCGCACAGGATCAGCTGCGGCTCGCCGGCGACCGCGGCCGCGATCATCACCCGCTGCTTGAGCCCACCGGACAGCTCGAACGGGTACGCGTCGATCTTCGTGCTGGCGTCGTGGATGCCGACCAGGTCCATCAGGTGCAGCGCGTAGTCGCGCGCCGCCCGCTTGGTGAGCCCGTCGCGGCGGGCGACGGCGTCGATGATCTGCTTGCCCACCGGTACCACCGGGTTGAGCGCCACGGCGGGTTCCTGGAAGATCATCGCGACCGACGAACCGCGCAGCCGGGCGATGCGGCGCCGGTGCTCCCGGTCGGTCCGGGTCAGGTCGAACTCCTGGCCGGCGACCACCATCCGGCCCGACGTGATGCGGGCGTTGGGCGGCAGCAAGCCGAGGATCGCCCGCAGCGTCAGGCTCTTGCCCGAGCCCGACTCGCCCACGAGCCCCCGGGCCTCGCCCGGACGCAGCGAGAACGACACGTCCCGCAGCGCGTTGAGCTGCATCCCGCCGATGTCCAGTTCCAGCGAGAGGCCTTCGACGATCAGCAGCTCGCCGGTCGAATCGACTGTCATGTCACGCCTTCCTACCGGTCGATCCGCAGCTGGTGGGTCAGCCCGTCACCGATGAACGACAGCGCCAGGCTGGTCCAGATCACCGCACCCGCCGGGAACAGCGTCATGCCGTAGAAGCCGCCCGCGAGGAACTGCTGGCCGCCCGCCATCATCGAACCCCAGTCCGGGGTGGGCGGTGTGATCCCGAGCCCCAGGTAGCTGAGGGTCACGATGACGCCGACGTTCATCACGATGTCGCTCATCGCGTACACGATGGCCTGGCTGACCACGTTGGGAACGAAGTGGCGCACCAGGATGCCGACCGTGGAGATGCCGCTGGCCTGGCAGGCCGCCACGAACTCCTTGTTACGCAACACCATCGCCTCGCCGCGTACCAGCCGGGCGTAGGCGACCCAGGACACGCAGGTGATCGCGATGAAGATGGACAGGGCCCCGTTGCCCATCAGGAACACCAGCGCGATGACGAGGATGAAGAACGGGAACGCGGTGACGATGTCGGCCAGCCGCATCATGATGCTGTCGAACCAGCCACCGAAGTAGCCGGAGACGATCCCGAACGCGAGCCCGATGACGAACGGCGCGGCGACCGCGACGATCGCGATCGTCAGGTCGGAGCGCGCGCCGTACACCACCCGGGAAAAGATGTCGCGGCCGAGGTTGTCGGTGCCGAACGGGTGGTCCGCCGACACCGGCAGCAGCGCGTGCGCGGCGTCCGGCGTGATCGGGTTGTGCGGTGCGATCAGCGGCGCGAAGATCGCGGCGACCACCATCAGGCCGAGCATGCCGGCACCGATCCACAGCTGCAGGTTGTGCCGCCGCATCCACGCCGGCGCCCACACCCTGCTCTTGCGCGGTGGGGTGATCGCGGTCCGGGCGACCGCGGCGGCGTCGGTGACGGTCATGACAACCTCGCTCTCGGGTCCAGGCGGGCATAGGCGAGGTCGGTCCCGAGATAGACCACGACCACGAGCAGACCGAACACCAGCGTGCACGCCTGTACCAGGGCGTAGTCGCGGTTGAGGATCCCGGTCATCAGCATCGAACCCATTCCCGGGATCGCGAACACCTGCTCGATGACCAGCGCGCCGCTGGCGAGCGCGCCGACCTGGATGCCGAGGATACTGACGCCGGAGATGCCCGCGTTGCGCAGGACGTAGCCGTACCGGATGGGCCGCTCCGGCAGGCCCTTGGACCGGGCGAAGGCGACGTACTCGCTGCCGTACGACTCGATCATCGCCGCGCGCAGGCCGCGCACCATGATCGGCACGGTGCCCAGCGCGATGGTCAGCGCCGGCAGGACCAGTGCCCAGGCCCGGCCGCCGATGTCGGCCGGGTAGCCGCCGGCCGGGAAGATCGCGATCCGTACCCCGAGGAACAGGATCAGCATCGCGCCGATGAAGAACGTCGGCGCGCCCTGCACGACCGCGTTGAACAGCCGCACCGCCACGGCGGCGAGGCCGTTGGGGTGGGTGGCGCTGCGCGAGGCCAGCGGTACCGCGATGAGCATCGTGAGGATCGCGCTCAGCACGACCAGGATGATCGTCACCGGCAGCCGCTGGGCCATCAACGAGGTGATCGGTGCGTGGTAGTACACCGACGTGCCGAGGTCCCCGTGCACCAGTTGCTTGAGGTAGTTCAGGTACTGCAACGGCATGCTCTGGTCGAGCCCCCACTGGTGGCGCAGTGCGGCGACCGAGGCGTCGCTGGCCTTCTCCCCGAGCGCGGTACGGGCCGGATCGCCGGGGGCGAGGTGCATCATGAAGAACGAGATGGTCACCACGCCCCAGACGACGGGGATGGCGAGCAGGAGCCGTCGGGCGAACCAACGAAGCATCGAACCTCCTTGCGGCGGAGAGACCCTGGCAGAAAAGGGCTGCGGGCGCCCGTCGGGATCTCCAAGGCGTGACCGGTCGACCGGGTCCGGGCCCGCGTGCGGGCCCGGACCGTGCGGTCACTTGGTCAGCTGGACCTTCTCAAGGAAGTAGTTGCCGGTGGCGGCCGGGTGGAAGCCCTTCACCTTGCCGTACGAGTAGATGCCCGGAACGTAGAACAGCGGGACGTAGGGGACGTTGTCCGCGATGATCTGCTGCATCTGGTCGTACGCGGCCTTGCGCTCGCTCTGCTGCGACGAGCTGCTCGCGGTGGCCGCCAGCGAGTCCATCTTCGAGTTCTTGTAGCCCGAGTACAACGTGTTCGAGCCGCCGTCGTAGGTGCCGGCGAACCGGGCGATCTCGTCCGGGTCCACGATGTCGGTGGTGTACAGGCCGAACGCCATGTCGTAGTTCCCCGCGTGCTTCGCGGTCGACAGCGCACTGGGATCCAGCGTCTTGATCTTGACCTTGATCCCGATCTTCGCCAGGTCGCCCTGCACCAGCTGGGCCTCGCTCGACGAGTCCTGCGAACCGGACCCGACCATGATCGTGGTGGTGAAGCCGTGCGGGTGCGACGACTTCGCCAGCGCCGCCTTCGCCGCCGCCACGTCGTGCGGTACCGGCTTGATCGACTCGTTGTGCGCCCAGGTGGTGGGGGACAGGAAGCCGCCGGCGAGCGTGCCGTGCCCGTAGTACACGGCCTCGAGGATCGCCTTCTTGTCGATTGCCAGGCTGATCGCCTTGCGCACGTTGACGTCGTTGAACGGCGCGCGCCGCACGTTCATCGACATGTAGTCGATCTCGCTGGACGGGAACATGCTCACCGTCAGGTTCGGCTGCGCCTTCAGCGTCTTGATGCTCGAGTTCGACGGGTACTCGTTGATCTGGATCTGGTTGCTGGCAAGCTGAGTGGCGCGGGTGTTGCTGTCCGGCACCGTGGTGAACGTGACCGAGTCGAGGTGCGGGGTGCCCTTGCGCCAGTACTTGGTGTTCTTGACGATCTTCAGGCTGCTGCCCTTCGACCAGCTGGCGAACTTGAACGGGCCCGACCCGATCGGGTGGGCGGCGAACTCGGTGGCGGACTTGCCGCCGTAGTTGTTCGGCACGATCGAGTTCGCGTACAGCGCCATGTCGGCCGGCAGCGGGGACCACGGCTTCTTGGTGTGGAACACCACGGTCGCCGGGTCCGGCGTGTCGATGGCGGTGACCACGGTGTCGATGAAGGAGAACGGCGCGTCGCTCTTCTGGTTCTGCTCGATGGAGAACTTCACGTCCGCCGACGTGACCGTCTTGCCGTTGGTGAACTTGGCGTCCTTGCGCAGATGGAAGGTCCAGCTGAGCTTGTCCGACGACTGCGTCCACGAGGTGGCGAGCGAGGGCCGCACGCTCTTGCCGCTCTGGTCCGGGACGGTGAGCGTGTCGTAGATCTCCTCGATGACCCAGATCGAGGCGTTGTCGGTGGGTACCGATGGCAGCAGGCTCGTCGCCTCGTCCGCGCGGGCCATCACGAGGTCACCGCCGGACTGCGCGACACCCGAGCCGGTACCCGAGCCGCCGCATGCCGTCAGCACCACGGTCGAAGCGAGCACCACCGCACCGCACAGCGTCTTTAACCGTTTCATTGATGCGTACTTTCCTGTCGGGACATCGGCGATGTCGACTTTGCGAAGTGAGCTGAGCGGGCCGCGGCCGGGGTTCCAGCCTGGACGTTCAGATCGGGGTGCCAGCAGGGTAGGGCCGACGGTCGATGAACTTTTTGTGCAGACCAACAGAACTTGCCAGCAATTTTCGTTCATGTAAAGAGGCCGGTCGTTCCGTTGTGTGCGTACGCTCCTGGTGTCCTGCGCACCCCTCACCGAAGGTGATCGTGGCATGTCGAATGAGCTGATCCGCACCCCGATCGCGACCGAACTGGACGCGTTCTTCGGGCAGTACACCGCAGCAGATCAGTCCCGGGGGCTGGCGTACGGGATCGTCACGGCCGACGGGCTCTCCCACGCCGCCGGCTTCGGCACCGCCAACGACGACGGCCTGGTACCCGATGCGGACACGGTCTTCCCGATCGCGTCGATGTCCAAGAGTTTCGTCGCCGCGGCGGCGCTGCTCGCCCGCGACCGTGGCCTGCTGTCCCTGGACGATCCGATCACCATGTACTTCCCGCAGTTCACGGCGTCCGGCACGCTGGAGGACCCGTGCCCGCCACCGACCCTCGGGATGCTGTTCAGCATGTCCGGCGGGCTGACCGAGGACAACTCGTGGGTGGACCCGTTCATCGACGCCGCGGTGGACGTGGTGCTCGACCAGGTCGGGAAGGGGCTGCGCTACAGCCACGTACCGGGCGCCGAGTACGAGTACTCCAACCTCGGCTTCACGCTCGCCGGGCTCGCCGTGGGGCGTGCCGTCGGCCGCCCGATCGAGGACTTCGTCCGCGACGAGCTGCTGATCCCCCTGGGGCTGACCTCGACCTGGTTCGACAACGCCGCGCCCGCCGGCATCGAACGCGCCACCGGCTACTCGCTCGACCCGGCGGCGAACTGGATCCCCTACGCGCCCAACGTCTCGGCCGCGTTCGCCGCGGCCGGCGGGATCATGAGCACCGTTCGCGACCTGGCCCGGTGGATCGTCTGGCTCAGCTCCGCCTTCCGCGCGCCGCACCCCGACGACGTGGACATCCTCAGCCGCGCGGCTCGCCGCGAGATGCAGCGGGTACGGATCGTCGATACTCCATCGCTGAGCGTGCAGCCCGACGGCAGCCTGAAGCCGCTCGTCGGCGGGTACGGGCTGGGCCTGCGCATCTCCCTCGACGCACAGCGCGGCACGATGGTGTCGCACGGCGGTGGCCTGCCCGGTTTCTCGCTGTTCATGTGCTGGCATCCGGACTCCGGCAACGGCGTCGTGGTGCTGACCAACAGCCATCGCGGCAACCCGTCGGAGCTGTGCCAGCAGGCGCTCGGCCGCATCCTCGCCCGAGACCGGGTGCCGGCGCAGACGATCACGCTGTGGCCGGAGACGGTGCGGTTGCGCGAGGACGCCGACCGGCTGATCCGACGCTGGGACGACGAGCTGGCCGCCCAGATCCTGGCCGACAACGTCGATTTCGACCGGTCGCTGGCCGAGCGGCGCGCCGGCATCGAGGAGCTGATCGAACAGATCGGCCCGCTGACCGAACCGCGACCGGCGCCGCAGATCGTGTCGGCGGCGACCCCGGCCGACGTCACCTGGTCGATCCCGGGAGCCCGGGGCGAGCTGCTGTGCATGATCCACCTGACGCCGGTCGAGCCCGCGCAGATCCAGGAACTCGTGGTGCAGGCGGTCCCCGCGGACCGGCCACGCTCCGCCGCGCCGGTGGACATCTCGCCGCGGCGCGCGTACCTGCGCGAGAACTCCCTCACCGCCGCCACCAACACCAGGGTGGTACTTCCCTGACCGTGCGGTCGGGCCGGCGGGGCGTTCGGTCAGCGGTCGGTCGGGAAGGCGACGGTGATCTCGAGCCCGCCGCCGGCCTGCGCGCGGGTGGTGACCGTCGCCTGGTGGGCACCGGCGATCGCCGCGACGATGGCCAGGCCGAGCCCGTGCCCGTCGCGGTGTCGTAGGCGTGGCCCGCCGGCCCGCTGGAACGGCTGGAAGAGCCGGCCCAGGTCCTCCGGGGGGACCACCGGACCGGTGTTGCGGACCGTGATCGTCGCTGCGCCACTCGGGGCCGGCCCGGTCACGACCTCGACCGTGCCGTCGGGCCGGTTGTGCCGGATCGCGTTGTCGACGAGGTTCGCCACGAGCAGCTCGACCAGCCGGGGGTCGCCGGACGCCCGGGCCGCGGCGAGCCTGGCGTCGATGTGGACGCCGCGCTCGCCCGTCTCCGCGCGGCGGCCGGCGAGTGCCCGCTCGGCGAGCCCGGCGAGCTCGACCGGGCTCCGGCGCTCGATGCCGCGCTCGCTGGTGGCGAGCGCGAGCAGGGCGTCGATGAGCCTCTCCTGTTGCGCGCCGAGCTCCACCGCCTCGGCGCACGCGGCGCGCAGGGACGCCAGGTCGGCGTGCGGATCGGCGAGCGCGACCTGAAGCAGGGTCCGCTGACCCGCGAGCGGGGTACGCAGCTCGTGCGAGGCGTTGGCCACGAAGTGGCGCTGCGCGGTGAAGGCGGACTCCAACCGGCTCAGCAGGTCGTTGAGCGTGGTACCGAGCCGGGTCAGCTCGTCGTCCGGCCCCCGGACCGTGAGGCGCTGGTTGAGGTTGGTGGCGGAGATCTGTTGCGCGGTGGTGGTGATGGCGTGCAGCGGCCGCAGGAAGCGGCCGGCGAGCCACCAGGCGCCGACCAGCGCGACCACCGCGGCGGCCAGGCCGACCAGCGCCGGGCCGACGTCGAACCTGCTGCTGGAGTCGGCCACCCCGGGTGCCGTGCCGGCGGGGGCGCGCGCCGCGGTGTGGCCGTAGAGGAGGTTGGTGGCCAGCAGCACGCCGGCGAGGACCGCGAGAAACAGCCCGGAGTACAGCAGCGTGAGCTGTGCCCGCAGGACCGGTCGCCTGGCGCGAAGCAGGGCACCGACTCGTCGCGTCGCGCTCATCAGCTGTCTCCGATCCGGTAGCCGCCCTCCCGGACGGTGTGGATGACGGGGGGTTCGCCGAGCTTGACCCGCAGCCGACGCATGGTGTGCTTGACCGCCGTGGTGAACGGATCGGCCGCCTCGTCCCAGACCCGTTCGAGCAGTTGCTCGGCGGAGACGACGACACCGGGGGTGGCGAGCAGGCATTCCAGCAGGGCGAACTCCTTCGGGCTCAGGTCCAGCCGGCGCCCGGCCCGGGTGACCACCCGGCGGGCCGGGTCGAGGCTGATGTCGGCGTAGCCGAGGGTCGGCGGTACGGCGGGGGTCGCTCGGCGGCCGAGGGCGCGGACCCGGGCGACCAGCTCGGCGAAGTCGAACGGCTTGGGCAGGTAGTCGTCTGCCCCCAGATCGAGGCCGTCCACCCGGTCCTGCACCGTACCGGCCGCGGTGAGCATCAGCACCCGGCTGTCGGCACCGTCCGCGACCAGCCGGCGGCAGACGTCGTCGCCGTGCACCCCGGGCAGGTCCCGGTCCAGTACGACGACGTCGTAGCGGGTGAGCGCGAGGTGCGCCAGCGCCTCGGCGCCGTCCAGGACGACGTCGACGGCCATGCCCTCATGGCGCAGCCCGGTGCCGATCGACCGGGCCAGCACCTCGAAGTCCTCGACCACCAGCACCCTCATCGACGTCCACCTCCGCTTCCGGCCCGTACTCGTCCTGCGTCCAGCATCCCCGCTGCCGGGTCGCAACCGGGTATCAGCGGCCGCGACCGCGTTGCGACCGCCCGCGCCGTACAACCATCCATGACCCAGCCGACGACCGAACGGACCGAGACCGTGACCGTGACCGAGCAGAGGATCGACGTATCCGGGCTGCGCAAGCGATTCGGGGCCACCCAGGCACTCGACGGGATGAGCTTCACCGTGTCGCCCGGCCGGGTGACCGGCTTCGTCGGGCCCAACGGTGCGGGAAAGTCGACGACCATCCGGGTCATCCTCGGGTTGGACGCCCCGGACGAGGGCCGCGCGCTGGTCGGCGGGCTGCCGTACCGGCGGCTGCGACGGCCGCTGCGGCACGTGGGCGCGCTGGTAGACGCGGCCGCCCTGCAACCGAGCCGGACGGGGCGCAACCACCTGCTGTGGCTGGCCCGGTCGCAGCGGTTGCCGGTACGCCGGGTGGACGAGGTGATCGAGCTGGTCGGCCTGACCGGTGCCGCGCGCCGCAGGGCGGGCGGCTTCTCGCTGGGGATGCGACAGCGCCTCGGCATCGCCGCGGCGATGCTCGGCGATCCACCGGTACTGATCCTGGACGAGCCGTTCAACGGGATGGACCCCGAGGGCATCATCTGGATCCGCCGGTTCCTGCGCTCGCTCGCCGGCGAGGGGCGCGCGGTGCTGGTGTCCAGCCATCTGATGGGCGAACTGCAGGGCACCGCCGACCAGGTGGTCGTCGTCGGTCGCGGCCGGGTCGTCGCCGATGCACCGGTGGACGAACTGGTCGCCGCCGAGTCGGGTGACCGGGTCCAGCTGCGTACCGCGCAGCCGGCCGAGGCGGCGGCGACGCTGCAACGAGACGGGCTGGCGGCGCGGGTCGCGGACCGCAACACCGTCACCGTGACCGGGGCCGACGCCCAGCGGATCGTGGCGGTACTGGCCCGGTCCGGCGTGCCGTTCGCCGAGGTGACGAGCCAGCGGGCGACCCTGGAGGACGTCTACCTGCGGCTCACCGCCGGCGAGTCCGAGTACCGGGCGGTCCTCGACCAGGAGCAGGGCCGATGAGCGCCGTCGAGGCACCGGCGCGGACCGCCGGCGCGGACCGCGGTCTCGGACTGCGACCGGCACTGCGCGCCGAATGGGTGAAGTTCCGTACCGTCCGCGGCTGGCTGGTCGGGCTCGGCGTTGCCGTGCTGCTGTGCGTGCTGCTCACCTACCTGGTGGCCAACGGCATCCACAGCGGGACCTGTACCGGCACCGGCGTCACGTGCCACAGCGGTCACCCGACGGTACCGACCGGACCGAACGGCGAGGCGGTCGCGGACAGCTACCGGTACCTGAGCCGCCCGCTCACCGGCGACGGCAGCCTCACCGCCCAGCTCACCTCGCTCTCCGGCCGGGTCTCGACCAATCCGGTGAACGTCGCCCCGTCGCCGTCCGCGACGCGCCCCGGGCTGGCGGACTGGGCGAAGGCCGGCATCCTGCTCACGCCCAGCACCGCGCCCGGATCGTCGTACGCGGCGGTGCTCGCCACCGGCCGGCACGGGATCCGCTTCCAGTACGACTACACCCACGACCGGTCCGGGCACGGCGTGCCCGCGGCGCCGCGCTGGCTGCGGCTGACCCGGCACGGGGACACGATCACCGGCTACGAGTCCGCCGACGGCGTCGCCTGGCACGAGGTCGGTGTCGCCCGCCTCCCGGGGCTGCCCGGCACCGTGCGGGTCGGGCTGTTCGTGACCTCACCGGTCTCGTTCCACGGCCGGACCGGTCGCCCCACCCAGGCCACCGCCGGTTTCCGGCACGTCACCGTCACCGGAGAGACCGGCGGTGCCTGGCGAAGCCGCGGCATCGGTACGGGCCGGGCCGACTTCTACCCGATCCTCGCGGCCGGTGGTGCCCGCATCACCGGCGACACCGCCGTACTCACCGGGTCCGGCGACATCGCCCCGGCGGTCGTGCAGGGCGTGCTCGGCACCAACACCCCCGCCAGCACCGTGCTGGTCGGCCTGCTCGTCGGAACGGTCGTCCTGATCGTGCTGGCCACGCTGTTCGTGACCAGCGAGTACCGCCGCGGGCTGATCCGCACCACGCTCGCCGCCACGCCGAAGCGGGAGCGGGTGCTCGCCGCCAAGGCGATCGTGATCGGCGCGGTCGGCTTCGCGACCGGTGCTCTCGCCGCCGCCGTCGCGGTGCCGGTCGGCGACCACATCCTGACCGGCAACGGGGTCTACGTGTTTCCCGCCGGCGTCGGCACCGTGGTGCGCGTCGTGGTCGGGTGCGGGCTGGTCACCGCGCTCACCGCGGTCGCGGTGCTCGCCCTCGGCGCGATGCTGCGGCGCGGCGCGGGCGCGGTCACCGCCGGCGTCGTGGTGTTCGTCCTGCCGTACCTGATCGGCGCCAGCCTGCCCGCGACCGCCGAGACGTGGCTGTTCCGCGTCACCCCGGCCGCCGCGTTCTCGGTTCTCGGCGTGCTGCCGCGATCGTCGCTGGTCGACTACCCGTACACGTTCGCCAACGGCTACTACCCGTTGCCACCCTGGGCCGGACTGCTGGTACTCGCCGGTTACGCCGCGGTGGCGCTCGGCGCCGCGCGGCTCGTGATGCAGCGGAGGGACGCATGAGCGCCGCACTGCTCGCCGAGTGGACCAAACTGCGCACCCTCGCCAGCACGGCCTGGCTGCTGCTCGGTACCGCCGTCGCCACGATCGGCGTGGGCGTGGTGGTCGTGGCCGGTACGCACCAGTCGGCGGGCGGCGGCCGGGATGTCACCGCGCTCGCCCTCACCGGCCTCGACCTCGGCCAGGCCGTCGTCGTGGTACTCGCCGTGCTCGCCGTCGCCGAGGAGTACGGCACCGGCATGGTGCGCACCACGTTCGCCGCGATGCCGCGCCGGCTCACCGTGCTCGCCGCCAAGGCGACCACCCTCGCCGTACTCACCCTCGGTACTGGTGTGGTCGCCGTCGTGGGCTCGCTCCTGGCCGGGCGCGCAGCGCTGCCCGCCGGCGAAACCGGCGCCGGTCCCGGACCGGTACCCGGCTCGATCACGCACGGCCCGACCCTGCGCGCCGCCGCCGGCAGCGTCGTCTACCTGGTACTGGTCGCGCTGCTGGCCCTCGGCATCGCCACCGTCGTGCGGGACACCGCCGTGTCCATCGGCGTGGTGCTCGCCGTGCTGTACCTGCCGGTCCTGGTCGCGCAGGCGGTGAGCGATCCGCTCCGGCGGCACCTCGAACAGCTCGCGCCGATGACCGCCGGGCTCGGCATCCGAGCCACCACCAACCTTCGTGGACTCCCGCTCCCGCCCTGGGAGGGCATCGGCGTGGTCGCCGGCTGGGCCGCCGGCGCCCTGCTGCTCGCCGGCCTGCTGCTCCGCCGCCGCGACGCCTGATCGAGGTAGCGGGCGGATGTGGTGAGGTATGCCACTCCCGAGTGGGCGGAATCTTGTCCGGTGACTCATTTCCCGGGTGCGTCCGCCGGATGCCGGTATCCGGCCTCCGGCGGGTGAGATCCACAACGGCTATGATCGATGCATCAGCTCGTTGAGCTCCTGCCGCGAGTTGTCGGCGCGTCGTAGCATCCGGACCCCGTCCGGGGGATCTGCTCCGCGCCTGGCCGGCCGAGTCCCTCGGGTTCCGGTTGTCGGCGGGACATCCGCACAGATGGCGAACTTCTTGTCTTCTTCGTTCAGCGACTTCGGCCTGCCCGCGCGGCTGACCGAGGTACTCACCTCCCGAAGCATCCACACCCCTACCCCGATCCAGGCCGCGGCCATCCCCGACGCGCTCGCCGGGCGCGACGTGCTCGGCCGGGCCCGTACCGGCTCCGGTAAGACCCTCGCATTCCTGCTGCCGCTGGTGGCCCGGCTGTCCGGCGGTGCCCGGCCGAAGCCCGGCGCGCCGCGCGCGCTGATCCTCGCGCCGACCCGGGAACTGGTCGGCCAGATCGACGAGGCGCTGCAGCCGCTGGCCGCCGCCGCCCGGTTGACCTCGCGCACCGTGTTCGGTGGTGTCGGCCAGGGGCCGCAGGTGGCCGCGATCCGGCGTGGCGTCGACATCGTCGTGGCCTGTCCCGGCCGGCTGGAGGACCTGATGGGGCAGGGGCACTGCACCCTGTCCGCGGTGCAGATCACCGTCCTCGACGAGGCCGACCACATGGCGGCGCTCGGGTTCCTGCCGGTCGTGCGCCGGCTGCTCGGCCAGACCCCAGCCGGCGGGCAGCGGCTGCTGTTCTCCGCCACGCTCGACCGCGAGGTCGACACCCTGGTCCGCGCGTACCTGTCCAAGCCCGCCCGGCACGAGGCCGACTCGGCGCAGTCCCCGGTGAGCACCATGACCCACCACGTACTGCACGTCGAGCGCGAGCACCGGCTGCCCGTGCTGGTCGATCTGACCAGCGCGCCGGGCCGTACGGTCGTGTTCACCCGCACCAAGCACGGCGCGAAGGCGCTGGTCCGCCAGCTGCAACGGAACGGCGTACCGGCCGCCGAACTGCACGGCAACCTGAGCCAGAACGCCCGTACCCGCAATCTCGACGACTTCCGGTCCGGCCGGGTGGCGGCGCTGGTGGCCACCGACATCGCCGCGCGCGGCATCCACGTCGACGACGTGGCGCTGGTCATCCACGCCGATCCGCCCGCCGACCACAAGGCGTACCTGCACCGGTCCGGGCGCACCGCGCGGGCCGGCGGCTCCGGCACCGTGGTCACCCTGACCAACACCGAGCAGGCCGGTGAGGTCCGCAAGTTGCTGCGGGCGGCCCGGATCACCGCACCGACCACCCGGGTCACGTCGGCCGACCATCCGGTACTGGCCACCATCGTGCCCGGCAGCCGGACGCTCGCCGACCCCAAGGAGCTGTCGTCGAACGCCGGCGCGCCGGGCGAGGGCAACGCCCGTACGGCGACGGCGGCCGCACCGCCCGCCGGCCGGGGGCGCCGGCGCAGCGGCGGTCGTGGGCGGCAACGCGCGGCCGCGCGACAGCACCCCGCCGGCGGCACCGCGCAGGGTGACGGCGGCTCCCGTACCGGGCGGGGCGGTTCGCGTGGCGGCCACAGCGCCGCCGTGTTCAGCGCCCGCCGCCACTGACCGCCCACCCGGCGCCGCACCGGTCAGAGCCCTCGGCTCGGTTCGGTGTTCGCGCGCCGGTCCGGGCCTTCGGGTTGGTCAGGCGGGTGCGCGCCGGACGGCGTCGTGCAGCGCGGCGAGCAGGCTGAGCGGCCGGCGATCCGGGAACTCGGCGCGGATCTCGTTCATCGCGTAGGAGAAACCGACCCGGGCCGCCGGCCAGGCGCCGTGCCGGGAGCCGCCGGCGCCGGCGTGCCCGAACACGTCGGTGGCCGGCCCCAGCAGGCCGAGTTCGGTGAACAGCTCGAAGCCCGCCCCGTACGCCATCGGGGTGCCGGCGGCCGAGTCGGTGCCGCGACGCAGCAGCCGGCGGCCGAGGCGCACCGTCTCGGGGGCCAGCAACCGGACGTCGCCCCAGGCCCCGTCGCCCGCCAGGCCGGCGTAGAACCGGGCGATCGACTGCGCGGTACCGTGTGCGCCGACCGCGGCCAGCCCGGCCCGGCGAAACGCGGCGCCGTTCCAGATGTCGGGTGCGCCCGGTACGACCAGCGGATTGCGCACCAGCCGGCCGTAGTCGTCGGTCGGCTCGCCGGCTGCCAGCAGACCGGGGCCGGCAACGGTGGTGGCGGCGCGGTGGTGCAGCTCGTCCGGCAGCCCGATCCACAGTTCCAGTTCCAGCGGGGCGGCGAACTCCTGGTGGAACAGCGCGCCGACGCTTCGCCCGTCGACCCGCCGGACCACCTCGTCGACGAGCCAGCCGTAGGTCAGTGCGTGGTAGGTGAACTCGGCGCGCGGGTCATCGGACGGCGCCTGGGCGGCGAGCAGCGCCGCCATCACGTCGTGGTCGAGCAGCTCGGCGGTCGTGAACGGCGCCCGCACGCCGGGCAGCCGGCACTGGTGCGACAGCACCTCGGCCACGGTGATTGCGGCCTTGCCGGCCTGACCGAACTCCGGCCAGTACCGGGCGACGGGCGCGTCGAGGTCGAGCCGGCCGCGCTCGACCAGCAGCAGGACGCACGCCGCGGCAAGCCCCTTCGTACCGGAGAACACCAGCTGCAGCGTGTCGCGCTGCCAGGCTCGTCCGGTCGACCGGTCGGCGACACCGCCCCACAGGTCGACCACGGGTCGCCCGGCATGGTGGGCGGCGAACGCCGCACCGACCTCGCCGCGCTCGGTGAAGTTGCGCTCGAAGGCGGCGGCCACGCCCTCGTACCCCGGTGCCACGAAACCGTCCATCATCCGTCCCGCAGGAGTTTCAGCGCGGCCGCCCGGGCCAGCTGCGCGGTGCGTCCGTCGGCGTCCGCGTGGTCGGCGCAGACCGTGGCGCCCTCCACCAGCATCAGCAACTGCCGGCCGAGGGCGGCGGGGTCGGCGGCCCCGGCCCGGGTCGCGATTCCGGTCAGCAGCGACAGGTACCGGTCCAGGTGGCGGGCGGCGATCGGCCGGACCGGATCGGCGTGGTGCTGGCTGGCGGCGTTCAGCACGGCGCAGCCGCGGAAGCGCGGTTCGCCGTACCAGCGGCCGAGGGCGTCGAACAGTGCGGCGAGCTGCCGGGCGGGATCGTCGCCGGCGTCGGCCACGACCTCGGCCAGCCACTGGACGACCCGGTCGCTGCGACGCTCCAGTACCGCCTGGATCAGCCCGTCCTTCGAGCCGAAGTGGCGGTACAGCGTCTCCTTCGACACGCCGAGCTCCCGGCACAGCTCGGCGACGCCGATGCCGTCGAGGCCTCGCTGGTAGAGCAGGCCGGTGGCGGTCGACACGATCGCGTCCCGGGTGCGGGACGGATCCAGCGTCGTTCCCCTGGGTACCGGCATGCAGAGATGGTACCGACCGGTTCGATGATCGGGCAAGCCGGGACGCGGAAAATCCGGGAAAGTTTGCGGGAGAGTGTCGAATCGGGGGGTGGCCGTTCGTGGAACCGGTGTACGGCGGCCGACCGGGTCGCCGCACGCGAGTGAGCCAGGGATCCTCGCGTACCGATCAAGAGGGGGACGATCATGACCGATTACCTGATCGCTTTCAACGACGAGTGGGTGCCCGAACACACCGAGGAGCAGATCCGGGGAAAGAGCGTCGCCAGCCGGGCCGTGATCGAGGAGATGCGGACCGCCGGCGTGTTGATCTTCACCAACGGGGCGCTGGACCGCTCGACGGCGCTGTTCAACGTCGAGGCGGTCGACGGCAAGCCCGTCTTCACCGACGGACCGTACGTGGAGAGCAAGGAGCATCTCGGCGGGTTCTGCGTCGTGGACGTCCCGGACGACGAGACCGCCCGGTACTGGGCGGGCCGGCTCGCCACCGCGCTGGACTGGCCGCAGGAGGTGCACCGCTTTCCCGGGCCGGGGCACGTCGGTCGCACCGACCCCGAAAGGAAGTGAGCACGGTGCCGCGTTACCTGCTCTCGGTGCACGGACCAGCCGAACCCGCCGAGTTCGGCAACTACCCGTCCAAGGAGGCCATGCTGCAGGCGTTCGCCGACACTGGCGCCTTCAACGACAAGCTCGAGCGCGAGGGACACCTCGTCTTCGCCGGCGGGCTGGCACCCGCGACGACCGCCACCACCGTCGACGGCCGGGGCGGGACACCCGTCTTCACTGACGGCCCGTACCTGGAGACCAAGGAGTACCTCGGCGGATTCTGGATCATCGAGGCGCCCGACCTGGACCAGGCGCTGGCGCTCGCCGCCGAGGGGTCGAGGGCGTGCCGGGGCACGGTGGAGGTGCGCCCGTTCCAGACCGAGGAGTCGTTCCAGGACCTGTTGACGACGTGACCGACCGAGCCGTCGAGGAGGCGATCACCCGCGCCCACCGCGAGGAGTGGGCGCGGGTGGTGGGCCGGCTCGCGCGCCGGTTCGGCGACCTCGACATCGCCGAGGAGGCGACGGCCGAGGCGTTCGTCGCCGCGGTCGAGCGCTGGCCGCGAGACGGCGTACCGCCCAATCCCGGCGGCTGGTTGGTCACCACCGCGACGCGCAAGGCGATCGACCGGATCCGTCGCGAGTCCCAGCGCGACGCCAGACACCAGGCGGCCCGGATGCTGTCCGACGACACCCCACCCGACCCGACCGGGCCGGTCCAGGACGACCGGCTGCGGCTGGTGTTCACCTGCTGCCACCCGGCGCTCGGCGTCCAGGCCCGGGTGGCGCTCACCCTGCGGCTGCTCGGCGGGCTCACCGTCGCCGAGATCGCGCACGCCTACCTGGTGCGGGAAAGCACGATCGCGCAGCGGATCACCCGCGCCAAGGCCAAGATCTCCGCAGCGCACATCCCGTACCGGGTGCCGTCGGCCGACGACATCCGGGAGCGGCTCGCCGGCGTCCTCGCGGTGGTGTTCCTGGTCTTCAACGAGGGCTACCTGGCCAGTGGGGGAGACGACCCGGTGCGCGTCGACCTCACCGACGAGGCGATCCGGCTGGGCCGGCTGCTGCGCACCCTGCTGCCGGACGACGGCGAGGTGACCGGCCTGCTCGCCCTGATGCTGCTGATCGACGCCCGGCGGCGGGCCCGGCTGTCGCGCACCGGTGAGCTGGTGACGCTCGACGAGCAGGACCGCGGAGCGTGGGACCGCGCCCTCCTCGCCGAAGGGCACGCACTGGTCCGCGAGCGGATCGCGGCCGTCGCCGCGGGCGGCGAGCCGGCCGGACGCTACCAGCTGCTGGCCGCGATCAACGCGGTGCACACCGCCGCCCCGTCGGCCCGGGACACCGAATGGTCCCAGATCGTCGCGCTCTACGACCGGCTGGCGATGCTCGACCCCGCGCCGATCGTGCGGCTCAACCGGGCGGTCGCGGTCGCCGAGGTCGACGGGCCGAGCGTCGCGCTGGCCGAGGTCGACCGGCTCACCGCAGCGCTCGACGGGTACCACGCGTTCCACGCCACCCGGGCCGACCTGCTGCGGCGACTCGGGCGAAGCGGCGAGTCGCGGGCGGCGTACGACCGGGCGATCGCGCTCGCCGGCAACCCCGCCGAGCGGACCTACCTCACCCGGCGCCGCGACCAACTCGCCGGCTGACCGGCCTGTCCGGACGCCGCGACGAACTCGCCGTGTTCCGCGCCGCGACCAACTCGCCGGCTGACCGGCCTCACCCGGCGCCGCGACGGGCCGCCGCGGGCGCGGAGCCGTCCGCGTACCGGCGGCGCAGGATCTCGGCCGTCGCCTCGTCGGCGGGCAGGAACGCCTCCAGCCGCAGCTCCGAGAGCGTCACGTCCACCGCGGTCGCGAACGAGGTCAGCGTGGTGATCAGCCGCAGCTCGCCCGCCGCGACCCGCAGCCGCAACGGTACGGCGAAGCCGAGGTACTCCGGCCCCGGCGACGCGGCGGGCAGGTACCCGTCCAGCTCGGCGACGAACGCGGCCAGCGCCGGGTCCGGGCTGCGCCGCAGCGTGTCGCGCAGCGCGGCGGTGATGTGCCGGCCCCAGTCCGCGAGGTTCGCCACCCGGGGGGCCATCCCGCGCGGATGCAGGGCGAGCCGCACCACGTTCACCGGCGGTACCAGCAGCGACTCGTCGGCGCCCTCGGTGAGCACGTCGAACGCCGGGTTCGCCGCGACCAGCTCCCCGTACGGCCGGACCACGACCGCCGGGTACGGCAGGTGACCGTGCAGGATGGTGTCGAGCGCGTACCGCACCGGCCCGAGCGCGGGAGCACCGAGGCCCGACTCGGGGTACACCGGGGCGAAGCCGGCGACGTGCAGCAGGGCGTTGCGTTCCCGCAGCGACAGCCGCAGCGACTCGGCGAGCCGGACCACCATCGCCCGGCCCGGCCGGGACCTGCCCTGTTCCAGGAAGCTCAGGTGTCGCTGGGTGGTGCCGGCGGCGGCCGCCAGCTCCAGCTGGCTGAGCCGGCGGCGGTTGCGCCACAGCCGAAGCTCCGCCGCGAACCGGCCGCCCGACAGCGTGCTCGTCATGGCTTCTTCATACCCGACGGTGGTGCGAACACCATTCCCTGCAGGGAATCGCACCGGGGCTCGACCGGCCGCAGACTTCACCGCATGCACAGCACAGACGCCACGAAGTTGGCCGACCGGTACCTCGCCCAGTGGAACGAACCCGACCCCGCGGCGCGGGCCGCGTTGATCACCGAACTGTGGGCGCCCGACGCCGTCCACGTCCTCGTCCACCCGCCGCAGCAGATTAGGGACGCCGCGGCCAATCTGGCGATCCCGGCGCCGCCCCTGGTGGTGCGCGGGCACGACGCGCTGCGCCGCCGGGTGGACCGCGCGTACCAGATGTTCGTCGAGTCGGGCGAGCACGTGTTCGTACTGGCGGAGGTGTCCGTCCTGCTGCCCGCCGTGTACACGCTGCGCTGGTCGATGCGGTCGACCGCCCGCGGCACGGTCGACGGCGGTGGCGCCGATGTCCTCGCCGTGGACGAGGCCGGCCGGATCCGCACCGACCACCAGTACATCGGGTGACGCGGCGATCGTCCGGCTCGCCCAGCTGATCGACGTACTGCGAGACTCGCGTCACCGGGGCAGGGCGGCGTCGCGGAACGCTCGGCACCGCCCGGCGGGCTCGCTATGCTCCGGTGGTGTTGGCGCGGAAACGGTGGTGGTCGTCGGCGGCGGCGTTGCGCGCGATACGCGCCACGGTGGTCGTTCCCGGTTTGTTCGCCCTCACGTACAAGGTGATCGGCGATCTGCAGATGGCCACCTTCGCCGCGTTCGGTGGATTCGCGACGTTGGTGCTGGCGTCGTTCGCCGGGACGCGCCGGGACAAGGTCGTGGCGCACGGCGGTCTGGCGGTGGCGGGCAGCGCCCTGCTGGTGATCGGTACGGCGGTGAACTCGTCGCCGTGGGTGGCGGCCGCGGTCACCCTGCCGGTGACGTTCATGGTCCTGTTCGCCGGGATCGGCGGGCCGAACGCGGCGGCCGGCGGTACCGCGGCGCTGCTCGCGTACGTGTTGCCGGCGGCGTCGCCGGGCACCCTGGACATGCTCGGCTCCCGGTTGGCCGGGTGGTGGCTGGCCAGCGTGGTGGGGACCGTGGCGGTTCTGTTGCTGGCGCCGCGCCCGCCCGGCGACCGGCTACGGGCGGCGGTCGCGGGCAGTGCCGGGGCGCTGGCCGACCGGCTCGACGCGGCCCTGCGCGGTGCCGGCACCGACGCCGACCGTGCCGCGACGATCGACGCCAAGCACGAGCTGCTTGCGGCGTTCACGACCACGCCGTACCGGCCGACCGGATCGACGGTGGCCGACCAGGCGCTGACCAGCCTGGTCGGGATGCTGGAGTGGGCGACCGCGGTGCTCGACGACGGGCTGCGCGAGTATCCCGACCTGCGCGCGGTGGCCCCGGTCGAGCGGGAGCTGTTCGCGGCGACCCGGGACACGTTGCGTCGGGTGGCGACGCTGCTGGCCGGCGGTTCCGAACCGCCGGACCTGGCCGGCCTGCACGAGGCGATCGGTGCGAGCGTGGCCGCGCTGCGGCGGATGCCGGCCGGCGACGGGGAGTTCGCCGATGCGGTGCACCAGGCGTTCCACGCCCAGACCAGCGCCCTGACGGTACGCGCGGCGGCGGTCGATGCGCTGATCGCCGCCCGGCGCGCCGATCCGGCGACCGTCGCCGACCAGGCCCGCCGCTGGTACGGGCTGCCGGCCGCGCGGGTGCCCCGGTTCGGGGTGTTCGAGCTGGCGTGGCGGCACGCGAACCTGCGGTCGGTGTGGTTCGTCAACAGCATCCGGGGCGCGCTCGCGCTCGCCGCCGCGGTGCTGGTGGCCGACCTCGTCGGGGTGCAGCACGCGTTCTGGGTGGTGCTCGGCACCCTGTCGGTCCTGCGGACCAACGCTGCCGGCACCGGCTCCACGGCGCTGCGGGCGCTGCTGGGCACGCTGGCCGGCTTCGTCGTCGGCGCCGTGCTGCTGCTGGTGGTCGGCACCGGCCCGGTCGCGCTGTGGGTTGCGCTGCCGATCGCGGTACTGGTCGCCGGCTACGTGCCGGGCACGCTGCCGTTCGTGGTCGGCCAGGCGGCGTTCACCGTCGTGGTCTCGGTGCTGTTCAACCTGCTCGTACCGGTGGGCTGGTCGATCGGCGTGGTCCGGATCGAGGACGTCGCGATCGGCTGCGCGGTGAGCCTGGTCGTCGGGGTGCTGTTCTGGCCCCGTGGCGCCAGTGCGGTGGTCGGCGACGATGTCGCGGACGCGTTCCGGGAGGGCGGCCGGTACCTTGCCCAGTCGGTCAACTGGGCGCTCGGGCTGCGGCACCAGGAACCGGAGCCGGCCCGTGCGGTCACCGCGGGTCTGCGGCTCGACGACGGCGTCCGCGGGTTGCTGGCCGAACGCGGCACCCGGCACCTGGCCAGCCAGCAGTTGTGGCGGCTGGTCGGCGGCACGATCCGGTTGCGGCTGACCGCCCAGTCGCTGGCCAGCCTGCCCTCGCCGGACGCCGGGCCGGATCCGGTCAGCGACGCGCTGAGCGGCCAGGCGGCGCAGATCGCGGGCTGGTTCGACGATCTGGCGGACATGCTGGTGCGGCCGGACGCGGCCGCCCCGTCCCGGGTTCCGGTGGTCGCCACCCGGATCCCGACTCTGCAGCCCGTTGCCGCCGCGGCCGACACCGCCACCCTGCCCTGCACGCTGTGGGTCGAGCAGCATCTGCAGCACATCCGCCCGGCGCTCGACAGCCTGGTCGAGCCGGCGGCCGAGGTCGCCCGCCTGCGCCGCATCCCGTGGTGGCGTTAGCGCTCGGCCCCGTGGTGGCGTCAGGGCTTGGCGGGGGCGGTGGCCGCCCGGGTTCGGTCGGGCGGCCACCGCGCCGGGTTGGCCGCTGGTCAGCGGGCGTGCCAGGCCGCGAGCAGCGCCGCCTCGTCCTCGGCGGTGATGCCGCCGTCGCGGTCGCTGGGGCGCCACGCCTCGCGGGTCCAGGCGAGCGTGTCGCGGGCCGTCTCCGCCAGGTCGCGGGTGCGCAGCCCGGCGGCCAGCGAGGGGGTCACGTCGCGGGTCAGGAACCCGCCGTATTCGGGCAGCGGCAGCCACAGCGGCAGCGACCGTTCCCCCGCCCACGGGTTGACCCCCTGCTCGACCAGGAAGTCCTGATCCACCCAGGTCAGCTCGGGGCTGGCGCCGACGCCGGCGGCGATCGCGCCGAGAAACTCGCGCATCGGCATCGGTGCACCGCTCCCGTCGTAGGCACCGGCCAGCCCGGCGGCGCCGGCCCGGACGATCCAGTCGGCCAGGTCGCGCACGTCGACGACCTGCACCAACCGGTCCGGATCACCGGGTGCCAGCACCTCGCCGCCGCGGGCCAGCCGGCTCGGCCAGTATCCGAAGCGGACCACGGAGTCGCGCGGGCCCACCAGCAGACCGGCCCGGCACAGGAACGCCCGATCGGCGCCCATCGCCTCGACCACGGCCAGCTCGCAGGCGCGCTTGCAGCGACCGTAGTTCTCCTGGTCGGACTCGTCCACGTCGGCGGGCGCCGGCTCGACCAGCGGCGCGGTCGTGGCGACCTGCCCGGGCGTCGCGTCGTCGGAGTACACGTTGCAGGTCGACACGAACGTCCAGTGCCCGGCCCGCTCGGCGAGTGCGGCCAGCGCGGCCCGTGCCTCGCTGGGCCGCCGGGCGACGTCGATCACGGCGTCGAACTCGCCGTCGAGCCCGTCGTACGCGTCGGGCTGGGTTCGGTCCCCTCGGACGAACCGGACGCCGGGCGGTGGCTCGCCGGTCTTGCCGCGGGCCAGGCACACCACGTCGTGCCCGGCGTCGCGGGCCGATTCCGCCACCGCGCGCGACAGCATCGCGGTGCCGCCGAGTACCAGTGTTCGCATCGAAGCAGTCCTCCTCGTCGTGCCGTTCCTGCGGAATCGTCGCAGCCGCCGGGCCGACACGCCCGCTGCTTTCGCCAGCAGCGGATCTGCTCAGAGCAGAGCTCGCGTCACCTCAGCCGCGGGGTCGGACCAGCGGCAGGTAGATCTCGTCGACGATCTCGATCAGCAGCCCGTCCTCGGCGGTGGTCATGCCGTTGAGCCCGTACTCGTTGCGGAGCAGGTCGACGGCGACCGTCGCCACCCGCGGGGTCAGCGCCGCGGGGTCGGCCTCGCCGCGGGTGACCGCGCGCGCCAGGATCGTCAGCCACGGCCCGACACCGACCCGACCGAGCTGTTCGCGGATCTCGTGCAGCCGGTCGGGATCGTCCTGCATCCCGGCCAGCAGGCCGCGCAGCACGGCGCCGAACGGCGCGGCCATCCGGTCGTTGGTCCGGCGCAGCATGGCCAGCGCGTCGTCGCGCAGCGAGCCGGTGTCGGGCACGTCGCCCGGCGTGCTCGGCAGCATCGATCGCCATGCGGCGATGCTCAGCGCCGTCCGGTTCGGCCAGCGGCGGTAGATCACGTTCTTGCTGGTACCGGCCCGGGCGGCGACCCGGTCCATGGTCAGCCCGGGATAGCCGACCTCGGCCAGCTCGTCGGCCGCCGCCTGCAGCACCGCCGCCTCCAGCGCCGCGCCGCGCCGGCGGGTCGCCTTGACCGCCGTGCCGTCCTCGCCCATCGAGACCTCCCCTGAAGGAACTGACACGTACCTTACCGCAATTCGCTTGCCCTGCGCACACAACTATGTAAGATACGTACACGTATCCTAATTTTGAAGGAGTGGACATGGACAAGCGAGCGCTGATCATCGGACTGCTGGCCGACGTGGCGCTGCCGGCCGCGGTCTACTACGGCGGGCGCGCCGTCGGGCTCGACGTCGAACCCGCGCTCGCCGCTGGCGGCGGCGTCGCGCTGCTCCGGGTGGCGTACGTCGCGATCGCCCGGCGGCGCCTCGACGGGCTCGCCGCCGTCGTGGTCGGTGGGTTCGTCGCGCTGCTGGTGGCGTCGCTGCTGACCGGGGACCCGCGGATCCTGCTGGCCCGCGAATCGATCGTGTCCGGCGGCCTCGGCCTGCTGCTGCTCGGCTCGGTCGCCGTCGGCCGCCCGGTGCTCTACGCGATCATGCGGCGACTCAACGCCGGCAAGCCCGACGTGCTCGCCCGGTGGGACCGGCTGTGGCAGAACCAGCCGGCGTTTCGGCGGGTGTTCGTGCTGATGAGCCTCGTCTGGGGGGCCGGGTTGCTGGCCGAGGCGATCGTCCGGGTGCCGTTGATCTACCTGCTGCCGGTCGATGTCACCGCCGCGCTGTCGACCGCGTTGCAGGTGGGCACCGTCGGGCTGCTGATCGGCTGGTCGATGTGGTACCGCCGGAGCCGGCAGCGCGCCGCCGCCCGCCACGCGGCCACCCCCGAAACGGTCTGAGTCCCGTGCGCGGCAAGGGAATCAACTACGACACCGGTGCGTACCCGGCCGGTCATCCGACGCGCGAGCGGTTCGATCCGGCGGTGGTACGCGAGGAGATGCGGGTCATCGCCGCCGAACTGCACTGCACCGCGGTCCGGATCACCGGCGGCGATCCGGACCGGCTCGACGTGGCCGCCCGCGCCGCGGCGACCGCCGGCCTGGCCGTCTGGTACGCGCCGTTTCCGTGCGAGTTGGCCACCGACGCGATGCTCGCGCTGTTCACCGACTGCGCGAGACGAGCCGAAAGCCTGCGGCGGCAGGGCAACGAGGTCGTGCTCGTGCTCGGGGGCGAGCTGAGCATCATGGCGTCCGGGTTCCTGCCCGGCGACGACCTGCGCGCCCGCCTGGCCTCGTTGACCTCGCCCGACGAGCGGCTGCCGGCCCTGCTCGGCGCCGTACCACCGGCGCTGAACGCGTTCCTGGCGACCGTGCTCGACCGGGTCCGGCCGCTGTTCGGCGGTCCGGTCACCTACGCCTCCCTGCCGTACGAGCGCGTCGACTGGACGCCGTTCGACTACGTCGCGGCGGACGCGTACCGTGCGGCGCACAACGCGGCCACGTTCGCCGAGGAGGTCCGCGCCCTGCACCGGCACGGCAAACCGGTGGCCGTCACCGAGTTCGGCTGCGCCACGTTCCGCGGTGCGGCCGACCTCGGTGCCCGCGGCTTTCTGATCGTGGACCGCTCGGTCACCCCGCCCCGGCTGTCCGGCGAGTACGTCCGCGACGAACCGGAGCAGGCCCGCTACCTGCGCGAGTTGCTGGCGGTCTTCGACGCCGAGGGGGTCGACACGGCGTTCTGGTTCACCTTCGCCGGCTATGCGTTCGAGTACCGGCCCGATCCGCGCGCCGACCTCGACCTCGCCTCGTACGGGGTGGTCCGGATCGGGCCGGACGGCGAACGCCGGCCCAAGGCCGCCTTCCACGCACTGGCCGAGGCCTACGGGGGGCGTGTCGTCGGCAGCCACCGATCACCGGCCGGATGACACGAAGCGGCGCCCGGCAACGCCATGGCCCGGCCGGTGACGACCGGCCCGGGCGGCCGGGGCGCCGCTGTCCCGGCGACCGCCGGCCGGCCGGACCACCGGCCGGGCGCCGCTGTCCCGGCGACCCTCCGCCCGCCCGGACCGGGTCGTCGCTCATCGACGCCGATGGCCTGCGCTAGGCTTCGTGCCGACGATGAGTGAGACCCCGCGGCCAGGATTCGACTGGCTCGACCTTCCGGTGGAACGGGCCGCGCGCCGGCTGCTCGGATGCGAGCTGCGCCGCGAGCTCGACGGCCGCACCCTGGCCGTGCGGATCGTGGAGACCGAGGCGTACGACCAGGACGACGAGGCCAGCCACGCGTTTCGCGGGCGCACCGCGAGAACCGACGCGATGTTCCGCTCGGCCGGACACCTCTACGTCTACCTCAGCCACGGCATCCATCACTGCTGCAACGTCGTCACCGGGCGGGACGGGTACGGCAGCGGGGCGTTGATCCGGGCCGCCGAACCGATCGAGGGCGAGGACGTCATGCGGGTCCGGCGCGGACGTGGCGGGCCGGCACTGACCAACGGACCGGGCAAGGTGTGCCAGGCCCTCGGCATCACCCGAACGCTCAGCGGCCACGACCTGTCACTGCCGCCGGTGCGGCTGGTCGAGCGCGATCCGGTCGACGAGGCTCGCATCGTCACCACGACGAGGGTCGGCATCTCCCGCGCCGCCGCGGCACCCCGCCGCTTCTACCTCGCCGGCAACCCCTACGTCTCGCGGCTGTGACGGGCCGCTGCGCCGTTCGTCCGAACGGGCGCCGTTCGGCGCCGTTGTCGGTGTTTCGGGCGGCCAGCGGAGTTCAGGGGTGCATGCGGGGGTCGTGGGTGGGGTCGGGGTAGAGGGGCGGGCGACCGTGCCGGGCCGCCTCCGGGCGCAGCTCGTAGTGCCAGGGCTCGTTCCGGTAGATCTGGCACAGCCCGTACCGGGCGCCGTGCCGGGCCAGCCAGGCGGTGGCGTCGAACCGGCCGATGTCGACGGCGTGGCCGGCCACGTGCGCGGAGGTCGTCGCGGTGGCGACCCAGCGCGCGGCCTCGGCCGCCGACCCGTACTTGGCGACCGCCTCGCGCAGCAGCTGGTTCTGGTACGCCGGGGAGCGCCAGCCGCTGTTGACCCGGAACTCCACGCCGTCCCGGGTGGCGTCGGTGGCCGCCGCGCGCAGGGCGCGGAGCAGGTCGGGGTCGAGGTTGGCGACGCCGGGGTAGCGGTCGTCGAACACCGTCACGCCGGCGGGCAGCACGCCGTCCGCCTCGCTGGTGGTCGGTGCCGGGGGCGGCGCGTCGTCGGGTGGGATCCGGCCGGTCTTCGCTGGTACCGAGGTGGTTTGTCGCATGCGGGCAGTCAAGGCGGCGCCGTGTTGCTCGCCCGTATGTGGTTTTTGGTATGCCGACGATATGCGCCGGCTCCTAGCATCGGGACCATGCGTGTGTTGGTGGTCGAGGACGAGCCCTACATGGCCGAGGCCATCCGTGACGGCCTGCGGCTGGAGGCGATCGCGGCCGACATCGCCGGTGACGGGGACACCGCGCTGGAGCTGTTGAGCGTCAACGCCTACGACCTCGCGGTGCTCGACCGTGACATTCCCGGCCCGTCCGGGGACGAGGTGGCGCAGAGCATCGTCAGCTCCGGCAGCGGGATGCCGATCCTGATGCTCACCGCCGCCGACCGGATCGACGACAAGGCCTCCGGCTTCGAGATCGGCGCCGACGACTACCTCACCAAGCCGTTCGCGCTGCGCGAGCTGGTGCTGCGGCTGCGGGCGCTGGACCGCCGCCGGAGCTACAGCCGGCCACCGGTACGGGAGATCGCCGGGCTGCGGTTGGACCCGTTCCGCCGCGAGGTGTACCGGGACGGCAAGTACATCGCGCTGACCAGGAAGCAGTTCGCGGTACTGGAGGTACTCGTCGGCGCCGAGGGCGGCGTGATCAGCGCCGAGGAGTTGCTGGAGCGGGCCTGGGACATCAACGCCGACCCGTTCACCAACGCGGTGCGCATCACCGTCTCGGCGCTGCGCAAGAGGCTCGGCGAACCGTGGTTGATCGCCACGGTCCCCGGCGTCGGCTACCGCATCGATGCCGAAGCGGGCACCGGGCGGGGGGGCGCGGACCGTGCGTAAGCCCGGGATGAGCGTTCGGCTGAAGCTGACGCTCAGCTATGCCGGGTTCCTCATGGTGGCCGGTGCGCTGATGCTCGCGGTGGTGTACTTCTTCCTGCTGCGCTACGTGCCGTGGGTGGTCGTCACCTCCACGCCCGGGATGATGATTCCAGGACGCACCGACCTGATCGAGGCGTTCGCCCCGAAGATCGCCTGGATGATGCTCTTCCTGCTGATCTTCGGGCTGTTCGGCGGGTGGATCCTGGCCGGCCGGATGCTCGCCCCGCTGACCCGGATCACCCACGCCACCCGTAAGGCGGCGAGCGGGTCGCTGTCGCACCGGATCGAACTGGAGGGCCGCGCCGACGAGTTCCGGGAGCTGGCCGACAGCTTCGACGCGATGCTCGCCCGGATCGAGGCACAGGTGGCCGAGCAGCAACGGTTCGCGGCGAACGCCTCGCACGAGCTGCGTACCCCGCTCGCGATCACCCAGACGCTGCTCGACGTGGCGCGCAACGATCCGGACCACGACACCCGGGAGCTGATCGAACGGCTGCACTACGTCAACGGGCGGGCGATCGACCTGACCGAGGCGCTGTTGCTGCTCAGCCGCGCCGATCGGCGCTCCTTCACCCGGGAGCCGGTCGACCTGTCACTGGTGGCCGAGGAGGCGGGGGAGACGCTGCTGCCGCTGGCGGAAAAGCGCGGCGTCACGATCGAGACCGCCGGCCAGGTCGCGGTCACGATCGGCTCGCATCCGCTGCTGCTGCAGCTGACCACGAACCTGCTGCACAACGCGATCGTGCACAACCTGCCGCGGAACGGCACCGTGCGGGTGCACACCGCGGCGTTCGCCGGTTTCGTGGTGCTGACAGTCGACAACACCGGCGAGCGGCTCTCGCCGCAGCTGGTGGCGACGCTCACCGAGCCGTTCCAGCGGGGCAGCCAGCGCATCCACCGCGACCACGCCGGGGTGGGCCTCGGCCTGGCCATCGTCAAGAGCATCACCCGGGCGCACGACGGCGCGCTCAGCCTCGTCCCATTGCCGTCCGGCGGCCTCCGCGTCACGGTCCAGCTGATGGCCGCGCCCCCGGCGGTCGGGTGACGACCGCCGCTCGGTACCGATCGGCGCCGGTGTCCAGGTCCCGGAGGAACCGGGACGACGATCCGGCCTGGTCGGTGTACCCGCGACGGCGGTAGAACGCGTGCGCGTCCGAGCGGTGGTCCGCGCTGGTGACCTCCATCCGACGGCAGCCCTGGCGGATCGCGAAGGACTCCGCGGCTGCGAGGAGGCGGGCGCCCACACCTCGCCGGCGCGCCCGGTCGGACACGACCAGGGCCGTGATCCGGGCCCAGGCGCCGCCCCGTTCGAAGTACGGGCAGACCCGGACGGCGACGACGCCGAGCAGCTCGCCGTCGGCCTCGGCGACGTAGGCCGCGCCGGCCGGATCGTCGGCCCAGGACCGGATCCGGTCCGCCGTCGCCGCCGGATCGTCCTGCGGGTAACCCAGTTGATCCAGCAGCACCGCGACCGCTCCGGCGTCGGCACCGCGCGCCGATCGGATCGTCATGCCGCGGTTCACCGGTCACCTCCGCGCCGGTCGGCGATCGTGGCGAGGACGTGGCGGGCCAGGACGAGGTCGGCGTCGGGCGCGCCGGCGGCCGACGCGGCCGCCGACATCGTCGCGATCCGACCGGGATCGGTGAGTACCGGCAGCAGGGTGCTCCGAACCCAGGCGGGGTCGAGGTCGGCGTTGTCGACCAGCAGCGCGCCGCCGGCCGCGACGATCGGCTCGGCGTTGTGTCGCTGCTCGCCGCCGCGCAGCGGCAGCGGCACGTACGCCGCGGGCAGGCCGACCGCGGCCAGCTCGGCGCAGGTCATCGCGCCGGAACGGCAGATCACGAAGTCGGCCGCGGCGTAGGCGTACTGCATCTCGTCGACGTAGCGGAGCACGACGTACGGCGGGTCGCCGGCCGGCGACCCGACCTCGTGCTGTGGACCGGTGATGTGCAGTACCTGCACGCCGGCCGCGCGCAGTTCCGCGGCGGCACCGGACACCGCGAGGTTGATCGCGCGGGCTCCTTGCGAGCCGCCGGTCACCAGCAGTACCGGCCCCCCGGGTTGCAGGCCGAACCGGCGCCGGGCCGCGGCGCGCAGCGCGGGCCGGTCCAGTCCGGTGATCGCCGGCCGCAGCGGGATCCCGATCGCGGTGGCGTGCGCCAGCCGTACCGCCGGGGTGGCGGTGAACACGTGCGTGGTCAGCCGGGCCGCGAGCCGGTTGGCGACGCCAGGCTGGGCGTTCGCCTCGTGCACGATGATGGGCAGGCCGCGCCGGTGCGCGGCGAGGTAGGCCGGCGCGGCCACGTAGCCGCCGAAGCCCACGACGGCCTCGGCCCGTACCCGGTCGAGCACCGTCCCGGCCGCGCGGACCGAGTCGCGCAGCTTGCCCGGGGTCTGCAGCAGCGCCAGGTTCAGGTTGCGCGGCAACGGTACCGGCGGGATCAGTTCGAGCGGGTAGCCCCGGGCCGGGACGAGCGTGGTGTCGAGGCCGCGGACGGTGCCCAGCGCGGTGACCTCGGCGGTGGGGTCCAGCCGGCGCAGCGCGTCGGCGAGGTTCATCGCGGGCTCGATGTGGCCGGCCGAATGGCCGCCGGCGACGACGACGCGTGGTGCGCTCACGCGGTCGCCCCGGGGCACGGCTGCGGTGACATGCACGTTCCTTGTCTGTTCGGGGGTGGGCTCAGTTGGCGAGGATCGGGAAGTCGAAGTAGGTGTCCGGGTACGGCTCGTCGGCCAGCGTGTAGTGCCACCACTCGCAGTCGTACGGGCGGAATCCGCCGGCGCACATCAGATCGCGCAGTTGATCGCGGTTGGCCGTCGCGGCCGGCGGCAGGCCCGCGGCGCGGTGGTGGGAGATCGGGTCCATCAGGTCGTGGTCGCCGCCCATCGCGACGAGATCACCGGTGGCCAGGTGGTACAGCGTCAGGTCGACGGTGCTGCCCCGGCTGTGCGCGGACCGCCTCGCCACGTAGCCCTGCTCGATCATGGCGGCCCGGTCGATGTTGGGGTAGTGCCGCGACTTGGTCCGCCCGTCCTCCGGCTCGGTGGACCAGCGCAGGAACCGGTCGACCGCGCGCTGCGGGCGGTAGGCGTCCCACAGCAACAACCCGAGGCCGAGCGTCTCGGCCTGCCGCCGCACGTCGTCCAGCGCGGTACACAGCGCCTTGGTACCGACGATGCGGTTCGCCGGGTAGCCGTCCACCGGCTTGCCGGTGAAGTTGTCCCAGGTGGCGTACTTGGCGTCCCAGCGGATCCCGGGCACGAGCTCGTCCACGAAGACGAAGTCGCCGTTCATCGCCGGGTTCCGCTTCCGGTGAGTGCCAGCGCCGCGATCCGGTCGATCACCTCGGACATCGGCACACCGGCCGCCGCCATCATCCGCGGGTACCGGCTGTACGTGGTGGTGCCGGGAAACGTGTTGACCTCGTTGAGCACCACGGTCCCGTCGTCGGTCAGGAACATGTCCACCCGGGCGAGCCCGCGGCAGCCCAGGGCGCGGTAGATCGCCTTCGCGGTCTCCTGGACGAGCTCCCGGGTCGGCGCCGGGATGTTCGCCGGCACGGTGATCGTCGAGTTCTCCGAGCCGGTCTCCGGCGCGTTCTCCTGGTGAATCTTGAAGAAGCCGTGCGACAGCGTGATCTGGTCCACCTCGCCGGCGACCAGGTCGGTGTCGTTGCCGAGGATCGCGCAGCCGACCTCGGTCCCGGCGACCGCCGCCTCGATCAGCACCTTCGAGTCGAACTCGCGTGCCGCGGCCACCGCGCCCGGCAGGTCCGCCGGCCCGGCGGCCTTGCTGACGCCGAAGGAGGAGCCGGAGCGGGCCGGCTTGACGAAGACCGGATAGGGCAACCGGTCCGGATCGACGGCCTCACCGGCGTCGACCGTCCAGAACTGCGGTGTGGCGATCCCCGCGCTGCGCACCACCAGGTACGCCAGCGACTTGTCCATGCACAGCGCGGAGCTCTGGATGCCGCACCCGACGTACGGCATGCCGGACAGCTCGAGCAAACCCTGCATCGCGCCGTCCTCACCGAGCTTGCCGTGCAGCACCGGGAACACCAGGTCCAGCTCGACCGTTTCGTACTTGCCCTCGTCGAACACCAGCAGCCCGCGCACCCCGCGGTCCGGGGACAGTACGGCCGGGCGGCAGTTGCCGCTCTCCCAGTCCGGCGCGGGCCCGTCGCACAGCTGCCACGCACCGCTTCGGGTGATCCCGATGTAGAACGGCTCGTACTTCGCCAGGTCGAGGTTCCTCGCCACCTCCTGCGCGGACTTGACCGAGATGGGGTGCTCCTCGGAGCAGCCACCGAACACGATGCCGACCTTCAACCTAGTCATGGCTTCTGCTTTCGAATCGGAGACAGTTGGCGATGGAGTTCTCGACCGTGTCGCGCAGCGCGTGATCGGTGTAGTAGGCGGTGTGCGGGCTGACGATGACGTTCGGCAGCCGCTGCAACCGGTCCAGCGCCGTGCCGGCCAGTGGCCGGTCCCGGCAGTCGGCGTAGAAGATGCCCTCCTCGCCCTCGACCACGTCCAGCGCCGCGCCGCCCAGCTCGGCCGATTCCAGCGCGTCGAGCAGCGCGTCGGTGTCGACCAGCGGGCCGCGCCCGGTGTTGACGACGATCGCGCCGCGCCGCAGCTGCCCGATCCGGCGCCGGTCGAGCAGGTGGTGGGTGCCGGCGTTGAGCGGGGTGTGCAGCGTGACGATGTCGCTGCCGCGCAACAGCTCCTCGAGCGACACGTGTTCGGCCGCGGTGCTCGGATGGGCGTCGTGGGCCAGGACCCGGCAACCGAAGCCGGACAGCCGGTCGACGACCGCCGCGCCGATGCGCCCGGTACCGACGACCCCGACGGTCAGGTCGCGCAGCTCCCGGCCGCGTACCTTGTCCAGCCGGTAGTCGTGCCGGTCGGCCCGGGTGAGCACGGAGCGGGCGTGCCGCACCGCCATCAACATCAGCATCAGCGTGTAGTCCGCGACGCTGTCGGGCGAGTACGCGACGTTCTCCACGCACACGCCGATGCTCGCGGCGTAGCCGACGTCGATGTGGTCGAACCCGACGCTGCGGGTGGACATGTACCGCACGCCGGCATGGCTCAGGGTGCGCAGGGTGGTGTGGTCGACCCGGGTCTTGTGGCCGACGCTGATGCAGCGGTTCCCGTGCGCCAGCGCGACGTTGCCCGCCGACAGCGGCGTGTCGGTGATGGTGGGGCGCACGCCGAGGCGCGGCGCCAGCATGCGGAACAGGGCGGCCTCGTCCGGTCCGCAGCCGTACACGGTGATCCCGGTCGTCGTGGCGGGCGAGGGGGATGCCGTCGGCCGGGCGGGGCGGGCCGCAACTCGTACTGGCTCCCGATAGGTCATGCCGGTCAGTCAAGTCGTCGCCGCGTTGCCGCCGCGTATCCGATTCTGGATACGACGACGATATGTTACCAGCGGGTACGCCGTCCCGGTGCGGTGACCGCGGGCGGGCGGAAAGCCGGGTCGATAGGCTCGACACCAGTCCGACCCCGGTGAAGGAGCGCGCGATGGCAGAGCCAGGTACGACGGCGGACGGGCGGGCCCGGGTGCTCGCCGACGGCAAGGAGATCCCGCTGCTCGGGCTGGGCGTCTGGCAGGTGCCGGACGGGCGCGCGTGCGAGGACGCGGTGCGGTGGGCGCTCGACGCCGGCTACCGGCACATCGACACCGCGCAGGCCTACCGCAACGAGCGCAGCGTCGGGCGGGCGCTGCGCGACAGCGGGGTGCCGCGCGACGAGGTGTTCCTCACCACGAAGTTCTTCCCCGGCCGGGAGGATCCGGAGCGGGAGGCGCAGCGCAGCCTGGAGCGCCTCGGCGTCGACTACGTCGACCTGTACATCATCCACTGGCCGCAGGGCGGGCCGACCTGGGCGTGGGACGGGATGCAGCGGGCGCACGAACGCGGGTACGCGCGCTCGATCGGGGTCTCCAACTTCGACGTCGCCGAGCTGGGCGCGGTCTTCGGGGTCGCCGAGGTGCCACCGGTGGTCAACCAGGTCCAGTTCAGCCCGTTCGAGTTCCGCCGGGGGCTGCTGGCGGAGTGCGAGCGCCGCAATGTGGCGCTCGAGGCGTACAGCCCGCTGGGTACCGGTCGGCACCTGGGCGACCGGCAGGTGGCCGAGATCGCCGAGCGGCTGGGCCGCACGCCGGCGCAGGTGCTGATCCGGTGGGCGCTGCAGCGCGGCCTGGTCGTGCTGCCGAAGTCCACCCACCGCGAGCGGATCGAGAGCAACGCCCAGGTCTTCGACTTCGCCCTGACCGACGAGGACATGGCCGCGCTGGACGGGCTGGACCGCACCGGCGGTACCGACCGGGCGCAGGAGCACGCCTGGTGGTGAGCCCGGCCCACCCGCGCACGCCCGGCGCGGCGACCGCCCGGGCCTGCTGGGGTTGATCAAGGGAATCGGTCACGTCGTGCCTGGAGCCAGCGACCTTCGATCGGCGCCCCAACCCTTGATCAGCGCGCCGGCCCTTGATCAGCGCAGCGGTCCCTTGGCCGGCGCGCGGGCCCCTTGATCGGCGCGCAGGCCCCTTGATCGGCGTGGCGAGTCCGGAACCGTACCGTCAGCCGACGGGCGGGACCGGGATCGAGCGGACGACGAACGGTGCGGCGGCGGTGCCGTCGTGCTGGCCGGCGAACTGGGAGTGCACCAGCAGCAGCCGGTCGGCGAGGTGCGCGACCGTGGTCGGAGTGTCGCGGTGTTGCTGGGGCCAGCGGCCGGCCAGCTCGGCGGATCGCCGGTCGGGCGCCGGGCGCAGCGCGGTCAGCACGTAGTCCGCGCCGCCGTCGGGCCGGTCGATGTTGTCGCAGACGTACACCAGATCGTCGACGACAACGAGCCCGTCGCCGTTGACCGGCACGCCGTCCAGGTCGAGCTGCTCGGCGGCGGCCGCCGCCACGTCGACCCGCCACAGCGTTCCGGTGCCCTGCGCGGCGACCAGCAGGGTGCGGCCGGCGTCGAGCGCCACGATGCCGTTGAGATAAGGAAACTCGCCCGGATCCGGCACTGTCAGCCACTCCTCGGGCGCGCCGATCGTGTCGCCCAGCGGTACCCGCCACAGCACCGGGCGGACCGAGTCGGTCACGTACGCGTACCCGCCGGCGATGCAGACGTCGTTGAGCAGCGACCGTCCCGGTACGGTGTGACGCGCGACGAGGGCGCCGGTCGCGGTGTCGTAGCCGAACAGCCGGCCGGTGTCGCCGCCGCACACCAGCAGCCGGCCGGCCGACTCGACCACCATCCCGGCCGCCTTGGTCCGCCCGTCGGCTCCGGCGGTCAGCCACACCTCGGTCTCGGGCTTGTCCAAGCGGCCGCGGAAGATCGTGCCCTGGGCGTAGCTGGAGACGTAGAAGGTGACCCCGTCGGGATCTTCGGTGATGCCCTCCGGGAACACGCCGTCCCCGGGCAGCAGGTAGTCGGTGTGCATGCCGCAACGCTACCGGCACGTCGGCCGGCCTGGCGGGTCCGCCGGGCGCCGCCCCGGGCGCGGCACCGGGGGCGGCGGTGCGGCCCCGACGGCTCGGGCGCCGTCTCAGCCGCGGCCCCGGGGGCGTCGGTCCGGCCGCGACGGCGCCGGCCCGGTGCCGACGCCGTCACCGGTGTCCGGTGTGTCGCGTCGCCGGCCGCAGTGTCGGTCACACTCCCGGCCGCCGCCGGCCCGGCCCGCCTATGCTCCTGACGTGATCCGGATCGAGCTGGACGAGCCGACGCTGTCGCGCACCCGGATCGCGCTGAGCCCGCTGTGGGAGACGGTGTGCAGCCTGCACCTGCTGCACCGCACCGGTGGCCGGCCGCCCTACCCGTACCAGGACTGGGCCCGGCGCGGTGTCGAGGCGGTGGCGGCGACCGGCATCGGGTGGTACCCGGTGGCCACCGACGGCAACTCGCCGGACTTCCTGTCACCGATCCCGGCCGGCCCGGCCCCGACGATCGCCGACGAGCTGACGGCGTTGTGCGAGACCGATCCGGCCACCATCGGCGCCCAGCTCGACCGCCACCACCCGGACGGCGAACCCGCCGTGCTGGCCCCGTTTCGTACCGCGCCGGGCGACGCGTTGCGCCGGCTCGCCGACCAGCTGCTGGCCTACCACGAGCGGGCGATCGAACCGTACTGGCCGGCGCTGCGTGCGGTGCTCGACGAGGAGCTGCTGCACCGGGCCCGGGCGCTGGCCACCGACGGTCCCGACGCGCTGCTCGCCGACCTGCACGACCGGGTGCGCTGGCAGCGGCCGGTGCTGACCCTCGTCAAGCAGCTCGACTACCGGGAACGGGTGGTCGACAAGCAGCTGCTGCTGATCCCGCTGGTGTTCTCCCGCGGCGGGCTGATGTGTTCCACCGACCATCCGTCCATCACCGCGGTGTCCTACCAGGCGCGCGGCGCGGCGGTGCTCGCCGGCGAACCGGTCGCGCCGGCGCCGGCCGACCGGCTGTCGCTGCTGCTGGGCCGCGGCCGGGCGACGCTGCTGCGCGAGCTGGTGGTGCCGACCAGTACCGCGATGCTGGCGCGCCGGCTCGGCCTGGCCCCGAGCACGGTGTCCGAGCACCTCGCCACGCTGCTCGCCGCCGGTGCGGTCACCCGCCGCCGGCACGGCCGTACGGTGCTCTACCAGGTCACCGAGACCGGCACCGCGCTGCTGACGCTGCTCGCCGACCCGGCCGCGAGCACCGTCGCCTGACCGTTCCCGGCGGGCCGGCTCGCGCGAGTGCCGCGACCGGGCGCGGACGGCACCCTGTGCGGCGACCGAGCGGGCTCGCGCCGGCGCCGGAGCCCGCGAGCGCCCGGTCGCGGTCTGCTCGCCTTCCGGCGCCGGTGGCCCGCGGCAGATTCGGCCGCGGCCGAATCGTTGGCGCGGCCGCCGCCGCGGTTCCTACCGTGCCGGCATGGCAGCTGACCTGGCGATCGAAGCGGTGGGACTGCACCGCACGTACCGGACCCGGACCGGATGGTTGCGGCCGCGCCGCGGCACCGTCGACGCCGTCCGCGGGGTGGACTTCGCGGTGGCCCGCGGCGAGCTGTTCGGGTTGCTCGGCCCGAACGGCGCCGGCAAGACGACCACGATCAAGATGCTCAACACGCTGCTCGCCCCGACCGCCGGCACCGCCCGGGTGATGGGGCTGGACGTGGTGCGCGACACCCGCGCGGTGCGGCGCCGGATCGGGTACGTGTTCGGCGGCGACCGCGGCCTCTACGAGCGGCTCTCGGCGCTGGACAACCTGCGCTACTTCGCCGAGCTGTACGGCGTGCCGGCGCGCGAGCAGCGGGCCCGGATCGGCGCCCTGCTGGACGCCGTCGACCTGACCGGCCGGGAGCGCGAACGGGTCGAGGGGTACTCGCGCGGCATGCGGCAGCGGCTGCACATCGCTCGCGGGCTGCTGCACGAACCGGACGTGCTGTTCCTGGACGAACCGTCGATCGGCGTCGACCCGGTGGCCGCCCGCGAGCTGCGCGCGATGATCGCCGAGCTGTCCGCCTCCGGTACCACGGTGCTGTTGACCACGCACTACATGGCCGAGGCGGAGGAGCTGTGCGACCGGATCGCGGTGATCGCCGCCGGCCGGCTCGCCGCGCTGGGCACCGCCGACGAGCTCAAGCACGCGGCGGCCGGGCGGCGGGTGCTGTCGGTCGAGGCGTACGGGGTGACCGACGCGCACCTGGCGCGCCTCGACGCGCTGCCCGGGGTCCGCGACGCGACGGTCGAGGTGTCCGGAGCGCAGCAGACGCTGCACATCCAGACCGACGCGCACGTCGACGTGCAGTCGGCGGTACTGCGGGAGCTGGCCGGGGTTCGGCTCGGCCGGGTGGAGACGCGCGCGCCGACGCTGGAGGACGCGTACGTGGCGATCGTCAACTCGACGAGGACCGGGGTGGCGGCGTGAACCCGCTGCGGATGCTGGTGCTCGGCACGCTGTGGCAGGTCAAGCAGCAGAGCCGGTCGCCGCTGGAGATCACCATCTCGCTACTGGTACCGCTGGTGCAGGCCACGCTCGCGGTCTACCTGTTCAAGGCCGGGACGAACCCGCCGGCGCTGGTGCTGGCCGCGGTCGGTGCCGGGCTGATGGGCGTCTGGTCGTCGGTGCTGTTCGGTTCCGGTGCGGCGATCCAGAACCAGCGGTTCCAGGGCACCCTGGAGATCCTCATGATCACGCCGATGCGTCCGGTGTTCAAGATCCTGCCGATCACCCTCGCCACCGGCCTGGTCGGGTTGTACTCGGTGGTCGCGACGCTGCTGTGGGGCGTGCTGCTGCTCGGGGTGCCGCCATCGTTCGCCGCGCCGCTGTGGTTCGTGGTGGCCGCGCCGGTCTGCGTGCTGGCGCTGGGCGCGTTCGGGCTGCTGCTCGCGAGCACGTTCGTGCTGCTGCGCAACGCGAACGCGATCGTCAACCCGCTCGGCTACCCGGTCTGGCTGCTGTCCGGGATGCTCGTTCCGGTCACCGCGCTGCCGGGTTGGACCGGGCCGATCGCCGCCGTCCTGCCGACCACCTGGGGTGCCCGCGCGCTGCGGGCGGCGGTGACCGGCGGCCCGGTGTGGCCGGCGCTCGCGGTCTGCGTCGGCGAGGCGCTGATCGCGTTGGTGCTGGGCGCGATCGCGCTGCGCTTCGTCGAGCGGCGGGCCCGGGTCACCGCGACCCTCGCGCTGACCTGATCGTGCCGGCCGGCGGTCAGGCCGGCGTCCGACTGTCCACAACAGACACCTGGCGGCCCCGCGGTCGCCCAGTGAGGAACCATGCGCACTCTCCGACTGCTCACCGTGGGCGGCGCGATCGCCTACCGTGCCCTGTTCAACTGGACCACGCCGGCCATGTTCGTCGGTACCCTGCTCGTGTCACCGGTCTTCCAGCTGCTGTTCTTCGTCTACCTCGGCCGTACCCTGCACGTCGGCGACGACCTCGGTTACCTCGTCGGCAACGCCGTACTGAGCGCGGCGCTGGCCTGCGTGTACGGCGGCACCATGGCGGTGGCCAACGAACGCCGGTACGGCACGCTCGGCCCGCTGCTGCTGTCCCCACTGCGCCGCGCCGCGGTCTTCGGTGGCCGGGCCCTGCCGTACGCGCTGAACGGGGTGTTGATCTCGGCGTTCACGTTGACGGTCGGCGCGCTGCTGCTGCGGATTCCGATCGGGGTCCGGTCGTTGCCGGGCCTGGCGTTGGCGATCTGCGTCGGCGCCCTGTCCTGCTCGTTCTTCGGGCTGACGCTCGGCTCGATCGGGCTGCGGTTCCGCGACGTGTGGCTGGTGTCCAACGTCGCGGATGCGGTGCTGTTGCTGGTCAGTGGGGTCAACGTGGCACCGGCGGCGCTGCCGCCGGTGCTGCGGTCGGCCGGTGCGCTGCTGCCGCTGCGGCACGCGGCGACCGCTGCCCGTGCGGCCGCCGACGGCGCACCGCTGGCGCGGCTGGTGGCGCCGCTGGGCGCCGAGCTCGGCCTCGCCGCCGGCTACGCGCTGCTCGCGATCGGGCTGCTGGCCCTGTTCGAGCGCGGCAGCCGCCGGCACGCCACCCTCGACGTGCTCTGAGCGGCAGCCCCCGCACGCCACCTCGACTGATTTGGCCGGCGGCCGGCGGGGTGCCACCTCGACGTGGTCCGAGCGGCGGGCCGCCCTTGCGGGCAACTGTACAAGCGTTTAATATGCTGAACATGAGTTCAATCGTCGGCGAAGGTGACCTCACCGCCAAGGCGAACATTCGCAACGCCGCGCTGCGCCTGTTCGCCGAACGCGGCCACGACGCCGTCACGGTGCGGGAGATCGCGGCAGCGGCCGGGGTGTCACCCGCGCTCGTGGTGCACCACTTCGGGAGCAAGGAGGGGCTGCGCGCGGCCGTCGACGATCATGCCGGGCAGGCCTTCGACTCGCTGTTCGCGATGGACGAGAAGGACCTGACCGAGGCGGTGACCGGGGACAACTGGGTCTCGGTCGCCGAGATGTTCGCGCGGGCCTTCCCGCACGGCTCCCCGCTGCCCGCCTACCTGCGCCGGTTGCTGCTCGTCGGCGACCCGGCCGGCGCGGCGCTGTTCGGTCGCTGGGTCGCCCTCACCCGCCGGATGCTCGACGCGATGACCGCGCTGGGCGCGGTCCGTTCCGCCCAGGATCCCGCGATTCTTGCCACGTTTCTGCTGGTCAACGACCTGGCTCTGGTGCTGCTGCGCAACCAGATCGCCGCCGCGATCGGGGTCGACCCGCTCACCCCGGACGGCATCGCGCGCTGGACCAGAGAGGTCACCGCCGTCTACACCAGGGGCGTGTTCGTCGCGCCCGGGGAGGAGTCCTCGTGAGCGCGCCGAGCGCACCCGTCATCGACATCCGCAACCTCACCAAGTCCTTCGGCAAGGTCCGTGCCCTCGACGGGCTCGACCTGTCCGTACGGCCGGGGGAGGTGCACGGCTTCCTCGGGCCCAACGGGGCGGGCAAGTCCACCACCATCCGCATCCTGCTCGGGCTGATCCGGGCCACCGGTGGGCACGTCGAACTGTTCGGTGCCGACCCCTGGCGCCGTGCGGCCACGCTGCACGGCCGCCTCGCGTACGTCGCCGGGGACGTGGCCCTGTGGCCCGGCCTGACCGGCGGTCAGTGCATCGACGTGCTCGGCGCGACCCACGGCGGGGTCGACCAGACCCGGCGGCGACACCTGATCGAGCGCTTCGACCTGGATCCGAGCAAACGGATCCGGGACTACTCCAAGGGCAACCGGCAGAAGGTCGCGCTGGTCGCGGCGCTGGCCGCCGAGGCCGACCTGCTCGTCCTGGACGAACCCACGTCCGGGCTCGATCCGCTGATGGAGCAGGCGTTCCAGCAGTGCGTGCGGGAGCGGCGGGACGACGGCGCCACGATCCTGCTCTCCAGCCACCTGCTCGACGAGGTGGAGGCGCTGGCCGACCGGGTGAGCATCGTTCGCCACGGCCGGACGGTCACCACCGGCAGCCTCGCCGAACTGCGCCGCCACACCCGGACGTCGGTGCACGCGGTCACCGTCGCGACACCCGAGGGGCTGGCCGGTGCCGAGGGGGTCGCCGAATGGGCCGGCGAGAGCCGGGACGGGCAGGTGGACCTCCGGTTCACCGTCGACGCCGAGCATCTGGACGCGGTGATCGGCCGGTTGCACTCGGCGCGGATACACACCCTGACCGTCACCCCGCCGAGCCTCGATGCGCTGTTCCTGCGCAACTACGGGGATGCGCTCGACGCTCGGGAGCCGGGCGAGGCGCCGGCCGGAGCCACCCGATGAGCGGGCCGGGGTACGCAGCGTCCGGAGCCGTCCGCCGGCCCGGCCTGACCACCATGCTCGGCATCGTCTGGCGCACCCGCCGCCGCGGCATCCTGGTCTGGGTGATCGCCCTCGCCGCGAGCATGATCGGGACGGCCGCGTCGATAGCCAACCTGTACGACACGCCCGCCAAGATCCACAGCTACGCCGAGGCGGTCACCGCCGGCAGCGCGCTGGCCGCGATCAACGGCCACGTGGCGGGCATCGACAGCCTGGGCGGGGTGATCCAGGACGAGTTCGGTTTCCTCGCCTCGTTCCTGCTTCCGTTGCTGGGCATCGCGCTGGTCGCCGGGTCGACCCGCCGGGAGGAGGAGTCGGGCCGGCTGGAGACGGTCCTCGCCGGCCGGATCGCCCGGCACCAGCCGGTGCTCGCGGCGCTCGCCGTCGCGACCGCGGCGATCCTCGCCACCGCGGTACTGTTCGCCGCCGGGCTGACAATCGCCGGGGTCCCGGCGGGTGCCGCGGTCCTCTACAGCGTGGCCCTCGGCGCGCTCGCCTTCGCGTTCGCCGGCGTCGCCGCGCTGCTGGCGCAGCTGGTCCTGCACGCGCGCGGTGTGTACGCCGGCAGCCTGATCGTGCTCGCCGTGGCGTACGTGTTGCGCGGCGTCGGCGACACGACCGCGGGCTGGCTGACCTGGCTGTCCCCGCTGGGCTGGGTCGAGAAGGCGGCACCGTTCGCCGACCGGCGCTGGTGGGTGCTGGCCCTGCCGGTCGCTACCGGGCTGGTCGCGGGCGGTGCGGCGCTGTGGCGCTCGACCCGGCGCGACCTGGGCAGCGCCCTGCTGCGGGGCGGCCCCGGCCCGGCCCGCGCGAGCCGGCTTCGCCGGCGGCCGATCGGCTTCGCGACGTGGGTACACGCCCCCGCGACGCTCGGCTGGTTGGCCGGCGGGGTCCTGCTGACCGGGATGATGGGCGCGCTGGCGCAGCAGCTTCTCGGCGCGATCGCCGGCAACCCCGGGCTCGCCGCGGCCATGGGGATGAGCGGTGCCCGGCCGGTGCACGGCTTCGTCGCCGGTACCCAGCTGTACCTGGCGGTCATCGGCGCGGGCTACCTCGTCCAGGCGATCGGCACGCTGCGCGCCGAGGAGGCCGCCGGCCGGGTGGAGACCCGGCTCGCCGGTACGCTGCCCCGGCTGCGCTGGCTGGGCGCCCACGCCGTGGTGGTGGCGGCCGGGCTGGTGGTCATCGTCGTCGGATCGTCACTGGTCCTGGCGTCGACGACCGCGTGGTCGGTCGGCGATGCCGACGAGTTCGGCGCGATCATCCGCTCCGGGCTGGCGTACCTGCCGGCCGAGCTGGTGCTCGGCGGCGTCGCGCTCGCGCTGTTCGGCCTGTGGCCGCGCGGCTTCGGGCTCGGCTGGGCGGCGTACGCGGTGGCGACCTTCATCGCCTTCCTCGGACCCGGCCTGAAACTCGCGCAGTGGGTGCTCGACCTTGCCCCCACCACCCACGTCGGGAACCCGCCGCTCGGCACCGCCGAACCCGGCGGCCTGGCCGTCCTGTCGCTCGTCGCCGTCGCGCTGCTGCTGCTCGGCTTCGCCGCCTTCCGCCACCGCGACGTACCGCGGGCCTGAGCGCGGGTGACCAGGCCGCGGGCGGCTCGGGCATCGTCGCGGCCGAGCGTCCTGCCCGCGGCCCGGTCGGACCCCGCACGGGGCCGCGCGTCGCGCGCTGCGTGCTCGTCGGTCAGGTCAGCGACTCCGCGGTCGGTGCTCCGCCGGGGGCCGCCCGCCGGGGCGGGCGGCCGTGCACCGGCCGGTAGTCGTCGAACCGGTACTCCAACAGGCCCTCCCCGCCGGTCAGATCGGGCAGCTGGTGCTGCAGGGCGTGCAGCCGAGCCGCCACCAGCCGGGCATCGATGCGCGCCATCGGCCCCGCCGGCCACTGGCCGGTCAGCCCGGCACCCATCCGGCCCAGCACCGTCTGGACGGCGGCGACATCGGCGTCGGGTACCTCCAGCGAGACCCGCAGTACCGGTTCGCACACCTGGGTGCCGGCACGGCGCAGCGCCTGGCGGCACACCACCGGCGCGACCTTGCGGTAGTCCCGGGCCGTACTGGTGGGGCCGCGTTTCGACGGCGGGCCGTCGGCCACGCTGTAGCCGGCCTCGACCAGGGTGACCACGCAGTCGGTGACCGGCCAGCCGGCCAGCCCGTACGCGAGGGCCTCCCGGACGTGCTGCTCGATCGTTGCGGCGAACCGGGTCACGTCGCCGTAGAGGTACAGCGGCATGTCGCGGGCGGGCGCGGCGACGGCGAACCGGACCCCGCTGCCGGGCGCGGCCGGCTCGATCCGCAGCCCGATCGTCGCCTGGTACGGGTTGCCCGGCGTGTTGAGCCGCTCGACCGCGGTGCCGACGCCACGCGGGCGCTCGATGTGCAGCACCGCCGCGTCCGCGAACCGCGCCTCGACGCCGTACTCGTCGGCGAGCGTCGCCTCCAGCACCTCCTGCTGGACCCGCCCGTACAGCGACACGGTGGGCTTCCCGGCGGCGTCGAGGTGGACGTTGATCAGCGGGTCCTGGTCGGCGAGCTGGGTCAGCGCGGTTCGCAGCGCCGGGCCGTCCTCGGGCCGGACGGTGTCCACCGCTGCCGAAAGCGTCGGCGGCGGGAAGTGGGGTTCGCCGGGATCCTGCCGCTCGCCGACGGCGTCGCCGACCCGGACCGCCGACAGGCCGCGGACCCGGCCGATCGCGCCGGGCCCGAGGCGGTCGACCGACGTCCAGCCGCCGTCGCCGTAGGTCTGCACCGAGGCCGCCTTGCCGCTTCGCCCGCCGGGGAGTTCCAGCCGTTGCCGGGGCCGTACCGTGCCGTCCGAGACCCGCAGGTAGGCGATCTTGTCGCCGCCCGGCCCGCGCTCCACCTTGAACACCCGGGCCGAGACGGCGTCGTCCGCCGAGCCGGTCGCGGTGGGCAGCAACGTCGGCAGCGCCGCCAGGATCTCGCCGACCCCGGCCCCGGTCGCGGCCGATCCGGCGAAGACCGGGTGCAGCAACCCGGCCCGGGTCTGCGCGGCGATGTCGGCGCGCAGGTCGCCGGCGGGGACCGCGGCGCCGTCCAGGTACGCCCGGAGCACGCCGTCGTCGTGCTCGGCCAGCGTGGTCGTGGCGCGCTCCGCGAACGCCGGATCCTCCCCCCGGTACGGCTGGAAGCCGGCGGAGCGAGAGCCCGTGCGCCGCACGCCGCCCATCACGAGAACGTCGGGAGTCAGGCGGGAGCGGATGGCGTCCACCACCCGGTCGAGGTCGGCGCCCACCCGGTCGATCTTGTTGACGAACAGCAGCGTCGGCACGTGCAGCCGCTGCAGGGCCCGCATCAGGATCCGGGTCTGCGGTTGCACACCTTCGACCGCGGACAGCACCAGGATCGCGCCGTCGAGGATGCCGAGGACGCGCTCGACCTCGGCGATGAAGTCCGGGTGGCCGGGGGTGTCGACGACGTTGATGCGCCGGCCGCGCCAGCCGAACGACACCACCGCGGATCTGATGGTGATGCCGCGCTGGCGCTCCAGCGCGAGGTCGTCGGTGTGCGTGGTACCCGAGTCGACCGAGCCCGGTTCGTCGATGGCCCCGGCCAGGTGCAGCAGCCGTTCGGTGAGGGTGGTCTTACCGGCGTCGACGTGGGCCAGAATGCCCAGGTTGAGAAAGCGGGTGGATGCTGACGGCACGCGAGATCCTCAGGGCGAGAGAAGTCCGATGAGTGAGGCGAAGGTTCGCGTGCGCTGCTCGCATCGGTGGGACTCCTCTGTCGCTACGCCGGTTCTCGCGGTCGCCGTCAGCGTAGGGCCGGTCCCGGCCCCGTACCACCGGATATTCCGGCCGGGCCCACCACGCGTGGCGGGCCCGGCCGGATCGTGCGCGGCGGCCGATCGCGCGGCCTCGCCGTACGGCCCGGGCGTCAGCGCGATTCGGCGGCCACGAGGACGGCGGTGATCGGTTCGAGGCCGGCGACCAGCTCGGCGAGCTCCCCGGCCGAGAGCGCCTCGTATGGCACCTCGGCGAGTACGTCGGTGCGTGCCTCGATGCGCCGCTTGGTGTCGCGGCCGGCGTCGGTGAACCGGCCCTCGGCGTCGACCAGGCCGCGCTCGCGCAGCCCGGCCATGATCGCGGCGAGCCGCGGCTTCGGCAGGTGGTGGATGCGGCCGAACGACTCCGCCGGGTGGATGCCCATGTCCAGCGCGGACAGCACGTGCGCCTCGGTCCCGCCGATGCGCTCGCCGAGCAGGGCGGCGATGTGGCCGTCGCCGCGGTGCTCGCGCAGCATCGTCGCGGCGTGCCACAGCCGGGTGACCGGGTCGCCGGGTATCGGCAGGGTGCGCATCCCGGCGTACATCATCCGGCCCTCGAGGGGCGCGCTCGTGGCGGCCTTGGTGGTCAGATCGGCGACCCGGGCCAGGCCGGGTGAATCGGCGGTCTCGTCGCCGAGGATGCGCCGCAGGGACGCCGCGCTGCCCCGTTGCCGGGCGGCGACCGACGCCTCGGGCGGGATCTTCTCCCACGCGCTGGGGATGTGCCGCGCGGCCTCACCCTCGGCGAAGTTGTAGAAGGCCGCGTGCACGACCTCCGCCGGTACCCGCCCCAGCGGCGCGGCGCGGCTGGCGAAGTAGCCGTCCCAGTAGGTGCGGTGGCCGAGCGCGGCGAGCTCCTCGTTGCACTCGTCGGCCGCGAAGGTGACCATGCAGATCGGCTCCAGGAGCTCGAACATGCGGCGGGCTGTGTTCGTCATGGCGTCATGATGCCTGCGGTCCGCACCTGGCCGCCTGCGCCGAGCGGCGGCCCGCCGGCGCGCGGGTCGTGCGCCGGAATCATCCGTCCTCGCGTGACGTTGCCGCCGGTATGACCCATACCCTGCCCGCCGGCACGCCGGCCGACCACGACGTGGACTCCCGCGGCGTCTCCGCGTTCCTCGACGCCGTCGAGGCGGCGCCGAACATCGAGCCGCACAGCCTGCTGGTGCTGCGGCACGGACACCAGGTGGCCGCCGGTTGGTGGGCACCGTACCGGGCCGATCGGCCGCACATGCTGTACTCGCTGAGCAAGAGTTTCGCCTCGACCGCGCTGGGGCTGGCGCTCGACGAGGGGCTGCTGCGGCTCGACGACCGGGTCGTCGACTTCTTTCCCGAGTACCGCGAGCTGGCGACCGACCCGGGGACCCGGGCGATGCGGGTACGCCACCTGGCCTCGATGAGCACCGGCCACACCCGCGACACCTGGGACGAGGTGGAGTCCGATCCGGGCGACCCGGTGCGCGCGTTCCTCCGGCTGGCGCCCGACCGTGAACCCGGCACCGTGTTCGCCTACAACCAGCCGGCCACGTACACGCTGGGAGCGATCCTGCAACGGCTCACCGGCACGACGCTCGCCGGGTACCTGCGGCCGCGGCTGTTCGACCCGCTCGGGATCGACGCGGCGACCTGGCAGCAGGACGCGGCGGGCCGCGACCTCGGGTTCATCGGCCTGTTCCTCACCACCGACGCGATCGCCCGGCTCGGTGAGCTGTACCTGCGGCGCGGGGTGTGGCAGGGCCGCCGGATCCTGTCCGAGGACTGGGTGGCGGCGGCGACCCGGCCGCAGATCCCGACGACCGGCGAGCAGAACCCGGACTGGGCCCAGGGGTACGGGTTCCAGTTCTGGATGTCGCGGCACGGCTTCCGCGGCGATGGCGCGTTCGGGCAGTTCTGCCTGGTGTTGCCCGAGCAGGACGCGGTCGTGGCGTACACCGGGGCGACGGTCGAGATGCAGGCGGTGCTCGACCTGGTCTGGCGCCACCTGCTGCCCGCGTTCGGCACGCGTGGCTCGGCCGCCGACGACGCGGCACTCGCCGCGCGACTCGGCAACCTCGCGCTGCCGCCGGTACCGGGCGGCGATCCGCGTCCCGGGACCTGGTCGCTGTCGCCCGCCGGCGCCGGTGCGAGCCCACTGACCGAGGTGGTGGTACGCGACGGCGAGATCGTGCTGCGCGAGCCGGGCACCGAGCTACGGCTGCCGTTGGTGCCGGGCCGCTGGACCGTGGTCGACGAGCCGGTACCGGTGGCGGTCAGCGGCGGCTGGGCCGACGGGACGCACCTCGCGGTCGACCTGCTGTTCCTGCACGCGCCGCACCGGCTGTCGGTGACCGCCGACGTCGACGCCGGGACGTTCGACGCCCACTGGGCCGCGACACCGCTGCTTCCCCCGTCGCTGCGGCTGCTGCGAGCCTGACCCGCCCGCGCGGCGCCTGCTGCGAGCCCGGCCCGCCCGCGCTGCGCCTGGTGCGAGCCTGACCCCGCCCGGCACCCGGGCCCCGGGCGGGTGCCGGGCCCGCCGGGCGGTCACACCGTGCGGCTCGACCGGCCGCCGTCCAACCCCCAGGCGATGATCCGGCGCGGCGTGATCACGATGATCTCCCGGGAGAAGTACGGCAGCGGGGGCTCGTGGTCGGTCAGCGCGACCGCCGATCCCCGGATCTCGATGCCGCGCACCGACCACGGGTCGACCGAGACCAGGTCGTCGACGACGAACGACACGGTGCTGCCGCGCTGGATGTTCCGGAACTTCTTGGAGGCGCCGAGCGCGTGCCCGCCGATCGTGATCGTGCCGGCCTCGGCGTCCACGAAGAAGCCCACCGGATTGTTCTGTACCTGACCGTCGGGGGACACCGTGGCCAGCCGGCCAAGCCGCTGCCCGGCCAGGTAGTCCAGTTCTGCCTGGGTGAAGACCATGCCCGTATTCTGCGCCCGTGACACCGGTGTCAGGCAAGGCCGACCCGACCTGCCTGCACCGACCGGTGCGAACGGCCACCGTCACCCCAGTTCTGCCGGTACGCACACGGTCAGGGACCGCGGTCGCAGGGTGGCGCGCAGCCGCGCCGAGGAGTCGATCACGTCGCCATCGAGCTCCCGCGCCTGGTGGCCGACGCTGCGGACGGTGACCGCTCGGCAGCGGTGTACCTCCATCCGCGGCGGGCGGTCCATCCGCAGCAGCAGCGCGGCACCGAGCCGGGCCCAGTCGGCCAGCGACCGCGGGGTCACCACCGCGACGTCGAAGGCGCCGTCGTCGGGCTGCGCGTCCGGCAGCAGGTCCAGCCCGCCCTGCAGCCGTCCGACGTTCGCGACCAGGACCGACCGGGCCCGGCGGCGAAGCGGCGTGCGGTCGTCCAGTGCGACGGTGACCCGCATCGGCCGGTCGCGCAGCCGCCGCGCCCCGCCCAGCAGGTAGGCGAACCAGCCGAGCCGCGCCTTCAACGGCTCGGGCGTGGCGCCGAGCATGTGCGCGTCGAAACCCATGCCCGCCATCACCGTGAACACCTCGCCGTCCACCTCGCCGACGTCGATGCGCCGCCGGCCGCCGTCGACGGCCAGCCGCGCGGCGGCCGTGGTGTCCGTGGGTATGCCGAGGTTCGCGGCCAACAGGTTGCCGGTCCCGCCGGGCAGCACGGCCATGGGCACGTCGCTGCCCGCCAGCGCGCCGGCGCAGGAGCGCACCGTACCGTCGCCACCGCAGACGAACACCAGCCGGGCGCCGGCCCGTACCGCCTGCTCGACGAGGCCGGCGCCCGGCTCCTCGGCGGTCGTCTCGTACCAGTCCGGCTCGGACCAGCCGGCCGCCGCCAGCACCCGCGTCACCTCGGCGCGCACCTGGCCGGCGTCGACCTTGACGGGGTTGACCACCATCGCACAGTGCGGCGTGCCTGCGTCGTCCATGCGACCCAGTCTGCCGCCTCCGGGTCCGGCCCGCCGTTCGCCGATACGGCGTGGGTCCGGGAGAGCGGGCCCCGGCGGGTCAGGCGCGGTGTTCCGGGCCGGGAGCGCGGACGCTGCCGCCGGGGCCGCGCTGGCCGGGATCCGCGTCGTTGACCGAACGGCGCTCGGTGACGACGGTGGGCTCGCCCCCGCGGTACACCTCGCGCTGGGTGACCGCCGTCCGGTGGCGTCGCCGGTTCCACACCAGCAGGGTGATCACCAGTTCGGCCACGCCGGCCAGCATCAGGATCGCGCCGATCGCGGTGACGTTGAGCCAATGTAGATCGACGTCGATCGCGAACGTGAAGATCGCGCCGATCACCAGCAGCAGGATGCCAACACCGACACTCATCGGGCACCTCCTCGACAACGGGATACCCGATGCGCGGGCGAGGTATGCACGACCGGACCGCCAGCACGGAGGAATAGGTACCGGCGAGGCGGGTAAGACGCGCAGGACTCGTGTCGGTGCGTACCGGTGGACGGCTGCGCGGATGGACGCACGCACGGCCAGGTCGGTCGGGAATCGGCGTTCCGGTCCGGTGCGGTACGGATTGGCTTAGCGTCCGAGAGGTGATGCGGGTGTTGGCGTGGTGGGTCGTCCTGATGGCGTGCTGGCTCGCCACGCTCGCCACCCTGGCCCCGGTGGAGCTGGCGGTGGGTGCGGTCGGCGCCGTGATCGCCACCGGTACCGCGGTCGCCGCGCACCGGGCGTTGCGCCGGCGATGGTCGTTCGACCCGCGGTGGCTGCGCTGGTTGGCTCTGGTGCCGCTGGCCGCGCTGACCGAGAGCGCCCTGCTGCTGACGTTGGTACGGCGCGAGCGCCGGGAGCGCGGCCCCGGTCTGCGCCGGCTGGAGCAGCCCGAGATCGGCAGCGGGGCTCGGGCAGACGGGCATCGTGCGGTGGGCGGCGCGGTGCTGTCGGCCGCTCCGGGCTCGTACCTGGTGGACTGGTCGGGCGACGCGCAGCGTCCGGTGCTACTGCACACGGTGGTGCGCGGCTGGCCACGGCTGGACGAGGAGGTCCTGTCGTGAACGGGTGGCTGCTGGCCGCGCTGATCCTGCTCGTCGGCGGCCTGCCGCCGGCGCTGTACCTCGGCTCGCGCGGCGACGGCGTCGACCGGCTCGTGGGGTTGCAGCTGACCAGCGCCACGGCGGTGGGCTTCATGCTGGTCTTCGCCTACGCGTACGACCGGTCGAGCTACCTGATCCTGCCGCTGGTGCTCGCGTTGCTGTCGCTGGCCGGGACGCTGGTGTTCACCCGGCTACTGGGCCGGAGCGACCGGTGACCGGCTGGATCGGCGGCGTACTGGTCGGCATCGGCGTGCTGTTCGTCGTGGGTGCCGGGTGGGCGGCACTGCTGTTTCGCGACACGCTGAACCGGCTGCACCTGCTCTCGCCCGCCTCCGTGGTGGGCATCCCGCTGGTCGGCATCGGGTTGGCGGTGGCGACGGGTACCCACCTGTCCAGCGCGCTGATCCTGTTGACGGTGGCGGTGCAGGCGGTCACCGGGCCGGCCCTGACCACCGCGATCGCCCGGTCCCGGCTGCGGCGTGACGAACTGCTCGCGGAGGAACGCCGATGAGCGCTGCGGTGGTGGTTGTCGCCTTGGCGCTGGTCGCGATCGGCGGGCTCGCGGTGGTGGTCACGCACGACCCGATCCGGCAGGCGGTGACCCTGTCGGTGTTCGGGGTGCTACTCGCGGTGCTGTTCCTGGTACTGCAGGCGCCGGACGTGGCGCTGTCCCAGGTTGCCGTCGGCGCCGCAGTCATGCCGCTGATGGTGCTGCTGGCGGTCCGTACGATCCGCCGGGACCGCCGATGAGCCCGGCTGCCGGCACCTGCCGGCGGTGCGGATGAACCGGCGCCTGCGGTACCTGGTGTTCGGGCTCGGCGCCGCCGGGCTCGCGGTGCTGTTCGCGCTGGCGCTCGCCGGGCTGCCCGGCTTCGGCGGCGACTCCCACCCGTACCGGGACCGCGCGGTGCGCGCCGCGCTCGCGCACCACACCGCGAACGTGGTGTCCTCGATCAACTTCGACCAGCGCGCGCTGGACACGTTCGGCGAGGAACTGATCCTGCTCGGTTCGGTGGTGGGCGCCGCCGCGCTGCTGCGGCCGTCCCGGCGGGAGGGCGAGCGGCCCGCGCCCGATCCGGAGGCCCGCGCCGTACCCGATTCGGTGGTCCTGCTGTGCACGGTGATGCTGCCGGTCACGGTGCTGGTCGGGCTGGACGTGATCGCGCACGGGCAGCTGAGCCCGGGCGGCGGCTTCCAGGGCGGGGTGGTTCTCGCCACCGGGCTGCACCTGCTGTTCCTCGGCGGGCGATATCCGGCGCTGCAGCGGATCCGGCCGCTGACCGGCTACCAGTTCGCCGAGTCGGTCGGGGTCGCGACGTTCGCCACGCTCGGCCTCGCCGGGCTCGCGGCCGGTGGCGCGTTCCTGGCCAACGTCCTGCCGTACGGGCGGTTCGCGTCGCTCGCCTCGGCCGGCACGGTACCGGTGTTGAGCCTGGCCGTCGGCGTCGCGGTCGGCGGCGGCGTCGTCGTGCTGCTGGCGCAGTTCCTGGAGCAGGCGCTGCGGTACTCGGGGGAGGAGTGATGCAGGTCTTCGCGTACGCGGTGGGCGGCTGGCTGGTGCTGGTCGGCGCGGCCGGGATCGTGCGCAGCCATCACCTGGTGCACACCGTCGTGTCGCTGTCGGTGGCGCAGGCCGGCACGTACGTCTTCCTGCTCGCGGTCGGTTTCCAGTGGACCGCGGTGGCGCCGGTGTTCAGCACCCGCACCGAGACGCACCGCGCCGTGGTCGATCCGGTGGTACAGGCGATGACGCTGACCGACATCGTGGTGTCGGCGACCGTGACGGCGCTGCTGCTGGCCCTCGCGGTACAGATCCAGAAGCGGCACGGCACGGTCGATCCCGACGAGCTGCGCGCGCTGAAGGGCTGAGATGCGCGCGCTGGTACCGCTGTCGTTCGTGCTGCCGGTGCTGGTCGGCTGCGTGGTGCTCGCGTTTCGCCGCTGGCTGCCCCGGATCGTCACCGACCTGATCTGCGTGGCGACGGCCGCGACCGTCGCCGCGTGCACCGGGCTGCTCGCCGCGGCGGCGGGCGGCGGGCGGATCGTCGAGTGGATGGGCGGCTTCACCCCGCACCGTGGGTACAGCGTGGGCATCGTGCTGGTGGTCGACCCGCTCGGCGCCGGCGTCGCCTGCCTGGCCGCGGTGCTCACCGGCTGCGCCCTGCTGTACGGCTGGCGCTACCTGTCCGACGCCGGCGAGCACTACCACGTGCTGATGCTGCTGTTCCTGGCCGCGATGGTCGCGTTCGCCTGCGCCGGCGACCTGTTCACGCTGTTCGTGTTCTTCGAACTGATGGGCGCGGTCGCCTACGCGCTGACCGGGATGCGCATCGAGGAACCGGAGTCGGTACAGGGCGGGCTGACCTTCGGGGTGGTCAACTCGCTGGGCGCCTACCTGACCCTGATGGGCATCGGCGTGCTGTACGCCCGGTACGGGCAGCTCGGGCTCGCCCAGCTCGGCGCCGCGATCGGCGCAGCCAGGCCAGATCCGGTACTGGTCGCCGCGTTCTGCCTGGCGTGCTGCGGATTCCTGGTCAAGGCCGCGGTGGTTCCGATGCACTTCTGGCTCGCCGACGCGCACGCGGTGGCGCCGACCCCGGTGTGCGTGCTGTTCTCCGGCGTGATGGTCGAACTCGGGGTGTACGCGGTGACGCGCATCTACTGGGTGGTGTTCGCCACGGCGCTGCCGGCCGCCACGATCGGCCGCGCGCTGCTGGTCTTCGGCGTGTTGACCGCGCTGCTCGGTGCGGTGATGTGCGTCAGCCAGCGCCACCTCAAGCGGCTGCTCGCCTACTCCACCGTCGCGCACCTGGGGCTGTTCCTGGTCGGCGTCGCCACCCTCGACGCCGACGGCCTCGCCGGTACCGCCGTCTACGTGCTCGGCCACTCGGGCGTGAAGGCGGCGCTGTTCCTGCTCGCCGGCATCCTGCTCAACCGGTACCGCAGCGTGGACGAGGCGTACCTGCACGGCCGGGCCGGGCTGCGCAGCCCGGTCGGCTGGCTGTACCTGCTGGCGGGGCTCGCGCTGGCCGGGGTACCGCCGTTCGGGCCGGGACTGGGCAAGGCGCTCACCGAGGAGGCCGCCGGTGCCGGGCATCCGTGGCTGGTCTGGCTGTTCGTCGCGGTGTCGGCGTTGACCGGTGGCGCGGTGCTGCGCAGCGGGCTGCGCATCTTCGCCGGCCTCGGCCGGCCACCCGGCGGCGGCGACGAGGAGACCACCGGGCGCAGCGAGGAGTCGGAGACCACCGGCCCGGTGCGCGGCACCCCGGTCACCATGCTCGTGGCCACCTGCCTGCTGCTCGGCGGCGGGCTTGTCGTGGGAACGGTGCCCGGTCTCGCCCGCGCCTGCGGTCGCGCCGCCGCCGCCACGGTCGACACGCTCGGCTACCGCGACGAGGTGCTGCACGGCGCGCTGTGGCCGCTCGCCGAGGTGCCCGACGCGTACTGGTCGGTGTCCGGCGTGCTGCTCGGCCTGCTCTCGGCGGTACTGGCGGTGGGGGTGGCACTGCTCGCACTGGCGCGGCTGCCGGCACGGCTGCGCCGCATGCTGCATCCGCTGGGTCCGGTACTGGTCGGGCTGCACCGGCTGCACTCCGGCCATGTCGGCGACTACGTCGCCTGGCTGTTTCTCGGCACCGCGGCGCTCGCCGCGCTGGTGGCGTGGTGAGGCTCAGCCCTGCGCGGGCAGCTCGCCGGGGTCGGTGACGTCGCGGGCCACGTCGCGCAGCTTGCGGTTGAGGTTCTGGCTGGTGGCGCGCAGCAGCCGGAACGCCTGCTCGTTGGTGATCGTGTACGCCGACATCAGGATGCCGATCGCCGAACCGATCTGCCGGCTGGTCGCGGCCCAGTCGCAGCCGGGCATCCACTCGCAGGCGAGCTCGACCAACCGTTGCCTGGCCGCGGCGCCGCCGGGGCGGCCCGCCGGCCGTGCGGCACCGTCCCGACTCACCACGAAGCACGGTGGTTTCGACTCCGCGGCTGGGCGTCTCGTACCCAACTGTTGCCGGTCCTATCGCACGAAACGAGGTCACAAGTCGCCCGGAACGCGCACCGGCGGACAGCGGAGCCGTCGGACCCCGCGTCATCGTGCCCCTCGCGGGCGCCGGTCAGCCGCGCATCGTGGGCATGACCTGCGGGAATTCGGGTACTCCCAGCAGGTGAGGCCGAATCCGCGACGCGACGCCGGCCGCCCGACCGAGCAGGCGTCCGGCGGTCGCTTACCGCAGCCCGGGGACATCGTCACGGTCGAACCGCAGATGTGCCCCGGCCAGCTTGCGCGAACCGTACGGCTGCAGTTGAGCCGCCCGGTCGAGCCCGCCGACGACGATCGCCTCGCCGGGGTACCGGTGGAACGGCGCCGCTGGTGGCTGCTGACCGGTTGGCAGCTCAACGACGCCGGTCAACCGGTGCTGCTGTGCGCCCTGCGGGTACGCGCGAACTCCGTCGACGTCAGCACCGCCCCGCCCGGGGTCAGCAGCATCTACTACTAGGGTCTGGTCGACGGCGTGGGTCAGTGGTCGCGCTTCTTGTGCCGCGGTTTCCGGGGCCGCCCGTCGGCGTCGAACTCGGCCCGGGGGCTCGCCGGCCTGCCACCGGTCGGCTTGCTGCCGGTCGGGCGGCGCCGGGCCCCACCGTACCCGGATCCGCGGTCCGGACGCAGATCGATCAGCATGCCGGAGATCCTGGTGTCGGCGAGCCGCTCGAAGGTCGCCGCGGGCAGGTCGGCGGGCAGCTCCACCAGGCTGTGGGTGGGCCGGATGTCGATGCGGCCGAAGTCCGAGCGGGCCAGCCCACCCTCGTTCGCGAGCGCGCCGACGATCATCCGCGGCTCGACGTGGTGCCGCTTGCCCACCGCGATCCGGTAGGTGGCCATCCGCTGGTGCTCGCGGGGCCGGTGCCGCTCGGGCTGCGGCGGCTCGGGCACCTCCTCCAGCAGCAGCGGCTTGCCGTCCTGCGCCAGCACGGCCAGCGCGGCCGCGATGTCCAGCGCGGGAACGTCATGGCTCTGCTCGTAGTCCTGCACCAGATCGCGGAAGTTGGCGAACTGCGCGTCCTGGATCGCGTTGGAGATCGCGGCGGTGAACTTCTCGATCCGCTGCGCGTTCACGTCCTCGACGGTGGGCAGCCGCATCTCGTCGAGCTTGACCCCGACCGAGCGCTCGATCGCGCGCCGCAGGTGGCTCTCCCGCGGGGTGACGAACGAGATCGCGTCGCCGCTGCGGCCGGCCCGGCCGGTCCGGCCGATGCGGTGCACGTACGGCTCGGGGTCGGTGGGCAGGTCGTAGTTGATGACGTGGCTGATGCGCTCCACGTCCAGGCCGCGCGCGGCGACGTCGGTGGCCACCAGGATGTCCAGCTTGCCGGAGCGCAACTGGTTGATGGTGCGCTCGCGCTGCGCCTGGGCGATGTCGCCGTTGATGGCCGCGGCGGAGAAGCCCCGGGCCCGCAGCCGCTCGGCCAGCTCCTCGGTGGCCTGCTTGGTCCGGGCGAAGAGGATCAGGCCGTCGAAGTTCTCCACCTCGAGGATGCGGGTCAGCGCCTCCAGCTTCTGCGCGTGCGCGACCTTCAGGTACCGCTGCCGGACGTTGGCCGCCGTCGTGGTCTTGCCCTTGACCGTCACCTCGACCGCGTCCGGGGCGTGCTTGGAGACCATCCGGCGGATCGGGGCCGGCATGGTGGCCGAGAACAGCGCGAGCTGCTTGTCGTCGGGGGTGTCGGCGAGGATCTGCTCGACGTCCTCGGCGAAGCCCATGTTGAGCATCTCGTCGGCCTCGTCGAGCACCACGAAGCGCAGCTCGCTGAGGTCCAGGGTGCCCTTCTCCAGGTGGTCCATCACCCGCCCGGGAGTGCCGACGATCACATGGACCCCGCGGCGCAACGCCGACAGCTGGACCCCGTACCCCTGACCGCCGTAGACGGGCAGCACGTGCAGCCCCTTGATGTGCGCGGCGTAGCGCTCGAACGCCTCGGACACCTGCAGCGCGAGCTCCCGGGTCGGCGCCAGGACCAGCACCTGGGGCGCCTTCTGGGCCAGGTCGATCCGGGACAGGATCGGCAGCGCGAACGCCGCCGTCTTTCCGGTGCCCGTCTGGGCCAGGCCGACGACGTGCCTGCCGGCGAGCAGCAGGGGGATCGTCTCTGCCTGGATGTTCGAGGGGGTCTCGTAGCCGACGTCCCGAAGTGCCTTGATGATCCTTCCGTCCAGCTCAAGGTCATCGAAAGTCGGCGTCGTTTCAGTATCGGGCACCAACAGATCGTAGTGGAAAGCCTCGGCGGCCTCCCCGCGGTTCCCGGTTGCCTGGCGTTCGGCCGGCCCGGGTGATCACCATCCGTGTCCGTGATCACGTCCCGGCGGTCGAGCGCTCCGTCGCCGGGCGCTCGGACAGCGGAGCTTTCAGGCGCTTGCCCAGGTGCACGAACAGCAGGATGAGCCCGACGGTGAGCACGATGTGACCGATCCCGGCGACGATGGGCACGGCGTCCGGAACGGGGTCGCCCAGTACGGTCAGGCAGCCGTGTACGCCCATCATGGTGACGCTCACGGCGATGCCGGCGTTGTAGAGCCAGAAGAAGCAGGTGTACAACGTCGTGCCCGACAACCGGAACTGCTTGTCGAGTGCCAGGACGATCAGGAAGCCCAGCATTCCCAGCGTCAGCAGGTGTGTGTGGGTGACGGCGAGCTGGGTGTCGCCGGTGAAGTGGTGGGCCTTGGTGAACTCGCGGTAGAACAGGCCGGCGGTCACTCCGAGGATCATGTAGGTGTGCGCAGCGTAGTACGACGCCCGCATCGACACTCGTCTGGCGCTCATCTCGGGTCTCCTTGCTGCCGGCAGCGCGGGCTGCCCGGCGTCGTCATGGGGTGCCGGTCAGCCCTGGTGCCGGTGCCGTTCCTGGTGCCGGTGCCGTTCCTGGTCCCAGGCGGCGTGGTGGAGGAAGTGGTTGTCGTAGCGCTCCTGGACCTCCAGCAGGCTCTCCGGGGGCAGCTCACCGCGGCCCACCCGCGCCAGGTGCCGGAAGTACTCGAACCGTTCGATGCCCGGCGTGACGACGATCAACAGGTCGGCGTTGCGGCCCGGCGCGGCGGCGAACGCGTGCGCCGCGCCGGGCGGTACCACCACCAGATCGCCCCGTTCGGCGGTGACGATCCGGTCGCCGGACAGCAGTTGTGCGGCGCCGTCGAGGACGTAGAACAGCTCGGCCGACCAGGTGTGCCGATGCGGGGTGGCTCCGTTTGCGCCGTCGGTGAGCGTGACCCGCTGAGCCGACAGCGCGCCGCCGGTGGAAACGCTGTCGGCAAGCAGCCGTACGGTGCTCGGAGCGTGGCCGATCACCTCCGCCGTCGCGGAACGGACGATCACGGACTCGTCGAAATGTGGTACATGAAGAGACATTGGCTGGTTCTCCTTCGATGACGTGGGTGGAGTGGTCGGGCGGTGCGTGACCGGCCGCCGGTGCTCAGGACGTGATCTCCGGTCTGGTGGCAGGAACGGGTCACGGGCGGATCCACCGGGGCCGCCAGGGCTTCCCGACGAGGTACCAGCCGAGCCGATCCCGGCGCGGCAGCGTGGCAAGGACCAGCCGGCGTTCGGCACGATCGGCGTGGGTCAGCACGATGCCCAGGTAGGTGAACAGCCTGGGCCGGCGGAGCCGGGCGAGCAGCTGGGCGCGCAGCGCCTGCCATTCGTGCGCTGCCAGGTGATCGGCGGCCAGCGGCAGCAGGTCCCGGTCCTCCTCGTCGACGTGCTCGGCCAGGACCGCGTGATGCTCGACGAGCGCGGCGACGAGGCGATCGCGGTCGTCCTCGGCGGTGGTCGCCACCCAGCCGGGCAGCGCCACGTCGATCGCGGTCAGCGTGCCGGCCAGCCGCTCGTGCTGCGCCCGCATCCGCAGTACCAGGTCGGCGCCGAGGTCGCAGCGGGCCAGCAACACCGGCCACAGCAGCCGGTCCTGGCAGCCCTGATGGCCGCGCAGGGCACGCTGGTACGCGCGGAGGCGGCCGGCGAGCGCCGCGGCGCGACGCGGCTGCCCGGGCTCGACCGCCGCGATCCGGGCGGCCAGCAGCGCGGAGGCGCGGCGAAAGGCCCGGTGGGCCAGTACCGTCTCGTGCCGGCTCGCCCGGAGTGCGGTGGTCATGACCGGGAGCGTGCCGGGGGGCACTTGGAGACGACTTGGAACGCGCATCGTGACCCGAGCCACCGCTGTGACCTGCGCAGTTCCCGTGGCCTGTGGTTACGCTGGCCGGCGAGATGATCTCGCTTGGGGTGCTCGGACCGTGCACGGCCGAGGTGGACGGCCGGCCGGTTCCGCTGGGCGGCCAACGGCAGCGTGCCGTGCTCGCCCTGCTGGTGGCGGCGCGCGGCGAGGTGCTTCCGGTCGACCGGATGATCGAGGACCTGTGGTCCGGGGAGCCACCGGCCAGGGCCGTCGCGTCGCTGCAGAGCTACGTGTCGAACCTGCGGAAGCTGCTCGAGCCGGGTCGAGCGCCGCGCACGCCGGCCCGGCTGCTGGTCAGCGCGGCCCCCGGGTACGCGCTGCGGCTACCGGTGGAGGCGGTGGATGCGTGGCGGTTCGAGCGGTTGGTCCGCGACGCCCGGGCCCGCGCCGCCGACCAGCCGATCGCGGCACGCACGCTGCTGGACGAGGCGGTCGCCCTGTGGCGCGGGCCGGCCTTCGCCGAGTTCGTCGACGAGGCGTGGACTCGCACGTCGGTACAGGGCCTGGGCGACCTGCGCCACACCGCCCGCGAGCTGCGGGTGAGCTGCGCGCTGCGGGCCGGCGACCCGGCCGCCGCGATCGCCGAGGCCGAGGTTCTCACCGCCGAGGCACCGCTGCGGGAGGAGGGGTGGCGGCTGCTCGCCCTGGCGCTGTGGGGCGGTGGCCGGCAGGCCGACGCGTTGGACACGGTTCGCCGTGCCAGGTCGATGCTGGCCGAGGAGCTCGGCCTCGACCCGGGGCCCGCGTTGGCCGAGGTGGAGTCGGCGATCCTCACGCAGCGGGTCGAGCTGGTGCGGGCCACGACACCGGCGGAGCCGGTTGCGCCGCCACCTGGCGAGCCCCGGCCCGCGGATCAGGCGGTGTTCGTGGGGCGAGACGCCGAGCTGACGGAGCTCACCCGGGCCGCCGACGCCGCCGGCAGGGGCAGCGGGCGGGTCGCACTGGTCACCGGGGAGCCCGGAGTCGGCAAGTCCGAGCTCCTCGCCCAGCTGACCCGCGCGCTGGCGCAGGCGGGCTGGCTGGTGGTGGCCGGACGGTGCGTCGCGGACGAGGCGGCGCCGCCGGCCTGGCCGTGGGGCGAGGCGTTGACCCAGCTGGCGAGGGTCGAACCGGTACCGGCAGCGGCGTCCGCCGCGCTGGCGCCACTGTTGGCCGCGGATCCCGATGCGTCCCCGCCCGGGACCCCGGAGACCGTTGGCGAGCCGTACGATCGGCCGCCCCGGGCCCATCGACGATCGCCCGACGGCCTCTCGGGCCGGTTCCGGCTGCACCGCGCGGTGGTCGACTGGCTCGCCGCCGCCGCCCGACGCCGGCCGATCGCCGTCCTGCTCGACGACCTGCACTGGGCCGACGACGAGACGGTCCGGCTGCTGACCGTGGCGGCTGCCGGACTCGCTGACGCGCGAATCCTGCTGGTCGGGGCGCTGCGCCCGCAGGACGCCGACGGGCGGCTGACCGAGGCGCTCGCCGAACTTGCCCGGCGCTCGCCGCGCCGGGTGATGCTGGCCGGTCTGCCCGAGCCGGCGGTGGCGACGATCGTCGAGGCGGGGTGCCGGTTCCCGGTGACCCCGGCGACCGTGGCGGCTCTGACCGAACGTACCGGCGGGAATCCCTTCTACGTCAAGGAGAGCGTACGGCTGCTCAACAGCGAGGGGGCGCTGGTGGCCGTGTCGGAGGTGCCGGAAGGCGTCCGGGACGTGCTGCGCCGCCGGCTGGCCCGGCTGCCCGAAGCGGCCGTGTCGGTGCTGCGGCTGGCCGCGGTGGCCGGCCGGGAGGCCGAGGTCGAGGTGCTCGTCGAGGCGGCGGACACCGATGAGGCCGGAGTGCTCGATGCCCTGGAGGCAGGGCTGATCGCGGGCATGCTCGACGAACCGGCGCCCGGCCGGGTGCGGTTCGTGCACTCCCTGGTTCGCGACACCATGCTCGCCGACCTCAGCGGGCTGCGCGCGCGCCACATGCACGCCAGGCTGGCGGCCGCGATCGAGCGGGTGACCCCCGGCGATCTCCCGGCACTCGCCCACCACTACGCCGGAGCCGCCGCCAGCGCGACCGCGGCCAAGGCGGTCGACTACTGCGTCCGGGCGGCGGAGCAGGCCGAGCGCGGCTACGCGTACGACACCGCCTGCACGTTGCTGACCAGCGCGCTGGCGAACCTCGAACGGCTGCCCGACAGCGACCGGCGGGCCGACGAGCGCTCGGCCCTGTACGGCCGGCTGCTGCGGGCGCAGCTCCGGGCCGGCGCGGTCGGCGCGGCGCGGGCGACGCGACGGCGCGCGACCGAGCACGCCGAGGCCGCCGGCCGCGAGGATCTCGTCGTCGCCGCGTTCACCGCGTGGACCGAACCGACCCCGTGGCAGACCCGCCCGTACGCGACCAGCGACGAGCCCGTGATCGCGTTGCTCACCCGGCTGCTGCACCGCCCCGGCCCGGACCTTTCTCCGGCGGTACGCAGCCGGCTGCTGGACGCCTATGCCGTCGAGCGGGCCGACAACGGCAACCCCGACGCCCGCGCGGCCGCGGAACGGGCCGTGGCGCTGGCCGAGGAGTGCGGCGACGACGGACTCCGCGCCCAGACGCTGGCCACCCTCTCCCGCGAACTGGACGCCGATCTGGAGTGGCCGCGCAAGGCCGCGCTGGGCGCCGAGCTCGTCCGGCTGGGTGAGACCCGGGATCTGCCCAGCTACCAGTGCTTCGGTCGGATCGTGCAGGCGCGGGCGGCGGCCGCGGCCGACGACCCGGAGACCGCGCTGCGGCTGGTGGGCGAGAACCTCGAACTGGCCCGCATGTACCGGCTGCCCGAGCTGATCGACGTCAGCGAGATCGCCCTCGCCATGTTCGCCTCCGTGCGAGGCGACGTCGACGACGCTACGCGGCGCTACGCCGCCGCCGGCGAGCGCATGGTCCGGCAGGGCTCGCCACACGGCGCGATCTACCAGCACGTCGCCGAGGCGCTGATGCGACTCGACCAGGGACGTGTCGCCGAGTTGGCCGCGGCGGTCGAGCGGCTGCACGCAGGCTCCGGCCTGCTCGGCGATCTGCATGCCTTCGCGCTGGCCAGCTCCGGCCGCATCGAGGAGGCGCGGCACGTGCCGGGCCGGGGCGATCCGATCCGCCGGGACTGCTTCTTCACCTTGTTCGCGACGTTCCGGGCGCTGGCGGCCATCGCCCTGGACGATCGGGTGGCCGGGGCGGCGATGTACGGGATGCTCCTTCCCTACCGCGCCACCCCGCTGGGCGGCGTGTCCAGCCTCTCGCTGGCGACCCGCCCGGTGAGTCAGACGCTGGGCGAGCTGGCCCGGTTCCTCGGCGACGACCAGGCGGCAGTGGCCCATCTGGCCGCGGCGGCCGCGACCGCCCGGCGATGGCAGGCGCCGCACCGGGCGGCGGCGCTGCCCGCGAGCTGACCGTCCACACCGGACGCGTCCGGTACGCCGGCCGGGCCAGACCATCGAGGCGGCCGGCCGCGCGGGGCCATCGAGGCGGCTGGTCGTGCGGGGTCGGGCAGACGGCTCGTTGCGTGGGGTGGCTCCGCCGTTGGCTACGACTCTTCCTCGGCGGCGGCGCGCAGCCGTTCCCGCTGCGGGATCACCGTGTACTTCGGGTCCTCGGCCGAGGCGACGCCGCCGCGGAAGATGCCGAGGCGGGTACACAGCGAGGCGGCGAGCAGCGCGGCGCCGGAGGCGGCGCTCGCCAGCCGGCTGCGCCGGCCCAGCACGGCACCGAGCGCGCCGGCGACCGACAGGGCGGTACCGGTCTTGATCAGCCGTCCGGCCGGGCCGGTGCCGTACGGTTCGGCGGTCAGGCCCATCCGGTGCCGCATCTGCTCGAACGCGAGCACCTCGCAGCCGGCGCCGGCGACGGCCAGTACCCGCGCCGGTGCCGACTCGGTGGTCGGGGCGAACAGGCCGAGCCCGCCGGCCGCGGCGGCGCTGGAGGCGGTGAACACGAACGGCAGCTCGCGGTGGGCGTCGTGCCAGGCCGGTACCGCGGTGTTGGCGATCAGCGCGCCGGTGTAGGCGGACACGGCCGGACCGAGTACCGCGGCGCTGGTGCCGGCGAGCCGGCCGAGCCCGCGGAACCGGCCGGTCAGCGACGACGCGGCGGCGACGGCGGCGAGCGGGACGAACGGGCCGAGCACCCAGGTACCCACGCTCATCGGCGAGGTGGGCTTGAGTACCCGCAGCATGTTGAGGAACCGGTCCGGCCGGCCCAGATCGTGGATGAGTGCGGCGAACGACAGCAGTCCGGCGCCGGCCGCGCCGGCCGAACTGATCCGTGCCAGCCGCGGCCGCTGGGTGAGCCGGGCGCCGGCCGCGATCACGGCGCTGGCGCCGGCGAGGCCGCCGAAGAACAGGTAGCCGCCGACATCGGCGGCCGCCCAGACCGGCGGGTTCAGGATGGGTTTGCCGTAGTACGAACCGAACTCGGCGCGCGGCACCATCGGCTGCTCGCCGCCGCGCCGGCGGCGGCGAGTCCGGCCGGTCGGTGCGTCGGTGCTGTGGTGGCTCATCGGCTCCTCCGGGTGGTGACGAAGGCGGCGACCGCGGCGGCGGCCAGCGCGCCGGCGGCGAACCCGACCCGGCGCCACATGGACGGCAGATCCCGGGTGGTGACGGTCGGATCGGGCGGCAGTCCGTAGGTTTCCGGCTCGTCCAGCAGCAGGAAGAACGCGCCGTCGCCGCCCACCCCGTCGTGCGGGTCCCGGCCGTACAGCCGGGCGTCGTCGACACCGGCGTCGTGCAGCGTGCGCAGGCGCGCGTCGGCGCGCTCGCGCAGCTCGTCGAGCTGGCCGTACTGGATGGAGTCGGTGGGGCAGGCCTTGGCGCAGGCGGGTTCCATCCCGGCGCCGAGCCGGTCGTAGCACATCGTGCACTTCCAGGCCCGTCCGTCGTCCTTGCGCTGGTCGATCACCCCGTACGGGCAGGCCGGAATGCAGTAGCCGCAGCCGTTGCAGATGTCCTCCTGCACGACCACGGTGCCGAACTCGGTACGAAACAGCGAGCCGGTCGGGCACACGTCCAGGCAGGCCGCCTCGGTGCAGTGCTTGCACACGTCGGAGGCCATCAGCCAGCGCAGCTCGGTCCGCCCGTCCGGCTGCGGTGGCCCAGCAGCCGCATCGTCGCGGGGCGGGGAGGTCGGGGTCGCGGACGCCTGCTCCGGCGGGGTGGCCGACCCCTGCTCGGCGAGCGCCAGCACGTCGACGTCGTCGTGGCCGACCCCGGTGTGCGCGGTACCAAGGGGTCGGCGCTGCTCGATGAACGCCACGTGCCGCCAGTTGTCGGCCCCCAGCCCGCCGGTGTTGTCGTACGACATGCCGGTCAGGTCCAGCGCGTCCGCCGGCACCCCGTTCCACTCCTTGCAGGCGACCTCGCACGCCTTGCAGCCGATGCAGACGCTGGTGTCGGTGAAGAACCCCATCCGCGGCGGATGCTCGGCATACCCGACCGAACTGGCCGGATCGGCGGGATGGTGGTGTGGGGCGAGAGCCATCTCAGATCTCCATCCCGGTCCGCTCGGTGATGCCGGCGCGCTGCTGGTACTCGTGCAGCAGCGCGAGGCGCGCCGGGCCGCGCGGTCGCCGGCCGGCCCGGATGTCGCAGGCGAGCGCCTTGCTCTCCTGGATGTGCGTGTTGGGGTCCAACGACATCGAGGTGAGCTCGTTCGCGGCGTCGCCGGCGCTGTAGCCGGTCGGCCCCCAGTGGTACGGCAGGCCGATCTGGTGCATCGTGCGGCCCGCGACCTGCAACGGCGTGATCCGGTCGGTGACCAGTACCCGCGCCTCGATCACGCCTCGGGCGCTGACGATGGTGGCCCAGCCGAGGTGTTCCAGGTCGCGTTCGGCGGCGAGTTCGGGGGAGACCTCGCAGAAGAACTCCGGTTGCAGCTCGGCCAGGTACGGCAGCGAGCGGCTCATGCCGCCGGCGGTGTGATGTTCGGTCAGCCGGTAGGTGGTCGCCACGTACGGGAAGACGTCGGCGCCGGGTTCGCTGCCGCTGGGCTGCATCCGGTTCGCCGGATGCCGGAGCGGCAGGATCTCCCGGGCCGGGTTGCGCTGCTGGCGGTAGAGCGGGTTGTCGAACGGGGAGTCCTGCGGCTCGTAGTGCGTCGGTAGCGGCCCGTCGGTCAGTCCGGCCGGCACGAACAGCCACGCCTTCCCGTCGTCCTGCATGATGAACGGGTCGGTGCCGGACAGCGCCTGCGGCCCGCGGGCGTCCTCGTCGGGCCGGTAGTCGGGCGCCGTGGTCGGCGGGAAGTCGGGCACGTCGTGCCCGGTCCACTTCTGCTGGTCGGCGTCCCACCAGACCAGCGCCTTGCGCTCGCTCCACGGCCGCCCGTCCGGGTCGGCCGCGGCCCGGTTGTACAGGATGCGCCGGTTGGCCGGCCAGGCCCAGCCCCACTCCGGCGCCACCCAGCTCTGGTCCCGGCCGGGCTTGCGGCGGGCGGCCTGGTTGACCCCGTCGGCGCGCACCCCACAGTAGATCCAGCAGCCGCACCGGGTCGAGCCGTCGTCCTTCAACTGCTCGTAGCTGCGCAGCGGGTTGCCGTCGGCGTCGAACCCGTTGATCTCGGCGAGCACCGCCTCGGCGGACGGTTCCTCGATCGCGCCCTCGGTCGGGTAGTCCCAGGTGAGGTCGAGGATCGGCCGGTCCCGGTCGTCGGACGAGTCGGCCAGCTTGGCCCGGATCAGCCGGCCCAGGTGGTAGGTGAACCACAGCTCGCTGCGCGCCTCGCCGGGCGGTTGCACCGCCTCGTGGTGCCACTGCAGCATCCGCTGGGTGTTGGTGAAGCTGCCGTTCTTCTCGGTGTGCGCCGCGGCCGGCAGGAAGAACACCTCGGTCTTGAGGTCGGCCGTCCTCATCTCGCCGGTCTCGATCTCCGGACCGTTCTGCCACCAGGTGGCGCTCTCGATCATGGTCAGGTCGCGGACCACCAGCCAGTCGAGGTTCGCCATGCCCAGCCGCTGCATCTTCGTGTTGCCGGAGCCGACCGCGGGGTTCTCGCCGAGCAGGAAGTACCCGACGCACTCGCCGGCGATCTGCCGCTGCACGGTGTCGTAGGTGCTGTGGCTGCCCGTCAGCCGGGGCAGGTAGTCGAAGCAGTAGTCGTTGTCGGCGGTTGCGGTGTCGCCCCACCACGCCTTCAGCAGGCTGGTGGTGTAGGCGCCGATGTTGGCCCAGTAGCCCTTGTCCGTGCCCTCCGCGGCGAGGAACGCGGCGAGATCCTGGTCGGGATGCGCGTACGGCATGGGTATGTAGCCGGGCAGCAGGTTGAACAGGGTCGGGATGTCGGTCGAGCCCTGGATCGAGGCGTGCCCGCGTAGCGCGAGGATGCCGCCGCCGGGCCGGCCGATGTTGCCCAGCAGCGCCTGCAGGATCGCCGCGGTCCGGATGTACTGGACGCCCACGGTGTGCTGGGTCCAGCCGACCGCGTAGCAGAACGCGCTGGTGCGCTCCCGGCCGGAGTTGCGGGTCAGCTCGTCGCACACCCGGGCGAACAGCTCCGGCGACACCCCGCAGGCCTGCTCGACCAGCGCCGGCGTGTACCGCTGGAAGTGCCGCTTGAGGATCTGGAAGACGCATCGCGGGTGCTGCAGCGTCGGATCGGTGCGGGCGGTACCCGACCGGGCGCCGCCGGAGCCGTGTGCCTCGCCGCGGCCGGCGGCGCGCACCGCGCGGTCCTCGTACTCCAGGTCGCGTTGCGCCGCGGCGGCCTGCACCTCGCGGCCCTCGTACTGCCAGGTGTGGAAGTCGTACCGGCGGGTCTCGGCGTCGAAGCCGGAGAACAGGCCGTCGAGGTCCTCGGGGTCGCGGTAGTCGTCGGTGACGATCGACGCGGCGTTGGTGTAGGCCACCACGTAGTCGCGGAAGTACTTCTCCTGCGACAGCACGTGGTTGACGATCGCGCCGAGGAACACGATGTCACTGCCGGCGCGCAGCGGGACGTGCAGGTCGGCGAGCGCGCTGGTGCGGGTGAACCGCGGGTCGACGTGGATGATCGTCGCGCCGCGCGCTTTCGCCTCCATCACCCACTGGAACCCGACCGGGTGGCACTCGGCCATGTTGGAGCCCTGGATCAGGATGCAGTCGGAGTTCTGCAGGTCCTGCTGGAAGGTCGTCGCACCGCCACGACCGAACGAGGTTCCCAGACTGGGAACCGTGGAGGAGTGTCAAACGCGCGCCTGATTCTCGATCTGCACCGCGCCCAGCGCGGTGAACAGCTTCTTGATCAGGTAGTTCTCCTCGTTGTCCAGGGTGGCGCCGCCGAGGCTGGCGAAGCCCATGGTGCGCCGGGTACGGGCACCGTCCTGCTCGGACTGCCAGTGGTCGCGCCGGGCCGCGATGACCCGGTCGGAGATCATGTCCATCGCGGTGGCGAGGTCGAGGTGCTCCCAGTGGTCGGAGTAGGGGCGGCGATACAGCACCTGCTGCGCCCTGCTCGACCCGGTGGTCAGTTGCAGCGACGCGGAACCCTTGGGGCACAGCCGTCCCCGGCTGACCGGTGAGTCCGGATCGCCCTCGATCTGGGTCACCGCACCGTCGCGGACGTACACGTCCTGCCCGCAGCCGACGGCGCAGTACGGGCAGACCGACTTGACGACGCGGTCGGCGGAGCTGGTGCGCGGGGTCAGCGACTCGCTGGTGCGGCTCTTCGCCGCGGCGCCGCGGCCGGTGCGGTCCGTGCCGAGCGCCTGCCGGTAGACCGGCCAGCCCTCGATCCAGGTCCGGACGCCCACGTCGTCACCTCCACCGGCAGCCTCGCGCCGACCGCGGCGGCGCGGTCGACCCGGCGTCTCGGTACCCGGTGCCGGCGGCGGCAAACCTTCCCCGGTGCTGGTTTCGGCCCCCGGACCCGCCGGGCTCAGGTGTTGCCGGCGGTCAGCGTGGCGAAGCGCTGTACCAGGGTCTGGCAGAAGGGCGTCAGGTCGTCCGGCTTGCGGCTGCTGATCAGCAGGTTCGGCCCGTCCTCGCAGACCACGACCGGCTCGTCGACCCAGTGCCCGCCGGCGTTGACGATGTCGGTCCGTACGCTCGGCCAGGAGGTCAGGGTGCGGCCGCGGACGCGGTTCGCCTCGACGATCGTCCACGGCCCGTGGCAGATCACCGCGACCGGCTTGCCGGCGGCGAAGAACGCGTCCACGAACGCCACCGCGTCCGGGTCGGTGCGCAGGAAGTCGGGGTTCGCGACCCCGCCCGGCAGTACCAGCGCGTTGTACTCGTCCGCCGAGGTCTGCGCCACCGTCACGTCGACGTCCCGGGTCTCGCCCCGGTCCAGATGGTCGAACAGCTGCGCCTTGCCGTCCGCGGTGGACACCAGCCGGGGCGTACCGCCGGCCTCGGTCACCGCCTGCCACGGCTCGGTGAGCTCGACCTGCTCGGTGCCCTCCGGTGCGATCAGGAACGCCACCGTGCGGCCGGACAACTCCCCGCTCATCGTCGCCACCTCTTCTCGTCTGCCGGATGTCTGCCGGATCCCTACCGCCCTCGTACCCATCCAGCGCCGGCTAACCACCCCGATGCGGCGGCGATGAACTCCGACACCCGGACGGGTACCGCGCCGCGGGCGCCGCCGCGACAAACGCCTGGACGTGTACCCGGCGCCCGGTGGGGTAGGCCGATGAGGACGGATAAGCGTGCGGTTGGGGGCGTCATGGCGCAGAAGGTCGCTGACTACCTGTTGGAACGGCTCCGCGACTGGGGTGTGGAGCGGGTGTTCAGCTATGCTGGTGACGGCATCAACGGGTTGCTCGCCGCGTGGGCGCGCGCGGACGACAAGCCGAGGTTCATCCAGGCCCGGCACGAGGAGCTGGCCGCGTTCGAGGCCTGCGGGTACGCCAAGTTCTCCGGCAAGGTGGGCGTGTGCGCGGCGACGTCCGGCCCGGGTGCCATCCACCTGCTGAACGGGCTGTACGACGCGAAGCTGGACCACGTCCCGGTGGTGGCGATCGTCGGGCAGACCAACCGCAGCGCGATGGGTGGCTCGTACCAGCAGGAAGTCGACCTGATGTCGCTGTTCAAGGACGTGGCGGCCGACTACCTGCAGATGGTCACGGTGCCCGAGCAGCTGCCGAACGTGCTGGACCGGGCGATGCGGGTGGCGATGTCGCGGCGCACGGTCACGGCGCTGATCGTCCCGGGTGACGTGCAGGAGCTGGACTACTCGCCGCCGACGCACGCGTTCAAGATGGTGCCGTCCAGCCTCGGCCTGGCCGCCGCTACCCCGATGCCCCCGGACGACGAGATCCGCCGCGCGGCGGACGTGCTCAACGCGGGGGAGAAGGTGGCGATCCTGGTCGGCCAGGGCGCGGCCGGTGCGGTGGCCGAGGTCGAGCAGACCGCCGACGTGCTCGGCGCCGGTGTGGCGAAGGCGCTGATCGGCAAGGACGTGCTGCCCGACGACCTGCCGTACGTGACCGGCGCGATCGGGCTGCTCGGCACGCGGCCCAGCTACGAGATGATGATGGGCTGCGACACGCTGCTCACCGTCGGCTCCAGCTTCCCGTACACCCAGTTCATGCCGGAGCTGGACCAGGCGCGCGGGGTGCAGATCGAGATCGATCCGACGATGGTCGGCATGCGCTACCCGTACGAGGTGAACCTGGTCGGCGACGCGGCCGCCACCCTACGGGCGCTGATCCCGTTGCTGCAGCGCAAGCAGAAGCGCGACTGGCGCGAGGAGATCGAGTCGAACGTGACCCGGTGGTGGGAGGTCATGGACCGCCGCGCCGCGGTCGACGCCGACCCGATCAACCCGGAGTACGTGTTCCACGCGCTGTCGCCGTTGCTGCCGGACGACGCGATGATCACGTCCGACTCCGGGTCGGCGGCCAACTGGTACGCCCGGCACCTGAAGTTCCACGGCCGGATGCGGGGTTCGCTGTCGGGCAACCTCGCCACCATGTGCCCGGGCCTGCCGTACGCGGTGGGTGCCAAGTTCGCGCATCCGGACCGGCCGGCGTTCGCGCTCGTCGGGGACGGCGCGATGCAGATGAACGGCATCAACGAGCTGCTCACCGCCGCGATGTACTACCAGGAGTGGGACGATCCGCGGCTGATCGTCGGCGTGCTCAACAACGGCGACCTCAACCAGGTCACCTGGGAGATGCGGGCGATGGCCGGCTCGCCGCAGTTCGAGCCGTCGCAGAAGCTGCCGCAGTTCCCGTACGCGGCGTACGCCAGCCTGATCGGGCTGACCGGCATCGAGGTCACCAAACCCGACCAGGTCACCGGTGCGTGGGAGCAGGCGCTCGCCGCGGACCGGCCGTGCCTGATCGAGTTCGTCACCGACCCGTCGGTACCGCCGATCCCACCGCACGCCAGCTGGGACCAGATGGAGAAGGCGGCCGAGGCGATCCTCAAGGGCGACCCGGAGCGCTGGAGCGTGCTCAAGGAAGGCGTCAAGTCGAAGATGCAGGAGATGCTGCCCGGCGACGCGCAGGGCCGGAACCACCAGTGAGCCGGCCGGACGTCGCGGTCGATGCCGTGGATGCCGCCGCGTTCACGGTGCCGACCGAGGTTCCGGAGGCCGACGGCACCCTGTCCTGGGACTCGACCACCCTGGTGACCGCGACGGTACGGGCCGGGCCGGTCACCGGCTTCGGCTACACCTACGCCGACGCGGCCTGCGTTCCGCTGATCCGCGGCAAGCTCGCCGGCGCCGCGGTCGGCGTGGACGCGCTGGACGTGCCGTACGGGTGGGGCCGGATGCAGCGGGCGATCCGCAACCTGGGCCGGCCCGGGCTCGCGTCCTGTGCCCTGTCCGCGGTGGACACCGCCTGGTGGGACGCCGCGTCCCAGCTCGCCGAACTGCCGCTGGCCCGGCTGCTCGGCCTGGCCCGCACCGAGGTACCGGTGTACGGCTCCGGCGGGTTCACCAGCTACGACGACGGGCAGCTCACCGATGCGCTCACCGGCTGGCTGTCCCGCGGGATGCGCCGCGTCAAGATCAAGATCGGGGAGTCCTGGGGCAGCCGGGTCGAGCGGGACCTGGCGCGCGTCGCGCTCACCCGCGAGACGGTCGGCCCCGAAGTCGAGCTCTACGTCGACGCGAACGGCGGATACGCTGTCGGACAAGCGATCCGGGTCGGGCGGCGACTGTCCGAGTGGGACGTACGGTGGTTCGAGGAGCCGGTGTCGTCGGACGATCTGGCCGGGCTGCGGCGGATCAGCGATCTGGTCGAGCCGGACGTCGCGGCCGGAGAGTACGGCTACGACCTGGTCTACTTCGCCCGGATGGTCGATGCGGTCGACTGCCTGCAGGCCGACGCAACCCGGTGCGGCGGGTACACCGAATGGCTGCGGATCGCGGCCCTCGCCGCCGCGCACAACCGCGAGCTGTCCGGGCACTGCGCGCCGAGCCTGACCGTACCGGTCGCCGCCGCCACCCCGAACTTCCGGCACCTGGAGTGGTTCGCCGACCATGACCGGATCGAGCGGATGCTGCTCGACGGCGTACCCGATCCGTCCGGTGGCGCGGCCCAACCGGACCTGTCCACCCCGGGCCACGGCCTGCACCTGCGTGACGCCGACGCCGACCCCTACCGCGTCGCCTGACCGTGCACGGTCGCGCCGGACAGCGGCCAGGCCCGGCTCGGCCAGGGCCGACGGGATGCCGCCCATACCCGGTCGATACGCGCGCGTCGTCTTTCCGCGGTCCGCTCATGTGGCGGGGAATTGTCTAGCCGCTTGACACTTGCAGCGTCTAGCGGCTAGACTTACCCTTGTGAAGGCGCGGGAAGTGAACCGGAAGATCGAGCGGCTCGGCGGCTACCAGCTGCGGCAGCGCGGCTCGCACCGCCGGTATGAAGCGATCAAAGGCACCATCACCGCCCGCACCACCGTGCCGCAGCACGCCGGGGACATCCCCGCTGGGACCCTGCGGTCCATCGAGAAGGCCATGGAGCCCGTGTTCGGACAGGGGTGGTTGCAGTGAACGCGTACCGGGTAGTCGTGACCCGCGAGGGTGACGCTTGGCTGGCTGACGTGCCGAACCTCGAGGGCACGCAGACCTGGGCGAAGAACCTGCCCGGCCTCGACGGCAACGTCCGCGAAGCGATCGCGCTCGCCGAAGACCTGCCGGAAGACGCCGAGGCCGGCCTAGTGCTGGACTATGAGTACCGGACCGGAGATGAGGACATCGACCGCGTCACCGCCGACATCCGCGCCGAGCGCAGCCGCATCGCCGAAGCCGAGCGGGAACTCGCGGAACGTACTGCGAAGCTGGCCGAGCAGCTGACCCGGCGGCACATGTCGGTGCGGGACGCGGCGGTTCTGCTGCGGGTCTCGCCGCAGCGGATCTCGCAGGTCGCGCCGCGCCGGTCGACGGGGCGCGGCATGATCCCCAACGTCGGACGCTCGGGTCGATGAGTGCGCAACTCTCCGCCAGCACGCGGAAGCCCGGGCCGCCGTCCGCGAACGGACAGCCCGGGCTCGCACCGGCGGGGTCGGCTCAGCGACAGCGACGCAGGCAGCGGATCAGCGGGGCGGGGTGAGCGCCGCGCCCGTCAGCAGCCCGGCGCGACTGCGGTGAGCGCCCCGCTGTCCCGGGCCGACGGCGCCGCGGTGCGACGACCCGATCCGGATGCTCCACCGGCGTGCCTGGGTAGCCCATCGCGAGTACCTCTGCCAGCCGGCGGGCACCTGGTCGGTCAGAAGGCTCCGACGCCGTTCGGGGTGCCGAGGCCGGTCGGACCGTCCCAGCCGGTGCGCGACCGGCACCACTGGCTGGTGCTGCACGACCCGTTCGAACCGCTCGTCACGTCGAACAGCGACGAGGCGTGCGCGTACGGGTAGTTGTTGTCGATGCTGCCGGCGTTGCCGGCCAGGCCGTACACGGCGCCGATGACCGGGGCCGCGACGCTGGTACCGCCGAACACCATCCAGCCCGAGTAGCCCTGGTAGGCGGTGCTGTCGTAGACGGCGACACCGGTGTTGGGGTCGGCCACCGCGGACACGTCCGCGACCGCCCGCTTGCCGCAGCCGGTACCGACACCGGACTGGCCGGACAGCGCGGTGTTGTAGGCCGAGCAGCCGGAACCGGCGCCGCTCCAGGCCGACTCCGACCAGCCACGCGAGCTGGAGTCGGCGCGCAGCGACGTACCGCCGACCGCGGTGACGTAGTGCGAGGAGGCCGGGTACTCCACCCCGTAGCCGGCGTCGCCCGAGCTGACGGTGATCGCGATGCCCGGGTGGTTGTAGTACTGGCCGTAGTTGGCGTCGGAGGCGTCGGAGCCGCCGTAGCTGTTGCTGATCACGTCCGCGCCCATGGTGGCGGCGCGGTTGACCGCCGCGCCGAGGTTCGCGAACGAGCTGCTCTTGGCCTCCACCAGCAGGATGTGGCAGTTCGGGCACACCGCCGAGACCATGTCGAGGTCCAGCGAGATCTCCTGCGCCCAGCCGCCGTTCTTGCGCGGGTAGTTGGTGCCGCCGTTCTGGTCGACCTTGCGGAAGCAGCCGTTGGCGGTCGTGCACGCCGGCAGGCCGTACTGGCTGCGGTAGACGGCCAGGTCCTGCTCGGCGGTCGGCGCGTCGTACGCGTCGACGATCGCCACGGTCTGCCCGTTGCCGGCGCTGCCGGACGGCAGCTTGTAGGCCGACTGCAGGTCCGCCGGTCCGTACCCGGACGGTGTCGCCGCCGCCTTGCGCACGGCGGCGTTGCTGCGGTGCACGTCGGTACGCATCTCCGCCAGGCAGTGCGCGTGGCCGGCGGTGACGGTGGCGCACGAGTGCATCGTGCGCGCGGTCGTGCCGGCCTGTGCCGGGGCGGCCGTCGCGGTACCGGACATGGCCACCAGCCCCGCCGCTGCGAGGACCGCGAATCCGGCGGTACGCAGGCGTGAACCCATGGGAACCTCCGTGAGGGGTGAGAGGGGTCCCGGTCAGAGGTCTCGGTCGGGAGGGCGGTTGCCCTCTCGTCGGGACCTCTTCGGACAAGGCGGAGCGTAGCGACCAGACAGGCCGGACGGAAGCTTCGATTCAGGATGTAACGACCACTGCCTCGCGAACGAACTCATGGGGTCGTTTCGTGCCACGCCTGTGTTCCCCGGAAACCGGCCGAAACGTCGGGCGGTCGGGGGTCGAGTGGCGGCCGGCGCCGCCGAGCGGCAGTGGCGGCAAGCGCCGCCGAGTGGCAGTGGCGGCAAGCGCCGCCGAGTGGCAGTGGCGGCAAGCGCCGCCGAGCGGCGGCGTCGGGCCCGCTCAGCGGCGGTGGCGCAGGGTGCGGATGCTGCCGCGGATCAGCGGTACGGCGGTCAGCGCCGCCCCGGTGAGCAGGCCGGCGGCGACCGCGGTGACGGCCTTACCGGCCCGTGCGGACGGTGCCGGCCGGGGCGCGGCGACCATTTCCGGGCGCTGCACCGGCGCATGCCCGGACAGCCCCATCGCCAGCGCCTCCGCCAGGTGCATGGCCCGGCGGCCGGTACCCGCCTCCTCGATCTGGGTGCGGCAGCTGAAGCCGTCGGCGAGAACCAGCGCGTCGGGCGCCGCGTCGCGCACCGCGGGCAGCAGTACCCGTTCCGCGCAGGCCATCGACACGTCGTGGTGGCCGCGCTCGAAGCCGAAGTTGCCGGCCAGCCCGCAGCAGCCGGAGTCGAGGAAGTCGGCGTCGATGTCGGCGCGGCGCAACAGCTCGGCGTCCGGGTCGCTGCCGAGTACCGCGTGCTGGTGGCAGTGCGTCTGCACCAGCGCCCGCCGGGCCAACTGTGGCGGTTGCCAGTCGTCCGGCGCGTGGCGCAGCAGCGCCTCGGAGAACGTCGACACCTGACCGGACAGCCGTTCGATGTCCGGATCGCCGTCCAGCAACTCCGGTGCGTCGGAGCGGAACACCGCCGTACAGGAGGGTTCCAGCCCGATGATCGGGGTACCGGCGGACAGCCACGGTCGCAGCGCCGCGACGGTGCGCCGCAGGACCTTCTTCGCGGTCGTGAGCTGCCCGGTGGAGATCCAGGTCAGCCCGCAACACACGGGTTTCTCCGGTACCGCGACGTGCAGCCCGGCCGCCTCCAGCACCTGTACCGCGGCGCGCGCCACGTGCGGGTGGAAGTGGTTGCTGAACGTGTCCGGCCACAACACGACGGTGCGTGGATCGTCCGGGTCCGGCTCGGGGCGCCGCTGTGCCCGCCACCAGTCGACGAACGGCCGCGCCGCGAACGGCGGTGCCTCGCGTTCCGCCGCGACACCGGCGATCCGCTTGCCGAGCGCCGACAGCACCGGTGCGCGCAGGGCGGCGTTCGCCAGCCGCGGCGCCGGCCGGACCAGCTGCGCCCACAGCGGAAGCCAGCCGAGCGCGTAGTGCGCGGTGGGCCGCAGCCGGTGCGCATAGTGGTGCGACAGGAACTCCGCCTTGTAGGTGGCCATGTCCACGCCGACCGGGCAGTCGCTCTTGCATCCCTTGCAGGCCAGACACAGATCGAGCGCGTCGCGTACCTCGGTGGAACGCCAGCCGTTCGTGATAGCCGAGTCCTCGTGCCCGTTCATCATCTCGAACAGCAGCCGGGCCCGGCCGCGGGTGGAGTGCTCCTCCTCGCCGGTCGCCCGGTACGACGGGCACATCACGTCGCCGGTGTGCGAGCGGCAGTTGCCGATGCCGACGCACCGCAGCACCGCGCTGGTGAAGCTGTGGTCGTCGTGCGGGTAGCCGAACTCCGTGTCGAACGTGCCCGGGTGCCAGTCGGCGCCGAGCCGCAGCTGGCCGTCGACCGGGTGGGGACTCACGACCTTGCCCGGGTTCATCCGGTTGTCCGGATCGAACAGCCGCTTCAGCTCGCCGAACGCCTCGACCAGCCGCGGGCCGAACATGATGGTGAGCAGCTCCCCGCGGGCCTGCCCGTCGCCGTGCTCACCGGACAGCGACCCGCCGTACGACACGACCAGGCGCGCGGTACGGTGCAGGAACTCCCGGAACGCGGCCACCCCGTCGGCGGTGGTCAGCTCGAACGGGATCCTGGTGTGCACGCAGCCCTGGCCGAAGTGCCCGTACAGCGCCGGGTGGTCGTAGTCGAACTCGTCGAACAGCGCCTTCAGGTCGCGCAGATAGTCGCCGAGCCGGTCGGGCCCGACCGCCGAGTCCTCCCAGCCCTCCCAGGTCTCGCGGTCGTCCGGCGGCCGGGCGGTGACACCGAGGCCGGCCTCGCGCGCCTTCAGCATCTCCTGCTCGCGCACCGTGTCGTCGGACAGCGCTACCCGTTCGTCGTCGGTGGACCGGCCCAGCGCGGCCACCAGGTCGGTCGCCTTGCGGTCCGCGTCCTCCTTGTCGTCGCCGAAGAACTGGATCAGCAGCCAGCTGTTGCCGGCCGGCAACTGGTCCAGCGAATCCAGGTAGGCATGCTCCTCGCGCATCAGCTGCGCCATCCGGTCGTCGATCGCCTCCAGCTGCGAGGGTTCGCTGTGCGCCAGGATCGCCGGCACGTCATCGGCGGCGGCACAGATGTCGTCGTAGCCGAGGACCAGGATCGCGTCGGCCGCCTCCACCGGTACCAGCTCGATCTCGGCGTGCAGCACCGCGCACAGCGTGCCCTCGCTGCCGACCAGCGCCCGCGCCGGGTTCGGGCCGTGCTCGGGCAGCAGCGAGTCGAGGTTGTAGCCGGACACCCGGCGCGGGATGTCCGGGTAGCCGGACCGGATGTCCTCGGCGTAGCGGTCCGCGATCGCGCGCAGGCCGCGATGGATCTCGGCGCGCCGGTCGCCCGCGGCGAGGATCCGCTCGTCCTCCTCGGCCGTGGTGGGACCGATCCAGAACCGGCTGCCGTCCGGGGTGCAGATCTCCAGCCGGCGCACGCTGTCCACGGTCTTCCCGTACGCCTGGGCCGAGGCGCCGCACGAGTTGTTGCCGATCATCCCGCCGAGCGTGCAGTGGCTGTGCGTCGACGGCTTCGGCCCGAACTTGAGACCGTGGTCGGACAGTTGACGGTTCAGCTCGTCCAACACGATGCCGGGCTCCACCACGCAGGTGCGCCGCTGCGGATCCACCGAGACCAACCGGTGGCAGTACTTGGTCCAGTCGATGATCACCGCGACGTTGGTGCACTGGCCGCCCAGGCTGGTACCGGCGCCGCGGGACAGCACCGGGGCACCGAACTCGGCGCACACCCGCATCGCCTCGACACCGGCCTCGACCGAGCGCGGCAGCACCACCCCGATGGGCACCTGGCGGTAGTTCGAGCCGTCCGTCGCGTACGTGCCGCGGGTGCCCGCGTCGAACCGGACCTCGCCGTCGACCCGGTCACGCAGCGCCGTCGCGAGACGCGTCACATCGAGGTCGGCCAGATCGGCCGGTGTCAGTTCGCGTACCGGACCTGTCACGTCGCTCATCACCCTTCGCTGGTCGTCCGGTCGGTCGAGGCGGGACGACGGTCAGCCCGGATGCCGGCCGCGCCGCACCTGCCGGGCCGCGGCCACACCGCACAGCCCGGCGGCGGTGACCGCGGTGGTCGCCAGTACCCCGTGGTGGCGGGACAGCCACGGTTGCGGGTCGCGGGCCTTCGCCGTCTCGTCGAACCGGCCGTGCGCGCCGAAGTCGTGCCCGGCGCGGCTGTCCGCCGGCGCGAAGAGGTTCTCCGGGTCGTCGGGGCGCCGCCGCTGATCGGTCTGCTGCCCGGAGAACGCGGTGCGCGCGAGGTAACGGTCCAGCAGCCCCGGTACGACGGCGTTGAGCAGCAACGTGACCGCGGTGCTGGTGCCGACCCAGTACTCCCGGCGGCGCGGATGGTCGGCGGCGTGCAGCACCGCGCGGGCGGCGACCTCCGGCTGGTAGATCGGCGGTACCGGCTGGGCCCGGCGCGGCAGCCGGGAGCGTACCCAGGTGAACTGCGGCGTGTTGAGGCCGGGCATCTGCACCATCGTCACCCGTACCTTGCTGCCCTCGTGCAGCAGCTCGCAGCGCAGCGATTCGTGGAAGCCCTGGATCGCGTGCTTGGCACCGCAGTACGCGGACTGCAGCGGGATTCCGCGGTACGCCAGCGCGGACCCGACGTGCACGATCGTGCCGTGATCGCGCGGCTTCATGTGCCGCAACGCGGCCATCGTGCCGTACACGAAGCCGAGGTAGTCGACCTCGGTGACGCGCCGGAACTCCGCCGGCTCGATCCGGTCGAACGGCGCGAACACCGTCGTCATCGCCACGTTGACCCACACGTCGATCGGACCCAGCTCTCGCTCGACCCGGTCGGCCGCGTCGGCCACCTGCTCGGCGTCGGCCACGTCGGTCGCCACCACCAGCGGGGTACCGCCGGCCTGGCGCACATCGTCCGCCGCGGACGCCAGGCCCTGCTGTCCGCGGGCGAGCAGCGCGATCCGGTCGTGCCGGCGTGCAAAGGCCCGCACCACGGCCCGGCCGACCCCTCCACTGGCACCGGTGACCACGACGACCTGCGGCATTCGTTCCCCTCCCGCTCGCTCGACTGCGGAGCACCTACCCAGCCGGTGCCGGAATATGCGGACGAAAGCCGTCCGGCGTCGGGCACGGCACGAGCGGGTGCCGTGTCCGGGCCGGGCGCAACGCCCGGCGGTCACGACGCGAGCTGGTCCAGCCGTTGCTTGGCGGCGTCGTAGCCGAGGTTCAGGAAGTCCGATCCGGCCACCGCGGTGAAGGTGGTGGCCACCAGCCGGGTCAGCCGGGGCGCGAAGACCATTCCCGCGGTCAGCCCGGTGGCCACCCAGACCGCCGCGCAGAACGGGCACACCAGCAGCTCGCCGACCGCGTGGCCGGTGCCCGAGGCCCGGACCCCCTCGTTGAGTTCGCCCTCACCCGCCGGCTCCTGGTACCGGGTGAACGGCGCCCGCAGCGGGCTCGTCACGGCGTCCTTGGTGAGCAGCCGGCTCAGCTTGTGGGTGGCGGTGGTGAGCAGGAACACGTCCGACAGTGCCAGCCGGAGTGCCTGCCGGCCGGTCAGGCGGGCGAGCGCGGCGGCGGTGGCTGCCGTACCGGAGTAGACCGCCACGACCGTGAGGTAGCCGTACAGCGGCCGGGACGAGCCCTGCCCGTACCGTTTCGCGAGCCGTTCCACGGCACGGCGTGCCGGGTTTGTCATGGTCGTTCCCTTCGTCGACAGCGGGCGTGCACCGACCGAGCCGCCTGCCGTACGCTCCGGCGCGGCCCGATCGGCCGTCCGGCGAGCCCGAGCACGAGGCCTCCGGAGCATGTCGATGCCGCGGTTCGGCCCCACCGTCCATCGTGGACCGTGCCGGCGCCGCCGTCGGGACGAGTGCACGACCCCGCCCTACCCCGGTCGGCCACGCCCACACGTTGCGGACCGCGGAAAGCCCCACGTGTACCGGCGCTCGGTCTGGGTAGCCGGACGGCTGCCGGTGGGCAGCCTGGCAACGGCGTAGCGTGGCGTCGCTGCGCGGCGCCCACCGGCGTGCACCGTGGCCCGCCCCGTGCTGGGTAGCCGAACCGGTGTTGGCACGAACCCGACGGCGAGGAGGTGTGCGGTGAAGGCGCTGGCCTGGCACGGCACCAGGGACGTACGGATCGACGAGGTGCCCGAACCCACCATCCAGGAACCCACCGATGCGGTCGTGCGGGTCACCACGACCGCGATCTGCGGCTCCGACCTGCACCTGTACGAGGTACTCGGCGCCTTCCTGAGCGAGGGCGACGTGCTCGGGCACGAGGCGATGGGCATCGTGGACCAGGTCGGCAGCGCGGTGCACCACATCGCGCCCGGCGATCGGGTCGTGATTCCCTTCAACATCTCCTGCGGACACTGCTGGATGTGCCAGCGCGGGCTGTACGCGCAGTGCGAGACCACCCAGGTCCGCGAGCAGGGGTCCGGCGCCGCCCTGTTCGGCTACACGAAGCTGTACGGGCAGGTACCGGGCGGGCAGGCCGAACTGGTGCGCGTCCCGCAGGCGCAGTTCGGGCCGATCAAGCTGCCCGCCGAGGGGCCGGACGAACGGTACGTGTTCCTGTCCGACGTGCTGCCCACGGCGTGGCAGGCGGTGGAGTACGCGGCGATCCCGGACGGCGGCAGCGTCACCGTACTGGGGTTGGGCCCGATCGGGCAGCTGTGCGTCCGGATCGCCCGCCACCACGGTGCGTCGGTGATCGGCGTGGATCCGGTACCGGAACGGCGGGCGATGGCGCAGCGCTACGGCGCGGAGGTCGTCGATCTGGGCGACGGATCCGGGGTGGCCGACGCGATCCGGGAGCGTACCGACGGCCGGGGGACCGACTCGGTGATCGACGCGGTCGGCATGGAGGCGCACGGCTCGCCAGCCGGCAAGCTCGCCCAGCGGGTCGCCGCGGTGTTGCCGGACGTGGCCGGCCGCAAGCTGATGAAGACCGCCGGGGTCGACCGGCTCGCCGCGCTCTACCTCGCGATCGACGCGGTGCGCCGCGGCGGCACCATCTCGCTGTCCGGCGTGTACGGCGGTGCCGTCGACCCGCTGCCGATGCTGACCCTGTTCGACAAGGGGGTGCGGCTGGCGATGGGGCAGGCGCACGTCCGGCAGTGGACCGACACGCTGCTGCCGCTGGTGACCGACGACGCGGATCCGTTGGGGGTGCTGGATCTCGCCACCCACCGGCTGCCACTGTCCGAGGCGCCCGAGGCGTACGAGATGTTCCAGCACAAGCGCGACGGCGCCATCAAGGTCCTGCTCACCCCGTGAGCCGAGGGAGGAACCATGCGACGAGACGACGACGCCGAGCTCGGTGACGCCGAGCCGCCCGCCGAGTACCGGAAGGAAGCGTCCGACGACTTCGCCGAGGAGCACTCGGACACCGACGTGGAGCCCCACGACGAGGGCGGCCCGGAACCGCGGCGGCGGTCGAACAAGCACCGGCCCTCGTCGGACGGTCCGCGCCATCCCGTCGTGTGACCGGGCACCGGCCCGGGCCGGCGGTCGCCGTTTGTGCGGAGCGATCGTGGGTAGCCGGCGGGCATGAGCACGCAGCAAACGCCGCCACAGCAACAGGACTACCCGGGTACCACCGCCGAGATGCAGCCGCCGCCGGACGACCAGATGCGCGACTACCAAGGACGGGAGCTGCTGTCCGGGCGGCGGGCGCTGATCACCGGGGGAGATTCCGGAATCGGCCGCGCGGTCGCGGTGGCGTTCGCCAAGGAGGGCGCCGACGTCGCCATCTCGTACCTGACGGAGCACGGCGACGCCGAGCAGACCCGGGCGCTGGTCGAGCAGGAGGGTCGGCGGTGCGTACTGCTGCCGGGCGACATGGCCGATCCGGCGCACTGCGCGGACGTGGTCGACGGCACGGTGTCGGCCCTGGGCGGGCTGGAGATCCTCGTCAACAACGTCGCGTACCAGTCACCGGCCGACTCGCTCACCGACATCGACACCGAGCAGTGGGACCGCACCGTGGCGGTCAACCTCGGGTCGTTCTTCCACACCACGAAGGCGGCGCTGCGGCACCTGCCGGACGGTGGGGCGATCATCAACACCTCGTCGATCAACGGGCTGCGGGGAAACAAGACGCTGATCGACTACTCCGCCACCAAGGGCGCCATCCTCGCCTTCACCTACTCGATGGCGCAGTCGCTGACCGAGCGGCGGATCAGGGTCAACTGCGTCGCACCCGGCCCGGTGTGGACACCGCTGATTCCGGCCACACTGTCGGCCGACCACGTCGAGAAGTTCGGCGAGAGCGTACCGATGGAGCGGGCCGCGCATCCCGACGAGATCGCGCCGTCGTACGTGTTCTTCGCCAGCGACCAACTCTCCTCGTACTACACCGGCGAGGTGCTCGCACCCATCGGCGGCGAGACGTTGCCCGGCTGAAACCGCGGGCCGGCACACCAGGTGACCACGAGTCCGGAGGAGGACATGCCAGCCATGCAGGAGCTGCCCCTGGCGCTCCAGCAGTCGTCGCGGGCCGCCCGCGCGACCTGGCTGTCGGCACACGAGGCGGCCATCCGGCGCTTCGGTGACGGGAGGCGGGCCTACGAGTTCGCCCGGGAGGTTCTCCGGCGCGGGTTCGACCGGGTCGGTGATCACTGGGAGGAGCGGCGGCCCGGCCCCATGGACGAAGCGCCGGCCGGCCGGTCGATCGAACGGGTCACGCCCCACCCGACCTCGCGGCCCGGCTCGCCCGGCCGGCACCGCCGGTAGCACCGTGCGGCACCCGCTCGCGGCGTGACCGACCGGGTGCCGGCGCCACCGTGCCCGGCACAACGGCGGGCGGGCTCCGTACGACCGCGGGCGGGTTCGGTACAACGGCGGGCGGGTTCGGTACGACGGCGGGTTCGGTACAACGGCGCCCTGTCCGGCGCAGCGGCGGGTGGGCGCCACCGGTCCGGCGCACCGGCGGCCGGCTCGGCGATCCTCGTCGCTCTCGGCCGGATCGCGCTGTGACCCCCGATCGTCCGGCTCCTCCTCGCTGTCCGGCAGGGCGTCCGCGTCGGCCCGGCCGACCCCGGCCGGAATCTCCTCCACGAAGTTGAAGTCGGGCACGACGTCGCCTTCCACCTGGCGCTCGCGATCCGTCTGGTGTTCGGACATCTCGCTCCGGCGTTTACCGTCCGCCGCGGCGAAACAGTGCGCGGCACGACAGGGGCGAGGCCCGGACCCGGCGGGTGCCGGATCTCGCCAGCCTCGGCTGCCCGCCGCGGCGGACGGTAAACCCACCTGGCTGCCCGCGGCCCGTGGCCGTACCGCGACCGGGCCGGCCCCCATCGAGGCCGGACACGCGTCGAGCCGGACACGCGTCGAGGCCGGACGCGCGCGGCCGTGCCGTCCGGCCGGCGTGATCGGCAAACGTCCCGGCGGCGCCGGACCGTTCGGCACTGCTGCGCCGCGCCGGCGGTGGCACACGATGAGGTCAGGACGATCCCCGCCACCGGCGGCGGCAGAACAGGAAAGAAGCATCGACATGTACGACTCCACTGTGGACAATGGCACCGTCGTGGTCGGTGTGGACGAGTCGCCGGACAGCCGTACCGCTCTCTGCTGGGCGGCGCAGGCGGCCGCGGCCGACGACCGGAACCTGTTGATCTGCCACGTGGAGCAGGGTTTTCCCGGCGGTGACGGCGAGGACGCGGCTCGGCTGCTGACCGCGGCGCTGCGGTCGGCGCGGCGGACGCTGAACGCCGACCGGGTACAGGTGTGCCTGAGCCGCGGCGATCCGGCGCTGGCGCTGGCGCGGCTGGCGGAGCGGGCGCGACTGCTGGTCCTGGGGGGCGCGCCCGATCCGTCCCGGCGGGGAGCGAGCCAGGGCGGGGTGGCGCTGCGTACGGCGATCACGGTGCGCTGCCCGCTGGTGCGGGTTCGTGCCGACTCAGGCCTGCCGGGGCCGTTGCGGGGGCAGGTCGTCGCGGCGGTGGACGGATCGGCTGCCGCCCGATCGGCGTTGGAGTTCGCGTTCGCCTACGCGGACGCGCACGACCTGCCGCTCGCCGCCGCGCACGTGACCGCGGAGTCGACGGACGCGTACTGGTTCGACGAGCGGCTGCTGGCAACGCACTTCGCGACCGAACCGGCAGCGCTGGGATTCCTGGAGCAGGAGACCGAACCGTGGCGGCGTCGATTCCCGCGGGTGGCGGTCAAGCTCGTGGTGCTGGGCGGATCCCGGCTGGGCGCGCTGACCATGGCCAGCCAGGGCGCCCGCCTGCTCGCGATCGGTCGCCTGGAACGGGGGCCGTCCCGTGCCCCGCTGGGCCCCATCGCGTACGGGCTGCTGCGCGATGCCGGGTGCCCGGTGGCCGTGCTGCCTCCGACCGAGGCCGGACGGGCCGTGTCGGTGGACACCGGCGTGGCGCGTGGCGCGTCCGACCAGCCGGCCGCGATCGTGGCCGCGGGCAGCTGACCGACTGGCGGGCCGCCCGCAGCCGGGGCCCGGTCGACCGCGGGCGCATCCGCTCCGGGCAGCCGGTCGCGCGCATCCGCTCCGGGGCAGACCGGTAGCGCGCATCCGCTCAGGGACAGGCCGGTCGCGCGCATCCGCTCAGGGACAGGCCGGTCGCGCGCATCCGCTCAGGGACAGGCCGGTCGCGCGCATCCGCTCCGGGGCAGGCCGGTCAACCGCGCGTGCGGCCGAGCAGCCGGGTGGCGAGGACCGCGGCCTCGGTGCGCCGGTGCAGGCCCAGCTTGGCCAGGATGCTCGACACGTAGTTCTTGACGGTCTTCTCCGACAGGTGCATCGCCTGGGCGATGTCCCGGTTGGTGCCGCCCTCGGCCATGTGGGTGAGGATGCGGCGCTCCTGGTCGGTGAGGTGTCGCAACTCGTCGGGTTCGTTGGCGGTGCCGCGGCGGATGCGCTCGAGGACCCGTTCGGTGACCGCCGGGTCCAGCAGCGAGTGCCCGGTGGCGACCTGGCGTACCGCCTCCACCAGGTCGGTGCCGCGGATCTGTTTGAGCACGTACCCGGCGGCGCCGGCCATGATCGCGGCGAACAGCGCCTCGTCGTCCTCGTACGAGGTCAGGATCAACACCTGGATCGACGGGTCGACCGAGCGCACCTCGCGGCAGACGTCGATGCCCGAGCCGTCCGGCAACCGCGCGTCCAGGATCGCGACATCCGGCCGCAGGGCAGGGATCCGGGCGATCGCCTGGACCGCGGAGCCGGACTCGCCGACGACGCTGATCTGTCCGTCGTTCTCGAGCAGGCCGCGCAGCCCCGTCCGGACCACCTCGTGGTCGTCGAGCAGGAACACCGTGATCATCCCTCCGTTCTACTCCGGTCGAGCGGCCCGTGCCGCCGGTCCAACGGCCCGGGTGCTCGGGGCCGATCGGCCCGGGCGGGGCGTACGGGCACCGTTCGCCGCCCTGCGGTACCGGCACGTGGGTGCCGAAGGCCGACCCGCACCGGGCCGGACGGCACTGCCCGGCCGCAGCGGAACCGACCAGCATGTGGTGCAGAGGATCGAGGAGAGGACAAGACGGTGGCAGCCATCAACTTCAGCGACCGAGCGATCCGTAGCCGCGGGTACAGCGCAGACAGTCCCCTGGGCCGTGCCGCGCTCGCCGCGTTGCGGGCTCCGTCGCTGCTCAACACCCAGCCGTGGCGCTGGCGGGTACACGACGGGTCGGCCGAACTGTGGGCCGATCGCTCGCGCCAGCTCACCAGCATCGACCCGGACGGGCGCCTGCTGATCCTCAGCTGCGGCATCGCGCTGCACCATGCCATGGTGGCGCTGACCATCATCGGGCACCGCCCGCAGGTCGATGTCCGGCCCGATGCGACCACACCGGACCTGCTGGCGGTCGTACGGGCCGGCGCCGAACAGCGGCCGAGCTTCGCCGATCAGCGCGCGTTCCAGGCGATGCTGGCCCGCCGCACCGACCGCCGGCCCGCCCCGCGCGACGTCTGCATTCCTGCCTACCGGCTGCAGCAGCTGCGGGACGCGGCCGAACGACACGGCGCGCACCTGCACCTGCTGCCTCACGAGCAGGTTCCCGTGCTGATCGTCGCCGCGACGCACGCCGCGGCGATCGAAACGGCCGATCCCGGCGTCCGCGGCGACCTCGCCCGCTGGACCCACCGGCCCACCGGTGGCGGAGACGGGGTCACCGCCAGCTCGGTCGTGCCGCAGATCCCCCGCCGGGTACCACAACGGGAGTTCCTACCCAATGACGACGCCGGTCTCGATGCCGGCGAAGGCAACGATCAGACCGCGAACTACGCGATCCTGTTCTCCGACGGCGACGAGCCGGCCGACTGGCTGGCGGCCGGGCAGGCGCTGTCGGCGCTGCTGATCGCCGCCACCGAGCACCGGATCTCGGTGAACCCGATCAGCAACGTGGTCGAGGTCGAGCCGACCCGCGCCACGCTGGCCGGGCTGCTGAGTCAGCTCGGGCATCCGATGATCGCGCTGCGGCTCAGCGTCGCGGCCGCGACTCCGCCACCGCCCGAACCGCGGCGCTCGCCGGAGGAGATGATCGAGAGCTGAGCCGGGGCGATCGTCACGCGTGACCTCCTCCGGACGGCCCCGGGCTCGCACCATGTGAAGGGGTGCGCCGCCGTCATCGGATCGCTACGCTCGGCGTATGGCGGTCGATCCGACGGCTCCTCGCGGGCCCGGTGGGCGGCCCGGTGCGCGCAGCCATTCCGAGCTCGGCCTCCGGCCGTTGCCGCAGGTGCGCCTCGACGAGCTGCTGCGCGAGCTGCTCGACCGGGTGGGTGAGGTGACCCGCAGTCGCGAGCGGCTGCGGTCGTTGCTGGATGCGGTGGTGTCGATCGGTACCGACCTCGACGTGCACAGCACGCTGACCCGGATCGTGGAGTCCGCCTGCTGGCTGACCGACGCGCGGTACGGCGCGCTGGGCGTCATCGGCGCCGACCGCACGCTGATCGACTTCATCACCCAGGGCATCGACGGGCCGACCCGGGCCAAGATCGGTGACCTGCCCCGAGGACACGGGGTGCTGGGGCTGTTGATCGACAACCCCGAACCGATCCGGCTCGACGACATCACCCAACACGAGCGCGCGTACGGCTTCCCGCCGAACCACCCGCCGATGCACACCTTCCTCGGTGTGCCGATCCGCATCCGCGATCACGTGTTCGGCAACCTGTATCTGAGCGAGAAGCAGGGCGGCGGTTCGTTCACCGACGGCGACGAACAGCTGGTCGTGGCGCTATCGGTCGCCGCAGGCGCCGCCATCGAGAACGCCCAGCTCTACGAGCTGGCCGGGCGGCGGCAACGGTGGCTGGAGGCCTCGGCGGAGATCATCAACGTGTTGGTCGGCGAGAACATCGACGAGGACAGCGCGCTACGGCTGATCGCCGACCGGGCCCGCGAGGTGTCCGGCGCGGACCTCGCGCTGGTGCTGCTCGGTGACGAGGACGAGCAGTGCATGACCGTCCGGGTCGTCTCCGGCACCGACGGGGAGCAGCTGGCCGGGGCCCAGGTGCCCAGCGCCAGCGGCGAGCTGGGCCGGGTCACCGGCGGCTCGGTCAGCGCGCTGGCCGATCTCGCCGACGCCGCGGACTGGCCGACGCCGTTGCACACCGGCCCGGCCCTGCTGGTCCCGCTGTCGGCCAGTGGACGCACGCTCGGCGCCCTCGCCATCGCGACCAACGACACGCACCGTCCGGTGGAGCCACCGGACATGGCGCTGATGGAGACCTTCGCCGGTCAGGCCGCCCTCGCCCTGGAACGGGCCCGCGACCAGCAACAGCGTCAGCTGTTCGCCATCCTCGGCGATCGCGAACGCATCGCCCGCGACCTGCACGACCTGGTCATCCAACGGCTGTTCGCGGCCGGTACCCAGCTGGCCACCACCGACCAGCTCGTCATCAAACCCGAGGTGCACAAGCGCATCAACGCGGTCATCGACGATCTGGACGCGACCATCCGCGACATCCGCGGCACCATCTTCCAGCTGCGCACCCCGGCCGAGGACGACCTGCGCAACCAGATCCGCATCACGGTCGACCAGGCCCGGCCATCGCTGGGCTTTCCCGCCCAGCTGTCTCTCCGGGGCCCGGTCGACACCCTGGTCACCGGCGAGCTACGCGGCTGCCTGCTCGCCGTGATCCGCGAGTCGCTGTCCAACATCGCCCGGCACGCCCAGGCCAGCGCCGTCACCGTCGCAGTCACGGTGTCGGCCGACCTGCTCCGGGTGGAGGTCACCGACGACGGGGTCGGCATCGACCCGACCGCCGTGAGACGCTCCGGCGGGCTGGCGAACATGACCGAACGGGCGCAGCATCACGGCGGCACCTTCACCTGGTCCGGCCGGGAACCGACCGGGACGATCCTGGAGTGGTCCGTCCCGTTGTAGCAACGAGAACTCACCCGAGCGACCCGCCCATCAGCCGCCCGCCGGTTGCGGCCGCGCGGCGCCAGGCGGGTCGGCGAGCGGGAAACCGCCTACTTCCGTTCGGACGGCACGACCACGATCGGGCACGCGGCGAAGTGGGTGCACTTCTGCGCCACCGAACCCATCAGCGCCCCGGTGAAACCACCGTGCCCCCGGGTACCCACCACCAGCAGCTCGGCGCCGATCGCCGCGTTGATCAACGTACGGGCCGGATCGTTGTGCACCGCATGCTGTTCGATCTCCACGTCGACACGGGTGTCCTCGACCGCCTCGGCGACCGCGTCGTGGAGGATCTTGCGGGTCTGCTCGGACAGATCCACGTCGAGGGTGGGCGACATGCCGTAGTACAGCGGCACTTCCCAGGCCGTGACGGCCTGCACCCGCGCTCCGGTCAGCTGGGCCTGCCGCAGCGCCCACCGCAGCGCCCGCTGCGCGGGTTCCGAGCCGTCGACTCCCACCACGATGCGCCCGGTGCCCGATGTCGTGCCGGTCATGACCGTCACCCCTTCTCGTCTGCGGGTTCGACTCGAGGATGTGGCCATCCGCGGGCGGGCCACAGTGCCGTTGCCACCGGCACCGCTGGGACCTTCGGCCCGGTCCGGTCGGCCGCGGCCGGCCGGGGACGTTCGCGACGGGTCAGTGGTTGCGTTTGAGCAGGGCGTCGGCGAAGGCGGCGGCCTCGCCGAGCCGCAGCCCGATGACGTCGAGCCGGCGCAGCAGCTCGCGTCGTTTCAGCGCCTCCGGGTCGACCGGGCGGCGGAACAGCTCGGCCAGCCCCTCCTGGTACTGCCGGCGCAGCCCGTTCGCCGCCCGCCGTGCCGGCAGGGTCGCCTCGGGGTCGCCGCGCCGTGCGCCGTCCAGGCTGCCCAGGCCGGTGGAGAAGCCGGTCAGGCCCTCCCGCAGGGTACGGATCGGTTCCACCGCGAACGCCAGCTCGTCCGGCTGGTACAGGTCGACCTCCCGGACGAAGTCGCGCAGGTTGTCCAGCACGTCGTCGATGCAGCGAGAGACGCGGAACAGGTCCTCGGGATCCACCGGCGTCGCGAGGACCTGACTGAGTTCCTCGATCAGGGTCGCGCGGGCGTCGTCGCCGCGGTGCTCGATGTCCCGGATCCGCTCGTGCGCGGCGGCCGGCGTGACCTCGCCCGACGCGAGCCTCTCGACCAGCTCGGCGCCGTCGGCGGTGTGGGTGAGCTGGTCGCCGAGCAGGCTCAGCAGCCGGCGCCCGGACCGCCCGGTCAGGTCCTCGACCAGCCGGTGCGCCCGCCGGGCCAGCCGAGAGTGCCGGCTCATCCGGCCCACCGCACCAGCACCCCGCCCAGTGCCGCCGCCGCGATGCTCGCCGGCAACGTGACCAGCCACGCGCCGGCCAGGCGGAGCGCCGTCGCCCAGCGGATCCGGGACGGCGATTCGCTGGCACCGGCGCCGATCAGGCCACCGCTGACCGCCTGGCTCATGGTCAGCGGTATCCCGGCCAGGCCACCGCCCGCGACGACCACCGACGAGCAGATCTCGGCGACCAGGGCGTGCCGCAGGTGCACCGCCAGAATGCCCTGGCTGAGGTTGGCCGCCGCGCGCCGCACACCCGCGACGAGCCCCAGCCCGAACAGGCCGGCCGCGGCGAGCACGAAACGCCAGCCGGCCGAGCCGGCCGTACCGGCGGCGATCGCGAAGACCGCCAGCATCTTCTGCCCGCCGTTGGCGGAGTAGGCCAGGCACTGCAGGCAGTACGCCGCGAGGTGCAGCCGCCGCGCGCGCCGCGTCGCCTGCCAGCCGCCCACCATCCGCAGTCCGCCGCGGGTCAGTGCGAAGCCGAGGGCGCCGGCGAGCACCGGTGCCAGCAGGCCGGCGAGCGCGACCTCACCCAGGACCGCAAGCTGTACCGGCAGCCCGGCGCCCAGGCCGGCCCCGGTGATCGCGCCCATCAGCGCCAGCGTGAGGCTCGTCGGCAGGCCGGCCCGGGCCAGCGTGAAGACGACACCGACCGACACCACGATGGCGACCAGGACCACGCCCTGCTGGCCACCGCCGAACGGCACCAGCCGCTCGGCGAGCGTGCTGGCCACCCTGGTACCGAACAGGAGGGTGGGGCCGAGCAGCAACGCCGCGAGCAGCAGCGCGATCTGCGTGATCGGCCGCGGTCCCGGTGCGCGCAGGCCGGCGGCGACGATGGCACTGCCGTCGTTCGCCCCGGCCACGACGGCGAACAGGGCGGCCAGCACCAGCAGCAGGACCGGCACGACACCCCTTTCCTGGCTGGACGGGAACCACGCGTCCGGCGACTACCCCGGACACGCGTCGGTATTCCGCCCGGCGGCACCCGGCATCAGACGAGCCCGGCCGGGTAGACGCCCTGCGTGTCAGGAGTGATCGGGCTCGCGCCACGGCGGCCGCCGGCCGCCCGCTCGGGCCGCCGATGACGGCCGGCGACGGTACCGCGCGCATCGCCGTGCTGTTCGGCGCGACGCTGGGGCTCAGCGGCGCCGACACGGCGACGATCTCGGCGACCACCGACGACATCGAACGCGCGTTCGGTGTCGGCAACGCCGAGGTCGGCCTGCTGGTGTCGGTCGTGACCCTGCTGGGTGCGCTGTTCGCCATCCCGGTCGGCGTGGTCGCCGACCGGTTCCGGCGTACCCGGCTGCTCGCGGCCAGCGTCGCCTGCTGGGCGGTGGCCCTGGTGCTGTCCGGCAGCGCCCAGTCGTACTGGTGGATGCTGGTGGCCCGGTCGCTGCTGGGCGTGGTGACCGCCGCGGCGGGGCCGCTGATCGCGTCGCTGGTGGGCGACTACGTGCCGGGGTATCGCCGGGGCCGGGTCTACGGCGTGATCCTCAGCGGTGAACTGATCGGGACCGGATGCGGGTTCGTGGTGTCCGGCGAGATCGCCGGACTGGCCTCCTGGCGCCTCGCCATGCTCTGGCTGGTACCGGTCGGGGCGCTGCTCGCGTGGTTGATCCACCGGCTGCCCGAGCCGGCCCGCAGCGGGCCCACCCGGATCGCGGACCGGTCCGGCCGGGACCCGATGCCGAGGATGCTCGCCGAGCGTGGCATCCGTCCGGTCGAGCGGATGGTGTTGCACGACGACCCCGCGAAGCGCTCGCTGTGGTGGGCGATCGGCTACGTGCTGCGGGTGCGCACCAACGTGGTGATCATCGTCGCGTCCGCGCTGGGGTACTTCTTCTTCGCCGCGATCCGGTCCTTCGCGATCGTCTACGCGATGCGGCAGTACTCGATCGCCAAGCCGGTCGCGAGCCTGCTGGTCGTGGTGATCGGCGCCGGTGCGGTGGCCGGCGTGCTGGCGGGCGGCCGGCTGACCGATCGGCTGCTGCGGCGCGGCCACCCGCGCGTGCGCGTCGCCGCACCGGCGGTGTGCCTGCTCGTCCTCACCCCGGTGCTGGCCGCGGCCATCGCGTCGACCGACGTGCTGCTGGCAGTGCCGCTGCTCGCGATCGGGACCGGCATCCTCGCCGCCGCGAACCCGCCGTTCGACGCCGCTCGGCTCGACATCATGCATCCGCGGCTGTGGGGGAGGGCGGAGGCGGTACGTACCGCGCTTCGCTCGATCGCCGAGACCAGCGCGCCGGTCGGGCTGGGCCTGGTCGCCGATGCGCTGAGCACCGTGCCGCAGGGCTGGACGTACTCGGTGTTGCTGTTCATGACGCCGCTGCCGGTCGCCGGGCTCATCGCCCTGCTCGGCCTGCGTACCTACCTGCGCGACGTGGCCACCGCCCTCGCCTCGGTACGGGAAACCTCGCCCGGAAACGGCGGGTGAGCCCGTGCCGCCGCGGCGCCGGCGCTCAGCGGCTTCCGTCCGGTCTGCAGCTGGCCCCGGTATTGCCGTGAGCATCGTCGTTCGCCTCGTGGTCGCGTGCCACGTCGTGGCGATCCGGCGTGCCGCTCCGGCTCCGCTCGGCCAGCTGCGCCTCGACGTCGTCCGGGTCGATGCGGCGCGGCGTGTTGTTGTGCGGCGGGTACGGCGCGCGACGCAGCACGAACCAGGCCACCGCGGCGGCGACGAACAGCGCCGCCAGCACGATGCCGCCGATCCACTGGAACTCGCCGCGGGAGGCGCGGGAGCCCAGCAGCACGCCGAGCTCGCCCCCGACCACGCCGGCGACCGCGCAGCCGAACGCTTGCGGTGCGGTCGGTCGCGGGCCGAGCATGCGGCCCGCGACGCCGAGCACGATGCCGATCAGCCCGATTCCGATGCTGCTCGCCAGATCCATGGTCACCATCCGTCGTGGCAGGTCCAACGCCGGCCGGGTGATGACCCGGGCTGGCCGAGAGCTCAGAAGCGCTGATCGTCGGCCTCGACGCCGTGCCCGAGCGCCTCCCACACCGCACTGACGTTGACGTACCGGCGTCCCTCGGGCAGTCCGTCGAGCTGGCCGACGATGGCGTCCGGTGCATTGTTGTCGCGTGCCGACGCCACCAGCGCCGCCCGATCGCCCGGGAACGCCGACGGCGACACGTACCGGGCCAGCTCGCTGCGGCCGGCCACGTCCCCGGCGTCCATGCCCGGTGGGCTGCCACCGACGCCGGCGGACTCGTCGAGTTCGCCCGGCGCCGGCTGATCCTCGCCGGCCGGCCCCGGCTCGCGCCATTCCTCGACTCGCGGCGCGCCACCGCCGCCCTGGGTGTACCCGGAGGTTTCGGCCGCGAGCTCGTCGTCCCGGCGCGGGCTGTTGGTGCTGCTGCCCGGTTGCGGATCGATGGGCATGGTGCCTCCTTCGGGTGCCGATTCCGATCGATGTGTGGGCGATACCCGGCAGCAGGCACGCCAAACACCGACGACGCCGATGGAGGAGCCGGAGAAGGCGATCGCCGAACCACGCCGTGGAGCCGATCCGCAGCAGTCCGAGGCGGTGCGCGCGGCCGCAGGCACACCGGAACCCCGCCGAAGGGTTTGTCGGCGGACGGTCCGGGTAGCGGGCTGCGGGCAGGAGTGCGTCACCGTGGTGTGGTCGACGGTCTGGAGCGACCGCCGCTGGTGGCGCCGAGTGGCGGACGGCGAGGAGACGGTGATGGCCCACCAGCAGCCCGAGGGCGAGCGGCCCGCGGGGAACGGACCGCAGTCGACCGAACGCGGATTCGACAAGCAGCGGAACCTCGACGCCGCGCGCAACGACCCGGCCGGCCACCACCTCACCACCGATCAGGGGGTACGAGTCGCGCAGACCGACGACTCGCTGCGGGCCGGGGATCGCGGTCCCACGCTGCTGGAGGATTTCCACGCTCGCGAGAAGATCACCCACTTCGACCACGAGCGGATCCCGGAACGGGTCGTGCACGCCCGCGGTGCCGGCGCGTACGGCCGGTTCCGGGTCTACGAGTCGATGGCGGACGTGACCCGCGCCGACTTCCTGCAGGACCCGGAGCTCGAGACGCCGGTGTTCGTCCGGTTCTCCACCGTGGCCGGGTCGCGCGGTTCGGCCGACACGGTTCGCGACGTGCGTGGCTTCGCGACCAAGTTCTATACCCGGCAGGGAAACTACGACCTCGTCGGCAACAGCTTTCCGGTCTTCTTCATCCAGGACGGCATCAAGTTCCCGGACTTCGTGCACTCGGTCAAGCCGGAACCGAACAGCGAGATGCCGCAGGCCGCGTCTGCGCACGACACGTTCTGGGACTTCGTGTCGCTGCAGCCGGAGGCGATGCACACGGTGATGTGGCTGATGTCCGACCGGGCGATCCCGCGCAGCTACCGGATGATGCAGGGCTTCGGCGTGCACACCTTCCGGTTCGTCAACGCCGCCGGGCAGGGCACGTTCGTCAAGTTCCACTGGAGGCCGCTGCTCGGCGTGCACTCGCTGGTCTGGGACGAGGCGCAGAAGTGCGCCGGCAAGGATCCGGACTTCAACCGGCGCGATCTGTGGACGGCGATCGAGCACGGCCAGTACCCGGAGTGGGAGCTGGGCGTGCAGCTGGTCGGCGAGCAGGACGAGCACGCGTTCGACTTCGACCTGCTCGACGCGACGAAGATCATCCCAGAGGAGCAGGTGCCGGTCCGGCCGATCGGACGGATGGTGCTCGACCGCAACCCGGACAACTTCTTCGCCGAGACCGAGCAGGTCGCCTTCCACACCGCCAACGTCGTGCCGGGGATCGACTTCACCAACGATCCGCTGCTGCAGGCGCGCAACTTCTCCTACCTGGACACCCAGCTGATCCGGCTCGGCGGGCCGAACTTCGCCCAGCTGCCGGTGAACCGGCCGGTCGCCCGGGTCACCAACAACCAGCGCGACGGGTACGGCCAGCAGGACGTCCACGTCGGGACGGCGAGCTACACGCCGAACTCGCTGAACCCGGGCGGTTGCCCGGTGACCGCGTCGCCCGACGCGGGCGCGTACGCGCACTACACGCAGACGGTCAGCGGTACGAAGATCCGCGAGCGCAGCCCGAGCTTCCAGGACTTCTACAGCCAGGCGACGCTGTTCTGGAACTCGATGGCCGACTGGGAACGCGAGCACATCGTCGCGGCGTTCCGGTTCGAGCTCGGCAAGTGCGAGCACCGGCACGTACGCGAGCGGGCCGTCGACCGGATCAACGAGATCGACCACGACCTCGCGGTTGCCGTGGCGCAGGGGATCGGCGTCGACGAGCCGACCGCGACGACCACCAACCACGGCCGCAGCTCGCCGGCGTTGAGCATGGCGAACCTGGCCGGCGACGGCATCGGTACCCGCACCGTCGCGGTGCTGGCCGCGGACGGCCTGGCGGGCGGCACGTTGCGCCCGCTGCTGGACGCGCTGACCGAGCGCGGCGCGCAGCCGGAACTGCTCGGTCTGCACGACGGCGAGCTCTCCACCGCCGACGGTGACACGGTGTCGGCGGCTCGTGCGCACACCACCGTGTCCTCGGTGCTGTACGACGCGGTGCTGGTACCCGACGGCCCCGAGGCTGTGGCCGCGATCGGGGCCGACGGCGAGGCGAGGCACTACGTGCTGGAGGCGTACAAGCACGGCAAGCCGGTCGCCGGGATCGGTGCCGGCGCCGACCTGGTGGCCGGGCTGCTGGACGCGGCGCTGCCGGAGGCCTCCGTCGACGGGGCGGAACAGGGTGTCGTGCTGATCGCCGATCCGGCCGATTCCGATGCGTGGCGCCGCTTCCTCGACGACTTCGTGGCGGCACTGGCCAAGCACCGGATCTTCACCCGCGACGTCGACGCCGTCGCCGCCTGAGCCCCGGCACCGCCCCGGCCCGAGTTGGCAGTCCGGCCGGGGCGCCGTCGCGAACACCGTGCCGCACATTCCGCGGGCAGGAACCGAGGCCCTGCGCGTCGGGTTGGACAGGACCTCGATCCCGTCGACGTCATCCGCTGACCGGTGGTGCCCCCCAACGCCACCTCGCGGCTGCGCCAACCCGGCCGTCCTGCCCGGATTCGCTGCCGGCAAACCTGGCCGGGACGCAATTCCCGGTGGCGGTCAGTGGCGGTACCAGCCGCGGATCACCCAGCCGAGGGCGATGCCGACCGCCGGCAGCGAACACATCCCGAGCATCGTCACGCCGGTGGCGGCCAGCACGATGCTGGCGGCGAGGACGGCGATCGTGAGCAGGAAGACGGTGATCCGGCCGCCACCCCAGCGCAGCTCCCGCGGCGCGCACGGTCTGCCGTTCCGTAGACCGTCGGCGAACCGCCGGTCGTCGTGGGCGATCTCGACCGCCATGTCCGCCAGGCGTTGGCGTTCCTCGGAACTGAGCATCGTTCGTGCCCTTCGCTTCCGTGCCCTGCGCGGTCGGTGTACCCAGCGGGCGCACGGCCAAACGACCCGAGTGCCCGCCCGGCGCCGACGGTTACCACCGTCGCCGGTGGGTATCTGGCGGGAATGGCGGGGAAATGGGAAGTCTCCGAAGCGGCACCGCACGTCCTGCGGGAGTACGCGGTGCTCGCCGACGGTGAGCGGGCGGCGGTGGTCGGGCCGCGCGGCGACATCAGCTGGCTGTGCGTACCGCGCTGGCACAGCGACGCGGTGTTCAGCACCCTGCTGGGCGGCGCGGGGTGCTACCTGGTCACCCCGGTCGGACGGTACGTGTGGGGCGGGTACTACGAGGACGGCACGCTGATCTGGCGCAGCCGGTGGATCACCGGCGACGGGATCGTCGAGTGCCGGGAGGCGCTGGCGTTCCCGGGCAACCGGGACGAGGCGGTCCTGCTGCGCCAGCTGGTCGCCGTCGACGGCCCCGCCCGGGTCGAGGTGCTGCTGGATTTGCGCGCCGGCTTCGGCCGGCACCGCTCCGCCGACCTGCACCGTGTTGCGGACGGCTGGCGGGGCACGTCCGGCTCGCTGCGCTGGCACTGGACCGGTGCACCGGACGCCCAACCGGACGGCGACGGCCGGCTCGTCACCGAGCTGAGTCTGGCGGCCGGCGAGCGGCACGACCTGGTGCTGGCCGTCGGTGCCGGCGTGACCGCCGCACCGGACCCCACGGCCTGCTGGCGCCGCACCGAGGACGCCTGGCGGTCCGACCGGCTCGCCCCGAACACGATCGCGGAGCGCGACGTCCGGCACGCCCACGCCGTGCTGCGCGGGATGAGCACGGCCGACGGCGGGATGGTCGCGGCCGCGACCGCGAGCCTGCCGGAACGTGCCGAGGCCGGCCGCAACTACGACTACCGCTACGTGTGGATCAGGGACCAGTCTATGGCGGCGCAGGCCGCCGCGGCGACCGGGGCGCACTCGGTGCTGGACAATGCCGTCCGGTTCCTCACCGCGCGGCTGCTGGAGCACGGTGACCGGCTCAACCCCGCGTACACGGTGGACGGTGGGCGGGTGCCGACCGAACGGCATCTCGGCCTGCCCGGCTACCCGGGCGGCTCGGACGTGGTCGGCAACCAGGTACGAGACCAGTTCCAGCTCGACATCTTCGGCGAGGCCCTGCTCGCCCTCGGCGCCGCCGAACGCGCCGGGCGGCTGGACGCGGCCGGGCGGCAGGCGATCGACGTCGCCGCGGCCGCGATCGAGCGGCGCTGGCAGCAGCCGGACGCGGGAATCTGGGAGCTGGATCGGCGGCGGTGGACGCACAGCCGGCTGATCTGCGCCGCCGGGCTGCGGGCGGTGGCCGAACCGGGGGACCGGTGGGCCGGGCTCGCCGATGCAGTGGTCGCCGACGCCAGCGGATGGGGCACCCACCCTTCCGGCCGGTGGCAGCGGGCGGCCGACGATCCCACCCTGGACGCGGCGTTGGTGATCGCCGGGATCCGCGACGCGACACCGCTCGGCGATCCGCGCAACCTCGCGACCCTGCGGGAGTACGTGCGCCGGCTCACCTCCGACGGTTTCGCCTTCCGGTTCGAACACCAGGGGTGCGCGCTGGGTGAGGCCGAGGGCGCGTTCCTGCTGTGCGGCTTCATGCTCGCCATCGCGGTGCACCGGCACGGCGACCCGCAGGCGGCGGTCCGCTGGTTCGAGCGCAGCCGCACCGCGTGCGGCCCGGCCGGCCTGTTCAGCGAGGAGTTCGACGTCACGCAGCGGCAGCTGCGCGGCAACCTGCCGCAGGCGTTCGTGCACGGCGCCCTGATGGAGGCCGCCGCGGTGCTGAGCCGCCCGGCCGCCGCGGACCCGCTGCGCCCGGATCCGGTCGGCATCGGTACCGGCGGCTGACCGTGCCCGCGGCCCGTCAGCCGTCGTCGGCGGGCGGCGATCCGGGCTGCGACGGCGCCACCCGCTCGGCCGGGATCGGGACCGGCAGATCGCCGTTCGGCCTGTCGGCGCTGCGACGGCTCGTCACCGGGTGCCGCCGCGCAGCGCGGGCAGCAGGGTGGCACCGGCCATGGACAGGAACCGTTCCTGGTTCTCGTCCCCGATCTGGCACAGCGCCACGTCGGTGAAGCCCGCGTCGGCGAAGCCGGCGACCGCGTCGCCGATGCGTTGCTCGTCTGGACCACACGGGATGTTGCCGGCCACGTCGTCGGGCGTCACGAACTGCGTGGCTGCCGCGAACGCCGCCGTACCAGGAAGTTCCGCGTTGACCTTCCACCCGCCGGCGAACCAGCGGAACTGGTCGTGCGCCCGCGCCCGGGCCGTCGGCTCGTCGGTGTCCCAGGAGACCGGCTGCTGGCCGATCTTCCGGCCGCCGGTGCCGCCCGCGTCGTCCCAGCCCCGGCACAGCTCGCCGTTGGGCTCCACGGCGATCATCGCGTCGGAGCGTGGCGCGAACCGCGAGACCGACGCGGGCCCGGACACCGCGGTGGCGATCGGGACCCGGGTGTCGGGCAGGTCCCACAGCCGGGCCGAGTCGATCTGGTAGTGCCGCCCCACACGGTTGACGTAGCCGCCGTCGAACAGCGCGCCGATGATGTCGATGGCCTCCGCCAGCATGTCGTGCCGGACGTTGACCGGTGGCCAGTCGCGGCCGACCACGTGCTCGTTGAGGTTCTCTCCGGCGCCGAGACCGAGCGTGAACCGCCCCTCGGACAGCAGCTGCACGGTCGCCGCCTTCTGCGCCACGATGGCGGGGTGGTAGCGCATCGTCGGGCAGGTCACGTAGGTCATCAGCCCGATGCGCTCGGTGGCCTCGGCGACCGCGCCGAGCACCGACCAGGCGTACGGCGCGTGGCCCTGCGAATCCAGCCACGGGAAGGTGTGGTCGCTGATGACGGCGAAGTCGAAGCCGGCCTGTTCGGCGAGCCGGGCGTAGCGCACCAGCTCGCGCGGACCGGACTGTTCGCACAGCAGTGTGTAGCCGATGCCGACCATGGGTTGCCTCCGCTGCTCGGGTGGGCCGCCGGTCAGGTGGATCCGGCGGATGCCAGGCGGGCGGCGTGAACGTCGCATACCCGGCGGCGGCCCCAGTACCGCCGCTTCCGGCCGGACGGGCACGAACCGCATTCGGCGGGCACTGGCGCGCCGGTCGCACGATGGTCCTGTTGCCTGCCGGCGGTGGCCGAAACCTTGCCGGCCCGTCGGGTCGCCGGCACGGGTACCGGTGCAGCGGCCCGCAAACCCGCAACCCGTCCGCGGCGCCGCATCCGCCGGTCGCCGGCGGTTCGGTTTGGCCGGGCGCGACCGGGGTAGTTCCGCGGCATGACGCGGACCGGGGAGAGCATCCGGGCGACCCGCGGGGCGCGGCTCCCGGCGCCGCGTGGCCCGCTGTCCGACTGGCTGGTGGACGCGCTCGCCGATCGCACCACCGCCGACCCGCCGGAGGCGGCGCTGCGCGCCCCGGCGCCGTTCGGCGCCGACCTCCAGCTCGCCCTGTACACCTGCTACGAGTTGCACTACCGGTCGTTCGCCGGGGTGCCGGCCGAGCGCGAGTGGGACCTGTCGGTACTCGCCTTCCGGGCCGCCCTGGAACGCACGTTCCTCCAGGCTCTCCGTGACTCGGTGCCCGGGGTGGCCGACCCGCAGGAGGCGCTGGCGGAGCTGCTCGTCGACCCGGTCGACGGGAGCGGCGTCGCCGACCGGTTGCGAGACGGCGGACAGCGCTGGCAGATGCGCGAGTACCTGGTGCACCGGTCGCTGTACCACCTGAAGGAGGCCGATCCACACGCCTGGGTCATTCCCCGGCTGACGGGGTCGATCAAGGCCGCGCTGGTGGCCGTCGAGTACGACGAGTTCGGCGGCGGCCGCGGCGAGCGGGTGCACCAGCAGCTGTTCGCCGACCTGATGGCCGGCCTCGACCTCGACCCGGGCTACCTGCACTACCTCGACGCGGTACCCGCCCCGATGCTCGCCGTGGTCAACCTGATGTCGCTGTTGGGGTTGCACCGGGCGCTGCGCGGCGGGCTGGTCGGACACTTCGCCGCCGCGGAGATCAGTACCCCACCGAGCGCCAAACGGATGGCCGAGGCGCTGCGCCGGATGGACGCGCCGCCGCAGTGCGTCGAGTACTACACCGAGCACATCGAGGCCGATGCGGTGCACGAGCAGGTGATGCGGCACGACGTGCTCGCCGCGCTGTGCCAGGCCGAACCCGAGCTGGTACCCGACGTGGTACTCGGCATCGAGGCCACCGTGCTGGTGGAGGACCGGCTTGCCGCGCACCTGCTGCGCGCCTGGGATCACGACTCGTCGTCGTTGCTGCTGCCGCTGCCGGACGCGCCCAACGGGCCGTGTGAGTGACGCCGGTGGCTGGTGTCGCACCACGGGTAGCGGCGGCTGCGCCGGCACAGGCACAGTGCGACGACGAACCGGTCGTTGCGGTGCCGGCTGCCGTCCGGAAGCGTCACCTCGACCGGCCCCTCGACCAGCATCGGCCCGTCCGGCGTGACCCGGATGCGTACCGCCGGTCCGGCGCAACGCTGCGGCTCAACGGCGGGCACGGATCACCACCAACTCCTCCTCGTACTGGTCGGCCGCGATCCGCTGGCCGGTCAGCAGCCAGTCGCGCTGCTGCAGCAGTACCGGGCCGAACGGCAGCCAACGCCGGTCGACGACCTCGGCGGTGAGACCGCTGGTGCGCAGGCGTTCGAGCGTGCGCTCCTCGTTCGACAGGCTCGACTGGACGAGCAGCAGCACGCCGCCCGGGGCGAGCATCCGCCCGGTCGCGGCGCACAGCCGGTCCAGCACCGCCCGACCGTCCGGGCCGCCGGCCCAGTGCCGCTGCCCGCCCCGCGGGGTCACGTCGGTCGGTACGTACGGCGGATTCGCCACGATCACGTCGAACCGGCTGCCGTTGGTGCTGTCCACGTCCCCGCGCCGCGCCTGCACCGACACCCGGCGCAACAGGGCATTGAGCCGCACGTTCCACACCGCGTTGGTACGGATGTCCACCGCCGTCACGTCCGCGGCACCGCGCCGCGCGGCCAGTACGGCGAGTGCTCCGGTACCGGTGCACAGATCCAGCACCCGCGCGCCCGGCAGGCTCCGCTCCGAGGCCAACGCTCGCGCGAGCAACCAGGTGTCGTGCCACGGCCGGTACACGCCGGGCAGGGTCAGCAGCCACATCCCCTGGTGCTACCGCGATCGCGGGCCGCTAAACCGCCCGATCAGGTGGCACGGGTTCGCGCCGCGAGCCAGTCCACCAGCGCGGCCGGATCGGCCAGCCCGAACCGGCGCTGCCGCGCCGCGCCGGTGCCCCCGGCCAGCAGCGCCTCGACGCCGTCGCAGACCCGCCGCTCGTCGCCCAGCTCGGCCAGGGCCGGCCGGACCCGGCGCAGCAGGGCCCGCAGCTGCTGCGCCGCCGGTACCTGGCGGCCGCTGGCCGGGTCGACGCCGGGGCCGTCCAGGCCGTACCGGGCGGCCGACCACACCGCCGCCGCGGCGACCTCGGGGGCGACCGCCGGCACCGGCCGCCCGGCCCGCGCCTCCCGCCGCGCGGTACGCACCAGCGCCCGGATCAGGCCCGCCAGCAGCACCGCCTCGTCGACCGATCCGGCCGCGTCCGCGACCCGGAACTCCACCGTCGGCAGGTGCTCGGACCGTCGGGCCAGCCAGAACGACATGTGCCGGTCCACCACCGCGCCGGTGTCGACCAACCGCCGCAGGGCCCGGTCGTACTCGGCCCGGCTGGCGCAGTCCGGGGGCAGGCCGAAGCCGGGGAAGCGGGACTGCAACACCACCCGCCAGCTCGCGTACCCGGAGTCGGCGCCCTCCCGGCACGGCGAGTTGACCAGCGCCGCGACCAGTGTCGGCAGCGCCGCACGTACCCGGCCGAGTACCGGCACGATCTCGTCGTCGGGAACCCCGACGTGCACGTGGCAACCGCAGGCCTGGTAGTCGGTGACCACGGCGGCGTAGCGCTGCCGGATCCGGGTGTACCGGTCACCCTCCGCCACCGCGGCCGTCCCGCCACCGAGCGGCGGCACGCCCACCGAGACGAGCAGGTCACCGTGCCGGGCGGCCGCCTCTGCCAGCGCGCGCCGCCCCTCGACCAGCTGAGCGCGCAGCTCGTCGAGGTCGGTACACACCCCGGTGGCCAGCTCCACCTGGCTGGTCAGCAGCTCCGGCTTCAGCTCGGCCCGTACCGGTGGGCAGTCGGTGAGGACGACCGCGGCGTCCGGGACCGTCCGCCGGGTCCGCGAATCGACCAGCAGGAACTCCTCCTCGACCCCAACCGACTCGACCCCGACCGGTTCGGCCCCGACCGGTCCGGCTCCGGCAGGCCCGGCTCCGGCCCCGGTCGAATCGGCCCCGGGTGGCACGGCTGCGTCCGGATCCGGCTCGTCCATACCCGCACGATGCCCTCCCGGCGGGAGATACGCAGTTCGTTCACCCGGTCAGCGGGAACTTCGCCCCGGCCGTTTGGGCCGCCGCGACGGGGAAACGCGGCCGGGATGAACCTGTCGACGCCACTCGATCGGGTCGCGGGCTGGTCGGCGCTGGACGCGATCGCCCGGCCGATCCGGAAGGCCATCCAGTCGGTCCTGCCCACCGGGCTCGCCGACGTGCTGCACGGGCGCCCGCTCGGCCACGCGCTGCATCCGACCCTCGTCGAGCTGCCGGTGGGCGCGTGGACGAGCGCCGCCCTGCTCGACCTCGTTCCCGGGCAACGCCGGGCCGCCGATCTGCTGATCGCGGTCGGCTGCGCCGGCGCACTGCCGGCGGTGGTGACCGGCTGGGCCGACTGGTCGGCGCTGCGGCCCGAACAGCAGCGCGTGGGCCTGATCCACGCTGCCGGCAACGTCACCGCCGTCGGCCTGTACGCCGCCTCGCTGGTCGCCCGGCTGCGTGGCAACCGGCGGCGGGGCAAGCTGCTTGCCGCCGTGGCGTACGGCGCGGCCGGTACGGCGGCGTTCGTCGGCGGTCACCTGGCCTACCGGCAGGCGGCGGGGGTCAACCACGCGGCCGCGGTGGACGCCCTCGCCCCGTCGGAGTGGACCTCGGTCGCGCTGCTGACCGACCTGCCCGAGGGCAGGCCCGTCGCGGCGCAGGCCGGGCAGCTCGCCGTCGTGCTGTACCGCGACGGCAGCCAGGTGCATGCCCTCGCCGACCGCTGCGCCCACCTGGCCGGGCCGCTGCACGAGGGCACGGTGTCCGACGGTGCGGTCACCTGCCCCTGGCACGGCAGCCGGTTCGACCTCGCCACCGGCGCCCTGCGACAGGGCCCGGCGACCGCGGCGCAGCCGGCACTGGACGCCCGGATACGCGACGGCCGGATCGAGGTGCGACGGGGCTGAGCGATCGGTGGCCGGGGCCGCGGGCCGGGCCGATGATCGCGCGGTACGCCACGACGATGTCGAGGCGGACGCCGCGCGGCGTGGGGGGACGCACTCCCGCGACGCCCGCACAGGACAATAGTGCATCTTTCGGGAACGGTTCGCAGGCGGAGCACCGACATCGATGCTCCGGGCCGGGCATCTCGATGGCGGCCACGAGGCTGCCGGCAGCTGGCCGCTGCCGGCAGCCCACAGGCGTACGACCGGCCAGGTTCGGTCGTACGCACCCGGTGGACCGTTCCGGGCGACGCGGTCTGGCCCGGTGCCGGCCGCCGGGGTCGCGCCCGCCCGCCGCGCGAGCGTTCAGCGGTCCGGAACCGCTAGCCGGCGCGGGCGGTACCCGCAGGGAACCCGTCGGCTCGGCTCGCCACGGCGCCGCCGGAGTCTGCGGCCATCGTCGCCGCGACCGGGATCGTCGACGGCCGCCCGGTCGTGACCCGCGTCCTCCGGTCCCGAGGGCAGGTGCACAGTCCGCGCTCGCCGACCAGCACGGCGCGCCGATCGGTGTACTCGCTGCGGTCCCGGGCCACCAGTGGCCGGTTGCAGCGCCCGCACACGCGGGGGGCTTCGTCACTCATGCGCGTTCCTCGTCGCAGTCTGCGGACATCGCTGCGGCCGGTGTCGAAGCCGGCCGGGGTACCGACGAGCCCAGGATCGTGCCGGGGGGAGCGGAACGCTCGAGTACCGCGCGTCCCGGCCCGGCGGGCCCCAGGGCCTGTAGATGGGTCAGGTGTCCGCGATGAGTAGCCGCGACTGGTTGCACGGGGTAGTGCGTTGATAGCCGATCGCGAGAGGTCGCGCAACCCGACACGCCGTGCCGATCGGTTGCCGCGGCGGTTTGTGCGGGTTGCCATACGGGGCCGCTCTATCCAGTCGGAACGGCCGCAGAGCCACCCGGAACGACCGCCGGACCCCATCCGGAACGGCCACCGAGCGATGCGGCGCGACGATAGCCCAGCCGGGCCGAGCCGATGGCTCTTTCGCCGGACCGGTTTGCGCGGGGGCGTCGTGGGGGTACAGCTGAGTTGTCCAACCACGGGCATCGAGCCAGTACGACACCGGATTCGACAGGTGTCACAGCGCCGGGGGGTGCCGAGCACCGTGGGACGTGTGAGCGACGAACAACTGAACTACTGCGAGGAACTGCTGTACCGGGTGGGAACCATGCCGGACGGCGACCCGCATCGACACCAGCTGCGTGGTGCGGTGGTCGAGACCCTTCTCCCGATGGCGGACGCCATCGCGCGGGCCTTCCCGCACGGCCGGCAGAGCGTGGACGATCTCGTGCAGGTCGCCAGGCTCGGCCTGGTCAAGGCGGTGGCCGGCTTCGACCCGAAGCTCGGCGGCCTGGCCGGCTACGCGGTACCGACGATCCGGGGCGAGCTGAAGCGCTACTTCCGCGATCAGTGCTGGGAAGTACGGGTACCGCGCCGGCTGCAGGAACTGCGCAGCGAGGTACGGGCCGGTACCGAGCGGGCCGAGCAGCGACTGGGACACACCCCGCAGGTGGCCGAGATCGCCGACGAGCTCCAGATCGGCCCGGACGAGGTCAACGACGGCCTGAAGGCCGATGTCGCGTACAGCGTCGCGTCGCTGAACGCGCCCGCCGGCTGGGACCACGATGGCTGCGAGGTGGGCGATCTCGTGGGCGCTCCGGACGGGAAGGTCGAGCAGGTGCCGGAGCGCGTTTCGCTGCGCCCGGCGCTGGAGCGGCTGCCGGTCCGGGAGCGGCAGCTGATCCGCTGGCGGTTCTTCGACGAGCTGACCCAGCAGCAGATCGCCGACCGGCTGGGCGTCTCGCAGATGCACGTCTCCCGGCTGCTGTCGGCCACGCTCGCTGCGATTCGCGCCTGGCTGGAGGGTGACACCGATCAGATCGTGGTCAGCCACCCGCGCCGGCGCGCCCCGCGCCCGGCGTGGCGACCCGCGGCCTGACGGCGCCGAGCGGTCGCGAGAAAATTTCTGGCGCCGCGATGTTTGGGATGCTTGTACCGGGGAAGGCTTGTCACTGCCGGCCAGGGGGGTTGCGACGGGAACGACACCGTGGCAATTGGTCGGCCAGGCGCGCCGCGGTCCGGCAGGCGCGCGCGAACGGAGGCTGTCGGCGGTGCATGGTCGCCGCCGACAGCCTCCGTTCGTTGTCGTTGCCCGCCCGGCTGCTCGTGGCCTCGTGCGGATTCCCGCGGCGTGGTGAGCCGGCCGTGGCGGCGGGTGCGGTACCGGTCGGCGAGCGTTTGTGGCGGCCACGGCAGGGAACCGGTCGCTCATGGTGCCGACTCTCACCAGCCTGGACCGTGTCGTCGCGGTTCTGCGTGGTCGCCAGGATGTGTACGTGCGTTGGTCCGGCGGCCCGGACCGGGACCGGTTCGACGGGCGCAGCATCGACGACCTGACCGGCGCCGATCTGCCTGGCCTGTCGGCGAACTCGCTCGATGTCGCACCGTGGTGGGACGGCTCGGTCCGGCTGTGGGTGGCCCGCCGACTGCACGACTACAGCCACCTGGCCCACGAGAAGGGCAGCCGGCCCTGGCTGCTGGTGGGTGAGATGCTCGGCCGGGGCCCGGACAACGAGCCACTGGTGCGCTGCCGTGAGGCCGTGGCCTGGGTGGATCCCGCCGTGATCCGGCAGGCCGGCGCCGAGATCGACCGGCAGCAGGGCCGCTGGGGTCCGCTACGACGTCGGTGAGGCCGACGGTTCCGCGCGTCGCGAACAGGTTCCGGTGAAGCGGTCAGCCGCGCGGGTGTCGGCAGAAATGAGCACACCGTGCCCGCCGGGTGTTCCGCGAATCCTGCCCGGAGAGCGCATCGCCGAACCGCTCGTCCGCTGCCTGGCTACCGGTGCCGATTCCGGCATCGTGTGCCCGGACGCCGCCGGCTCGACGGTTCGGAGCGTCCGCGTCGTCACCGCCGACGACGGGACCGGACCACGCCGTTCCCCGGTCGCGGGCGCATTCGCCGCTTCTGGTTTGAGGCTCGCGCAGCCGGGTATCCAGCCACCTTCTGTCCATCGACTGCACTCGATCCATCCGCCGCCCTGGGGGTGTTCCGGCATGACCGAGAAAACGGCGAGGCGCGACACCGCGCGATCATCGGCCAAGCGTGGGCCGGCGCTGGCCGCATCGCGCCAGGCCATGACGCAGCTGGCCGAGTTGACCGGCCGCACACCGGACTCGGTGTCCGCACTGGAACCCACCGACGACGGTTGGCGCTTTCGGGTGGAGATCGTCGAGTTGGAGCGGATCCCGCAGACCACCAGCGTGCTCGCCAGCTACGAGGTCGACGCCGACCCCGACGGCAACGTCGTGTCGTACCGCCGGCTGCAGCGCTACACCCGCAACGGAACGGAAGGACCGCGCCAGTGACCGTGCAGCAACCGCGCGGGACCACGCTGTCCCCGTCGTCCCGCAGCGGAGACACCCTCGCCGACATCCTGGAACGGGTGCTGGACAAGGGCATCGTGATTGCCGGCGACATCCAGGTGAACGTCCTCGACATCGAGCTGTTGACCTTGAAGCTGCGGCTGCTCGTCGCTTCCGTCGACACCGCTCGCGACATGGGCATCGACTGGTGGAGCCGGGACCCGTTCCTGACCGGGGAATCCGCGCTGCAGCGCGAGAACCAGGAACTGGCCGAGCGGCTGGAGCGGCTGGAGCGCGCCACCGGCCGCACCGCCGACCAGGTGGAGAGCGCGGACGGAGATCGATGAGACAGGTCGACGGCGACGACGTCGCGGAACTGGTGCGGTCGGCCCGCGCCGAGGCCCGCGCGCTGGTCCACGCCGAACTCGTCGAGCAGTTCGCGTCGATCTATCGGGCCGCGGCGCGCGACGCCATCGGCTCAGCGGTACCAGGCGAGGACGGGCCTGGGACCGCTCGGCGGGAGGAATCGGGTACCGCCCGGCGAGAGGTGCCGGCGACCGTGGTGCGCGACGCTCCAGGGGCCGCGCGGCGGGACGAGGAGACCGGCGACGGGTGGTACGTGTACGCGCTGGCACGCGCGGAGGCGGTCGACGGGCTGACCGGCCGGACCGGGATCGACGGCGTCGAGACCACGGTGGTCGAGGCGGCCGGCGTCGCCGCGATGTCCGCGGTACTGCCGATCGCGCCGTTCCGGGCCGCGGAGCGGGAACCGGACCTGGCCGAGGACGGCTGGCTCGCGCACGCCCTGCGGGCGCACGACCGCGTCGTGGCCGAGGCGTTCGACGCAGTGCCGCTGCTGCCGCTGCGGTTCGGCACGCTGTACCCGGACCGGGACGCGGTCGTGTCGATGCTGCGGACCGGCGCGGACGAGCTGCGCGCCGAACTGGACCGGCTGGCCGGCAGCGCCGAATGGTCGGTCAAGGCGTTCAGCGAGGCGCCGGCCGAACCGGTCGAGCAGCCGTCGCCCGACCCGGTGCCGTCCGACGGCACCGGCTGGATGACGCACCAGCTGCGCACCGCGACCGCCCGGCAACACCGGCAGCGGCAGCGGACCGCGGCGGCCGCCGCCATCGGCGACCGGCTCGCCGGGTACGCCCGGGAGACCTGGCAGCGGCGCGGCGCGGACAACGATCCGACCCGCCCGGTGCTCGACACCGTGTACCTCGTCGACGACGATGCGCGGGTCGACTTCCTGGGCGAACTGGAGGAGCTGCGCCGGCGTGAGCTGCGGCTGACCGTCAGCGGCCCGAACCCCGCGTACCACTTCGTCCGGCTGGGTGCCGACGATGGCTGAACGGCGGCTGATGCTCGACGACGGCTCGCTGGTGGATCTGCTCGACCGGCTGGTCGACACCGGCGTGGTCGTCGACGGCAACGTGATCATCGCGCTGTCCGGCGTCGACCTGATCCGGCTCGATCTGCGCGCGCTGGTCGCCGCGCTCGCGACGCTCGCCGACGGGGCGGAACCGCCACCGGACTCCGGCCTTCCCCGCACCGCGACCCCGACGCGCCGTGCCCCGCGCGACACGCCGCAGGACGAAGCGGAGGCCGCCACCACCAACCGTTCCCGGGCCCGACGCCGGCCCGAGCCCAGCCACACCAACCGTTGGTCGGACGGCACCGCGGCCGCGCCGCCGGCCCCGCCGGCTGTACCGGCCCCGCCGGGTGTACCGGCCCAGTCGGCCACGCCGGCTGTCCCCACGCCGCCGGCTACGTCCGCGCTGAGCGCGCGTACCGCCGGTGGCCGGGCGGGAAGCGACCCCGGCGACATCGTCGGGCGGCTCGGGCGCCAGCTCGGGCAGGCACAGAACCAGAGCGGCCTGGCGGGGCTGGTCGTCGTGGTGGTCGACCTCGTCCGCCAGCTGCTGCAGCGCCAGGCGCTGCGCCGGATGGACGCGGGCAATCTCACCGACGACGAGGTCGAACGACTGGGCCGCGCACTGATGTCACTCGAACAGCAGGTCGCCGACCTGGTGGAGGTGCTGGACCTGCGGCCGCGCGGCGCCGACGGCCGCCGCTGAGGCATGCACCGCACGGACCGCCGTACCGGGACAAGGAGAGGAGCATCTCATGACCCTCAGTTCACAGAACCAGAGCATCGACCGGGCGCCGCACCCGTCCAGCCTGTACGACGTGCTCGAACTCATCCTCGACAAGGGGCTGGTGATCGACATCTACGTGCGCGTGTCGCTGGTCGGGATCGAGCTGCTGACCATCGACGCCCGCATCGTCATCGCCAGCGTCGACACGTACCTGCGGTTCGCCGAGCGGGTGAACCGGCTGGACCTGACGCAGAACAAGGACAGCTCGACGTTGCCCGAGCTGGTCGACGACATGACCCAGAGCGGTGCGCACGGCAAGACCAAGGGCGCGCTGAGCGGCGCCGCGGAGACCGTGTCGGAGGCGTTCAAGCACGGCCGAGGCGAGGACGACGACTCGTCGTCCCGCAAGGCTCGCCCGACCCGGAGCCGCAGCCGCAGCCGCAGCCGGGACGAGGACGACTCATGAGCGTGCGTGCGCGAATCCGGGGCTGGCGCCCCGGGAGCGATCCGACGAAGGAGGGCGGCTCATGAGCGAGCCAACCGGAGCCCTCGGCGGCGACGGGTCGCCGCCCGACGTGCCGTCCGCGGCCGACGCGGACTCCGCGGCGACGGCCACCGACTCCGAGGGCACCTACGTGTTCGGCATCGTGGCCGCCGACCATCCGTGCCAGCTGGACGAGCTGACCGGCGTCGGGGCGGAGCCGGAACCGGTGCGCCGGGTGGTGGCCGAACCGGTCGCCGCGGTGGTCGGCGCGGCACCACCGCGGTTGCGCGCCAAGCGCCGTGACCTCGCGGCCCACCACCGGGTGCTGACCGCACTGGCCGAGCAGGGCACCGTACTGCCGATGCGGTTCGGCGTGGTGGCCCCGGACGACGACGCGCTGCGCGAGCAGCTGCGCGAGGCCGCGGACCGTTATCTCTCGGCGCTGCGCGAGATCGCGGGGGCAGCCGAGTACAACGTCAAGCTGCTGACCGACGAGGACGCCGTGGTGCGGCGGGTGGCCGACACCGACCCGGCCGTACTCCGGGAACGCGGCGCCGGCGACACCGGTTACGAGGGCCGGGTCCGGCTCGGCCAGGCGGTGGCGACGGCGGTGGAGGCGGCGCTGCGCGCCGACGCAGATCGCCTCGTGACGACCCTGACCCCGCTGGCCCGGCGGACCGCGCCGGCGCCGCCGACCGCGGGCGCCGCGGTCAACGCGAGCTTTCTGGTCACCGACGAGCAGCTCGAACCGTTCCAGGGCGCGGTGCACGAACTCGCCCACGAGCTGCGCACCGACGGCGAGGTGCGCTGCACCGGGCCGCTTCCCCCGTACAGCTTCGTGCCGGACGAGGGCGGTGAGCCGTGATGGGCCTGCTGACCGGACTGCTCACGCTGCCGCTGGCGCCGGTCCGCGGCGTCGCCTGGGTGGCCGACCAGATCGACCAGGCGGCTCGCCGCGAGTACTACGACCCGGCCGCAATCCGCGCCGAACTGGGCCGGCTGGCCGACGCGGTCGATCGCGGCGAGATCAGCGAGGCCGAGTTCGACGCCGCCGAGGACGAGCTTCTCGACCGGCTCGAGGCCGCTGGCACAGATGACTCCGTGAGGAGGAGCCGATGAACAACTCGACCAAGGTGGCCGTCGCGGTCGCCGGCGGGTACCTGCTGGGGCGACGGAAGAAGACGAAGCTCGCCATCATGCTCGGCGCGTGGCTGCTGGGTCGCAAGTTCGACTTCGACCCGAAGCGGCTCGCCCGGGAGGCCCTGTCGATGCTGTCGGCGACTCCCGGCGTCGAGCAGCTGACCGGCGACGTCCGGGAGAAGCTCGTCACCGCAGGCAAGGGCGCCGCGCTGTCGATGGCGGAGAACCGGATGAACCAGCTCGCCGATCGGCTGCACGACCGGACCCAGGTGCTGTCCGGTGGCGGTGCGGAAGCCGAGTCGGAGGACGAGGAGGACCGCGAGCCGTCCGACTCCGACGAGCAGGGTGAGCCGGAGGAGCCCGAGGACCGTGGTCGCCGCCGTCGCGGCTCGCGAGCCGGCAAGCGGAGCGAGCCCGAGGACGAGGCCGGCGAGGAGGGCGACGACGAGGCCGAGGAGGAGGCCGAGGAGGAGCCTGAGGAGGAGCCCAAGGACGAGGACGAGGCGGGCCGGGCCCGCCGCGGCTCCCGGGCCGGCAGCAAGCGAGCCGGGTCCGCGGGCGGCGCACGTCGCCGCCCGGCGAAGAAGAGCGAGGCCGACGAGGACGCCGAACCCGATGCGGAAGCCGGGTCGGAGGACGGTGCCGGTGAGTCCGACGCCGACGAGCAGCCGCCCCGCCCGCGCCGCCGCAGCTCCACGTCGTCGCGCGGTACCGGATCGCGCAGCACGGCGTCGCGCAGCACCAAGTCGGGCGGCTCGTCGACGTCCGGGACCCGGGCCAAGAGCTCGTCCGGTGGTACCCGATCCAGCAGCAGCCGCAGCTCGACCCGTACCGGGCGGTCGCGGTCCCGGCGCGGATCCGCGGACGACTGACCCCGCGGTTTCGTCTGCCGGCGTCGAAAAGGAGACATCATCGTGAGCGAATCGACCGGTCTGCAGGACATGATCGGGCGGATCCGGGACGTCGCGGCGCGCAACCCGGCCGCCGAACGACTGCTCGGCGAGTTCGAGGACTACCTGTCGGCGCAGGGAAAGCACGCGCTGGGCAAGGTGGCGGAGAAGGTGGGCGAGTCGACCAAGAAGCTGACCGACATGGCCGACGGCAACGGCGGGCCCGGCGGGCTGCTCGGCGGCACGATCAAGGAGGTCGCCGGCGGCTCCAACCCCGTCACCGGTGCGTTGAAGGCCGGCGCAAAAGGCATCGGCGGCAAGGTCAAGCAGGCCCTGGGCGGCGGTGGCGGCGGCAAGGGCGGTGGCGGCGGGAAGAAGTCGATGAAGATCATCGAGGACCTCGACGTCGGCGTCCCGCTCAAGACCGCGTACAACCAGTGGACCCAGCTGCAGGACGTGCCGAAGTGGTCCAAGGGCGCGCAGGCGGTCAACCAGGAAGACGAGGTCACGAGTACCTGGAAGGCGAAGGTCTTCTGGTCGACCCGCAACTGGACGGCGAAGATCAGCGAGCAGGTCCCGGACGAGCGCATCGCGTGGACCTCCGAGGGGCCGAAGGGCGTGGTCAACGGCGTCGTCACGTTCCACGAGCTGGACGAGCGGCTGACCCGGATCCTCGTCGTGCTGGAGTACATCCCGGGCGGGTTCTTCGAGAAGACCGGGAACCTGTGGCGCTCGCAGGGCCGCCGGGCCCGCCTCGACCTCAAGCTGTTCCGTCACTTCCTGATGACCGATCCGGAGGCCGGCCAGGAAGGCTGGCGGGGCGAGATTCGCGACGGCGAGGTCGTCGACGACGGCGAGGGCGAGGATCGCGACGACGACGCGCGCGACGAGGATCGCGAGGACGACGAGCGCGACGACGACGAGCGCGAGGACGACGAGCGCGACGACGACGAGCGCGACGACGAGGATGAGGACGAGTACGACGAGGACGAGGAGGAGCCCCGGCGTGGCCGTTCTCGGGACGAGGACGAGGACGAGGAGGACGAGGACGAGGACGACGAGGACGAGGACGAAGACGAGGAGGAGCCGCGCCGTCGCCGCCCCCGGGACGACGACGAGTACGACGAAGAGGACGAGGACGAGTACGACGAGGACGAGGACGAGGGCCGGTGATCGGCGCGGCAGGGGAGTCGCGGGCGCCCGCCCGGCCGCCGGGGCGGCGACCGGGCGGGCGCGGTGCGGAGGCGGACGGGAATCGAACCCGCCAGGTCGAGTTGCTCGGCCTCGACGGTGTTGAGGACCGCGCCGGTCACCAGGCCGGATACGCCTCCACGGTCCCGACGCCGGTGCGCCGGTGCCGTCACCATCCATCGTGCACCCGCGCGATTCGGGCCGAAAAGCGGACACGCCGGTGCGGGACGTGACAGGGTCGAAGCCATGACGGTGACCGGTACGCGGATGACGCAGTACGCGCGGGGCGGCGGTTGCGCCTGCAAGGTGTCGCCGGGCGAGCTGGAGCAACTGGTTGCCGGGCTGACGGTCGCCGGGCCGGCCGCACCGACCGTCGGTGAGCTGCTGGTCGGGCTGGACAACGGCGACGACGCCGCGGTGGTGCGGCTGGATGCGTCGACCGGCCTGGTCGCGACCACCGACTTCTTCGGCCCGGTCGTCGACGACCCGTACGACTGGGGTCGGATCGCGGCGGCCAACGCGCTGTCCGACGTGTACGCGATGGGCGGCCGGCCGCTGGTGGCGCTCAACCTGCTGTGCTGGCCCCGCGACGTGTTGAGCTGGGACCTGGCCGCCGACGTGCTGCGCGGCGGCGCGGACGTGGCCGCGGCGGCGGGCTGCCACCTTGCCGGTGGGCACAGCATCGACGATCCGGAACCCAAGTACGGGATGGCCGTGACCGGTCTGGTCGACCCGGCCCGGATGATCCGCAACGATGCCGGCCGGCCGGGCCTGCCGCTGGTGTTGAGCAAGCCGCTCGGCCTCGGTGTGCTGAACAACCGGCACAAGGCGACCGGCGAGGCGTTCCCGGATGCGGTCGCCACCATGACCGAACTCAACCGGGACGTGGCGCAGCGGGCGGTTTCGGCCGGCGTCGACTGCGGTACCGACGTGACCGGCTTCGGGCTGCTCGGCCATCTGTACAAATTGTGCCGCGCGTCCGGCGTCTCCGCGGTGCTCGACCACCGCGCGGTGCCGTACCTCGCGGGCGCGCGGGAGGCGGTCGCGGCCGGGTACGTGCCCGGCGGTACCCGGCGCAACCTCGACTGGGTGGCCCCGCACTGCGATCTGTCCGCGGTGTCGCCCGACGAGGCGCTGCTGCTCGCCGACGCGCAGACCTCCGGCGGCCTGCTGCTGGCCGGTGCGGTTCCCGGCGTGCCGGTGATCGGTGAACTCGTCCCGCGCGGCGACGCCGTGATCCGGGTGCGCTGAGGAGATGCCGCCGCACCGCGACGAGATGGCCGCGAGGCCGCCGGCCCCGCAGTACGACCCGGACGCCCCGGTGTCGGCGGCGCACCGCGACCACACGGCCCGCGAGCCGATGGTGCCGCGCGGCGGCGAGGCGGTGCCGACGGCATCCCGCGCGGTCAGGACCGGCGAGCCGCGGCGGCGGGTGCCGCGCACCGATGCGCTGCTTGCCGACCCGGCCGTCGCGGCGCGGGTCGCCGAGTTGGGCCGGGACCTGGTGAAGGCCACCGTGACACGGGTGCAGCAGCGCTGCCGGGACGGCGCGCTCGCACCCGAGTCGGTACCCGCCGCGGTGCTCGCCGCGCTGCCGCCGCGGGCCGCCACCGGTCGGCCGGTCGTCAACGCCACCGGGGTCCTGTTGCACACCAACCTCGGTCGGGCGCCGCTGTCGGCGGCGGCGCGCGCCGCGGTCGCCGCCAGCTGTGGCACCACCGACCTGGAGCTCGACCTGGACACCGGCCGGCGGGGGGTGCGCGGCGCCGGAACGCTCGCCGCGCTGCGCGCCGCGGTACCGGCCGCCGAGGCGGCGCTGGTGGTCAACAACAACGCGGCCGCGGTCGTGCTGGCCGCCACCGCGCTCGCCGCGGGCCGCGAGATCGTCCTCAGCCGCGGCGAGCTGGTGCAGATCGGCGACGGGTTCCGGCTGCCCGACCTGATCGCCAGCACCGGCGCGCGGCTGCGCGAGGTCGGCACCACCAACTGCACGACCGCCGCCGACTACCGCGCCGCGGTCGGCGCCGACACCGGGCTGATCGTCAAGCTGCACCGGTCCAACTTCACCATCACCGGTTTCACCGCCGAGGCGGGCATCGACGAGCTGACCGGTCTGGGTGTACCGGTCCTCGCCGATCTCGGTTCGGGGTTGCTCGCGCCGCAGCCGCTGCTGCCGGACGAGCCGGACGCAGCGACCGCGTTGCGCGACGGGGCGGATCTCGTCTGCTTCTCGGCGGACAAGCTGCTCGGCGGCCCGCAGGCCGGGGTACTGCTGGGTCGCGCGGCGACGCTGGAATCGCTGCGCCGCCATCCGTTGTACCGGGCGCTGCGGGCCGACAAGCTGACGCTGGCGGCGCTGGAGGCGACGCTGCGCGGCCCCACCCCGCCGATCGCCGTGGCGCTCGCCGCGGCCCCGGACGAGCGGCTGCGCCGGGCCGAAAGGCTCGCCGAACTGTTGCGCGCCAACGGAATCGACGCCACCGCCGAGCCCAGTGACGGGGTGGTCGGCGGCGGCAGCGCGCCCGGCGTGCGGCTGGCCAGCGCCACCGTCCGGCTGCCCACCCGGTACGCCGAACCGCTGCGGGCCGGCGATCCCGCCGTGCTGGGCCGCATCGCCGACGACGGCTGCCTGCTGGACGTGCTCGCCGTGGACCCGGCCGACGACCGGTTCGTCGCGGACGCGGTACTGGCGGTGGCGCGGTGCAGGTGATCGCCACCGCCGGGCACGTCGACCACGGCAAGTCCACCCTGTTGCGCGCGCTGACCGGGCAGGAACCGGACCGCTGGGCCGAGGAGCACCGCCGCGGGCTGACCATCGACCTCGGGTACGTGTGGACCACGCTGGCCTCCGGCGCCACCGTCGCGTTCGTCGACGTACCCGGGCACGCCCGCTTCGTGACCAACATGCTCGCCGGCGTCGGGCCGGTACCGGCGGTGCTGTTCGTGGTCGCCGCGGACGAGGGCTGGATGCCGCAGTCCGAGGAGCACCTGGCCGCGCTGGCCGCGCTCGGCGTCCGGCACGGCGTGCTCGCGATCACCCGCTGCGACCGGGCGGCGCCGGCCGGGGCGATCGCCGCGGCCCGGGAGAGGCTGGCCGACACCCCGCTGGCCGGTCTGCCCGCGGTTGCGGTGTCCGGCACCACCGGGGCCGGCCTCGGTGAGCTGCGGGCAGCGCTGGCGGCGCTCGTACGCCGGCTGCCGACGCCCGCACCGGAGGCCGACGTACGGCTGTGGATCGACAGGTCGTTCACCATTCGCGGGGCCGGCACCGTGGTGACCGGGACGCTGCCCGCCGGTACCGTCCGCGTCGGCGACACGCTGCTGCTGTCGCCGCACGACCGGACGGTCACGGTACGCGGGCTGCAGTGCCTGGACGAGCCGGTCCCGTCCGCCAGCGGGGTGGCCCGGGTGGCGCTCAACCTGCGCGGCGTCGACGCCGCCGACGTGCCGCGCGGCGCCGTGCTGCTCGCGCCCGGCCGGTGGCGGGGTACCACCGCCGTCGACGTCCGGCTGACCCGGTGCGCCGAGCCGCCGCCCCGGCAGCTGCACCTGCACGTCGGCGCGGCGGCGCTGCCGGTACAGGTGCGCCGGCTCGGCGCGGACACCGCCCGGGTCCGGGTTCCGACGCCGTTGCCGCTGCGCATCGGCGACCGGCTCATCCTTCGCGAGCCGGGGCGGCACCGGATCGTGGCCGGGGCGACGGTCCTCGACCCGGCGCCGCCGCCGCTGGGCCGGCCGCGTCCGGGCGACGCGGGCGTCGTGGACCGGCCGCGGCGCCCGGTCGACCGGGCCGCCGAGCTGGCCGGCATGACCGGCCGGCCCGACCTGCCCGGCGAACTGCGCCGCCGTGGGCTCGCCCGAGCAGCCGACCTGACCGCCATCGGCGTTCCGGTCGAGTCGCCGGACGCCGAGCCGGGCGGCTCCGTCGCCGGCCCGCCCGCCGCCCCCGGACGTGGTGGGGCGGCCGAGGTGTTGCCGGCCGATCCGGCGCGTGGCGGCGCCGTCGACGGGTGGCTCGCCGATCCCGAGCTCTGGCAACGGCTGCGCGACGCGCTGGCCGAGCAGGTGGACCGGCACGCCCGGAACGACCCGCTGTCGGCCGGCCTGCCCGTCAGCGCGGCCTGCCGTACGTTGCGGCTACCCAGCGCCGCGCTGGTCCTCGCACTGGCGGAGGGGCACCTGCCGGTCGCGGCCGGCCGGCTGACCCCGCCACGGTGCGGGGCGCAACTGCCCGAACCGGTCGAGCTGGCGGTGACCACGCTGATCGCGCGGATGCCGCAGCCGTGGGCCGCGCCGACCGCCGACGAACTGGCTCGGCTGCGGCTCGGTCCGCGCGAGCTCGCCGCCGCCGTGCGCGCCGGTCGCCTGGTCGAACTGGCCGCCGGGGTCGTCGTCGCCCCGGGAGCCCCGGACGCCACGGTCGCGATACTGGCCGGCCTGCCGCAACCGTTCACGCTCAGCGCGGCCCGGCAGGCGCTCGGCACCACCCGCCGGGTTGCCGTGCCGCTGCTGGAACTGCTCGACCGGCAGGGCCGCACCCGACGCCGCGCCGACTCCCGGCGGTACTGTCCGGCCGGCATGCCCGAGCCGTGATCGCCGGATCGGGCGGGAGTTGCGCGTCACTCGGCTGCAGATGCGCGAGAACCGATCTACCATGGCGGCAGCCGAGACCGCCTGCGCAGTGCCGCACGCCGCCCGTCGAGCGTGGCCTCGGCGACCTGACGAACGCCCTAGTTCTGTCCGGGGGGATTTCGTGGCCGATACCAGGACATCGTCGTCGACCGGCCCGGTCCGGTCCGTCGACATCCTTCGTACCATGCCTGACCACACGATTCTGCCGGCCGCGGTGGCAGCCGCCGCTGCCGGCATTCCGACAGCCGACTTCGTCAGCATCGCCCTCGTCGACGACGTGGGACCGTGGACGGTGGCTCTCGCGCACCCGCTGGCACGCCGGCTGGACGGCCTCCAGTACATGCTGAGCGAGGGGCCGATCTTCGACGCGCTGTCCGCCGACGAGCCGGTGACCTGCACCGACCTCGATGCCTCAGCGGTCTGGCCGGAGTTCGCGCCGCGCGCCGTGCTGAACGGGGTGCACGCGATCATGTCGGTCCGACTGCCCACCGAGCGCGGCGACGGCGTCCTCAACGTCTACTGCTCCCGGCCGGGCGAGTTCGGCGCCGGCACCCGCAGCGCCGCGATCGCGGTGGCCGCCGAGCTGGCGGTCACCCTCGGCAGCGCACGCCGGATCGCCAACCTGACCACGGCGTTGCAGTCGCGAGACCTCATCGGTCAGGCCAAGGGCATCGCGATGGAGCGGTACAAGATCAGCTCCGATGCCGCGTTCGCGCTGCTGAGCCGCATCTCGCAGGAACGCAACGTCAAGCTGCGCGACCTGGCCGCCGAGATCACCACGACCGGCCTGGTCGAGCGGCCAGGCTGAACGACGGCGCGTTCTGCCCCGACCTGGTCCACGACACCGGCTCGCTGGAAAGGGTGTTTGGTGGAGCTGGCCCGTGGGTATTCTTTCTGCGACACCCACCGGGGGAGAGCAAAAAGCGGTGGGCGTCTTGTGCGGTGGCGTGGTCAGGCAGTGTGCCCGCCCCTGGTGTTGGAGTGCCGTGGGGGTGCGATGTCCGAGTCGTCGTCTTTTTTCATCCGGCAGCGCGTGGTGCGAGGCTGCCCGCTGATCGAGATCTCCGGGACGATCGATCAGGGGGGCGGCAATGGGCTGTGCGCGGCCGCGGTCGAGGCAGCCGGCCGTGCGCTGGTCGTGGTGGTCGATGCGTCCGAGGTGTCCCGGGTCGACGCCGAAGGGCTGCGGTACCTGGTCCGGGCCGCGCTGCTCGTCGAGCAACTCGGCGGGCAGCTACGGCTGGTCGCCGGGCCCGCCGTGCAGCAGGCTCGGGAAATCGGGATGATCCGTAGGTTGCGCTGCTACTCGTGCCCGGAGGAGGCGGTTGCCCCGCCGCTCGCGCCGGTGGCGTGACGGCGGCGAGGTGCCCCCGGCACCTGTCCGGCGGCGGTGTGGCGCCTGCGCCTGTGGCGCCTGCGCCGCAACCTCGTTCGTTTGCCGCGACCGGCACGGGATAGTCCTCACCCGACGGCCCGACGTCGAGGTCGGCCTCGACGCCTCGCCACGGGGCGCGCCGCAGGTGCGCGGACCGTACCGTGCGGCAGCGGTACCGGGTCGGCGGCGGCCGGCGCGACTCGGCGGGCGGGCAACGGTCGAGGAGGAGTGCCCATGAGCCCCGTGGAACCGGGCTTGATGCAGATCTTCGCCGACATGGCACGGGCGCTGAGCCAGCGCAAGGGCGTCGACGCCACGGTGGAGGAGATCTGCCGGTTGGCGGTCGAGACGATCCCCGGCTGCGAGTCGGTCGGGGTGTGCCTGGTGCACCGGGACGGCCGGTTGGAGACCCCCGCCGCCTCCAACCAGCTGGCCTACGACCTGCACGAGCTGCAGTACGAGCTGCGGGAGGGACCGTGCCTGCACGCGATGTGGAACCAGCACACCGTGTCGAGCGAGGATCTCGCCGAGGAGACCCGCTGGCCCCGGTTCAGCGCTCAGGCGCTCGATCGCGGCGTGCGCAGCATGCTGTGCTTCCAGCTGTTCACCGACCGCGGCAGTCTCGGCGCTCTCGACATGTTCTCCCGCCAGGCACACGGATTCGGCGAAGAGGCGTGCGACACCGGCCTGGTCTTCGCCTCGCACGCCGCCGTCGCGCTCTCCGGTGCGCAGTCACAGGCGCACCTGACCGAAGCGATCAGCAGCCGGCAGCGCATCGGGGAGGCGACCGGGATCCTCGCCGAACGGCACCGGCTGACCACCACCGCCGCGTTCGCCATGCTGGCCCAGACCTCGCAGCGGCACAACATCAAGGTCCGGGAGCTGGCGGTGCGGCTGGTCCAGAAGGAGAACGCGGCGCGGCAGCGTCGCTAGCCGACCGGCGCCGTATCGTCGCGCCATGTCGACTCGTGAGCTGGTCGTCCTGGGTACCGCGAGCCAGGTACCGACCCGGGCCCGCAACCACAACGGCTACCTGCTGCGCTGGGACGGGGAGGGGTTCCTGTTCGACCCGGGCGACGGCACCCAGCGCCAGCTCGCACATGCCGGGCTCGCCGCGTCCGACCTCACCCGGCTGTGCCTGACGCACTTCCACGGCGACCACTGCCTGGGCGTACCGGGCGTGGTGCAGCGGATGTCGCTCGACCGGGTCCGGCATCCCGTGTACGCGCACTACCCGGCCAGCGGCCGGGAGTTCTTCGCCCGGCTGCGGTACGCCTCGGTGTACCACGAGGCGGCCGACCTGCGCGAGGAACCGGTCGAGGCCGACGGGGTGATCGGCACCGGTGCGTTCGGCACCCTGTCGGCGCGGCGGCTGGACCACGGGGTCGAGTCGTTCGGGTACCGGATCGAGGAGCCGGACGGTCGCCGGATGCTCCCCGACCGGCTGGCCGCCGCCGGAGTGCACGGACCGCAGGTCGGCCGGCTGCAGGCCGACGGCCGCATCGAGGTCGGCGGCCGTGCCGTCACCCTCGACGAGGTGAGTGAACACCGCCCGGGCCAGCGGTTCGCGTTCGTGATGGACACCCGGCTCTGCGAGGGGGTCGGCGCGCTGCTCGACGGCGCGGACCTGGCGGTGGTCGAGTCGACGTTCCTGGATGCCGACGCCGACCTCGCCGCCGCGTACGGGCATCTGACCGCCGGCCAGGCCGCGCGCGCCGCGGCCGAGTGCGGTGTCCGGACGCTGGTGCTCACCCACTTCTCCCAGCGCTACGACGATCCGGCCGCCTTCCGGGCGGAGGCCGCCCGCCACTTCGGCGGCACCGTCGTGGTCGCCGCCGATCTGGACCGCATCCCCGTACCCGGCCGCCGCTGAGTCACCGGCTCGTCGGGATCGCGCGGCGGTGCTGCCGGACGACTCGACCTCGGCGGAGCCGAGGTCGGTGCCGCCCACGCCGACTCAGTCGATCAGCAGGACGAGTTTTCCCCGCACCCGGCCGGCCTCGCCGACGCGGTGCGCCTCGGCCACCTCGGCCAGCGGGAACGTCCGCCCGACGAGGACGGTGAACCGGCCGGTGTCGATCAACTCGCCGATCTCGGTGATCACGTGGAGCGCGCGGCCGTCCTCGCCTCGGCTGAACCGCACCCCGTGCCGCTGCGCGCCGGCGAAGTCGGCGACCGTGACCACGCGATCCGCGCCGCCCGCGAGCCCGACGAGCTCGGCCAGGACGCCGCTGCCGGCCACGTCGAGCGCGCGGTCGACGCCGCCGGGCGCGAGCGCGCGGACCCGTTCTGCCATCCCGGTGCCGTACGCGACCGGCTCGGCGCCCAGCGTGCGCAGGAGCTCGTGCGTGGCCGGGCTACCGGTACCGATCACGCGCGCGCCGCGGGCGGCGGCGAGCTGGACGGCGGCGCTGCCGACGGTGCCGGAGGCGCCGTTGACGAGGGTCGTGTCGCCGGCACCGACGCCGAGCTGGTCGAGGGCACGTGCCGCCGTCTCGATCGCGGCGGGCAGCGCGGCGGCCTCGGCGAAGCCGAGTGCCGCCGGGACGGGTGCGTAGTGCGACAGCACCGCCAGTTCCGCCTGGGCGCCGCTCGTGGCGGAGAAGCCGAACACGCGGTCGCCGAGGGCGACGCCGGTGACACCGTCACCGAGCTCGTCGACGATGCCCGCCGCCTCGTGGCCCAGCAACTGCGGAAGTTCCTGGTCCATCAGGCCTTGGCGCTGCTTCCAGTCGCTCGCGTTGACGCCGGCGGCGCGCACGACGATGCGGACCTGGCCGGGCGCGGGGTGCGGCTCGGGGATCTCCGCGATCTCCAGGACGTCCGGACCGCCGAACCGGCCGAACTCGACCGCCTTCACGAGTCCCTCCCGCCCGCACCGGTTGCGCCCGGGATGCGGTGCAGCCGGGCGACGGCGCGGCATCGACGCGACCCGTCGTGGGTGTTCGTCGGCCGTGGCTGCATGGGCCTTCCCCTCCGCCGAGGCGACCCGCGGGCAGCGTCGGCAATCATGGCCGGTGGTGGTGCACACTAGGTTAACTGACTAAATTTAGTCGCACAAGGAGGTAGGGCGGATGCCCAGATCCGGCGCGCGGGGAGGTCCGCAGACGCGGGCGCGCATCCTGGCGGTCGCGAACCGCCTGTTCCTCGAACGCGGGTACGACGCGGTCACGGTCGCCGAGATCGCGCGTGCGGCCGGGGTCTCCAGCGTGACGGTCTTCAACCACTTCCCGCGCAAGGAGGACCTGTTCATGGACCGCGCGGCCGACGCCGCCGACGTGCTGCGCGCCGCCGTCCGCGACCGGGCACCGGGTGTCGACCCGCTGGCGGCCCTGCGCCAGACGAGCTTCCGGCTCCTCGACACCCGGCACCCGCTCTCCGGCCTCGCCGAGCTCTCCCTCCCCTTCTTCCGGACGGTCGCGGCGTCACCCGCGCTGGTTGCCCGGGCGCGGGCGATCGGGGCCGAGCTTCAGGCCACGCTCGCCGAGGAACTCGAACACGACCCGGACTCCGCCGCCGACCCGGCACTGCTCGCCGCGTTCTTCGTCGCCGGCTACACCGCCGTACTGGTGGAGACCGCGCGCCGCCTCCTCGCCGGCGAGCCGGCAAGCACCGTGCAGGCAAGCCACGGCGTACGGCTGGAACGGCTGTTCACCGCGCTCCGCGACGGTGTCACCGCAGGATCGTGACGGGCGCCGTCGCCTGCGGGGCCCACGCATCGCCGCGGGTACGACGTGACCCAGGCGTCCCGGCGGTGTGCCCGCCGATCTCCAGCGTGGCACCGCACGGGCAGGCGATCCACAACTGTCTACAGTAGACAGACCGGCCACCTTCGGGTGGTGTCACGGCGCGTCGTCGGGGTCAGCCGGACGCCGGGCCAGCGGGTGGCCTCGGTGGCGAGGTCGGTCAGGGTGAGGTCGGTGACCGGCCCGGCGCGGGCGGCCTCAGCCGGTCGCGGGCGGGGTGTCGATCGCGCGGTCGAGCCACTCGGTGAGCAGCTCGCGTTCGGCGGCGGTGAGGGCGTCGAGGTCGGGTGCGACGGCACGGAAGGCGACCACCGCGGCCGTCGTCGCGCCGCCGGCGCGGTTCGGTGCGTCGGTGAGGATCTGGCCCAGTACCGCGTCGAACATGCTGTCGGCGAGACCGAGGTCGCGGTCGTCGGCCGGGGTGCCCAGCAGGGTCTGGATCACCCCGATCCCGGCGGCCTGGATCAGGTCGACCGCGTGCCGCTCGCCGACCCGTAGCCGGCCCGCCGCCGCGATCCGGTGTACCCGGGTCTCCAGGACCCGCTTGCCGGACTGCGCGGCGGGGGAGAGCAGCACCCGGTCGGGGTCGCTGAGCAACCGGAACAGGGCGGGGTTGGCGAGGCCGAAGGCGATCTGACGCTGCCACCCGACGCGCAGGTCGTCGACCGGATCGACGTCGGCGGCCGACGCGGCGCGCACGGTCGCGGCCTTGGCCGACACGTACTCGGCCATCACGTGCTCGGCGACCGCGTCGAGCAGCCCGTCCTTGTCGCCGAACAGCCGGTAGATGGTCGGCGCCTGAATGCCTGCGGCCTCGGCGACTCCGCGGGTGGTGACCGCGGCGGGGCCCTCCTGCTGGAGCAGCCGCGCCGCGACGGCGACGATCCTGGACCGCGTCCGGCTGCGGCTGTCGGTCACCTCGCTCATGTAACCAACGATAACGGCCCTTTGCTATCGAGCTGTTTCCGATGATACGGTGAGCTTGCTTCCATTGATAACAGGAGGTCAGTTCATGATCGTCATCACCGGAGCGACCGGCGCGCTGGGCGGCGCGGCGGCCGACCGACTGCTGCGCACGCTGCCCGCCGACCAGCTCGCCGTGGTGGTGCGCGACCCGGCCAGGGCGTGGCGGTTCGCCGCCCGTGGGGTCCAGGTGCGCTACGGCGACTACCGCGAACCCGATTCGCTCCCGACCGCGTTCGAAGGCGCCGACCAGCTGCTGCTGGTGTCCTCGAGCGACCCCGCGGCCGACGCGGTCGGGCTGCACCGGGTTGCGATCGACGCCGCGGTCAAGGCGGCGGTCGGTCGCATCGCGTACACCAGCCACCAGGGCGCGGCGCTCGACAGCCCGTTCGGCCCCGGCCACGACCACGCCGCGACCGAGCTGCTGCTCGCCGAGTCCGGCCTCGCCTGGACCTCGTTGCGCAACGGCTTCTACGCGCACAGCCTGGCCTGGCTGCTGGGCCCGTGGCGGGAGACCGGCGTGGTCGCGGTGCCCGGCGACGGCCCGGTGTCCTGGACCGCCCGCGAGGACCTCGCCGAAGCCGCCGCCGCCGTCCTCGCCAGCGACGGCGGGTACGACGGCCCGATCACGCTCACCGCCGCCGCGGCGCCCACCTTCGCGCAGCTCGCCGCGACCGCCGCGGAACTGACCGGCCGGCCGATCGGGTTCGAGGTCGTCGGGGAGGACGAGTGGGTCGCCCGCCAGGTCGCCGGCGGTCAGCAGGAGCGGATGGCGCGGTTCCTGCTCGGCATGTACCAGGCGGCGCGCCGGGGCTTCTTCGCCGGTACCGATCCGCTGCTCGCCGCGATCCTCGGCCGCGAGCCGCGGACCGCGCGTGACGTGCTCGCGGAGCTGGCCCGCAGCTGAATCCCCGGCACCCGCGCCGGCCCCGCCGCCGACCCGCGTCGAGCGTGGCGGCGGCTCGCGCGGCAAGCGGGTGCACCCGTCGTCCCGCCATGATCAACGCGGTCGGGCGGAGGCGATCGGCGGGATCGTACGGCGCCGGCGCGGCGCGGCGCGGTCGTGCCGGGCCTGCACGACCAGGCTGGCGGCGAGGACGAGGAACAGCAGCAGGGCGACCTCGTTGAGCGAACCGCCCCACTGCCAGGCGGTGTGGTTGCCGGCCAGGTCGCCGCCGACGATCCGCAGCACCAGCGTGGCGTGCAGCAGCACCAGCGGGACGTACAGCACCGGTCGGTACGGCAGGGAGCGGCCGAGCACCGCCGGGACGATGACCGGCGCGTGCGCGAAGATCATGGAGATCACGAAGCCGAGGAAGATCGCGTGCAGCATCGCGTCGTACCCGGCCCCGCCGGTCAGCCGGCCGACGGCGATCCACAGCACGCCGGCGACCGCGAGCCACCCGTAGCCGGTGAGCAGCGCGACGGCGATGTAGCGGGGCAGGCCCGCGATCCGTACGGTGCGGCGGGCGATGTCGTGGTAGCCGAGCCAGCACGCGACGGCGACCAGGCCGACGCCGACGATGCGTACCCCGGCCGGTTCGGCCACCAGCGACACCAGCAGCCCGACCGCGAGCACGCCCGCGGCGGCAGCGAACAACCGGCGGGCCGTGCTCGTGGCGCCGACCAGGCGGGACAGCTCCAACCGCTCGCCGGCGATCGTCAACACCAGGAACGCCGCCAGCCACGGAACGAACCGGGGTACGTCCCAGCCGCCCAGCCACAGCGCGCCGGCGACCGGCCAGCAGGCGGCGCCGGCGGCCAGGACGGTGTTGTGCAGCGCGGGCTGGATCCGGTGGATGACGACGAAGATCGCGACCAGTCCGAGCCCGCCGGCGGTGACCAGCGCCGGACCCGACCCGCCGGGTGCGCCGGCGGCGACCGCGATGCCGCCGGCGGCGGTGGCCGCCGGGGCGAGGTACGCCCAGGTGGTGCCGAGCGCGACGGCGCGCTCCAGCGCGATGAAGGTACCCAAAAAACCGAGCACCATCAGCGGACCGTGCGTCGCCGCGATGCCGTCGCGCCCTGCAGGCAGGGCCAGACCGAGATGCAGCAGGCCGGCCCACAACCCGACGAGCAGGCACACCACCGCGGCCGCCATCAGCGGCGGTACCCACCGGGGCCGGCGGCGAGCGGGTGCGGCCAGCGTGACCGTCCGCGGCATCAGAGCTTCCACCCCAGCTGGGCCTTGGCCCGGTCGCTCATCATCTCCGGTCGCCAGGGCGGATCCCACACGACCTGCACCTCGACGTCCGCCACGCCGGGCGCCGCCCACAGGCACGCGCGTACCTCGTCGTCGAGGTACGCGCCGAGTGGGCAGCCGGGCGTCGTCAGCGTCATCCGGATTCGCGCGAGGCCGTCGGCGACCCGGATGCCGTACACCAGGCCGAGGTCGACGATGTTGACGCCGAGCTCGGGGTCGATGACCTCGCGCAGCAGTTCCCGGTACAGGAAGGGGTCGGGTTCGGCGTCCTGCCCGGCGGCCAGCCACGCCGTGACCGGCAACGGGTCGCTGTCGCCGTGCTCGTCCGGGTTCGGTGCGCGCGGGTCGGGTTCGGCTGTCGGTGGAGCGGTCACTGGTCGACACCTCCTGGGGCGATGACCCGCACCGCGGACTGGTCGTCCGCTAGTTTTTACTAGTAGAGCTAGTATAAACTAGTGACGTGCCGGGGTCACGGCCCGGCCCGACGGTGACGATCCGGATCCGCTGCGGCGGCCGACGCGTCGGCTCGCGGTGGGTGCATCGACCCGTGCGGCGCACCTCGACCGGCGGTTGCACGTCGGCGTGCCGGGGGAGCGTCGGCACGCGATGACGCACCGCGGCGGGCTGCCGGTCGCCGTGCCGACGTGGCCGGTACGGGTCGGCGCGGCAGATGGCGAGCAAGTGCCGCAGGTGCGCGGAAGCGCGGCGGTGGTCAGTGGCGCCCGCGGTCACTGGCCGACCGGGCCTTCCCGGCGGTCAGGTGGGTCACGCACAGGGACGGCTCGACGAACGGGTCGAGCCGATCGGCCGTCAGCGGAGCGTCGATCTCGCTGAGCACCCCCTGCATCAGCCCGAGGTGGATGGCGCACACCACGTCGCGGTGCTGCTCGGCCGCCTCCCGGAACGGGCAGTGGTGCAGCAGGATCTGCCGCCGCCGGCCGGCCGTGACCGGTTCGGGGGCGAACCCGATGTCGTCGAGCGTGGCGACCAGCTGTGCGGATGCCGAGTCGGCGTCGAGCCGCTGGAACGGCGCCGGCCGCTCGGCGAGATAGCGGCCCCAGGCCCGGCCGGCCCGGGTCGCCGCCTGCGCGGGCTGCGGCGTCTCGGCCGCCACGAAGCTGGCCAGGATCTCGGCGAGCAGCCGGTAGCTGCGCTGGCCGGCACGGGCCGAATCGGGGCGGGCCGCGTAGAGCGTGCGGGGCCGTCCCGGTTGATCGCGATCCTCGGCGGTGCGCTCGACGGCGCCGGCCTCGACCAGGCCGTCGAGATGGAACCGGATGGTGTTGGGGTGCAGCCCGACCTGCTCGGCCAGCTCGCTGACGCTCAACGGCCGGCCCGACTCCTGCAGCAGGGCGAGCACACGAGCGCGACTGCCGCCCGCGGCGGTTGGCCCGTCGGCATCGCGCAACGACTCCCGTGCCCCCATGCGTCCATGTTTACACGAACGCATCGGTGAAACAACCGACGTCAGCCGTCGTCCTCGTCGTCGAGCCGGGCCAGCCAGGTGGCGAGCCGGTCGATCGGCACCTCGAACTCCGGGTTGGCGTCGACGAAGTCGCGCAACGTCTCGGCCAGCTCGGCCAGCTCGACCTGCTCTGCGCCCCGGCGCCGGGCCAGCTCGTCCAGCTCGGCGCCGCGACCATCGGGACCGGTGAGATTGTGAGAATCCGGCCACGTCACCGTCCGCACCTCACTCGTGGCAGTAGATACAATAAGAATTGTACTTAGTGGAAATCGCTTCGCAGCCGGCGGGTTCGCGCGGCCGACCGGGTACACCGCCCGCAACGCCGCCATCGCCGGAACGCCACGAAGCGTTGGGGGAAACCGTGCGGAGGTGAGGTTCGTGATCACCCACCAGGACCGGCAGGTGGCACCGCAACCGGGGGCGACAGCAACGGCCACGGGGCCACGCACCCTGGCCGGCGAGCACGAACTCCTGCTGCAACAGGTGACGCTGCGCGCCGATGCGGTGCTCGCCACGCTGCCGCATCGCTGGCCGCGCGCCGAGCTCGCTGCGCTGGTCGGCTACCTGCGCACGGAGGTCCTGCGGCAGGCCGCGGACGAGGAGTGGCTGCTGTTCCCGGCCGGCCCGGCCGACGCCGGATTCGCTCGGCTCGGTGACGACCACGTGCGGCTGCGCCGCCTGGTCGACCTGCTGGCGGGCGCGGCCGCGGGCGGGCCGGACTGGAGGCCGGCCCGTCTCGTCGCGACCGTGCGGGACCTGGTCGCGCAGCTGAAGCGGCATCTGGAGGTGGAGGAGTCGCTGGTCGCCGGCGCGGGCACACCACATCCGGCGACGGCGACCGCGCTGCTCACCGGCCGCCGGCACCAGTGGTACGCGCTGACCGAAGGTCCGGTGGTGGACGTCGACGCGCTGCCGGCAGACCACGCGATCGCGGCGCTCAGCGAGCGGCTGCTGCGACTGCCCGTCGGCGACCGGATCGAGTTGCGATCCGGATCCGACCTCGGCTGGGTCTGGCGCCGGCTCGACCGCCTCGACCCCGGCGGGTTCGGCTTCCGCTACCTGCGGGAGGGGCCCGATCGCTGGGCGATGCAGGTGACCCGGCGGCGCCGGAACTGACCCGCGCCACCCGGTCGGCGGGTGTTGCCGGCCCGGCGCTCGGGCTCCGGTCGGCGAGAGTGGGCCGCATCGACCGTCCACGAGGATCGTGCGCGGACGGTCGATGCGGCGATGTGCCCGCCTGGGCGGAGGCCGCGATGCCTGGGTCTGTTTCGGAGTCCCGCGTGCCGGCCGCGGCGGCCCCGGTTGCCCGCTCGCCGCGTGGTCGGTCAGCCCGTGTGCAAGCCCGGCACACGAACGGCCCTTCACCTTGCGAGCAGACAAACGGGACTCGCCTCGCTCGGCCGGGGCCCCGAAACAGCCCCCTAGGCCTCGGCGGTCGGCGCGCCCTCGCCCGTGTGGCCGATCCGTACCCGCCAGGTCGCCGGCCCCTGTTCCAGGTACTCCCAGCTGAAGGCGTCGGCGTGCTCGGCCGAGAACTGGTAGTACAGCGGCTTCGGGTCGTGGTCGTTGATCAGGACGAACGCCTCGCCGGGCGCGAGTCCCGCGTAGGTGGCGAAGATCAGCTCGTGCCGCCGGGCGGGTAGCTCGGCGCGGACGTCCAACTGCTTGTCCTCGGTGGTCACCGTCGACTCCTTCGGTTCGTCGGTTGCCGGCTCGGTCTGCTCGGGCAACCTGGCCAGGTAGTGCAGCAGTCCGTTGAGTTGTCTCGCCTCGACCGGGTGGGTCCGGCGCAGCGCCACCCAGCCGGCGGCGGCCAGCCGGCTGGCGTCGTCGGGGTAGCCGGCCTCGCCGAGGCCGCGCAGTGCCCGGGTCAGCACCCGGGTCAGCGACGAGGTGGTCGGATCGCTCGGCACCGCGGCTCCTCAACGTCAGCGAACTTGTTTTTATCAGTGACATAGTGAAAACTACTCCACGGTGCCAGCCGCGGCACCGGCGCGGTACGGGTCACCGAGCCCACGCCCCAGGGCTCGGTGGCCGCCCACCCACGTACGAGAGGGTCGCTGCGCATGACCTCCGAGCTGCCACCCGCCCACGACTCCGCGTTCGACGCGGGCGACACCCCGCCCGACGCCGGCGACTCCGCGCCCGGCGCCGACGACACCGCGCCCGGCGCCGACGACACCGCGCCCGGCGCCGACGACACCGCGCCCGGCGCCCGGGAGACCGGCGCGGCACCAGCCGGTGCGCGTGCGCCGGACCGGGGCCGCGGTCCGCTGCTGGTGAGCCTGTCCATCGTCGGCGTGTTGGTCCTCGCCGCCGTCCTGATCGGCGTGGTCGGCCGGCACTCGGGCGATCGGCGAGAGGCCACGGCCGGCGAGCGGCGCACGGTGGCGGTGCACCTCGTCGACATGGACATCGTCCCGGCGACCATCACCCTGCCGCGCGGTACGCGGCTGATCCTGCGGGTGACCAACTCCGGCGCGGTACGCCACGACCTGGCCTTCCCGCACGGCCCGGCCACCCGGATGCTGAACCCGGGGGGCACTCAGCGCCTCGACCTGGGCCCGGTCGACGCCGGGGAGACCGGCTGGTGCACCGTGCCCGGCCACAAGCAGGCCGGGATGACGCTGACGATCCGGGTGTCGGGCCACCCGGCGACCGCCACGCACGACGCCACCATCGCCCCCGATGCCGTGCCCGGGCACGGATTCCGGGCCCGCCCGGCGGCGCTGCCCGCGGCGGGGCCCAGGGTGCACCGGGTGACGCTGGCCGTGCGGGATCGGACGCTGGCCGTGGCTCCGGGCGTGACCCAACGCATGTGGACGTTCGGCGGTACCGTCCCCGGGCCGACCCTGCACGGCAGGGTCGGCGACACGTTCGTCGTCACGCTGGTCAACGACGCGGACCTGGGCCACTCGATCGACTTCCACGCCAGCTCGGTCGCACCGGACCGGTCGATGCGCACCATCGGCCCGGGGCAGCGACTCGTCTACCGCTTCACCGCGGAACACGCCGGCGCATTCCTTTACCACTGCGCCACCGCGCCGATGGTCCAGCACATCGGCAACGGCATGTACGGGGCGATCGTCATCGACCCGCCCGACCTGCGGCCGGTTGCGGCCGAGTACGTGCTCGTCGGCGCCGAGCTCTACCTCGGCCCCGACGGCGGTACCGGCGACGCGGCCAAGATGAGCCGTGGTACGCCGGACGCGGTGGTCTTCAACGGCTACTACGACCAGTACCGGTACGCGCCGCTGGCGGCGAAGGCAGATGGCCGGGTGCGCATCTGGGTGGTCGACGCCGGGCTGACCCGGCCGATCGCGTTCCACGTGGTCGGCGCCCAGTTCGACACGGTCTACGGCGACGGCGGCTACCTGGTACGCCCCGGCGAGAGGTCCCGGGGTGCGGCGCAGGCGCTGGCGTTGCAACCCGGTCAGGGTGGTTTCGTGGAGTTCGCCCTGCCGGGACCGGGCCACTACCCGTTCCTCAGCCACCTGATGACCGACGCCGACCGGGGCGCCACCGGCACGCTCGTCGCCACCCGGTAGTGCGCCCGGCCGGGCGTCGAACCGGGATCCGCTGCGGCCCACCAGGCACCACACCGTCCGCCTCGACGAGGCCGGCTCCGTCGCGGATCACCGTCCGGATCGGGACCGCACCCGACCGTTCCTGCTGCTGCACGGCGGCGGGGTGGCCACCATGACCGGCTTCTCCGACCTGCTCGCGACGTGCGTGCACTGATCGGCTACACCGGGCCGGCCATGGCCGATCCGATCCTCGCCCACCGGCTGGCCGAGGTGGAGGTGCCGGTCCACGTCCCGTGACCCGACCCGGTACCGGTGGGTCAGCGGTGCCGGGCGAACAGCACCGCGCCCGGCACCGCCTCCTCGGGTGCGAGTACCACTTCGGCCCGCACGCCGAATCCGGCCTCCCGCAACCACTCCGCCACCTGGGCGGGTCGCCGGCGGTGCACGTGCACCCGCATCGGATGCCCGCCGTACCCCTGGGTCTTGAGCCGGGACCCGTTGCCGAGGTGGAAACCGAGCAGCAGCGGCCCGCCCGGCCGCAGCACCCGCCGGAAGTGGCCGAAGACGGTGGGCACCTCGTCGTCCGGGACGTGGATCAGCGACCACCAGGCGATCAGGCCGGCGACCGAGCCGTCGCGAAGCTCCAGATCGGTCATCGAGCCCACCTCGAACCGCAGGTCCGGATGCGTCCGCCGGGCCACCTCGATCATGCCGGGGGACAGGTCGACGCCGAACGCGTCGAGACCCAGCCCCGCCAGGTGACACGTCACGTGGCCCGGACCGCAGCCGATGTCGGCCACCGGGCCACCGCCCGCGGCGCGTACCTGCTCGGCGAACGACGCCAGCACCATCCGGATGTACGGGTCCGTGTCGAGCGAGTCGCGCATCAGCTCGGCGTAGCTGCCCGCGACCGTGTCGTAGGAGCTGCGCACGTCGGCCAGCCAGCTGTCGGTGCTGGAGTCACGGTTCTCCCGTCGCGCCACTGTCGCCCACCGACGCCGTGCGGTCAGGGCAGGTAGTACTCGGCCATCAGCCTGGTGGCCCAGGCCGGCTGGCGCACCGGGTCACTCGGACCGAACTCGACGTGGTACGGCTTGATGTCCAGTACCGGCGTGCCGTCCAGCGCGTCGAGACCGGCCACGTGCAGGTCGCGACCGTCGACCGAGAGCAAGCGGCACACCGAGACACCGAGGCGGTTGGGCCGGAACGGCCCGCGGTGTGCGAAGACACCGAGCAGCGGGCCGTCCGGGCTCTTGCGCGGCGGCCGCGGCTCGCGCTGCGCGTCCGCCTCGTCGAGCCGGTCGAACTGGAAGACGACCTCCAGGTGGGAGAAGTCGCCCAGCCCCTGCAGCGCCGACGGCTCGAACCGCTCGGCCAACCGGATGACCGCCTGCACGTCGTACCAGTGGTCCTCGTACATCTCGGGCCGACCGCCGACGACGCGGGCCACCGGGCGCAGGATGATCTCGTTCGGGTCGCTCATCCGCAGAGCCTAACCGGCCCTCGGCCGCCTGCGACCGGGGCAAGAATCACACCGTACGGGCCGGCGCCGGGGCGGCCTCGGTACCGGGCGGGCGGGCTCGGGCGGCGAGGGGCCGGGGCGCACCGTGCGGGGCCGACACGTGCGCGTGCCGCCGGCTGCGGACCGGGGCCGTTCGGGCTGGCTACGGTAGGGTTTCGGCGTGGTATCGCCGGATTCGATCGAACGCAGCCGTGACCTCGATCGGCTGCTGACCTTCGTCGACGCGGCCGTGGCCATCGCGCTCACCCTGCTCGTCCTGCCGCTGGTCGATCTGGCCGGCGAGCTGGAAAGCGGCGACGCGGTCTGGCAGGTGGTCCGGGAGCACGCCGGCAGGTTCGCCGCCTTCGCGCTCAGCTTCGTGGTCATCGCCCGGCTGTGGCGGGCCCAGCACCAGATCGTGCGCGGTGCGGTCGATGACCGGGTCGACCTCTTCTGGTGCCTGCTCGCGTGGGCGCTGACGATCGTGTTCCTGCCGTTCCCGACCGCGTTGCTGGCGGCGACCGGCGACCAGGTCGCGACGAAGATCCTCTACATCGGGGCGCTGCTGGTCAGCTCCGCCCTGCTGGCGCTGCTCGCGGCGGCGGTCCGCCGGCAGCGGCCGCCGGGTTCGCCGCTCCGGCCGAGCGTGATCCCCGCGGCGGTCGACGCCGTGGTGGACGGGGTCGCGTTGCTGCTCTCGGTGCTCGTCCCGGCGTTGAGCTATCTCCCGTTGCTGCTGCTCGTCGTCGGTGGCCACGCGTCCACGCGGATCCTCCGGCGCTGGCCGCGCCTGGATCACTAGCGCGCCGCTTCTGGGTAGTGCGGCCCGGGCCCGGGTGCTCAGCCGGGATCTGGGTGCCGGCACTCTGCCGCTCGGCGCGCACCGCCGGGAGGATGCTTCTCGCAGGACACCACCGACGAGGAGGGCCCAGTGGCCTACGATCCGTGGATCGCGACGAAGGGGGCAGTCGATGCGGGTGAAGGCGTTCGACCATCTGGTACTCAACGTCGGCGACGTCGAGCGGTCGCTGGCGTTCTACTGCGGACCGCTGGGGTTGGCGCCGGTGCGGGTGGCGGAGTGGCGGCGCGGCGAGGTGCCATTCCCGTCCGTGCGGGTCAACGAGAGCACGATCATCGACCTGCTGCACCGCCCCCGGACGGAGTCCAATGTGGACCACTTCTGCCTGGTGGTGGATCCGGTGGACTGGGAGGAGATCATCGACTCCGGCACGTTCACCGTGCTGGAGGGCCCGGTCGGCCGGTACGGCGCGCGCGGGGACGCGCAGTCGATCTACGTCCGGGACCCGGACGGCAACACGATCGAGCTGCGCTGGTACCCGCAGGACGCGCGCTGACCGGCCCGTGCCGGCCCACCGCGGTTCAGAACCCGACGGCCTCGCGCAGCAGCAGCACGGTGCCGCGCTCGGGCTGGTACTCGGCGTTGAGCACGAGCAGCCGGGTGATCGCGCTCGGCATGCCGTAGACCCGCATCGCGCGCTCGTTCTCCAGCGGCAGGCAGTGCTCCTCGACCCGGCGCAGCGCCGACGGCAGATCCGGTACCACCTTCTGCGCGCCGACGATCCAGATCGCCCGGGCCGCGCCGCCGGCGTAGCCGGGCAGCTGGGAGCCGCTGCCGGACGCGATCACCACCGAGCCGGTCTCGGTGACCGCGGCGACGCTGCCGATCTCGACGTCGGGGGACGCGAACATCCGCCGGATCGCATCGGCCTCGGTGGCGCGGTCCATCGCCAACCCTCGTGGCTTGAGCGCGTCGTAACGGCCGCTGGCGTTGATGTCGTCCTCGATGCCGGACAGCCGCAGCGTCTCGCTGGCCCCGGTGAACACGCTCGCGCCGGCCGGGATCAGGTCCGGGACCCGGGTACGCGCCTCGGCCAGGGTGTCGAGGATCTCCACCGAGAAGCCGTGCGCGCGCAGCGCCGCGGCCGCCCGCTCCAGCCGTTGCGCCGTGGCCGGTTCGGCGAACGAGGTGGTCGATGTCGGAATCGTCATGTCGTCTCCGGATTGCTGGTCGATCGTGGGTGGCAGGTTCACCGCCACCGGTCCGACAAGACAGGCCCGCCGGATGTGAGGCCGACGCGCGCCACCTCACACTTCGGCCGGCTGTCCGGTCGTACCGGGTGAGAGGCGGGGAGGGTGACGGAGTGAGCGGCGAAGGCGAGCCGGGCGGCGATCCGAGCCTGGACGCGGTGATGGCCGAGCGGCGCCAGCTGATCAACGTGGCGTACCGGCTGCTCGGGTCGCTGGCCGAGGCCGAGGACGTGGTGCAGGAGACGTATGCCCGCTGGTACGCGCTGGCGGCCGCGGAGCGCGCCGCGATCGACTCGCCCGGCGCCTGGCTGACCACCGTCGCCAGCCGGATCTGCCTCAACCTGCTCGGCTCGGCCCGGATGCGGCGGGAACGCTACGTCGGCGAATGGATCCCCGAACCGTTGCCCGACGCGGTGCTGGGCACACCCGACGGCGCGCTCGATCCGGCCGATCGGGTCAGCCTGGACGAGTCGGTGAACATGGCGTTCCTCGTCGTTCTCGACGCGATGACGCCGGCGGAGCGGGTCGCGTTCATCCTGCACGACGTGTTCCGCTACTCGTTCGTCGAGGTGGCCGACATCGTCGGCCGCAGCCCGGCCGCCTGCCGCAAGCTGGCCTCCTCCGCCCGGCACCGGCTGGTGAGCGCGCGCGCCACGCCGGCACCGGCCGCCCGGCACGCCGAGGTGGTCCGCAGCTTCCGGCAGGCGTGGGAGGCGCAGGACATCGATGCGCTGGTCGGCCTGCTCGATCCGGATGCGGTGGCGATCGCCGACAGCGGCGGCAACGCGGTCACGTTCCGGGACCCGATCGAGGGCGGTGACCGGATCGCCCGCGCCTGGATCGGGCTCGCCCGCCGCAAGGATCACGGCACCACGCTGCACGAACGTACCGTCAACGGGGCGCCCGGCCTGGTCGTCGACCGGGACGGCGTCACCGTCACGGTGTTCGCGTTCGACGTGGTCGACGACCGGATCCGGCACATCTGGGTCATCCGCAACCCCGACAAACTCCGCCACTGGACGACCTGACACCTGCGGCGGCCGGCGGCATGGACGCACAGGCCGGTGAACGGTCGCCGACAGCCCGGTCGGCGTCTGGCGCGCGCCCGCCACGACACGAGCATCGGTATGCGACCCTGTGCGTCACATCGGTGCGTGGAATGTCCGCGCTGGGAGGGGTTGGGCAGATGAGGACAGCGATCAGCCGGCGGACCAGGGCGGTCGCCGGGGTCGTCGCCGGGGCAGCCGCGGTGCTTGTCGGGGTCGCGCTGCTGCCGGCCAGTGCCGGCGCGCAGCGCGCCCCGCTGGACACCGGTACGCAGCGCACCAGTGCGGCCGCGCAGGGCCTGCCCGGCGGCAAGGCGAACTTCGTGGTCAGTGTCGGCTCATTCAAGGCCAACACCACGACGAACTGGATGCGCCTGGGCTACTACGTCTTCCACCCGTCGAACGGCACCGTCACCGGCACGTGGTGGCGCTGGAACCAGACCAACAAGCGCGACATCCGGGTGGACACGCCGGTGCTGGCGTCGGGCTGCGGCGCGACGAGGTGCTACGCGCAGACGATGAAGCGGTTCCTGACCGGAGCGACCGAGACCGTTGCCGGCAAGTACGCGCTGAGCGGCTCGGCGCTGACCGTCGCCTGGCCCAGCGGCAGCGGGTACGTGCAGGAGAAGTGGACGGTCGGCCGGATCCAGAAGTCGAACGGGTCGACCGACGGCAGCCTGGTGCAGCTGGTCTGGAACGGCGTGGGCCGTGGCTACACCGCCACCTCCGGCTACGCGTTCGGGTCCAGCGCGAGCCTCGACGCCAACGCCAGCGCGGCCACGCTGATGCAGCCGGCCAACCGGGTCAAGTACGCGTATCGGTTCAACGGCATCGTGGCCGGCAAGCTCAGCGGCGGCCCGAGCGCCTACGACCTGCGCGCGTTCCAGCAGTGCGCGGACGGCCGGTGCCTGGGCTCGGCCAGCAAGTCCGATCCGGGTAACGGCTGCACGGCGTTCCCGCCGGGGGACAGCGCGCACAGCGCCACCGTCAACTACTACCTGGCGCACTTCGGCGGCGACCGGCGGGACGCGACCGAGCACTGGTTCCGCTGCCTGGCGTGGGACGGCAAGACGCACAAGCAGAGCTGTTACCAGAAGAATTCGCACGTCAAGCCGTCGCTGCAGGTCATCGACGACGCCGGGCGGTTCCGCGGCTGGGTGGGCGCCGAGACGTCGTTCATGACGACCCAGGCGAACCAGTCGACCGGCCCGGCCATCCACGACATGCTGGGCATCTTCAAGGTCGGCCCGCGGGTGCTCACCTGAGGGCGTGCTGCGGGTAGCCCGCGCGGGCTACCCGCAGCACGCTGCGGGCACCGGATCAGGGGTGCAGCAGCACCTTCAGCACGTCGTCGCGCCGCTCGGCGAGCAGGCCGAACGCGTCCGCCACGTCGGTCAGTGCGAGCTCGTGGGTGACCAGCCGGCCGGGGTCGAGGATGCCGGCGGTGAACGCGGCGACTGCGTGCGTCCAGGCCCGCGGCGGGGCGCCGAACACGGTGTGGATCGTCGCCTTCGCGGTGACCAGCTCCGCCGGTACCAGCGGCGTGTCGGCGCCGCTGGGCAGCCCGGCGAGCACGGTCCGGCCACCGCGCCGGGTCAGCGTGACCGCCTGGTGCGCGGCGCCGGCAGCGCCGGCCGTCTCCAGTACCGCGTCGAACCGGCCGGTGAGCCGGGTCGCGGCGTCGACGGTGACCACGTCGTCCGCGCCGCACGCGGCCGCCAGCGCGGCGCGCTGCGTCGTCGGGTGCACGACGACCAGTTCGGCCGGGCCGGCGGCGCGCAGCAGCTGGACGGCGAGCAGGCCCAGCATCCCGCCGCCGACCACGGCGACGCGCTCACCCGGTACCACCGCCGCGGCCAGGCAGGCCGCGGCGACGCAGGCGGCGGGTTCCAGGCCGGCGGCGGCTCGCAGGTCCGCGTCGGCCGGCAGGGCGTGCAGCAGCCGGGCCGGCAGCCGCAACCAGTCGGACCAGGCGCCCGGCTCGGTGAACCCGGTCTCGGCGTACGGGGCGGCGCACAGGTTGGCGTCGCCGCGGCGGCAGGCGGCGCACACCTGGCAGTTGCGGAACCCCTCGCCGACGACCTTGCGACCGACCAGGTCCGCGTCGACACCGGCGCCCACCGCGGCCACCGTGCCGGACCACTCGTGCCCGGGTACGACGGGGTAGCGCACGTACGGCGCGGGCCGGGTGCCGGCGAACATCTCCCGGTCCGAGCCGCAGATACCGGCGTAGCCGACCCGCACGACCGCCTCGCCGGCCATCGGCTCGGGTGGCTGGCTGTCGACCATCCGCAGCGCGCCCGGCGCATCCAGCCAGACCGTACTCACGGCGCCACCGCCACGCGGGCGGCAATCACGGTGCCGGCGGCGGAGCGGCCGGTGACCGGGGCTACGGGCACGGCCCGCCGATCCGGCACCCGCCCGACGCCGCGCGGACCCGCGCTCACCGGGTGCCCCGGTACTGCCAGCCCTCGGCGTACAGGTCGAAGTTGGCCTCGGTGGGCGGGTGCTCGGCGATGAACTCCGGGTTCAGCGTCACCCCGAGGCCCGGTGCGGTGGGCGCGGTGAAGTACCCGTCGACGACCTCGGGGACGCCGGGCGCGGCGGCCTTGACGAACTCGTCGGCGAAGTCGTTGAAGTGTTCCTGGATCTTGAAGTTGGGCGTGCAGGTGGCGAGCTGCAGGTTGGCCGCGGTGAGTACCGGCCCGCCGACGTTGTGCGGCGCCACCTGGATGAAGTGGGTCTCGGCGGTGGCCGCGAGCTTGCGCACCTCACCGATGCCGCCGGTGTGCCCGATGTCGGGCTGGATGACGTCGGCGGCGCGGCGCTCGAACAGCTCGCGGAACTCGATCCGGTCGTGGATGCGTTCACCGGTGGCGACCGGGATCGTCACCTTGTCGTGCACGCTCGCGAGTGCGGCGAGGTTCTCCGGCGGTACCGGCTCCTCCACCCAGGCCGGGTCGAACGGGGCGAGTGCGGTGGCGATGCGGACCGCCTCGGCGGCGGTGAACCGGCCGTGCATCTCGACCAGCAGTTCGACGTCGGGCCCGACCGCGTCCCGGACCGCCTCGACCAGTTCGATGGAGCGGCGTCGCTCCGCCGGGGTCAGCTCCCACTTGCCCGGGCCGAACGGGTCGACCTTGAGCGCCCGGTAGCCGCGCTCGACGACCCGGCGGGCCGCGGCGTGGAACTCCTCCGGCTCGCGTTCCACCGTGTACCAGCCGTTGGCGTAGGCCTTGATCCGGTCGTTGACCAGGCCACCGAGCAGCCGCCAGACGGGCTGGTTCAGCGCCTTGCCGACGATGTCCCAGCAGGCCATCTCGATGCAGGCGATGCCGGACATGACGATCTCGCCGGCCCGGCCGAAGTCGCGGTACTTCATCCGCTGCACCAGGGCTTCGATGTCGAACGGGTCGTGCCCGAGGACGTGTTTCGGCGCCGCCTCGGCCAGGTAGCCGAGCAGCGCCCGGGTGTGCCCCAGCATCCGGGTCTCGCCCACCCCGGTCAGCCCCTCGTCGGTGCTGACCTGCACGTAGGTCAGGTTGCGCCACGGGGTACCGAGCACGTACGTGTCGATCGCGCTGATCTTCATCTACGCCACCACCTCCGGCACCGCCAGGTCGGCCGCGGGCAGCGTGGAACCTACCGCGTCCGGCGCGTACCGGGCGAGCAGGCCCAGGCCGATCTCGGCCCGCCGTACCCGTTCGACGCCGAGCGCGGTCGCCAGCGGGGCCAGGTGGCTGCCGCTGGGATAGATGTTGGGCGCGTTGCGCAGGCCGAACTTCAGATAGACCGGCGCCGCGACCCGCACGATCTCGGCGATCTCGAAGTGCCGGACGAAGCCGCCCTGATCGTCCGGCGACTCGATGTAGATGTCCAGCGGGATGTCGACGGCCGCCCGGATCGCGGCCAGCTGGGGCAGCGACAGGTCGGTCGGCACGTTGTAGGTGGTTGCGCCGAGCTGCTCGGCGAGCTGGATGGCGGGCGGGTTGGACAGCCCCATCTGGACGCTGACCTTGAACCCGAACCCGGATGGCAGCTCGCCCGCGGCGCGCATCTGCGCCGCCACCCGCAGCACCCCGAGGTCGGTGACCAGCACGCTGCGGATGCCGAGTTCGGCGGCCCGGCGCAGATCCTCCAGGCAGTACACGAGTTGCTCGGTGCCGCGGGCCTGGGTGGCGAGGGCGGTGGCGCCGCTGGCGCTCGCGGCGGCTCCGGTGTCCCAGCCGGCCAGCGGCCGCGTGAACAGGCTGACCTCGATCGAGCGGGCCGCCGCGGTCGAGGCCATCGCCGCGACCTCGGCGTCGGTGAGCAGCATGGTGCCGCTGCCCTGGGAGACGCGATGTACCGGTACGCCGCGCTTGTCGGCCTCGGCGAGCACGGCCTCCAGTACCTCGGGTCCCTCGACGCTGGGGATCTCCACCCGGTACTGGGCGCCGTCCGGGAACCGTTTCCGGCTGTCCGGCGGCGTGCCCGGATCGCTGTCCGGCAGGTCGATCGAGCGCAGGAAGGCTCGGGTACGTTCCACGGTCACATCCCTGGGTGCATCGCTACGAGCATGCGCGCGGCGGTCGCGGCGACCGCGGACAGACGCGCTACCTTTGTTCGATAACACGAATGAGAGTCGATATATCGGACGCTAACGGCTGAGCGGTCGTCCCGTCAAGGAGCCGAGCCGCCGCGGGCCGCGGGTGTGACTTGGTTATCGTGAACAGACCGACCAGCAGAAACACGGGTGAAGCATGGGGCGAGCGGTGCCCGCAGTGATCCGGGCCTTGGACATCCTCGAACTGTTCCTGGACGGCGAGACGCTGACCGCGCCGGAGATCACCGCGCGTCTCGGGCTGCCCCGTACCACCGTGCACGAGCTGGTGCACACCCTCACCGACCGGCACTACCTGTCGACGGTGCCGGACCGGCCCGGCCACTTCCGGCTGGGCATGCGGGTCTTCCAGCTCGGCGGGGTGTTCGCCGGGCAGCTCGACCTGGCCCGGGAGGGCCAGGCGGCGGCCAGCGAGGTGGCCGCCCGCTGCGACGAGACCGTGCACGTGGCGGTGCTGGAGGGCACCGAGGTCGTCTACGTGGCCAAGGTCGACAGCACCCAGCCGGTCCGGATGGTCTCCGCGGTCGGCCGCCGGCTGCCCGCGCACTGTACGGCGGTGGGCAAGCTGCTGCTCGCCATGCTGCCGGCGGACGCGTTCGCCGCCCGCTATCCCCGCCGCGCCGCGCTGACCTCGATGACGCCCCACAGCATCGCCTCGGTCGCCGCGCTCGGCCGGCACCTGGCCACCGTGCGGGCCAACGGCATCGCGTACGAGCGGTGCGAGTCCAACGACGCCGTGGCCTGCGTGGCCGCGCCGGTGCGCGATCACGAGGGTGAGGTCGTCGCGGCGATGAGCATCTCGGTGCCGGTGCTGCGCTGGACTGACGAGAGCGCGGCGAAGCTGACCGACGTGGTCCGCGACGGCGCCGACGCCCTGTCCGCCCGCCTCGGCCACCGCGCCGGCCGCCCGCTGCCCCCACCGGCGTGACCGACCCGACCGGTCCGGCCGGCACGCCCGGCGCGACGGGTGGATCCGGCGCGACGGGTGTGACCGGCGTGGCCGCCGTCGGCGCGAGCGGTGCGGCTGGTTCGTGACGGTCAATCCGGGGCCTACTGCACCCGGTACTCGGCGGCGACCAGGTCGAGCAGTTCGGTCACCGAGGTCTCGGAGGTGGGCTTGTCCAGCGTGATCTGCCCGTGCTGCAACAGGTTCACCCGGTCGCAGATGTCGACGACCTGGGTGTAGTTGTGCGCGATCAGCACGATCGCGAGGTCGCCGCGCTCCTTCAGCGTGCGCAGCAGCCGCAGGATCAGGCCGCCCTCCCGGGCGCCCATCGCGGCCAACGGCTCGTCCAGCAGCAGGATCCGCGCGTTGGAGTACACCGAGCGGGCGACCGCGATCGCCTGCCGCTGGCCGCCGGACAGCCGGCCGACCTCGGTGGTGACCGACGGGATGTCGATGCCGATGGAGTCCAGGCATTCCCGGGCCCGGCGCTTCATCTCCTTGCGGCGCAGGAACGGGATCGGCCGGTGCACCCGTTCGGTGTTGAGGTGCAGGTTGAGGTAGACCGGCAGGCCGTTGATCATCGCGAGGTCCTGGAACACCGTCTCGATGCCGAGCGACCGGGCGTGCGACACCGAGCGCAGGCTCACCGGCTTCCCGTGCACGTGCAGCTGGCCGCTGTCCGGCTTGTGGTAGCCGGTGAGGATCTTGATCAGCGTCGACTTGCCGGCGCCGTTGTCGCCGATCAGGCCGAGGATCTCGCCCGGCCGGACCGACAGGTTGATGTCGCGCAGCGCCGTGACCGGGCCGAACCGCTTGCCGACGTGTTCGGCCCGGATCGCCTCGGGCGCGTCGTTCGTGCTGTCCACCGTGTACGCCCTCTCAGGTGCCGGCCCGGCTGAACCGGCCGAGGTAGATGTTGAGCATCATCGCGGCCAGTACCGCGATCCCCAGTACCGCGTTGAACGCGTTGGCGTTGATGCCGGCCAGGGTGAACCCCTCGTGCACGATGCCCAGCGCGATCGCGCCGATCAGCGCGCCGACCACGGTGCCCGAGCCGCCGAGCAGCGCGGTACCGCCGATCACGGCCGAGGCGACCGCGAGGAACATGTAGTTGGCGCCGCCGTTGGTCGGGTCGAACGAACCGACGCGCACCCCGTCGAGGATGCCGGCGAAGCCGGCCAGCACGCTGGTCAGCGCGAAGCACGCGGTCTTGATCCGGCGGGTACGGATGCCGGCCTCGGACGCCGCCGTCGGGTTGCCGCCGACGGCGAACGTGTACACGCCGAACCGGGTGCCGGACAGCACCACCTGCATCACGATCACGATGCCGATCGCCCAGCACAGCTCCGACCACTGCCAGCCGCCGATCACCGCGACCAGCGCGCCACCCTCGGGCGCGTGCACCGGCGAGCCGCCGGACAGCAGCAGCGCCACGCCCCAGAGCAGGAAGAACATGCCCAGCGTGGTGATGAACGACGGCATCTTCAGCACGGTCACGATCAGCCCGTTGGCGATGCCGACGCAGGCGCAGACGATCAGCGCACCGATCAGCGCCACGATCAGCGGTGCCCCGTTGTTGAGCAGCACCGCCAGCACGAACGGCGAGAGGGTGAACATGTAGCCGGCGGACAGGTCGATCTCGCCGCAGATCAGCAGCATCACCTCGCCGGCCGCGATGATCGCCCACGGCGCGAAGTACTGCGCGATGATGTGGTAGTTCGAGCTGTCCGCGAAGCCGTTGGTGGTCAGAGCGAAGTAGAGCGCGAGTACGATCGTGACGAGCGCGATGCTCAGTTCCCGGCGGCGCAGCAGGCCGTCGACGACCAGCCGTCCGGCGCTGCCGCGGCCCGCGCGGCCGAATGAGTCCACAGTGGACTTCGTGGGGGTTTCTGTCATCTGGGCGGTCTCCGGAACGGGGTGCGTTCGGCGCTGCCTGCCGGCGCGTGGCGCCGGCAGGCAGCGGGGGTCACGACTGGGTGACGGTCAGCGGCGTCGGCAACGGCAGGCTCTTCGGCATGGTCAGCTGCCGCTTGCCCTTCGAGCCCTCGTACACCGAGGCGGCCTTGGTGTACGGCGCGACGTTCTCGGCGGTGACGAACGTCAGGCCGGTGTCCATCTCCGGCGGGTGCACCAGCGTGCCGGACATCCGGTACAGGTAGAGCGTGAGCATCGGCAGGAAGCCCTGCAGGTAGGCCGACTGGTCGATGGTGAAGTCCAGCGCGCCGGACTGCACGCCCTCGATCGTGTCGTCGAGGGTGTCGTACCCGCCGGCGTGGAACTTGCCCTTCAGCCCCTGCTTCTTGACCATCTGCGCGATGCCCGCGGTGCTGCCGGCGTCGACCGCGTAGACGCCCTTGGCCGACTTGCGCCCCGCGTACGCCGCCTCCATCGCCGACAGCTCGGCGGCCTGCTCGGCGCCGGTGTTGACGGTGTGCACGGTGACGTTCGCGCCGGCGTCGGCGATGGCCTTCTTGATGCCGTCCAGCCGCGGCTGCACGTTGTTGCCGCCGGGTTGCGAGATCCCGACGATGATCTCGCCGGAGTGCACCTGCGACAGGATCCGTTGCCCCATCTTGTACCCGGACAGGAACAGGTCCTGTCCGATGTAGGCGAGGGCGTAGTTGCCGGCGGCCGTGGCGTTGTAGGCGACCACCGGGATGCCCTGGGCGAATGCCTTCTTGCAGCCGTCCTTGAACGCGCTGTCGTCGGTCAGCGCCACCGCGATGCCGTCCGCGCCACCGGAGATCGCCGTCTCCAGCGCGGTGGCCATGGTGGACACGTTGCCGTCCTCGGCGCCGGTCCACTGGTAGTCCAGTCCCAGCAGTGCGGCGGCGTCCTTGATGCCGTTCTGGGTCGGTGCGAAGAACGAGTTCGTGGTGACGTGGTTGATGAACACGAACTTCCACCGCTTCCCCGGTTTGGGGAAGTTTCCGGTGGCGCCCGTGCCACCGGAGTCGTCGCTGTGTGCGCCCTTGCAGGCGGACAGGGCCATCGTTGCTGCCACTGCGCCGCCACCGGCGCCGAACCACTTGAGGATGTCCCGCCGCGAACGATCCGTGGCGGCGCGCTCGTCAGTCAATTTCGGCCTCACACCGGCTCTCGACGATGTACGTGATACCGAACTATGTTCGGTATCACGAATGTTGTCAACCCTTCCCGGCGCGGCGGAAACGCGCCGGTCCGGCCGGCGACGGCGCCCGTGCCGGGCATGCCGCCGGTCTCGGGCAGGTCAGGCCGGGCCGTCGGTGGGCTCGAGCAGCGACTCGCGGTGGGCGATGGCCGCCGCCTCGGTACGGGTGGCCGCGCCGAGCTTGGCCAGGATGTGCGAGACGTGCACGCCGGCGGTACTCGGCGAGATGTGCAGGCGTTGCGCGATCTGCCGGTTGCTGTGCCCCGCCGCGAGCAGCTCCAGCACGTCGCGTTCGCGGTCGGTCAGGCCGTGCCGGGCCGGCGCCGCATCCACCAGGCGCCCGATCCGCTGCGCGAGCGGTGTCGCGCCCAGCCGCTCGGCCAGTTGCGCCGCCTCCCGCAGGTGGGCCGCGGAATCCGCCGGCCGGTCGGCCCGGACGTGCCGGTACAGCGCCTCGGCCAGCTCATACGGCTGCTCCAGGCCGCGCCAGGCCGTGACGGCCCGGTCGAAACCGCGCCCGTCCAGCAGCGCGGCCAGCATGATCCGCTGCGCCGCATCGAACGGCCCGTCCACCTCGATCGCCGCGTCGAGCGCGGCGATCCGGTCCCGCCGGGCCGCCACGCCGGCCGCGGCGCGGCCACCGCGGTCGAGCCGGGCCCGCAGCACCAGCGCACCGGCGAGCAGCACCGGCCGGGAGTCGTTGCCGTAGTGGACGGTCAGCGCCGGATCGGCCAGCGCCCGATCGAGGTACCGGTCGGCCCGGTCCAGCTCGCCGTGCGCCACCCCGACCTCGCACAGCAACTGATGGCGGGTCAGCAGGCCGAGCAGATCGTGCCCGTCGATGTCGGCGACCTGCGCCGCCGCCTCGTCCGCGGCGGCGACCTCGCCGCGCAGCAGCGCCAGCCGGCCGGCCAGGATGCGCAGCGCGAGCCGCGTCGCGCGGGGCGGATCCTCCCGGAGCGCCTCGGCCAGTACCGTGTCCGCCTCGGCCCACCGGCCGGCCAGCATCAGCCCGCGCGCCGCGTACCGGGCGAGTTCGGCGCCGCGGCTGCGGGCCAGGCCGAACCGCCGGGCGCGGCGGATGCCGTCCCGGGCCACCGCGACGGCACGCTGCTGATCGCCGAGCCGGGTGTGCAGTGCCGCCTGGTACATCGGTACGGTCAGGGCCAGATCGGGGCTGTCCAGCCCATCGGCCAGCGTTGCCGCCTCGGCCAGCAGAGCCGGCTCGCCGGTCATCGCGCCGACACCGAGCAGCCCGCGCACGGTCACCGTCGGGTCGCCGGTGCGGCGCCCGGCCCGCAGCGCGGCGGAGAACTCGGCGCGCGAGGACTCGGTGCGCAGCGGCCGGCCCATCGCCATCATCCCGAGGATCCGGCCGCGCTGCACGCTGTCCGGGTCGTCGGGTAGCAGCGCGAGCGCGTGTTCGAGATCCTCGATCCCGGTGCCGTCGAGCCGGATCGACAGCCGGCCGCGGTACTCCAGCAGCAGCGCGGCCCGGCCGGGCTCGGCCCGTTCGTCCACGGCGGCGAGGCCCTCGGTGGCCCGGTCGATGCCCTGCGGGTAGTCGCCGGTGAGCATGGCCGCCTCGGCCGCCGCGGTGAGCACGTCCACCCGGTCCACGCCCAGCCGGGTGGCCGGCTCGTCGACCCGGTCCCACACCCGAAGGACCCGGTCGAGCAGGTGCTGCTGCTCGGCGTACGCGTAGGAGCGGTACGCGCGGACCGCGCCCCGGTAGGCGGCGGTCAACGTCGTGCCCGCATCGCCGGCGGCGTACGCGTGCGTGGCCAGTTCGGCCAGCGATGCCGTGTCCCGCAGGGCTTCCGCGTACCGGGCGTGCACCCGGGCGCGCTCGCCGGGCAGCAGGTCCTCGTACACCGCCTGCCGGATCAGCGCGTGCCGGAAGTCGTACCCGTCGCCGGCGACCACGAGCAGGCTGCGGTCGACGAGGTCGCGCAGCAGCGTGTCGAGGTCGTCGTCCGGGCCCAGCTCGGCCACCCGGGCCAGCAGCCGGTGCTCGAGCCGGCCGCCGGCCGCCGACGCGGTACCCAGCAGCCGCCGGGCCGGCGCGGGCAGCGAGCGCGGACCGTACAGCAGCAGCTCGCGCAGGCTGTCCGGGGTCCGGTCACCGGCCCGGGCAAGCGCCTCGACGAACAGCGGGTTGCCGTCGCTGCGCTCGTGGATCCGCCGCGCCGCGGCCGGATCCGGGGCGGCGCCGAGGATCGCGGCGAGCTGGCGGCCGACCTGGGCCTCGGTGAGCGGGCCCAGCCGCAGCGTCGTGGTGTGCCGGCCACGGGCCAGCTCGGAGAGCAGCGGAGCGAGTCGCGCCGTGCCGGGGTCGGCCGGGCGGTAGGTCGCCGCGAGCAGGACGCCCGGTTGGACCAGGTTGCGGGCCAGGAAGCCGAACAGTTCGCGGCTGGCGGCGTCGGCCCAGTGCAGGTCCTCGATCGCCAGCAGCAGCGGCTGGTCGGCGGCGACGGTCTCGACCAGCGCCAGCACCGCCTCGTGCAGCCGGTGCTTGCCGCCGGGGCCCGGCGCCGCGGTACCGAGTTGCGGGAACCACTCGGCGAGCTCGTGCCGCCGACCGGCCCGCCCGTCGCTGATCAGCCGCCGCACCACCGCCACGAACGGCGCGTACGCGAGGCCGTCGCCGCCCAGCTCCGCGCAGGCACCGCTCACCGCCCGTACCCGGGTGTGCACCGAACCGGTGAACTCGGCCAGCAGCCGTGACTTGCCGATGCCCGCCTCGCCGGCGAGCAGCACCACCGCCGGACCGCGGGTGACCGCCGTCTCCAGGGTCGCCAGCAGCGCCGCCAGTGCCTCGTCGCGACCGACGAGAACCGGGCTGACCACCTGCTGCGCCACCACCGCGCCAGCATAGGAGGCGGGTCGCCGGGCGGCGGCGCGAGTTGGTCGGAGGTGCGGACAGGCGTCGCCCAGGTGCCGCCGGGGACCTCCGAAATACCGAGATCGCCCGATGCGGGGCGGGTGTTTAGGCGGCGAGGCTCGATGCATGACGAGCTACCCCCTGCGCAGCATCGACGCCCACGAGTTCGAGACGTGGGCGCGCATGATCACCACCACCTACGGGCAGGACTGGCGCGACGGCGCGCTGCGCAGCGCGCAGACCTCGATCGAGCCGGAACGCACCACCGCCGCCTTCGACGGCGGCCAACTGATCGGCGGAATGTCCATCTACGGGCGCTTGCTCACGGTACCCGACGGGTACGTCCCGGTGGCCGGCGTGACGCTGGTCGCGGTGCTGCCCACGCACCGCCGGCGTGGCCTGCTGACCGCGATGATGCGTCGCCAGTTCACCCAGCTGTACGAGTCCGGCGGCGAGCCGGTCGCCGCACTCAACGCGGCCGAGGCCACCATCTACGGCCGGTTCGGGTACGGCATCGCGAGCCACCTGGCGCTGCTGGAGGGCGACACCCGGTTCATGGCGCTGCGGCCGGACGTCGAGGCCGGCGACGGCAGCATCCGGCTGCTGGACGCCGAGGCGGCCCGCCCGCTGCTGGAGAAGGTGTACGACACGGCGCGCCGGGACACCGCCGGCTGGGTCGACCGTACCGACAAGTACTGGACCGCCCGGCTGTACGACGCCGAGCACGTGCGCGGCGGCGGCACCGCGCTGCGCTTCGCGGTGCACACCGACGCCGCGGGCGCGGTGCGCGGCTACGTGTTCTACCGCTCCGCCGGTGCCACCGTGCGGGTGGTTGAGCTCGCCGCGACCACCCGCGGCTCGTACGCGGCGCTGTGGCGGTACCTGATCGAGCTCGACGGGCACGACCACGTCTGCTACGAGGGGGCGACCGACGAGGTGCTGCCGCACCTGCTGCGCGACCCGCGGTCGGTGCGCCGGACCGTGGTCGACAACCTGTGGGTACGGCTGGTCGACGTCGGCCGGGCGCTGACCGCGCGCCGCTACGCGGGCCCGGTCGAGGTGGTCTTCCAGGTCGAGGACGAGTTCTGTGGCTGGAACGCCGGCCGCTACCGGCTGTGCGCCGACGGAGACCGGGTCGACTGGCAACCCACCCGGAACCGTGCCGAGGTGCGGCTGTCGGCGACCGAACTGGGCGCCGCGTACCTCGGTGGCACGACCCTGGCGGAGCTGGCCGCCGCGGGCCTGGTCGAGGAGCTGCGCCCCGGCGCCGTGGCCGCCGCCTCGCGGGCGTTCCGGGCCGATCGGGACCCGTTCCACCCCTCCGGCGGTGCGTTCCCGGCGTTCTGAGCCGCGAGCCCCGGTCGCGCGGCGCGGGTCGGCCATCCGGATGGAAGCCCAGGCGGTCGGCGCGCGTCAGCCTTCCGGATAGCAGCGTCAGCCTTCCGGATAGAACAGGAACAGCGTGCAGCCGGTGGTGGTGGCGGGCACGTGCCAGCTTCCCGCCGGCGCGTGCAGGAAGGTACCGGCCGGGTGGTCGGTGGCGCCGTCGTGGAAGGTGCCGGCGACCACGTACACCTCCTCCGGGCCGGGTTCGTGCACGTCGCGGTGCGGCCACGAGGTACCGGGCGCCATCTCCAGCAGGTGCGCCTGCGCGCCGGTCGGCCCGGTCCACAGGGTGCGCAGCCGGATACCGGGGAACAGCTCGCGGTCCGCGGTCCGGTCGGCGTGCACGGCGGTGTAGCCCGGCTGGGCCAGGATCTCGGGGTGCGGACTGTTCTCGAGCGGTGCATTCTCCGACGGCATGGCTCCACGGTGCCGTCGGTGACGCTCCGTGGACAGCACCCGGCCCGACACCCTGGGGTACTTTTCTGCCATGCATCGTGTGGTGGCGCTGGTGCGTGGGGTGCAGTCGACGTTCGAGCTGGGCTGCGCGGTCGAGGTGTTCGGCACGCCACGCCGGGGCGTGCCGGCGCGCTACGAGTTCACCGTGTGCACGCCGCGGCCCGGGCCGGTGCAGACCTCGGCCGGCTACGCGATGTCGGTACCGGATGGCGTGTCGGCGCTGGCGGCGGCGGACACCGTGCTCGTGCCCGGCTGGCTGCCGGTGGCCACCACCCCGTCGCCGACGGTACTGGACGCGCTGCGGCGCGCGCACGCCCGCGGCGCCCGGCTGGTCACGATGTGTTCGGGGGTGTTCGTGCTGGCCGCCACCGGCCTGCTGGACGGCCGGTCGGCCACCAGCCATCCGGACCGGGCCGAGCAGTTGCAGCGCCGGTACCCGCAGATCCGGGTCGTGCCGGACGCCCGCTTCATCGACCACGGCGACGTGGCCACCAGCGGCGGCGCGGGCGCAGGCCTGGAGATGCTCCTGCATCTCGTCGGTCACGACCACGGCGCCGGGTACGCCGCCGCGCTCGCCCGGGACATGGTGCTGCCGCCCGGGCAACCCGAGCCGGCACCGGGCCGCGCCGCGGGGCCTCGGGAGCAGGGCCCGGCCACCCTCGGCGAAGTACTGGCCTGGGCCGAGGCGCGGCTGGGTACCGACCTGTCGGTCGACGATCTGGCCGCCGAGATGCACGTCTCCGCCCGCACGCTGGCCCGCCGGTTCGCCGACGAGCTCGACACCAGCCCCGGCGCCTGGCTGCTGGCACGGCGGCTGGCGCGCGCTCGCGCGCTGCTGACCGGTACCGATCTGCCGATCGAGGCGGTGGCGGCCCGGGTCGGCCTGCGCTCGGCCGTCAACCTGCGCCGGCGGTTCCACGCGCACGTCGGCACCACCCCCGGGGCCTACCGGCGCGCCACGCGCGACCGGGTCACGTCCGGCCCCGCCGCATCCGTCCCGGCCGAAGTCGCCCCGGCCGGGTCCGGCTGAGTCGCGGCCCGGCCGCTTCGGGCCGGGAAGAACGCGATCCGGGCGTGGTACTCGCCGTGCACGTGTGTGGTGTCGCTGGTGATCCACAACCCGGCGTCGGTGGCGAGGATGCAGAACACGCCGATCCCGCGGTCCTTGCGGGGGTTCCAGGCCAGCGCGCGCCCGTCCGAGATGGCCACCGCGCCGATGCCGGGCCGAGACACCGCGCCGGGGCCGGCGCTGTTGTTGCCCTTCGGGTTGTCCAGCCACCGCTGGTGCCCGCCGACATAGACCGCGGCGTCGGTGATGGCCGCCGACAGCAGCGTGTCGCCGCCGGTCCAGTTGACCCAGGTCGGGTCGCCGTTCCCGGCGAGCTCGAACCGGGCGACCGCGTCGCACAGCTTGCCGACCCGGCCGCCACCGGTCGCCGCCACCACGAACCAGCCGCCGGCCGGTGCCACCGCGATGCCGCGGACGTAGGTGGGGAAGTGGTCGGAGCACTGTGGCTGGTAGCGGGTGGTGGACCACGGGTCGAGCCGGGCGCCGTCCGTGCCCAGGTCGGCGACGGCGAGCTGGTAGCGGGCCTTGCCGGCGACGCGGTCGAAGTCACCACCGAAGATCAGCCTGCGTTGGTCGGGCGTCACGGCGAGCGCGGTGACCTTGATCGGCGAGCTGGCGCCGCTGGCGGTGTGCCGCGGCACCGCCAACCGCAGGTCGACATCGTCGGTGGCCCGGCCGCTGGCCGGGTCGAACGAGGCCAACGCCGGTCGCGGCCGGCCCTCGACGGTCTGGAACGAGCCGCCCGCGATCAGCCGGCCGCCGGCCAGCACGAGCCGGGCGACCGGCCCGTCCAGCGTCGCCGGCGAGAAGCCGGGCCAGGCGGCGCCGGTACCGGCGTCCACCCGCGCGAGGTACGGCCCGCGGGCCGACCCGCCGCCCCGGAACGATCCCGCCACGTACAGCGACCGGCCGTCCGGCGCGGCGACGAGCGCGGTGACCGGCCCGTCCAGCCGGGGCCGGAACCAGGTGTCGATCGCACCGGTACGGGCGTCGAACGCGAACAGCGACCCGACCCGCCGTACCTGGTCGGAGCCGGCCTCGCGCTCGGCGGTGAACGACCCGGCGGCGTACATCAGCCCACCGACCTGGATCACCTGGTACACCGAGCCGTCGAGCACGTCGGGCGTCCAGCTCGCCGGATCGTCGGACACCGACCCGCCGGCCATGGCGGCCGGCGACCGCGCAGTACCGGGAGTCGCCCCCGCCCGGGTCGCCGTCGCGGCGCCGGCCGAGAGGCACAGGCACAGCAGGACGCCGAGCAACCGAGCGCGAAGCGCGCTGTTCGTACCGGGCATGCGGACCTCTTCCGGCTGGTCACCGGGGGCGGGCCCAGCGTAAGTCCGGTGGTACCGGTGGCGCGGCCATCGGCGCCGGGCTCGCACTAACCGGTGATATCCGGCTTTTCGCCCGCGAAGCGCGGACGAGAGCGGCAGCGCGCCCGCTCAGGCCGGCCCCGGTTTGCTGGCGTGGACGCGTTCGATGCTGCCGGCCTTGAGCCGCTCCACCGCCACGATCTCGAACCCGGCGGCCTCGACCAGCGGCAGCTGCCGGCGGGTGAAGTACTCGCCGGCGCTGCGAATCGTCCAGCGCTCCAGCAGCCACTGGGCGGCGCGGATCGGCGGCCAGGTGCTGACCACGTGGTCGACCAGCAGCAGTCGCCCACCCGGTACCAGCACCCGGCGCATCTCGCCGATCGCGGCAGCCGGGTCGGGGATCGAGCACAACGCCAGCGCGCACACCACCGTGTCGAACGACGCGTCCGGCAGCGGCAGGTGTTCGGCGTCGCCCTCCCGCAGGTCGGCGTCGAGGCCGAGGTCGGCGGCGCGGCGGCGGGCGATGGCGAGCATCGCCGGGCTCAGCTCCACCCCGGTCAGCGTCACGTCGGCCCGGTAGTACGGCAGATTGCGGCCGGTACCGGGGGCGATTTCCAGCACCCGGCCGCGGGCGCGTTCGCCGACCCACCCGCGACCACCGCCGAACCAGATCTTCTCGAAGAAGGCCATCTGCCGGTCGTAGTGCGCGGCGCCGGCGTCCCACACCCGCCGCTGCCGGGCGGTGGGGTCATCACCCTCGGTCGAATCGACGGCATCGTTCATTGATCGGACCTGCCCTCCTCGCCTGCGCGAGACCGACGCTACGCCAGCCGGCCCGTACCGGGGGATCGCCGCGGCGATCCCCCGGTACGGGCCAAACCCGCGATCTGCCCGCCGTCCTCGACCTCGGCGCGCCCCGTTCGCCGCGGGGTGCCCGACCCGCCGCCGGGCGATGCTGAGCCCCACGGCTGCCCGGCCCGGTGCGGCGGGGCCGCCGGGGCGGGCCCCATGCCGTACGATCGCTGCTTCCGGCCGATGTCACGGGCCTGGTGGCGTCGACCCCACCCGGCGAAGGAGCATCCATGGCGAGCTTCGGGCAGCCGGACGATCTGCACGGGGCGCGGTTCGTCCACACCGATCTTCGTGGTGCCCGGTTCGTCGGCGCCAACCTGTCCGGCGCGGTCCTGCGCGGCGTCGCTGGACGTCGACACGTGGGACCAGTTCGCCGAGCTGGTCGAGCGCAACAACGGCATCTACGGTGGCTGCTGGTGCATCGGGTTCCACCCGGAGCGCACCGAGCCCGGCCTGGACTTCCGCACCGCCAAGCAGGACCGGGTACGCACCGGCCGGGCGCACGCGGCCCTCGTACTGGACGCGGACGGCCTGGCGCAGGGCTGGTGCCAGTGGGGCAGCCCCGAGGAACTGCCCCGGATCAAGAACCGGCTGGCGTACGAGAAGGATCCGCCGGTCCGGCCGGACTGGCGCATCACGTGCGTGTTCGTCGACAAGCGGCATCGCGGTCAGGGCATCGCGCGGGCTGCGGTGACCGGTGCGCTGGACCAGATCGCCGCCGCCGGCGGCGGCGTCGTGGAGGCGATCTCGGAGACCACCGCGGATCGGGTGGCTCCGGGCCGGTTCCTGTTCTCCGGCACGGTCGAGTTGCTGGAACAGCTGGGGTTCGAGCGACTCCGCCAGGTCGGCAAGCACGCCTGGATCGTCCGCCGCGTCGTCGATCCCGCCTGACCCGGTCGATCACCGACCGGGTCGGGGGAGGGGGCGCCGCGTGGCTTCCGCGATCGCGTCGAACACGCCACCGACCGTGCTGGCGCGGGCCCGGCGGCCGCGGTTCAGGCCGGCTTGGCTGCTCGGACGATGGCGGCGTGCATGCCGTCGGCCGCCTGCTGGGTCGGGGTGATCTCGATGTCGGTGAAGCCGGCCGCGGCCAGCCCGTCGTGGTACTCGGTGACCGACAGCGCGCCGGCGATGCAGCCGACCCACTGGCCGCGGTCGGCGCGCTCGGCCGGGCTGAGCCGGTCCTCGGCGACCACGTCGGAGACGCCGATCCGGCCCCCGGGTCGCAGCACCCGGAACGCCTCGGCCAGCACCGCGGGCTTGTCGGTGGACAGGTTGATCACGCAGTTGGAGATGATCACGTCCACCGTCGCGTCCGGCAGCGGGATGTGCTCGATCTCGCCCTTGAGGAACTCCACGTTCGTGGCGCCGGCCTCGGTCGCGTTGCTGCGCGCCAGCGTCAGCATGTCGTCGGTCATGTCCAGCCCGTACGCGCGGCCGGTCGGTCCGACCCGCTTGGCCGACAGCAGCACGTCGATGCCGCCGCCGGAGCCGAGGTCGAGCACCGTCTCGCCCTCGTGCAGGTCGGCGACCGCGAGCGGGTTGCCGCAGCCCAGCGAGGCGGTCACCGCATCGGCGGGCAGCTGGTCGCGGTCGGCCTGGTCGTACCGGCTGGCGCCGAACGGGTCGGCCTCGGCGGTGCCGCAGGAGTCGCCGCCGCAGCAGTCGGCGTTGGCGTCGATGGTGGTCAGCACGGTCGCGCTGTCGGTCGGTCCGCAACAGCCTGCGGCCGGCGCCGCTGCCGTGATGCGGCGGGCGGCCGCGGCGTAGCGGGCCCGTACCTCGTCGCGGAGCGCGTTTCCGGTGCTCTGGTCCTGGGGCATGGTGAATCCCTTCGTGGCCCGGATCAGCGGGGTCCGCCGAGGACCGAGACGGCGTGGGTGTGTGCGCGGTCGAGCCGGGTGTGCGCCTGGCAGGTGCTGTCGCAGGCGCAACCGCAGGCCTCGTCGACGCGGAGCGGGGCGTTGCGGCGGCGGCGGAGACGGATCATGGCGACCTTCTCTGGATTGATGAACGTCTAACCAGAGCTTGCGCCTTGATTCGTCATCCGTCAAGATAGGAACATGTCGAAACAGCTCCCGGTGCTGACCGGTGCCGAGGACACCGGCTGCTGCACCCCGCTGGCGCAGGAGCCGATCCCGGCGACCGATGCGGTGAACGCCGCGGGAGCGTTCAAGGCCCTCGGCGACCCGACCCGGCTGCAGTTGCTGTCGCGGATCGCCTCGCACGCCGGGGGCGAGGTCTGCGTGTGCGAGCTGACGCCCGGGTTCGAGGTGAGCGGCCCGACGATCTCGCACCACCTGAAGGTGCTGCGCCAGGCCGGCCTGATCGACTGCGAGCGCCGCGGCACCTGGGTCTACTACTGGATCGTCCCGTCGACGCTCGCCCGGCTGGCCGGCCTGCTGCAGGTCGGGTCGGTCACCCCGGTCGGCTGACCCGGCGCCGATCGCGGCATCGTGGCCGCCGCCCTCGGCCGACGGGCCGGGTCCCGCCGACCATGGACGACGGCCGCCTCGGTCGGCGGGCCGGGCCCGGATCACCCGACGCGGACCACGACCTTGCCGTGGGTCCTGCCGTCGGCGAGGTCGGCGATGGCGGTCTCGACGTCGGCGAGGCCGTACTCGGCGGTGACGTCGATGCGCACCGAGCCGTCGGCGACCAGTGCCATCGCGCGAGAGGCGCTGTCGGCCAACCGCTCCGGACGGGTCTGGCTGGCCAGGCTGCTGTTGTAGGTCAGCAGGGACTGGCCCTGCATCAGCAGGTCGTTGGCCGACACGGTGATCGGTTCGAAGCTGGCGATGTTGCCGTAGACCGCGATCCGACCGTGCGGCGCCAGCCGCGCCAGGTTCGCGACTCGGGTGGCGCCGCCGATCGGATCGAGGATCACGTCGAACCTCTCGTCGCCCAGCGCCGCGGGGAACCGATCGCGCACCAGTACCTCGTGGTAGCCGAATCCGCGCGCCGGCTCGACCTGGCCGGCGTTGCCGACGACGCCGACGATCCGGGCCGCGCCCGCGGCCGCGGCGAACTGCCCGGCCAGCGCGCCGACCCCGCCGGCGGCCGCATGGATCAGCACCCGGTCGCCGGTCCGTACCCGGGCGGTGGTGTGGATCAGGTCGTAGGCGGTCGGCGTCACCCAGCCGAACCCTCCGGCGGTACGCGGATCGACGCCGGTGGCGTCGATCGTCAGCACCCCCGGTGCGGTCACCATCTCGGCGTACCCGCCGCCGTCGATCAGCGCGACCACCCGCTCACCGACCCGCGTGGCGGCCACGCCGTCGCCCACGGCGACGATCTCGCCGGCCGCCTCGAATCCCGGTACGAACGGGCGCGGCAGCGGGAAGTGCCCGTCGCGCGCCAGCACGTCGCCGTACTGCACGCCGGCATGGGAGACCCGGATCGCGACCTCGCCCGGCCCGGGGATCGGGTCGGGCATTTCGGTCAGGTGAAACCGGTCATCGGTGTCCAGAACGACGGCCTTCATGGTGACCAACTCCCTGTGTCGACTCAGTATCCTGATACTCAGGCAGCTAACCAGTATCAATTAGTTGAGTCAACTGAGGGAGTTGTGACATGCCCGACGTGCCGATCGAGGAGTACGTGTGCACCCGCATCCGGCGAGCCGAACAGGCACTGATGGCCCACCACGAGGCGGTGCTGCGTGGTTACGGGCTGACCATGACGCAGTACACGGTGCTGCTGACCCTGTCGCGTGCGGACGGCATGTCCGGCGCCCAGCTGGCTCGCGCGGTCGGAGGTACCCAGCAGAGCATGGCCACGGTCCTGACCGGGATGCGCCGCAAGGGGCTCGTCGAACGCCGGTCGGCGGCGGTGCACGCCAAGGTCATGCTCACGTCCCTCACCCCGGCCGGGAGAGACCTGCTGGCGCGCGCGTACCAGGAGGTGGTCGTGCTCGAACGCGCCCTCACCGACCGCTTCACGCCCGACGAGCAGGCGCGGTTCTGCGAGTTCCTCGACCGTGCCACCGCGGCCCTCGTCGAGCAGACGCCCACCACCCACGCCGACTGACCGCGGCCGGGTACCCGAGCCCGCGTCCCTCGGCCGTTTCGGCCATCCGCCGGCCGGTGAACCGACTACGCCGGGGCGCCGAGGTCGCCGGGCAGCAGGGAGGCGACCCAGAGATCCCGGCGGACTCCCCGGTGCAGGAGGCGGGCGCGGCGGGTTCCCTCGCGGACGAAACCGTTGCGCCGGGCCACTTCCCACGAGCCGTCGTTGCCGACGATCGCCTCCCACGAGATCACGGCGAGCCCCAGCTCGCGGAATCCCCAGCGACACACTGCGCCGACCGCCTCGGTGGTGTACCCGCGCCGCCGCGCCGCCGGTGCGGTCCAGTAGCCGATGCCCGCCCGGCCGCCGGCCGGCTCGTCCAGCTCGCCGATCTCCAGCAGCCCGACCGTGCCGACCAGCGTGGCCGTGTCGGCGGTGAAGACTCCGAACGGCGCGCCGGTGCCCGCCGCCCGCAGGGCCGGGGCCACCCTGCGCACGAACTGCTCGGCGTCGGCCCGCCGGTACGGCGAGGGCACCATCGTGTACCGCTGGATCTCGGGGTCCTGGCACGCCTCGGTGACCGCGTCGATGTCCTCGTCGCGCAGCGCCCGCAGGATCAGGCGCGGGGTGGTCAGCCGCACGCCGGTCAGGTCGTGTTCGCTGCTTAGCTCCGCGCTTTTCATGCGCGCACCCTAATCCAGGCCGCGGCCGGCCGCGAACGGGTTCGGTGCGGTTACCGGAGGTCGGGTGGGGCCGTTCCGACCGCCGCCCAGCGGGCCTGGTCCCATTCGATCGATGCCGCCTCGGGCAAGCCGGCCACCTCGTCGAACATCGCCGGTGCGAACCGTTCGAGCCACACGTCCACCACGCGGCTGGCCAGGTCGGCGAGGCGGGTGTCGGCGTCGTAGCCGGGCGCGAGCGAGCGCGGCAGCGGCCGCGTGCGGCTCGTCTGGGCGGACAGGGCATGGAACACGTCGAAGTACCGGGCCTGGTCCAGATCCGGGTCGGCCACCATCGCCGCGACCCGTGCGGCCAGCGCATCGACGGCGGCGCCCGCCGCGGCCGGCTCGAACGCCCGCCGTACCCAGGCCCGCGCCTGCTCGTCGGACGCCGGTACGAGGGTGCACGCGTCGACGCCGTCGTGGTCGACGCGTGCCTCGGCGAGAGCGACTCGCAGCCGGTCCGCGGCCGGGGTGTCGAGGGCGATGAGCACGCCGGCCCGCACCGGACGGTAGCCGCAGAGGCGGGCGAGGTAGACCACGCGGTCGCGGTGGGACCGGTCCGACTCCGGGATCGTGACGATCAGTGCCGGGAAACTGCCCGTGTACTCGGGCACGTCGAGGGTGCCGGACAGCCGCTCGTACTGGTGGTTGATCTGGGCGGCCCGCCGGTAGTTGGTGTGCCGCCCGCACCGCCGGGACACGAGCACGCCACGCACGACCATCCGGCTCAGCTGGTTGCGCACGCTGCTCGCCGAGTAGCCGCGATGAGCCAGCACGGCGACGAACACCGGCCCGGGCACCTCGGTGGCCAGCAGACCGCCGAACACGCTGACCACGTCGAACTCGGCCCGGGTCATCCGGTACCTGATCTCGCGCGCCGTCACCCGCTCCTCCACCGCACCGCAGCGGCCGCAGGTTCGGATGCCACATTCTCGTCGTGGATCGGGACGTTCTTGCCCCGGGCGGCGCGCGTTTGGATTCTTGCAGACACACCCAGTTCGTGCGGTTCACGCCGCAGCCTGACGGCGCCGTACGACGGTCCGCCAGGACGTCGTGGACCCGTTGACGTCCGTCAGGACGTCGTGGACCCGTTGACGTCCGTCAGGACGTCGTGGACCCGTTGACGTCCGTCAGGACGTCGTGGACCCGTTGACGTCCGTCAGGACGTCGTGGACCCGTCGACCGGATAGAGAGAGCCATGACGACGAAATCCGCGCCGCACGTCGACTCGCCGACCGAGAAGAACTACCCCCACGCACTCGCCGGGGCGGTGTCGAGCGCGTTGCTCGGCGCCGCCATCGCCTGGATCATCGCCTTCGTGGTGTTCGCGATCGTCCTCGACGACGTCTCGACGTCGTCCTGGCCGGCGGCCTGCGCGGCGCTTGCCGGTGCCGGCACGTACATCGGGAAGTGGGTCAGCCTCAAGATCTCCAAGCGCAGCTGAGATCGGCCGCCGCCGCGGGTGCCGGCGGGCGCGGGGGCCCGGCACCCGCGGCGACCGCCCCGATCCGTTGCGGGGCACTCGAACCGCCGAACGGGCGGTCCCGGGTCGGGGCCGGTGACCGACCTTCGTGTCCATGCCGTCGGCGACGACGCCACGATCTGGGACTGGCGCTTCGTGCACAACCTGATCATTCCCGGCGATCCGCTCGATCGACGACGTCCGGGACCGCGTGGGCCGCAACCGGAAGGAGGTTGCCCATCTCGGCGAGGAACGCAAACCCGCTACTGGCTGACCGGGCGGGCGTCCGCGCGGATTCGGCCCGGCCGGCGGGGGCGGGGCATAGGCTCCGGGGCGGGCGCACCGACGAGGGGAGCGCGGCATGCAGATCGATCTCTCCGGCCGTACCGCGCTGGTCACCGGGTCGACCCAGGGCATCGGGCAGGCCATCGCCACCGGCCTGGCGCGGGCGGGCGCCGCGGTGGTCGTCAACGGCCGCGGCGAGCAGCGGGTCGCCGACGCCGTCGCCGCGGTACGGGCCACAGCCGGCAGCGCCGACGTGACCGGTGCGGTCGGCGACCTCGCCACCGAGCAGGGCGCCGCGGCGGTGGTGGCGGCCACGCCGGCGGTCGACATCCTGGTCAACAACCTGGGCATCTTCGGTTCGGCCGAGCCGTTGGCGATCGACGACGCCGAGTGGCGCCGGTACTTCGAGGTCAACGTGCTGTCCGCGATCCGGCTGATCCGCGCCTACCTGCCCGGGATGAAGAGCCGCGGTTGGGGCCGGGTGCTCAACCTGGCCAGCGACTCGGCGGTGGTGATCCCGGCCGAGATGATCCACTACGGGATGACGAAGACCTCGCTGCTCGCGGTCAGCCGCGGCTTCGCCAAGGACGCCGCCGGTACCGGGGTCACGGTCAACTCCGTCATCGCCGGGCCGACGCACACCGGCGGGGTGGAGGACTTCGTCCGCGAGCTGGTGGGCGACGAGCTGCCCTGGGACGCCGCGCAGCACGAGTTCATGGTGAGGTACCGGCCGCAGTCGCTGCTGCAGCGGCTGATCGAGCCGGAGGAGATCGCGAACCTGGTGGTCTACCTCGCCTCGCCGTTCGCGTCGGCCACCACCGGGGGAGCGGTGCGGGTCGACGGCGGCTACGTGGACTCGATCCTGCCCTGATCGGCCCCGGGCCAGCCGGGCCGGTCTCTCGCCGGCGTGGCCCCGCTTCGCTTCCGCTCGCCGGCCCCGACCGTCCGGGTCAGGTCGTGGACGGGCGCAGGCCGCGCAGCAGCAGGTCGATCAGGCGGCGCGGCTGGTACCGGTCGTCGGCGGCGATGCACAGGTTGCCGATGCCGCGCAACAGCTCGTACGGCGACAGGTCGGTGTCGATCTCGCCGGCCGCGGTGCAGGCGTCGAGCAACTGCCTGCAGACCGGCACCAGCCGGTCGACGAAGTACCCGTGCAGGGCGGCGAACCCGCTGCCCTCCGACTGCATCGTGGTGGCCAGGCCGTGCTTGGTGACGAGGAAGTCGGCGAAGGCGTCGATCCACGCGCGCAGTGCGGCGAGCGGGGAGTCGGCGGCGGCGAGCAGCCGCGGCCCGGCCTCGGCGCACTCCTCGACCTGGTGCCGGAACACGGCGACGACCAGGTCGGCGCGGGTGGGGAAGTGCCGGTAGATGGTGCCCAGCCCGACGCCGGCCCGGGCGGCGATCTGCCGGATCGGCGCGTCGACGCCGGCCTCGACGAACACCTCGGCGGCGGCGGCGAGCAGCGCCTGCTCGTTTCGTACCGCGTCGGCGCGCCTGCCGCGGGTCCTGCCGGTGTCACCCGCTGCGGGCACGGGTCCTCCTCGGTGCGGATCGAGAGCGACGTTCCACGCCAGCTATCAGGAACGTTGATCCGTTTAGCTTAGCGGCGCCGACCAAGGTCACTGATCGTGGCGGAACGTGAAGAGGCCCCGCCGGTGCGACCGGCGGGGCCCGTGGAAGTCTCGGGTCGAGCAGAACCCCCCGATACTGCTCGACGACTCCCCCCACTGCGCGGCCGTCCTACGCCCCCCAGCGGATGACCGCCGCGCTGAGCAAAACCTACCCGCCCACCGCGGAAAGTGGCCAACCCGGGGGCGGGAGTGTGATCGAAGTCCACACGATCGGCTGACCCGTACGGTCCGTGGTCGGCCGACGACCGCCCGGGCGGGGTCTCGGGCCGCCGGGAATGCCGGCCGGTCGGCGCAGGTTGGCACCGCCATGCACCCCGATCCGGTACTCCACCGCCTGCTCGCCGAGCGGCACAGCCCGATGCGGTTTCGCACCGACCACGATGTCACCGACGGTGATCTTCGGGTACTGCTCGAGGCCGCGCGGCGGGCGCCGTCGGCGGGCAACTCGCAGCCGTGGGCGTTCCTCGTCGCGCGCCGCGGGGACGAGGCCCACCGCCGGCTGCTGCCGTACCTCGCCCGCAGCTCGTCGGCGTGGGCGCCGGAGGCGGGGCTGCTGGTGGTCAACCTGGCCCAGCGGTTCGTGGCCGACAGCGACTTCGAGTACTCCGAGTTCGCGCACTACGACCTGGGCCAGGCGGTCGCGCACATGACCGTCCAGGCGGTGGCGCTCGGGCTGCAGGCGCACCAGTTCCGGGCCTTCGACCGCGCCGCGGTCGAGGCCGAGTTCGCCGTTCCCGCGCACTGGGAGGCGACGTCGATGACGGCGATCGGGCGCCCCGACGACGGCGCACCCGCGTACGGCACGGTCACCTCCCGCCGGGAGCGCAAGCCGATCGAGGAACTGTCCTGGCCGACGACGCCGGCCGCCGTCCCGGTCGCGGCCGGGACACCCCGGTACTGAGCTGCGCCGGCCGGGGCGCCCGCCGCCAGGTCGAGCGGCAGGGCGCCCGCCGCCAGGTCGAGCCGAGCCGCGGGGCACCGCCGGTGGGTCCGGTACGCCGCCCGGCTCAGGCGCCCCGCGCCCGCCGTTGCGCCTCGTACAGCGACTCCGGCAGCAGGCCGGGCCGGTTGGTGCCCTCGATGTACCCGGCGGGTTCGGCGAACGGGCCGTGCCCGGAGACGTCCGTGGCGCAGCCGATGGCGTAGTTCTGGGCGGTCGGAGGCTTCTGGACCACGAGACTGCCCGGCGCCTGCACCGTCGAGGCCCAGGCCACCGAGTTGACCGCCCCCCAGCCCTGGTTGCCGCCGTAGTTGCCGCGACAGCCCAGCAGCAGCCGGTACTCGTGCTCCACCGCGGACAGGTTGGGCGCGAGTTCCCGGTGGTTGTCGAACAGCAGCCCCTGGCTCCAGCCGGCGTGCCCCTCGCATCCGGTGTAGCTACCCTCGCCGAGGTTGCGGTGGAAGACGATGCCGGAGGTCTTGGACTTCCCGAACGCGACGAAGTTGTGCCGGCCGTTGGTCGCGTGGCAGCCGGTGAACAGGATCTGCTGCGAGTAGGGCCCGGCGGCGAAGTTGTAGCGGCGGGAGCCGGCGATGCTCGCCACCGGGTCGAGCGCCCGGCAGTCCTCGATCGTGGCCCGGGTGGTCTCCGTGGTCCGCACGCCGGAGAACCAGAAGTGCCTGGTCGTGCAGTCGCGTACCCACGCGTCCTCGACGAGTGACAGGGCGATCCCGGCGCCGGCGTTCGCCTGGTCCTCGTCGGTGGGCCCGGTGTACTGGATGTCGATGTTCAGGTGTTCCACGCCGACGTTGCCGACCAGCCCGGCGCGGTCCCAGCGGTAGAGGTAGCACGGCGACAGTTCCCGCCGCAGGTCGTTGAACAGCGGTGCGTCGATCGTGACCCGGTGGCCCCTGATCTCCACCACGTGACGGTTGTAGAGGATCGGGTCCTCGTCGACCCGCCAGGCCGGTCCGCCGTGCGTGCCGCCGCCGTCGACGGCGGCGAGCCACTCCGCGGTACACGGGTGGGTCACGATGACGTTGTCTCCCGCGTGCAGCGACGTCGGGTCGTCGACGGTGAAGGAGCGTTCCCCGATGCGGACGAGTTCGCTCGTGATCGACGTGCGGCTGCCGGGGACCGCGCCGGCCCACCGGGTCTCGCCGGGGCCCCAGGTCGATGCGCCGCCGACGATGAACACGGGCGGTCCGAGCAGCGTGTCGCCGGTGCCGAGGACGATGGTGTCGTGCGCGGGATCCGACCCCGAGCCGGATCCGCGGAGCACCACTCCGTCGCGGTTGAGGAACACCGTTGCGGCCACCGGGTACTCGCCCGGTGCGAGCAACAGGGCGCCGCGGAACCCGTCGGCGCGCCTCGGCAACCGGCCCACCGCGTCCAGCGCCGCCTGCAGGTGCGCCGTGTTGTCGCCCGGCACCGGGCCGATCCGCGCGACGACCGGTACCGCGGGGATCGGCGCTCCGTTGCGGTAACCGGCGTGACCGAAGTCCGGCAGGCGGTTGCCCTCCGCGTCGCACTGGTACGCCAGCCGGTCGCCGTCGGTCACCCGGAGCAGTGCGGACTGCCAGCGGGCGGTCTGCGGTCCGGACTTCCGGGCGGGGTCCGCGACGGCCGGCTGCGCCACGGCCAGCCCGGCCATCAACCCACCGCCGGCGCGGAGGAACTGTCTGCGCGTGCTCACCAGGGGAGCCCCCATCAACTCGTGTTGCTCGGCAAACGGTGCGCGGAGTATCCAACGGTTGACGAGGTTGCGCAAGCAGGTGCGACCGGGCGCGGAACCGGCACGCTCCGTGGGTGTCGCGGGCACCGTTCGCATTCCGCCACGTGGTTCGCCGGCGGCGCGAAGCCGGCGGCAGGCGTGCGCAGGTCACGATTCGGCCACGACGAATCAACACGTGTTGCTTCTGTTTACCGCCACGTCACACCATCTTCGGCAACTGCTGTCGCAACACGCGTTGCTAGGGAGGTTCGGTGGCCGTACGCCGGGCGGATGTCGCGAAGCTGGCGGGTACCTCGCCCGCGGTCGTGAGCTACGTGCTCAACGGAGGACCGCGCGGCGTCGCGCCGGAGACCAGGGCGCGGGTGCTCGCCGCCATCGAGCAGCTCGGCTACCGCCCCAACGGCATCGCCCGCTCGCTGCGGACGAACCGGACCATGACCTTCGGGCTGCTGGTCCCGGACACCTCGAACCCGTTCTTCGCCCAGCTGGCCCGCGCCATCGAGGAGGCGGCCTTCGCCGAGGACTACACGCTGCTGATCGGCAACGCGGCCGAGGACGACGCCCGGCAGACCGCGTACGTGCGGACCTTCCTCGCCCGTCGCGTCGACGGCCTGTTCCTGGTGCCGGCGCACGGACCCACCAGCTGCCTGCCCGAACTGCGCAAGTCCGGCGTCGCCTGGGTGACGCTCGACCGGCAGACCCCCGGTCGGTACGCGGCGGCCGTGATGGCCGACCACCGCGGCGGCGCGCGGGCCGCCACCGAGCACCTGCTCGCGCACGGCCGGCGCCGGATCGGCTGCATCGCCGGCCCGGAGGACGTGATACCGGCCAACGCCCGGGTCACCGGGTGGCGCGACGCGCTGGCCGGGGCCGGGGTACATCCCAGCGAGATGTCGGTGTGGCACGGCTCGTTCGGCCGCCGGGCCGGGTACCGCGCCGCCCGGGAGATGCTCGCCGGCGGCCGGTTCGACGCGGTGTTCGTCGCGAGCGACCAGCAGGCCATCGGTGTGCTGCGGGCGATGCAGGACCTCGGCATCCGGTGTCCGGACGACGTGGCCGTCGCGTCCTTCGACGGCATCGCCGCCGCCGCGTACACCTCGCCGGCGCTGACCACGATGGCGCAGCCGTTCGACGAACTGGGCCAGACCGCGGTGCGCCGGCTGCTGGACCGCCTCGACGATCCGGCCGCGGACACCGCGAGTTCGGTGCTGCCGGTCGACCTGGTGGCCCGCGGCTCCTGCGGCTGTCCCGATCCGATCGTCGGCGACGAGTCCGACACCGACGGCGACGCGCCGGCACCCGGCGACGGCACGGGGGTACCGGCATGAGTCGGGTGATCGTGGTCGGCAGCGCGAACGTGGACGTCACCACCCAGGTGGCCGCGCTGCCGGCGCCCGGGCAGACGCTGCTCGCCACCGACACCGCGCTGCTGCCCGGCGGCAAGGGCGCCAACCAGGCGGTCGCGGCGAGCCGATGGGGGACCGCCACCGAGCTGTACGCGGCGGTCGGCGCCGACTCGTTCGGTCGGTTGCTGCGCACCGCACTCGCCGCGCAGGGCGTCGGCCTCGACCGGCTGATCGAGCACCGGTCGGCGCCGACCGGGCTGGCGCTCGTGACGGTCGCCGCCGACGCCGAGAACACCATCGTCGTCGCGCCCGGCGCCAACTCCGCCCTGACCGCCGACGCGATCGCCGACCTGCGGTCCCGCCTCGGCCCCGACGACGTGGTGCTGCTGCAGCTGGAGGTACCGCTGGCGACCGCCGCCGCCGCGGCCGTCGCGGCGCGCGCCGCCGGCGCCCGGGTGGTGCTCAACGCGGCCCCGCCACCGCAGCCCGGCAGCAGTGGCCTGGCCACGCTGCTGGCCAACGTGGACGTGCTGGTGGTCAACGAAACCGAGGCCATCGCGCTGTCCGGCGCCGGCACGCCGGCCGCCTGGCTGCCGGTCGCGGTCGCGCTGCGCGAGCAGGGGCCGGCCGCGGTGGTGATCACGCTGGGCGGCGACGGCGCGGTCGCCTGCACCGGCGACGGGTCCTGGCACCAGCCGGCACTGCCCGCCGCGGTGCTCGACACGACCGGCGCCGGGGACGCGTTCTGCGGCGTGCTCGCCGCGGCGCTGGCCGACGGCCGGACCCTGCCGCAGGCGGTACGGGCCGGGTGCGCCGCCGGCGCCGCGGCGACCGAGGGCCGCGGCGCGCAGTCCGCGCTGTACGGCCGGGACGAGCTCGATGCACGGATGGGAGATGTGGCCTGATGCGCCGATCGGGATTGTGGCATCCGCGGCTCGCGGCACTGGCCGCCGGCCTCGGCCACGGCGACCTGCTGGTGGTCGCCGACGCCGGGCTGCCGGTACCGCGGGGGGTGGAGGTCGTCGACCTCGCGGTCGCCCGCGGCGAGCCGGGGCTGCTGACCGTGCTGCGGCCGATCCTCGCCGAGCTGATCGTCGAGCACGCGACGCTGGCCGCCGAGCTGACCGACCGGAAGCTGATCGACGAGATCACCGCGCAGCTGGGTGACATCGCCGTCACCTGGACCACGCACGACGAGCTGAAGCAGCAAACGGCCGGTGCCGCCGCGGTCGTCCGGACCGGCGAGGACACCCCGTTCTCCAACGTCGTGCTGCGGGCGGGGGTGGCGTTCTGATGTCCCACATCGTGCCGGCCGACTACACCGAACGCGTCTACGCCGGGGTGCTCGGCAAGGTGATCGCCGTCTACCTGGGCCGCCCGTACGAGGGCTGGCGGTACGACCGGATCCAGGCGGAGCTCGGCGACGTCACCTACTACGTCAACGATCGCGCCGACGTCGCGCTCAAGCACCACCTGCTGGTGGTCACCGACGACGACATCAGCGGTACGTTCGTGTTCCCGCGCGCGCTGCGCGACGCCGGGGTCGACCCGAGCTCGGTGGACGTCGGCGACGCGTGGCTGAACTACATCGTCCCGGACACCTCGATCCTGTGGTGGGGCGGCCTGGGCAACTCCACCGAGCACACCGCGTACCTGCGGATGCGGGCGGGCATCGCGCCGCCGGAGAGCGGGTCGATCGCGCGCAACGGCACCGTGGTGGCCGAGCAGGTCGGCGCGCAGATCTTCGTCGAGGGTTTCGCCCTGACCTGCCCGGGTGATCCGGCCGGTGCCGCGGATCTCGCCGAGCGGGCCGCCCGGGTCAGCCACGACGGCGAGGCGATCCACGCCGCCCGGGTGGTCGCGGCGCTGGTCGCCGGCGCGTTCACCGCCGACGACATGGACCGGCTGCTGGACGAGGTGATGACGCTGATCCCGGCGGACAGCCTGATCGCGCAGATCCACCGGGACGTCCGGTCCTGGGCGGCCGACGGGGACTGGAAGGCCACCCGGCAGCGCATCGACGACAAGTACGGCTACCACATCTACGGCGGGAACTGTCACGTGGTGCCCAACCACGCGATCGTGATCGCCGCGCTGGCACACAGCGGCGGCGCGTTCGACGAGGCGATGACCGTCGTGTGCACCTCGGGCTGGGACACCGACTCCAACGGCGGCAACGTCGGCGCGATCTGCGGCGTGTTCGGCGGCCTGGCCGGGCTGTCCCGGCAGGACTGGCGCGGCCCGCTCGCGGACCGGCTCTACCTGCCGGCCGCGGACGGCGGCTCCTGCGTCGCCGACGCCGCCCGGGTGGCTCTGGAGCTGGCCCAGCTCGGCCGGACCCGCTACGGTGCGCCGCCGGAACCGGCGCCGGCGCACCGGTTCCACTTCACCCTGCCCGGATCGGTGCAGGGGTTCGAGGTGGTCGACGGCGAGGCGACGGTCGGCAACCCCGGCGGCCGGCTCGCGATCGACGGTGCCGCAACGGTCGTCACGCCGACGTTCATCCCGCCCGAGGCGCAGCAGATGCCGATCTACGCGCTGGTCGCGAGCCCCACGCTGTACCCGGGGCAGACGATCCGGGCCACCGTGGGCGGCGCCGCGCAGCTGGTGCTGCGGGTCTACACCGGCACCGACGAGCCGCGTACGGTCGAGGGCCCCGCCGGCCGCGACACCGAACTGGTCTGGACCGTCCCCGACCTCGACGGGCAGCCGGTCGTCGCCGTCGGCATCCGTACCAGCGGGCCGGCCACCCTGCACGACCTGACCTGGAGCGGCGCGCCGAGCGTGCGGCTGACCCGGCCGGCCGACGGCGGCGCGATGTGGCGCCGGGCCTGGGTGGCCGCCCTCGACCGGTTCGACGACCGGTGGCCGGAACCGTTCCGGATCGTGCAGAACCGCGGCCGCGGCATGCTGATCACCGGCACCCGCGACTGGCGCGACTACACGGTCACCGCCGACGTCACCCCGCACCTGGCCGCCGCGGCCGGCCTGGCCGCCCGGGTACAGGGCCTCGGCCGGTACTACGCGGTAGAGCTGGCCGGCGAGCACATCCGGCTGGTGCGCGGCGTGCCACACGGCGAGCCGGTCGTGCTCGCCGAGCAGCCGTACGACTGGTCCTACGGCCGGACCTACCACCTGTTCCTCACCGTCGACGGCGACCGCCTCCGCGCCGGCGTCGACGGCCGGTCGCTGTTCGACGAGCGCGACGACGCGTTCGACAGCGGCGGCGTCGCACTGACCGTCACCGAGGGTCGCACCGCGACCCAGGTCGTCGACGTCACGCAGCTCTCCCCAACCATCGGCGCCGAACCGGCCACCGGGCCCGGCGTCACGCTCCCCGAGGACACCCCATGACTGGACCCAACCTGAGCCGTCGTCGTCTGCTGTCCAGCGCCGGTCTGCTCGGTGCCGGCGCCGCCGTGCCGAGCCTGCTCGCCGCCTGCGGCGGTGGGGGCGGCGGCTCGGCCGGCAACGGTACCGGCACCGTCAAGCTGTGGATCGACATCACCGGTGACGCCAACCAGAAGTACTTCACCGACAAGGTGCAGGGCGGCTTCGAGAAGGCGTATCCGAAGATCACCATGAAGACCACCTACTACAAGGGGCAGGATCTGCGCCGGCTGGTGCAGACCGCGCTGCAGTCGAAGTCCGGGCCCGATATCGTCCGCGGCCCCGCCGCCACCCAGACGATCGCGTGGAGCAAGGCGCACGTGCTCGCCGACCTCTCCTCGTACGCGAAGAAGTGGGGCTGGAACGGCAAGCTCGCCGAATGGGCGATCAACGCGTTCACCACCGACGGCAAGCTGTTCGCGCTGCCGATGCGGGTGGACACGATGCTGCTGTACTACAACAAGACGCTGTTCGAGTCCAAGGGCTGGAGCAGGCCGCAGAACCGGTCGGAACTGGAGGAGTTCGCCAAGGAGGCGGCCGGCCACGGCATCGTGCCGTTCGGCTCGTCCAACACCGACTGGGCCGCCGCGAGCGAGTGGCTGATGACGGTGTTCTGGAACAACGTGTCCGGGCCGGACGCGGTGTACCAGGCGCTGACCGGCAAGGCGAAGTTCTCCGACCCGGTGTTCGTGGACGCGGTGACGCTGCTCAAGTCGTACTTCGACAAGGGCTGGATCGGCGGCAGCGTGGCGAAGTACTTCTCCGTGCCGGCGGCCGAGATGGGCGCGAACTTCGGCAAGGGCAAGGTCGCCACCATCCCGCAGGGCGAGTGGTACATGAGCAACGTCGGCCAGTTCTTCGGTGCGAAGGCCGGCAACGACAACGACTGGGACTGGATGCCGGTGCCGCCGCTGTCCTCGGCGGTCAAGCCGGACACGTACCCGATCGGGATCGGCGGCTCGTTCGCCATCAACCAGGCGAGCAAGAACCAGGACGCCGCGGCGAACTTCCTCAACTGGTACTACGGGGACAAGACCGCGGCGCTCGGCCGGATGGCCGACGTGCCGGCCACCTACAACGTCCCGATCACGTTCTCCGACAACGAGATCCCGGCCCGCATCGATCCGCGCGCCAAGCGGGTGCTCACCTCGCTCAACACCGCCATCGACACCGGCAACTACGGGTACGTGACGTGGACCTGGTGGCCGCCGAAGTCGGACACGTTCGTCTTCCAGGGCATGGAGAAGGTGCTGACGAACAAGATGACCCCGGCCGCGTACTGCAAGCAGCTGGCCACCCTGTTCGACCAGGAGCGGCAGGAGGGCACCATCCCGAAGCTGATGCCGCGCGGGGCGGGGAAGTGACCGCCGCCCCGGCGCCCAGCGGTACCGCGCTGGCCGCGCCGCCGCGCTCCGGCGCGCGGCGGCTGCGGCTGCGACGTGGGCTGATCGGCTGGGCGTTCCTCGCGCCGCTGCTGATCCTCAACGTCATCGTGGTGCTCGGGCCCTCGCTCGCCACCGTCTGGTACTCGTTCACCGACTGGTCCGGCATCGGGCCGGCCAAGTTCGTCGGGACGGCCAACTACACCCGGGCGTTCACCGACCCGGCGGTGCGCGAAGCGTTGCTGCACAACGCGATCTGGTTCGTGCTGTTCCTGTTCGTACCGATGGCGCTGGGGCTGCTCGGCGCGCACCTGATCAACCAGGTGACGCGGTTCCGGATGCTGTACCGCACGCTGTTCTTCATCCCGTACGTGACGGCCAGCGTGATCAACGCGGCGATCTGGAAGATGCTGCTGTCTCCCGACAGCGGGATCGGGCACACGCTGGGCATCAGCCAGGCGTGGCTCGGTGACCCGAAGACCTCGCTGTACGCGGTGAACTTCGTCGTGGACTGGCACTGGTGGGGCTTCCTCGCGGTCATCTTCTTCGCCGCGATGCAGGGCGTCGACGTGCAGCTGTACGAGGCGGCCCGGCTCGACGGTGCCGGCCGCTGGCGGCAGTTCCTGTCGGTCACCCTGCCCGGCATCCGGCCCACGATGATCTTCGTGGTGCTGATGACGATCATCTGGTCGCTCAAGGCGTTCGACTACATCTTCATCATGACCCACGGCGGGCCGGCCAACTCGTCCGACGTGGTGTCGACGCTGATGTACGACCAGGCCTTCAACCAGTACTCGGCCGGCTACGCCGCCGCCCTCGGGCTGTCCATGACCGTGATCGTGGGCCTCGTTCTGGCGGTGTACCAGTTCCTGCGGCGCAAGGGGTGGGAAGAGTGAGCAGCACCGTCATCGAGCGGCGGGACGCGGCGCTGCGGTCCGGCACCACGCCGCGCCGCCGTCGCCGCCGCAACCTGCACTTCCCGGCGTACCTGGTGCTCACGGTGCTGGCGCTGTTCGCGATCGGGCCGGCGGTGCTGATGGTGTTCAACGCGTTCAAGTCCAACGCGGAGATCGGCGGCAGCCCGCTGTCCCCGCCGACGTCGTTGAGCTGGAGCAACTTCAGCATCGCCTGGCAGCAGGGCGACTTCGGTACCACGATGCGCAACAGCGCCATCCTGGTCGTCGGGTCGGCCGCCGGTACCTGCGTGATCGCCGGCCTGGCCGCGTACGCGCTGTCGCACCTGGACCTGCCCGGCCGCGGCGGCGTCATCACCTACCTGTTCCTCGCCTCCTCCATGCCGGTACAGCTGTTCGTGGTGCCGCTGTTCTCGCTGTGGACCGACCTGGGGCTGACCGACAACCTGTTCGGGCTGATCGTCATCTACTGGGCGGTCGACGCGCCGTTCGCGACGCTGCTGCTGCGCTCGTTCCTGCTCAAGGTGCCCAAGGAGTACGTCGAGGCGGGCCGGCTGGACGGCGCCTCGGAGGTGCAGATCGCCCGCCGGGTGATGCTGCCGCTCGCCTGGCCCGGGCTGATGACCGTCGCGCTGGTGGTCGGGCTGTGGGCGTGGAACGAGTTCTTCTGGGCGATCACGTTCATCCACGACCCGGCGAAGCGCCCCATCTCGACCAGCTTCATGGCCTTCCAGGACGAGAACTCGACGAACTGGGGGCTGTCCAGCGCGGCCGCGCTGTTCATGTTGGTACCGATCCTGATCCTGTTCCTCGTGCTGCAGCGACGATTCGTCGCCGGCCTGACCTCTGGTGGTCTGAAGTGAGTTCTGCACCCGTCCCGGCGACGGAGCGCCCCAACGTCATCCTGATCATCGCCGACCAGCTGCGCCGGCAGGCGCTCGGCTGCTACGGCGATCCGAACGTCAGCACGCCGCACATCGACGCGCTGGCCGACTCGGGTGCCCGGTTCGACGCCGCATGCTCGACCTACCCGGTCTGCGTGCCGTACCGCTTCTCGCTGATGACCGGCGAGTACGCGCACACCCGGTTCATCCCGGCGATCGAGTGGCGGATGTCGCCGGCCGAACGCACCCTGGCCGACGAGTTCAACGAGCACGACTACGACACCGCACTGTTCGGCAAGTGGCACCTGTACGGCAACTTCGGGCACTACCCCGGGCACACCGTGGTGAAGGCGTCCCGTACCCCGGTGCCGCGGCCGTTCCAGGGCCGGTTCGGCACCTTCACCGGTTTCGACATCTGCAACGACCCGTACGACACCTGGTACTCCACCAACGACGAACCGACCATGCACAAGATCGACGGGTACCAGACCGACGCGCTGTTCTCGATGGCGTCGGACTACGCCGCCGCGGCGCGGGACAAGCCGTACGCGATGGTGCTGTCGGTGGAGCCACCGCACCCGATGTTCACCGCGCCGCAGGAGTACCTGGACCGGTGGAAGGGCCGGGAACTGGTGCTGCGGGACAACGTGGAGCTGGACAAGCAGTACAAGATCCGGGCCCGTGGGACGGCAACGCCGACCTGCTGGACGATCTGCGGTCCTACTACGCGGCGATCGAGAACCTGGACGACAACGTGGGCCGGCTGGTCGACCGGCTGCGCGCGGCCGGCACGCTGGACAACACGATCATCGCGCTGACCGCCGACCACGGCGAGCTGCTCGGCTGCCACGGCCTGCTCGCCAAGCAGCGACCGTGGGAGGAGTCGATCGGCATTCCGCTGATCGTCGGCAACCTCGGTGCCGGCGGCCGGGTGGTCGCCGACCCGGTCAGCACCGAGGACCTGTTTCCGACCCTGCTCGGCCTCGCCGGCATCACCCCCCGAGATCCCAAGCCGGGACTGGATCTCACCCCGATCGCCCGCGGCGCCACCGACACGCTGGACCGCGAGGGGGTGCTGCTGGAGTTCGTCGCCGAGATGCGGCCGAACATCCCGTTCCACGAACAGACCTGGCGCGGCATCCGCAGCGGCCGGTACAAGTACACCGTGCTCGGCGGCGCGGACGGCGGGAAGCCCTGGCAGTTCTTCGATCTGGCCAACGACCCGTACGAGATGACCAACCTGGTGGACGATCCCGCCCAGACCGAGCAGCTGCGTCACCATCACCAGCTGCTGCGCGACCGGCTGGCCGAAACCTACGACCACTACGTCCTGGCGCCCGCGTTCGGCGTACCCGGCCTCAACGAGTGGGACGCGACCGCCGAACACCGGCTCCGTTTCGGCTGACCAACCCCGGACGGCCCGCGTCGCCCGACGCGGCGCGGACCGTCCGGGCAGCAAGGCGATCCTCATCCCCCAGCAGAGGAGTCACCATGCGCACCCGAACCCCCTGTCCAGACTCTGCGCCGCGCTCGCCCTCGCGGTCACCGTGACCACGGCGATCGCGGCACCCGCCACCGCCGACGAGCGCCCGTCCGCGGGCGTCCCGTACACCGGCACCCGGTACGACCTCGGCACGGCCACCCCGCTGTCCGGGCCGCAACCGGAGGTGGACCAGCTCGCCGGGCAGATCACCTCCTCGACCGACCGGATGCTGCGCGACCTGGCCGCCCACCGCGCGCAACTGCCCTACAGCGCCGACGACTACGCGGTCACCACCGGATCTCCGCGGCTGGTGACCTATCCGCGGCCGGACAGCGAGCCGGCGTCGACCCAGTACGCCACCACGGTCGTCCAGGCCGGCCGCTCCCACGATCCGGTCACCTACACCCGGGCCGCGCGGCGACCCAACAACCGCGAGAAGGACACCTCGTGGTCGTCGTTCTCGTTCCGCGGCCCGATCGTGGTGTCGGTACGGGCCCTGCAACGCACCGACGCGACCGGCTGCCTGGTGCGCCCCGCATCGGCGGGTGTGCACACCCGGTACCACGACGGCACCTGCACGTTCGCCCTGCGGCGGCCGGCGAACCTGTCGGTGGAGTTCACCCCGCAGGGCGGCCCGGTGGTCGCCCATCCGATGCTGCTGTTCGCCAACCCGCTGGAACGCGACGTGCCGTCGCCCGACGACGAGAACGTGCTCTACTTCGGTCCCGGTGTGCACCGCATCGGTCCGAACGTGCAGTTGCACGACAACGAGACCGTCTACCTGGCCGGCGGCGCCTGGGTCGAGGGCACGTTCGTCGGCGTCGACGTCGACAACGTCGTCATCAAGGGCCGCGGCGTGCTCGACGGCCTGTTCCTGGACACCGGCAACCAGGCGGAGAACAAGAAGCAACCCGGGTTCGTCGACATCCGCTGCGACAACCAGGGCGACCCGGCCCGCACCTGCGCGACGAACCCGACCTCCAGCAACGTGTTGATCGACGGGCTGACCCTGGTCGACGGGCCACGGTTGAACGTGCGCGCGCTCAGCTCGTACACCACGGTGCGCAACGTGAAGATGATCGGCTGGTGGATCAACACCGACGGCATCGTCGCCGGCAACAAGAGCCTCGTCGAGCACAACTTCGTCAAGGTCAACGAGGACTCGCTGAAGCTGTTCTGGGGCGACAGCGTGGTCCGGGACAACGTGGTGTGGCAGCTGGAGAACGGCGCGCCGTTCATGCTCAGCTGGAACATCGAGCAGGACTCGGCCAACTTCCACGTGTACGACGACGACGTGATCCACGTCGAGCAGTACAACGCGCCGACCCAGGGGGTGTTCGACGCCAGGCACGCCGGCGCCGGCCGGCTGCAGCGCTACCTGTTCGAGCGCATCCGGATCGAGGACGCCACCTACCGGCTGTTCTACCTCAACATCGAGCACAACCGCTGGTACGACCCGGCGCTCGGCTACGGCTCGTTCTCCGAGCTGGTGTTCCGCGACGTCACGGCGCCGTCGGCCAGCGCGTTCACCCTGCCCAGCGTGGTCAACGGCATCGACCCCGAGCACGGCTTCCGCAACGTCGACCTGGTCGACGTACGGATGGGCGACGCCTGCCTGACCACCGCCGAGGCGGCCAACCTGCAGCTCGATCCCGAGGCCACCAGCCAGATCCGGGTGCTGGCCGGCCCGCACTGTGGAGGTGCCCGATGAAGCGCGTTCGCGTCCTCGCCGTCGCACTCACCCTGGGCCTCGTCGCGCTCGGTGCGGCGCCGGCCGCCGCGCACCCGGCGCACCGCTACGTCGGCACCGAGTACCACCAGGGCGGTGCGGTGACGCCGGTGGACGGCCCGCTGCCACGGGTCGACGCCACCGCGGACCAGATCACCCGCAGTACCGACGCGGTGGCGCGGGAGGTCGCCGCCCACCGGGCGCAGCTCGCGTACGGCGACATCACGCCGCCGCGGCAGCACCCGGCGCTGTGGACGTACCCGGCCCCCGCCGGCACGAAGGCCTCGGACCAGTACCGGGTGAGCGTGACGCAGCCGCCCGGCCAGTCGCGGTCGTCGTTCGTCTACCAGGCGCAGGCCCGCAAGACCGACACCAACCAGGAAGCCGACACCTCCTGGACGTCGTTCTCCTTCACCGGGCCGATCCTGGTCGCGGTGACCGCGCTGCATCCGATCGAGGCGACCGGCTGCCTGGTCCGGCCGGCATCGGCGCACGTCCGCGCCCGGCTGGTCGGGCGGACCTGCGTGTTCGGGCTGACCTCGGCGGCCAACCTGAGTGTCGAGTTCACCCCGCAGGCCGGCGCCTACGTCACGCACCCGATGCTGGTGTTCGCCAACCCGCCGGAGGTGGACACCCCGCCGGCCACCGGTGACGAGGACGTGCGCTACTTCGGGCCGGGTTTCCACCACCTCGGCAGCGGCGTCGAGCTGCACGACAACGAGACGATCTACCTGGCCGGCGGCGCGTACGTGGAGGCTGCGTTCATCGCGCACGGCCCGGTGCACAACGTGACGATCAAGGGCCGCGGCATCCTCGACGGCGGCTTCCTGGACACCGGCAGCCAGGACTCGAACAAGGGCCAGCCGGGCATGATCAACATCGCCGACCAGTCGTCCACCAACCTGCTGATCGAGGGCATCACGCTGGTGAACGGGCCCCGCTTCAACATCCGCGCGCTGGCGCAGTACACCACCATCCACAACGTGAAGGTGATGTCCTGGTGGTACTCGACCGACGGCATGGTCGGCGGGCACAAGTCGGTGCTGGAGGACAACTTCGTCAAGGTCGACGACGATTCGATCAAGCTGTTCTGGGGTGACACGATCGCCCGGCACAACACCGTCTGGCAACTGGAGAACGGTGCACCGTTCATGATCAGCTGGAACATCGAGCAGGACGGCTCGGACTTCCATGTCTACGACGACGACGTGATCCACGCCGAGCACAACCGGATCCAGAAGTCCGGCATCTTCCGCGCCCTGCACGCCGGTGCGGCGACGATGAGCCGCTACCTGTTCGAGAACATCCGGGTCGAAGACGCGCACTACCGGCTGTTCGACCTCACCATCGAGAACAACAAGTGGTACGACCCGACGCTCGGGTACGGGCAGATCCGCGACCTGATCTTCCGCCACGTCAGCGCGGACGGGCCGTTCCGGATCCCGAGCCAGGTACACGGCATCGACCCGGACCACACGGTTGCCGACGTGACGTTCCAGGACGTGACCATCGGCGGCGCACCGGTCCGGTCCGCGGCCGATGCCGACCTCGTGGTCGACCAGACGAACTCGGACGCCATCCGGTTCGTCACGACCGAGGGCGGGCGGTACCGGTGAGGCCGCGGCGGTGGCGTACCGGCATCGTCGTCGCGGCGCTGGCGCTGGCGACGCCGCTGACCGCCTACGCGGCCGTCCACCACGCCACGGCCGACCGCGGTGACGCCGAGCAACGGCACGCCGCGCAGCTGAGCGTCGATCGGCAGGCCGGGAACGGCGAGCAGGAGTGGCGGGCGGGCTGGCGGGCCGCACCGCAACCGCCGGTCGCGAGCGGACCGAGCCACGACGGGTTCACCAACCGGACCGTCCGGATGGTGGTCCGGCCCACGGTGAGCGGGCCGGCGGTGCGCATCCGGCTGTCCAACCGGTACGGCACGGCCGCGCTGCGGGTCGGCCGGGTCGCGGTGGCCGAACAGGACACCGGTCCGATCGTCGTCGCGGCCACCCAACGCGCCGCCACCTTCGTCGGCGCCGGTACCGTCACGATCCCGGCGGGCGAGGAGGTGGTCAGCGACCCCGTACCGGTCCGGGCCCGGGCCGGCCGCCACCTCGTCGTCAGCGTCTACCTGACCGGCCCCACCGGCCCGGCCACCTGGCACAACAAGGCGCAGGCGACCAGCTACGTCTCCGGCGGCGGCGACTGGGCCACCGAGCCCGGCGGCTCGCCGTACCAGGCGATCACGCCGTCCTGGTTCTTCCTGGACGGAGTGGACGTGCTGAGCCGGCCGGTGCGCGGCACCGTCGTCGCGTTCGGCGACTCCATCACCGACGGGTCCTTCTCCACCATCGACGCCGACCACACCTACCCGGACCGGCTGGCCGACCGGCTTGCGCGCTGGGCCGTGCTGAACGAGGGCATCGGCGGCAACGCGATCCTGACCGACACCGCCGGCGGCGGGCAGTCGGCGCTGCACCGGTTCCGCCACGACGTGCTCGACCAGCCCGGCGTCACCTCGGTGGTACTGCTGGAGGGCGTCAACGACATCGGCGCCGGTGCCACCGCGGCGCAGCTCGAAGCCGGGATGACGCAGCTCGTCGAGCTGGCGCACGCGCACTGCCTGCGCATCGTCGGCGGCACGATCACGCCGTTCCACGGTTCGGTGTACGACACGCCGGCGCACGAGCAGACGCGTCAGGCGGTCAACCGGTGGATCCGGACCAGCGGCACGTTCGACGCCGTCGCCGACTTCGACCGGGCGCTGCGCGACCCGGCCGACCCGCTGACCATCGACCCGCGCTACCACACCGTCGGCGACCTGCATCCCAACGACCGCGGCTACCAGGTCATGGCGAACACGATCGACCGCGCGGACCTGGCGCGGCAGCCGGGATGCCGGCATGGCTGACCGCGTCCCGCATTCGACCGGCCGCGCCCGCGACGCGGCCGGAAACCCGTGCCACCGCGACGATCGATCGTCCCCCCGCAGAGGAGTCACCGTGCGTGCTCGTCGACTTCGCAGACTCTGTACCGTCTTCACGGTCGCGGTGACCGCCGCCGCGACGGCCCTGACCGGCGCGGCGCCCGCCGCGGCCAACGGCGCACCGTACGTGGGAAACCAGTACGACTACGGCGGGGTGCGCACCCCGATCGACGGCGACATTCCCACCGTCGACTCGATCGCGGACAGCATCACCGGCTCCACCGACGCCACCCTCGCCGATGTCGCGAACCACCGCGCGAGCCTGCCGTACGGCGACATCACGCCCGGCTCCGGCCCGGCACTGAGCCTGTACCCGGGGCCGACCGGAATACCGGCCTCCGACCAGTACTCGGTGCAGGTGAACGACCAGCCGTCGTTCGTGTACAAGTCGGTTGCCGCCAAGCACGACACCAACCGGGAACTGGACACCTCGTGGACCAGCTTCTCGTTCACCGGGTCGGTCACCGTGCAGGTGACGGCCCTGGCCGGCAGCGGCCTGACCGGCTGCCTGATCCGGCCGTACTCGGCGGCGATCACCACCACGTTCGCCGGCAACACCTGCACGTTCACCATGAGCCAGCCACGGAACGTGTCGGTGGAGTTCCAGCCGAACATCCACAACCCGATCCAGCACCCGATGCTGGTGTTCGCCAACCCGGCGGAGAACGACGTCCCGCCGGCCACCGGTGACCCGAACGTGCTGTACTTCGGCCCCGGCGTGCACCAGATCGGGTCCGGCAACGTGCTGCACTCCAACGAGACGATCTACCTGGCCGGCGGCGCCTGGGTGCAGGGCGCGTTCATTGCCAACGGCCCGGTCGACAACGTGACCATCAAGGGCCGCGGCGTGCTGGACGGGTCGTTCCTGGACACCGGCAACCAGGACTCGAACAAGAACCAGCCGGGCATGATCGACATCGCCGACCAGTCCTCGCAGAACCTGCTGGTCGAGGGCATCACGCTGGTCAACGCGCCGCGGTTCAACGTGCGCGCGCTGGCGCAGTACACCACCATCGAGAACGTCAAGACGATGTCCTGGTGGTACAGCACCGACGGCATGGTCGCCGGTAACAAGGCGTTGGTGGAGAACAACTTCGTCAAGTCCAACGACGACTCGATCAAACTGTTCTGGGGTGACGAGGTGGTGCGCGGCAACACCGTGTGGCAGCTGGAGAACGGCGCCCCGTTCATGATCAGCTGGAACCTCGAAGGCGACCCGAGCAACTTCCACGTCTACGACGACGACGTGATCCACGCCGAGCACTACCAGATCGAGAAGTCGGCGGTGTTCCGCGCGCTGCACGCCGGCGCGGGCACCCCCAACCGCTACCTGTTCGAGAACGTCCGGGTCGAGAACGCGACCTGGCGGCTGTTCTACCTCACCGTCGAGAACAACAAGTGGTACGACCCGACCCTCGGTTACGGTGAGCTCGACCAGCTGATCTTCCGCAACATCCACGCCTACACCAACTACACGCACCCCAACGTGGTGCAGGGCATCGACGGGACGCACAAGGTCCGCGACGTCAACTTCGTCAACGTGTTCACCGACAACAGGTGCATCGGCAACGCGGAGGACTTCACCATCGATCCGGCCACCACCAACGCGATCCGGATCGTCAAGAGCGCCGACGGGAGCTGCTGGACATGAGCGACACCACCACCGGTCGACCCAACATCGTCGTCGTGCTGGCCGACGACATGGGCTGGGGTGACCTCGGCTGTTACGGCTCGGCCGTACCCACCCCGAACATCGACCGGCTGGCCGCCGAGGGGGTGCGCGCCACCAACTGCCACTCCGCGTCCGCGGTGTGCACCCCCAGCCGGTACGCGTTGATGACCGGCCGGTACGCCTGGCGCGGGCCGCTGAAGAACTTCGTGCTGATGGGCCACGGGCCGGCGTTGATCGAGCCGGACCGCACGACCCTGGCCAGCATGCTGCACGACCGCGGCTACACCACCGGCGCGTTCGGCAAGTGGCACCTCGGCCTCGGCTGGCGGCACACCGACGGCACGGTACGCGACGCGTTCGCGCCCGGTGCGCCGCTGCACGACGACGTGGACACCGATTTCGGCCGCGACATCGACTACACCGCACCGGTCACCGGCGGGCCGACCGAACTCGGCTTCGACCGGTTCTTCGGCATCGCCGGCTCGCTCGACATGCCGCCGTACGCGTTCCTCGACCAGGACCGCACCGTCGGCGTACCGGACCGGGAGAAGCAGCGGTACCTGACCGAGCAGCGGCCCGGGCTGCAGGTCGAGGGGTTCGACGAGAGCGAGTGCGACGTCCGGTTCACCCGGGAGGCGGTCGCGTTCATCGAGCAGGCGAGCGGCCCGTTCCTGTGCTACCTCGCGCCCTCGGCGCCGCACCGGCCGAACGTACCGCCGGAGTTCGTGCGCGGCCGCTCCGGCCTCGGCGCCCGCGCCGACGGCGTGTGCCTGGTCGACTGGGCGGTCGGCGAGCTGCGGGCAGCGATCGAGGCGAAGGGCCAGCTCGACGACACCCTGTTCATCGTCACCAGCGACAACGGCGCCGTCACGTACTTCACCGACGACGGCGACATCCGGATGCACCGGCCCAACGGCGACTGGCGCGGTCAGAAGGGCGACCTGTGGGACGGCGGGCACCGGGAGCCGTTCGTGGCCCGCTGGCCCGGTCACGTCCCGGCCGGCAGCAGCACCGACGCGCCGATCTGCCTGACCGACATCCTGCCGTCCGCGGCGGCCGCCACCGGCGACGCCGTACCCGTCGACGACGGCCGGGACATCCTGCCGATCCTCACCGGCGCCGAGGCGGGTGACCCGGACCGGCCGATCGTGCACCACAGCCTCGGCGGCCGGTTCGCGCTGCGGGTGGGGAAGTGGAAGGCGATCTTCTCGGCCGGCTCCGGCGGCGGGTTCTCCGAACCGTCGATCGACAACCTGTTCGCCACCGGCAGCGGCAAGCCGCACACCGCGCCGCCGTGGGACGCGCAGCACCCGGCCGGCCAGCTGTACGACATGGAGTCCGATCCGGGCGAGACCACCAACCGGTGGGACGACCAACCGGAACTGGTCGCCCGGCTCTACGACGTGCTGCGCGGCATCTGCGTGGATGCCAGCAGCGGCCTGGCGTTCGACGTACCGCTGCCGGCGCCGGCCGGCTGACGGACCGCACCCGGCGGGGGAGGCGACTCCCACCGCCGGGGGAGGTACGGCCGGTGCGCGGCCGGCACCGTGGGCCGCATGACCACGCCGGAGACGACCACCGCCACCCTGCCCACCCGCGACGACCCGAACCGGCGGCTGCGCCGGCTCAGCCTGGCCGCCGGCGGCTGGGCGCTCTGGTACGCCGCCTACCGCGGTTACTACGCCCTCGGCGGTGACGCCTTCCTGCCCGGCACGATCCGGGCCGGTTCCGGCACCACGTTCCAGCTGATGAACGCGGCCGGCGCGGTCGTCATCGCGATCGCCGCCGTCCTGCCGGTCGCGGCGTACCCGCTGTGGCGGCGGCGCCGGGCCCGGCCGGTACTGCTCGCACTGTTCTGGGTCGGTGCGGTCGCCGGCTGCATGCACGCCCTGGTCGACATCGCCGAACGGATCCTCAGCCTGGCCGGGTTGGTCGAGGTGCACTATCCGGCCATGTGGGCGACCATCGACCGGCGCGCCGCCGACCTGCAGGACCTGCTGTTCAACGAGCCCTGGTTCCTCGTGACGGGACTGCTGTTCGCCGCGGTGGCCTGGACCGCGCTGGGCCCCGGCCGGACCCGCCGCCGCTGGGTGGCCACCGCGGCGACCGCCGTCGCGCTGCTGCTGGCGCTCGGCCTGCTCACCATCGGCGGCGTCCTCGGCCGCGCCATCGTGCTCTGACCGGCCCGCGCCCGGACCGCGGGCGCCGGTCCGCAACCGCGGCCGTCCGGCCGGGCCGCGACCGCCCGACCGGGCACCGTGACGCGGGCGCCCGGCCGGGTCGCGGTCGGTCAGCTCGGGAGCGGGCGGCGGCCGGTGATGCCGAGCAGGATCTCCCGGACCGGCGCCGGTACCGGGGTGCCGTCGCCGATCCGGACGTCGGCGTCGGTGCCGACCAGGCTGATGCCGCTCAGGTCGGTACCGAAGTAGGCCAGGTTCTTCGTCCCGACGTGGGCCAGCACTCCCGCGATCCGCTCGGTCGGTACGGCCGGCAGGCCCAGCGCCTCGGTGATGTCCAGGCCGTGGATCACCTCGTGGCTCAGCGCGCCGGCCGCCCCATCGCCCGGCGGCTGCCACGGGTGCCGCACGTTGTCCCGGTAGATCGCGAGCAGTTCGGCGTCGCCGAGCCGCTCGGTGGTCTCGTGCGCCTCGGCGTCGGCGTACCGGTCGAAGTCGAAGCCGTGCGCGGCCAGCGCGGCCTGGAACTCCTCCGCGCTGGCCATCCGGTACGGCATGGTCACGTGCGCGACCACCTCGCGCACCCGCCAGCCGGCACACAGCGACGGCGCCGCCCACTGCTGCGTGGTCAACCCGGCGAGCAGTGCGGCGAGCCGTTCCCGCTCGGCGAACGTCTCGGCCTGCAGCCTGCGCTCCTCGGCCGGCACAATGTCGTTCTCGGTCATCTCGTCCCTCCTGATCGGCAGTACGCTTCTGGTACGTGCCGGGCGGGCGAAACTCATCGGTGGGCGGGCAGAAACTCCGGCAGGTCGTACTCGCCGAAGCGCGCCCCGGTGCCGAGGAACGTGACCGAGTGCGTCACCAGGCCGTCGCGCACCTCGAGCGCGACGATCGCGAACGGCCGCAACGTCCCGTCCTCGCCGGGCCGGTACTGGCCGTACCCGATCGTCCCGTTCGTGCGTACCGGCAGCAGCCGGTCGGCCACGCACGCGTCGGAGCCGGCGAAGACCCGCAGCACCTCGTCGCGTCTGGACAGCCACCACGCGAACGGCGGCATCGAGCTGACCGTGTCCCGGTGCAGCAGTGCCCGCAGCCCCGCCACGTCGTGCGCCTCGAACGCGGCGACGTAGCGGGCCAGCAGGTCCCGTACCGCGGGGTCGTCCGGCTCGGCCACCGCACCCGGCGCCGGCCGGTGCTCGGCGAGCGTGACCCGGGCCCGCTGCAGCGCGCTGTTGACCGCCGGTACCGACAGCTCCAGCGCCGCCGCGGTCTCGGCGGCGCTGAACGCGAACACGTCGCGCAGCAGCAGGGCGGCGCGCTGCCGTGGCGGCAGGTGCTGCAGCGCGGCGAGGAACGCCAGCCGCACGCTCTCCCGCTGGACGGTCACCTCCGCCGGGTCGGCGGCGTGCACGGTACGGCTGTCCGGCATCGGTTCCAGCCAGGCGTCGGCCGGCAGCGGCGCACCCAGCTCACCGTCCACGGTGGCCGGTACCGGTGCGAGCAGTTCCCGCCGCCGGGCGGCGCGCAGCATGTCGAGGCAGACGTTGGTCGCGATGGCGTGCACCCAGGTGCGCAGGGACGCCCGGGCCGGATCGAACCGGTCCAGCCCGCGGTGCGCGCGGATGACGGCCTCCTGCACGGCATCCTCGGTGTCCGCCGCCGAACCGAGCATCCGGTAGCAGTACCCGGTCAGCGGGCCGCGCAGCGCCTCGATGTCCTCGACTCCGGGCACCCGGCCATCGTCGCACAGCCGCGCCGTGACCCGCGAGCTCAGCCGCGCCGTGACCTCAGCGGCGCCGGTTGCGGGAGAACTCCTCGTAGGCGGCCATGACCGGCTCGGTCGGGCCGTCCATCCGCAGCACGCCGGCCTCCAGCCACAGGGTGCGCTCGCACATGTCGCGGATCGTCCGGTTCTGGTGGCTGACCACGAACACCGTGCCGGCCTGGCCGCGCAGCTGGCGGACGCGCTCCTGGCTGCGCTTCTGGAACGACGCGTCGCCGGTCGCCAGCGCCTCGTCGATGAGCAGCACGTCGTGGCTCTTCGCGGCGGCGATGGAGAACCGCAGCCGGGCCGCCATGCCGGAGGAGTACGTGCGCATCGGCAGCGTGCTGAACTCGCCCCGCTCGTTGATGCCCGAGAAGTCGATGATCTGCTGGTAGTGCTGCTTCACCTGGGCCGGGGTCATCCCCATCGCGAGGCAGCCGAGTACCACGTTGCGCTCACCGGTCAGGTCGTTCATCAGCGCCGCGTTGACGCCGAGCAGGGACGGCTGCCCGTTGGTGTACACGGTGCCGCTGCGCGGCGGCAGCAGGCCGGCGATCGCCCGCAGCAGGGTCGACTTGCCGGACCCGTTGCTGCCGACGATGCCGATCGCCTCGCCCTTGTGCGCCACGAACGAGACGCCCCGGACCGCGTGCACCTCGCGGATCGCGGGGGAGGTGCGCCGGCGCACGATGCGGCTGAACGCCGCGGTCGGCGTGTTCCGGCTGCCGCTCGCCCCGTACACCCGGTAGACGATGTGCACGTCGTCGACGATGACGGTGGGTTCCCGGTCCGCCGCGGGCGTCCGGTCGTCGAGGACCTCCGTCTGCTCGTCGACGACGTCGATCACGTGCTGCTCAGCCACGGCCGTACTCCTCCTCGGCGTGCCAGAAGAACGCGAACCCTCCGGCGCCGACGATCAGGGCCCACGCCGCCGCCTTGACCCACAGGTGCCCCGGCAGGTCGTGCGCCGGTACCGAGGTCATCAGCGAGTGCCGCATCAGGCTGATGAACACGTATGCCGGATTCCAGTTGAGGGCGGTCACCACGAGGTGCGGCGCGTGCGCGGCCACCACGCCGGTGCTGTAGAACACGCCCGAGAGGTACATCCAGACGCGCATCACGAACGGCACCAGCTGCGCCAGGTCGGTGGTCTTCGCGGCCAGCCGGGCGACGATCATCACCAGCCCGGCGTTGAAGATCGTCTGCAGCAGGATCGACGGCAGGATCAGCAGCCAGCGCCAGGTCAGCGGTTCGCCGGTGACCAGCACGATGCCGCTGAGCACGAGCATCGACAGTACGAGCTGCTGCAGCTGGGAGATGGTCGCGGCGACGGGCAGGCTGGCGCGCGGGAAGTGCAGCGCCCGGATCAGCGTCAGGTTGTTCGGGATCGACCGGGTGCCCGCCTGCACCGCCTGCTGGGTGAAGTTGAAGAGGAACACCCCGACGCACAGGTAGGCGATGTAGTTGTCGATGCCGCGGTGGGTGCCGAGCAGCACGCCGAAGATCAGGAAGTAGACCGCCGCGTTGATCAGCGGCGTGACCACCTGCCAGACCTGGCCGAGCCGGGCGGTGGTGTACTGCGCGGCCAGCTTGGAGCTGGCGAAGGTCCGGATGAAGTGCCGGCGTCCCCACAGCTGCCGGGCGTAGTCCACCAGGCTCGGGCGGGCGCCGCTGACGGCCAGCCCGTACCGCTGGGCCAGGCCGGCGAGGTTCGCCGTGCCGGCCGCGAGCGGTGGGTACGCGCCGGCGGCCGGCTCGGGCCCGAGCGGCGGGTACGGCTCGGCCGCGACCGCGGTACCGGCGGGCGATCCGGGCCCGTACCTGCCGGTCGCGCGCGGCGATCCGGACCGGCCGGTCGCGGTCGCCTCAACTCCGTCACCCATCCGCGCTCCTCGCTCGGCTCCCGGGCGCTCGCCCGGCCGTCGATGTGCACCGCCGGCCGGCCCGCGCCTGACCCGGGTCTGCACCGTCCCGGGCCGATCACGTCGGGACGATACCGTATCGTCGTAACGACTACGGTACGCACGCTCGACGAGAGAACGCAACAGGTTCGTCCCGGCGTTAGACTGCGCGGATGCGTTCGGCAAGCGGCGAGTCAGAGGAGTCTCCACCCCGGGCCAAACGCACGCCCGCCGGCGCAGCCGTGTTGCGTACCGACGTGACCGAGGCCATCCGTGCGGCCGTGTTCGCCGAGCTGGCCGAGGGCGGGTACGGGCGGATGTCGATCGAGCGGGTCGCCCGCCGGGCGGGCGTCGGCAAGACCGCGGTCTACCGCCGCTGGGGCTCGAAACTCGAGATGGTCATCGACATGGTGTCCGCCGTCGCGGTGGACGTCACCGAACTGCCCGACACCGGCAGCCTGCGCGGCGACATCGAGACCGTCCTGATGATCGCCGCGCACGCGCTGCGCCACCCGCTCGCCACCCACATCGTGCCCGACCTGCTCGCCGAAGCGGCCCGCAACCCGGCGATCGGGGCAATCCTGTACGAGACGCTCAGCGACAACCAGCGTGGCATCGGCACCCTGCTCGTCGACCGGGCGGAGCAGCGCGGCGAGCTGACCGCCCCGGTCGATCCCGACTTCCTCGTCGATCTCGTGGTCGGCCCGCTCTACTGGCGCCTCGCCGTCGCCCGCGCCCCACTCTCGGCCGGCTACCTCGCCCACCTGGCCACCGCCGCCACCACGGCCCTCACCGCGACTCCCGCCCCCTGAACGTCCGGCGGCCGCCGGGCGTGGACTCCGGCGCCGCGGTGGTGTGCGCCCGCCGTGCGGTCAGAACGCGAAGTAGCGGAGCCAGACGTAGCCCCAGGCGGTGAGGACCGACAGGGCGGTCACCACGATGCCGTACCGGGTGAACTGCCAGAAGGAGATGGGATGCCCGGCGCGGGCGGCGAGCCCGAGCACGACGACGTTGGCGCTGGCGGCGATCGCCGTACCGTTGCCGCCGAAGTCGGCGCCCAGCGCGAACGACCACCAGATCGCCTGTGCCGCATCGGGATCCGACACCTGCCCGACGAGCTCCTCGACCACCGGCGTCATCGTCGCGACGTACGGGATGTTGTCGAAGAACGCGCCGATCACCGCCGAGCCGAACAGCAACGCGGTCGCCGCACCAAAGTAGTCGTGGCCGACGACGCCGATGGTCCACCGTCCGATGGCGTCGATGACGCCGGTGTGCACCAGCGCGCTGACCATGACGAACAGGCCGGCGAAGAACACCAGCGTGCGCCACTCGACCGCGTGCAGCGACTCGACCGGGCTGCGCGGCGAGATCAACACCATCACCCCGGCGCCGAGCAGGGCGACGATGGACGGTTCCAGGTGCAGCACCCCGTGCAGCGAGAACGCCGCGATCACCAGCGCCAGCACGGCAAGCGCGCGCACCAGCAGCCTGGTGTCGGTGATGGCGTCGCGTTCCCGCATCGCCATGACCTCGGCGACCCGCTCCGGGTGGTACTCGAACGACCGGCGGAACAGCACCCGGGTGAACAGGACGAACCCCGCGAACACGATCGCGGTGATCGGCGTCAGGTGCACCACGAAGTCGACGAAGTCCAGCCCGGCCCGGGTGCCGATGATGATGTTGGGCGGGTCGCCGATCAGCGTCGCGGCCCCGCCGATGTTGGAGGCGAGCGCCTCGGCGATCAGGTACGGCTGGGGCGCGATCCGCAGCCGCTCGCACACCACCAGGGTGATCGGCGCGATCAGCATGATCGTGGTGACGTTGTCCAGGAACGGCGAGGCGATCGCGGTGATCACCATCAGCAGCACCATCAACGGGTACGGCCGGCCGCCGGACGCCTTGGCCGCCCAGATGCCGAGGAAGTCGAACAGCCCGGTCTGCTGGATCACGCCGACGATCACCATCATCCCGAACAGCAGGAAGATGACGTTCCAGTCGATCCCGGCGTGGTCGGAGAAGAACACCTCGGTACCGGGGGTGAGCCCGAGCGCGGCCATCAGCCCGGCGGCGATCAGGACGACCTTGACCTTGCCGAGCTTCTCGGCCGCGATGAGTCCGAACGCGGTGAGGAAGATCGCGAGCGACGCGACCGCGCTCACGTGTGCCGCTCCGCACTCGCCAGCGCGGCCAGCCGCCGCTCCAGTGCGGCGACGCGGTCCGGGAGGGAACCGCTGCGCAGCAGGTCGGCGAGCTGGTCGGCCTCGTCCGCCGCCAGCCGTACGGTCAGCTTCTCGGGTGCATCGTGGCGGTCGGACGCGGCGTAGAGGATCAGCTGCCGTGCCCCGCGGTGCTCGCTGACGACCCGCAGGTGGTGGCCGTCCCGGGTCTGGCAGTCGTAGAGCGCACCGACGCCGAGCACCGTGGTCCTCGTCGTGTGCATCGCGGGTCCTCCGTTCCGGCGAGCCGACCGGTAACGCTGTCCACGGTGGCAGAGCCGGGGCGCGGAGGACATCGGCGCGAACACCCATCTGTACCGGCGGGCTCGCGTCACCTCGGCCGGCGAATGGGTGCTGGACCCGATGGACAGCGCCGGGGCGGCTGGGATGCTGGAGTCATGCGATCGGGAGGGCCTGTCCGCACGTTGTTCTGGCGCTTGTTCGCCATCAACGGGTTGCTGTTCGCCATCGGCACGGCGATCCTTGCCGCCTCCCCGGCGACGGTGTCCTCACCGGTACTGGTGACCGAGCTGCCGGTGTTGCTGGTGGGGCTGCTGTTGATCCTGGTCGCCACCGCGGTACTGCTGCGGCTGAGCCTCGCGCCGCTCGGCGAGCTGACCTCGGCGATGCGGCGGGCCGACCTGCCCGGCGGCGGCCCGCGGCTGGCCGAGGGCAGCGGGGGAGACCTGCGCGAGCTGGTCCGCAGCTTCAACTCGATGCTGGACCGGCTCGCCGCCGAGCACGACGACACGGCGGCGCGGGCGCTCGCCGCGCAGGAGGGCGAGCGGCAGCGCATCTCCCGAGAGCTGCACGACGAGATCGGGCAGAGCCTGACGGTGGCGTTGTTGAGCCTGCGCCGGGTGGCGGACCGGGCGCCGGATGCGCTGCGGCCCGACATTGCCGGCGCCCAGGACGCGGTCCGAGCCAGCCTCGACGACGTGCGCGAAGTCGCGCACCGGCTGCGCCCCGGGGTGCTGTCGGACCTGGGCCTGCGCAGCGCGCTGACCGCGCTGGCGACGGAGTTCGCGCACTCGTCCGGTCTCGCGGTGGAGCGTACCGTCGACGCCGACCTGCCGGCCCTGCCGGACGAGGTGGAGCTGGTCGTGTTCCGGGTCGCGCAGGAGGCGCTGACGAACGTGGCCCGGCACGCCCGCGCCAGCCGCGCGGAGCTGACCTGCACGGCGGTACCGGGGAGCGTCACGCTGCGGGTGGCCGACGACGGCCGCGGCGGCGGACACGTTGCGGGTGCGGGCATCCGGGGGATGCGCGAGCGGGCCCGGCTGATCGGTGCCACCCTGTCGATCGAGGCCGGGCCGGCGGGTGGCACCGAGGTGCGGCTCGTCGTACCGGTCGAGGAAGGGTGACCGTGATGGCCGAGCCCACCCGGATCCTGCTCGCCGACGACCATGCGCTGGTGCGCCGCGGGCTGCGGCTGATCCTCGACACCGAACCGGATCTGGAGGTGGTCGCGGAGGCGGCGGACGGGGTCGAGGCGGTGACGCTGGTCGGCGCCGGCGGCATCGACCTGGCGATCCTGGACATCGCGATGCCCCGCATGACCGGCATCCAGGCCGCCCGGGAGATCGCCGCGCGCTCGCCGGACACCGGCATCCTGATGCTGTCGATGTACGACAACGAGCAGTACTTCTTCGAGGCGCTGAAGGCCGGCGCGTCCGGCTACGTGCTCAAGTCGGCCGCCGACACCGACCTGATCGAGGCGTGCCGGGCCGCGCGCCGCGGCGAGTCGTTCCTGTACCCGGCCGCGGTGACCGCGTTGATCCGGGACTACCTGGACCGGGACCGCGCGGGCGACCCGCTGCCGGACCGGGTGCTCACGCCGCGGGAGGAGCAGGTCACCAAGCTGATCGCCGAGGGCTACTCGGCCAGGCGAATCGCCGCCGAACTGGTGATCAGCGTCAAGACGGTGGAGCGGCACCGGGCGAACGTGCTGCAGAAGCTCGGTCTGCGGGATCGCGTCGAGCTGACCCGCTTCGCCATCCGGACCGGCCTGATCGAGCCCTGACCATCGACGATCTGCGCCTCGCCGGTCGACCGCGGCGCGCCGGCCGTCACTGCGCCGGGTGGACGAGGACGCAGCAGCGGCCGGGGCGGGGCATCAGCTGGGCCCGGTCCGGGTCCGCGCCGTGCCCGGCGAGCACACCCCGTACCAGCGCGTGGTTGAGCTGGCAAGTCAGCTCCGGCTGGTGCCGGGCGAGCTGGTGGAACGGGCAGTTGCGCAGGTCGATCGTGCCGTCGTCGGTGACCGCCGGCTCGTACCCGCGGGCCTGCAGCGCGCCGAGCAGCCCACCCGCGACACGCGTGCCGGGATCCTCGGCGGCGCTCCCCGCGGTACCGCCGGATCGGCTTCCGGTCTCGGGCGCCGCAGCGGGCCGCCGGCCGGTGTCGGGCGCCGCGGTATCGCCGGTGTCGCTTGCGGCGGGTCGGCCGGTGCCGGCTCGGCCCTCGCTCTCGGCCGCGGTCATCAGCGCGGCCCGCACGGCGCCGGTCGGGTCGGTGGCGACGGCGTCGGTGAGCAACCGGGCGAGCAGCACGTAGGTGCGGGGCGGGACGGTGACCGACACCTCGTCGGCGCTGCGCTGGTAGTGCTTGGCCGGCCGGCCGGCGCCGGGGCCGCCCTGGCCCTCGGGCCGCGCGTAGGTCGCGGCGAGCAGCCCCGCCTCGGTGAGCCGGTCCAGGTGGTACGCGGCCAGGGTCCGGCTGATGCCGACCGCCGCGGCGGCGGCCTCGCGGCGCACGGGGGAGTCCTGGCCGGCGACGTAGTCGTACAGGCGGCGGCGGATCGGGTCGACCAGTGCGCTGAGCCCGGACAGCGCGTCCGGCAGCGGCTGGTGCTCGGCATCCATGCCCGTCAGTCTATAACCAACGAAGTTTGACAGGCACCGTCGAGCGCTTCTAAACTCCAAGTTTATTGGTGATAGAAGCGGATGCGCTGGCGTCCGCCGCCGATCGACGAAAGGGAAGCCCGTGAGCACACCCCGACATGTGGTCGTCATCGGCGGCGGCCTGGCCGGCGCGAAAACCGTCGAGGCCCTGCGCGAGCAGGGGTACGACGGCCAGGTCAGTCAGATCACCGCCGAACGGCACCTGCCGTACGAGCGGCCGCCGCTGTCGAAGAGCTACCTCGCCGGCGAGTCCGCGTTCGACGACGCCGTCGTCCACCCGGCCCAGTGGTACCAGGACAATCGCGTCGACCTGCGGACCGGGGTCCGGGCCACCGCGGTCGACGCCGCCGCGCACCGGGTACGGCTCGACGACGGCGAGGACCTCGGCTACGACAAGCTCGTGCTGGCCACCGGTGCGGTGCCGCGCCGGCTGCCGGTGCCGGGCGGCGACGCCGATGGCGTGCACTACCTGCGCACCAGGGACGATTCCGACGCGATCCGGTCCGTCTTCGGTGAGGGCCGGCGGCTGGTGGTGATCGGCGGTGGCTGGATTGGCCTGGAGGTCGCCGCGGCCGCTCGCGGCGCGGGCACCGAGGTGACGCTGGTCGAGGCCGCCGAGTTGCCGCTGCTCGGCGTGCTCGGCGCTGAGCTCGCCACCGTGTTCGCCGAGCTGCACCGCGGGCACGGGGTGCGGCTGCGGCTGGGCGCCAGGGTCGAGGAGTTCGCCACCGACGGCGGCCGGGTGGCCGGCGTGCGGGTCGACGGCGAGACGATCCCGGCCGACGCCGTCGTGGTCGGGGTCGGCGTTGCGCCGGACGTCACGCTGGCCGAGTCGGCCGGGCTCGCGGTCGACAACGGCGTGCTGGTCGATGCCTGCCTGCGCACCAGCGACCCGGACATCTACGCGGTCGGCGACATCGCCAACCACGACCACCCGCTGCTCGGTCGTCGGGTACGGGTGGAGCACTGGGCCACGGCACTCAACCAGCCCGCCGTGGCGGTGGCGGCGCTGCTCGGCGGCGCGGCCCCGTACATCGAGCTGCCGTACTTCTTCTCCGACCAGTACGACCTGGGCATGGAGTACATCGGCTTCGCGCCGCCCGGCTCGTACGCCAGGGTCGTCGTTCGGGGTGACCTGGACAAGCGCGAGTTCGTGGCGTTCTGGCTGGACGGCGAGTCGCGCATCCTGGCCGCCATGAACGTCAACGTGTGGGACGTGGTCGACCAGATCAAGCCGCTGATCACCGGTGGCGTCCGGGTCGACGCGGACCGGCTGGCCGACCCGGCGGTCGGCTACGCCGACCTGTGAGTCGTGCCGCCCGCACCCCACCACTCATTATTACAATGATGAGTTGTATAAATGAGGGTACGGGCGGAACGACGAACGGAGGCCGCGGTGACCACGACGAACCTGGCGGAGCTGCTGACCCGGGAGCACCGCGACATCGACGGCGGCATCGAGCGGTTCGTCGCCGGGCTGGATCGCGGCGCGACGGATCGCGAACCGCTGCTGTCGGCGTTCGCGGCCCTGCGGCGGCACATCTACCTGGAGGAGACGTTCCTGTTCCCGCCGCTCCGCGAGGGCGGGATGGTCATGCCGGTACTGGTGATGCTGCGCGAGCACGGCGCGCTGTGGCGGCTGATGGACTCGCTGTCCGCCCTGCTCGCCGCGGACGCCTCGGTGGCCGAGCTGGAGCCCGGCTGCCGCGAGCTGCTGGCCGAGCTCGACCGGCACAACGGCAAGGAGGAGCCGATCATCTACCCGCGCGCCGACGCCGACCTCGGCGAGCGGGCGGTGGCCGAGCTGGCCGAGTTCCTGCGTACCGGCAGCACCCCGGACGGCTGGCGCTGCGCCGCGCTCGACCCGCAGCCCTGACCGGGGGCCGGGTCCGGCCGCCCGCGGCGTCGAGCCCGGTCCGGGCCCCCGAGCGCGGACCGGGCCGCACCACCGACCCCGCCCCGCAGCCTCGGCCGGGAACCGGGTCCGGCCGCCCGGGGCCGCGGCCGGTCAGGCGTGGCGCAGGTACGACAGCAGGATGCCGACCGGGATGCTGACCGCGAGCACCACGAGCAACACCCGGTAGGCCCAGCAAGCCAGCAGCGCGAGCCCGGTGGCGCCCCGGGCCGGCGCGGCGAACAGCGCGATCACCAGCGCTGCCACCAGCAGTGCGGAGCCGAGGTCGACCAGCGCCGGCCGGCCGAGCAGCGTCGCCGCGATCACCACCGCGTTGCCCAGGTTCCACGCCACGACCTGGGTCCAGGCCCGGCGCGGGCCGGAGGTACCACTCCGGGCGCGGGCACGACCCATCGCCCACTGCGCTACCCCGCACACCAGCACGAGGTACGCGGCGAGCCAGCTGCCGTGCGCCAGGCTCAGTGGCGCGGTGACCGCGGCGACCAGCCCACCGAGTACGACGCAGCCGCCGCCGAGCGCGGTCAGCACCGTCGCCGGACGCGCCCGCGCGCCGATGGCGGGGAGCGTCGCGGTCTCGCGCGGGTCGGCCGCCGCCGTCATGCCCCGGTGCCGGCGACGACGCTGAGCAGGACCACCGAGTCGTCGATCGCGGCGAGATCGTGCCGGGTCGGCGGGATGGGCAGGAAGCCGCCCTCGGTCGCCTCCCACTTCTTGCCGCCGGCGCTGAGCCGGACCCGGCCGGCCAGCACCTGCAGGGTCGCCTCGCCCGGGCTTTCGTGCTCGCCCAGGGAGTGGCCGCCGGCGAGCGCCAGCACGGTCTGGCGCAGCGCGTGCCCGGTGCCGCCGTACAGGGTGCGCGCGCTGCGGCCGGCGGACGAGTTGCGGGCGGCCGCGAGTTGCTCCGGCACCAGCGCGGTCAGGGAAACGAGGTCGGTCACGATGCTCCCATCGCAGTCAGGTGGGCCACGCACAGGCCCGGTTCGACGAACGCGTCCAGCCGCTCGACGGTCACCGGCGCGCCCCACGACTCCATCGCGCCCTGCATCAGGCCGAGGTGGATCGGGCACACCACGTCCGCCCGGCTTTCCGCGAGTTCCAGGAACGGGCAGTGCCGCAGGCCGATGGCCGGCGGGTCGGCGCCGTCCACCGGCTCGGGCGCGAAGCCCAGCTCGTCGAGCATCCGGGTCATCCGCTCGACGGATTCGCCCGCGCCGGCCGGGCGGGCCGGCTCGGCGAGCGCCTGCCGGCGGCCCCAGCGGCGTCCCGCCTCCGCGGCGTGGCCGGCCGGATCGGGGTGCGCGGCGACGTCACCGACGAGCACCTCGGCGAGCACCTGGTAGCGCCGCGGACCCATCGGGTCCATTCCGGGAGCCGCGCGGAACAGCTGCGGCGGGCGGCCCGGGCCGGCGTGACTCGCCGTCTGCCGCTCGACCTGGCCGTTGCCGACGAGGGTCTCGAGGTGGAACCGGACGGTGTTGGCGTGCACGCCGAGTCGCTGGGCGATCTCGGCGATGCCCAGCGGTGTGCGCGCGTCCCGCAGCAGTTGCAGCACCTGCAGCCGACGCCCGGCCGGTACCGGGTTCACTGCTGCGCCACCGCGTCGCCCTGCGGCGGCAGCGCGGCCACCAGCGGCGTGTCGACACCGAGCGCTCCGAGCGGCCCGGCGCCGCCCGGGGAGCCGAGGGCGGCCTCGCGGCCGGGCAGCGGCCGGGAGAAGAACTCGTCGTTGTCGGCGAGGTAGGCGTGCAGGTGTTCGGGCAGGTCGTCCTCGTAGAAGATCGCCTCGACCGGACAGACCGGTTCGCAGGCACCGCAGTCCACGCACTCGTCGGGGTGGATGTACAGCGAGCGGCCGCCTTCGTAGATGCAGTCCACCGGGCACTCGTCCACGCAGGCGCGATCCATCACATCCACGCAGGGTTGCGCGATCACGTACGTCATGCTCTACAGTTTACACAAAAGATGATTGTAAAAAAGAGCGGAGTAGCGCACATGTCATCGCCGACCGCGAGCCAACCCGAGGCGCAGGAGCTGGACGTGCGCGGGATGCGCAAGCCCGACAAGCACCCCACGATCTTCTCCCGGTACGCCGAACTCCCCGTGGGCGGAGCGTTCGTCCTGGTCAACGACCACGACCCGAAGCACCTGCACGACGAGTTCGAGGCCGACCACGCCGGCAGCTTCCGCTGGGAGTACCTCAACCGGGAGATGCGCGACTGGCGTATCAAGATCACCAAGCTCGCCAGCACGCCGCTGCCGCGGGTCCTGGTCGACACCACCGCGCTGACCGCCGAACCTGCCGCACCCGACGTGACCGGCGCGGCCTGGAAGCTCGACGTCCGCGACCGCGACCTCGACGCCAACATCATCGCGCTGCCGCCGGCGGGCACCATCGACGCGCACGCCGGCCCGGACCTCGACGTCCTCGTACACGTCCTCGCCGGCAGCGGCACCCTCACCACCGAACTCGGTACGGTCGAGCTCACCCCCGGGGCGCTGCTGTGGCTGCCACGGCGCTCGCGCCGAGCCTTCACCGCCGGGCCGGACGGCCTGCGCTACCTGACCGTGCACCAGCGCCGCCAGGCGTTGCTGCTGGACTCCAGCCGCGCCGCGACACCGCGCTGACCGCCGGCGCCACGACCGCGCTGACGCCGGCGCCGCGACCGTGTTGACTGCCTGCGCCGCGACGCCGCGCCGACCGCCGCCGCGACCGCGTTGACCGCCGGCAGCGCGACACGGCGCTGACCGCCGGCGCCGCGACGTCGCGCCGACCGCAGACCGCAGACCGCGTGCTGAGCAGCGGCGTCGTGAGACCGCGCCGGCCGTCCGCACCGAGCGGCGTCGGTGTATCGCCCTGCTGCCAGGGCATCCGGGGCGCCCGCGTCGGGTCGTCGGTGACACTGCCGGCTCGGCCCGCCGGTACTGGGATGGCCGGGCCTGAATCGGCTACCTGGCCGATACTGGGTGCGCTGCGTTGTCTCTACTGTTCTGGTGGTGACGCAGCACAGTGCGATCGCCGACTTTGCCGCGCTCGGCGGGACCCTGGAGATAGCCGTCGGTGCCCAGCGCGCGGACCCGCGCGTCGCCCTACTGACCGCGGAGGCCAAGGGCGCGATACTCACGTTGCATCCCGACGCGATGAGCCGCGACGCGGAGGCGCTGATCGACGCGGCGACCTTCCGGCTGCTGTGGTTCCGCGCGGTCGGTCCGGACCGGGACGGTTGGGAGCGGGTGGGCGCCAGACGTCGCTGGCGGCTGACGATCCGGTTGCCCCGGTAGGCCGGCTCGCGCCGGCCGGCGGTTTGTCTCGGTAGGCCGGCTCGCGCCGGCCGTCGGTTTGTCTCGGTAGGCCGGCTCGCGCCGGCCGGCGGTTTGTCTCGGTAGGCCGGCTCGCGCCGGCCGGCGGTTCGGCGCAGAATGGGGCCGACCGGTTCGGCAACGACGAGGTGCAGGTCCGCGGCCGGCCCTCGGACGTCGAGAGGCGTGGGCATGTCGCGAGCACGGCAAGCGTGGTTCTGGTTGCTCAAGAACACCCTGAACCGCGGTACGGTGCGGCTGGCCCGCGCCGGCCACGGCCCGTTCTCGCTGGTCCGGCACGTCGGCCGCACCTCCGGCCGGCAGCACGAGACGCCGATCATGGTCGCCCGGGTGCCGGAGGGATTCGTCGCCGAGCTGACCTACGGCGAGACCGTCAACTGGTACCGCAACCTGGTGGCCGCCGGCGGCGGCGAACTGGTAGTCGGCGGTCAGCCCTACCCGATCGTCGGCGTGGAGCAGTACTCCACCGAGCACGGTCGCCGCGCGTTCGGCTTCCCGGCCCGGCTGGTGCTCACCCTGACCCACCGCAACGAGTACCGCCTCCTGCGCACCCACTAGCGGCCCGGCCCTCCCCGCCCCTGCCGCCCCCCGTCGCGTTGATCAAGGGAATCGGACACGTCGTGCCTGGAAGCCGTGCCGCCATCCCTTGATCAACGCACCCATCCCTTGATCAACGCACCCATCCCTTGATCAACGCACCCATCCCTTGATCAACGCACCCATCCCTTGGTCAACGCACCCATCCCTTGGTCAACGCACCCATCCCTTGGTCAACGCACGGAGGTCGTCGATCTGCCGGTGCCGGGTTGGCGTGCTGTTACGGTCGAACGATCAGCCTGGCGGAGGGTGCCGATGCTCACCGTGACCGACGACCGCAGCGGCGCCGCCGTGCCGGTGAAAAGCCGTCCGAGTCGCTTGGTGCGGCTGACCGCGGTGCTGCCGTCGGGCGACGACGGCATGTCCTGGCATGCCGTGCGGGTGCTGCTGGTGGCAGACCTGGCCCGACGGGTGCTGGAGGGCCTGCACGGCAACCAGGTGCGGACCACGGTGATCGGTTCGGCGGAAGCGCTGGCGTCGGCGGGGGAGCGGCTGCGGGAGCTGTGGATCATCCCGACCGACGAGGTACGGGCCGAGCCGGCCGGCGCGGAACTGGTCGTCGCGGCGGCCGACGAGGTGCGCCCGGGCGGCCTCGACCTGTGCGGCGCCGAGATCGGTGGCGACCAGCCGGTCCTCGCGGTCGCGCCGGTCGCGGAGCTCGACGTGGACGGCGCCGAGCCGACCGCGGTACGGCTGGCGCTGCTGGGCGTGGCGCGACGGGAGCCGGTGGTCGGGGCGTCGGTCGCCGATGCGACCCGACGCCTGGGCCGGTGGCGCGCCGAGGTGGCCGCGGCGGCCCGCCAGCCGTCGGCGCCGATCCCGGCGTCGGCGATGGCGGGCATCCGGGCCGCGTGCGACGACGACCTCGACGCGGTCGCCCTGCTGCGGGCGCTCGACGAGGTGGCCGAGGTGAACCCGGCGGGTGCCCGCCTGGAGACCCTGCTGTACGTCGACCGCATCGTCGCCCTCGACCTGGCCCGCGGGCTGACGGCCGGCTGACCCGCGCGCGACGACGTTGCCGTCCACCCGCCGTGGCGCCGGTCATCGCCGCTCGAGCCAGCGTCGTACGCCGGGCCTGCGTGCGCGGCGCCGGGCCCGTGGTACCAGGGCGAGCAGGTCGTTCGCCGCGGCGGTGCGGTGTGCCGCGAGTACCTCGTAGCTGACGGGGCTCTCGCCGTCCCGCTGCGCCGCCGCGGCGTGCGCCTGCAGCACACCGGCGGCGAGCCACGCGTCGTGCAGATCGCCGAGCACGTCCTGGAGGTCCCGGAGCCGGTGGACGAGCCGGTCGGCCGGCTCGCCGGCGACCGGCGCCAACGCCTCCGCCGCGTACCGGGCCCGCTTGTACGCCTTGCGCGCGTCGTGCAGCATCGCCCGGTCCGGCTCGTCCCGTGCCCCGGCGGTACTGAGGTCAGGCCGATCGGGTGCCCCGGTCGTGCTGACGTCCGGCTGGTCGGATGCCCCGGTCGTGCTGACGTCCGGCTGGTCGGATGCCCCGGTCGTGCTGACGTCCGGCTGGTCGGGTGCCCCGGTCGTGCTGAGGTCGGGCTGGTCGGGTGCCACGGTCGTGGTGCGGTCGGGCTCGTCGGAGCTCGGGGTCGTCGCCGGGTGGCGCAGCGCGGCGTCCAGGCGGCGGTCGGCCCGGTGCAACGCCTCGCGCGCGTGCGCCCTGGCCTGGCGGTACGAGGCGTCCGGGGCCGGCGCGGCGACCAGCGTGGCCAACCGGTCGAGCAGCAACGCGTACCGGTCGTCGGTGAGCGCGTGCGCCAGGCCGGCCCGGGCCGCTTCGGCATCGACGGCCAGCTGCCGTCCGACCCGGTCGGCCACCGGGCCGACGAGCAGCGCCGGGTCGGCCGCGCCGATCGCCGCGGCGAGGATCTCGGCCAGCACGTCGGTGTCGCGGACGGCGCCGAGCAGCCCGCCCAGCCAGCGCAGCTCGGTGCGCAGCGGCTCGGTGGCGTCGTGGGACCACAGCGGCCGGAAGGTGCGCAGCGTCGAGCGCAGCCGCCGGGTCGCGGTCCGCATCTCGTGTACCGCATCGGGGTCGCCCCGCCGGGCGCCGGGGGCGGCCGTCAGCAGCGCATCGCGTTGCGCCGCCAGATAGTCCGCGACCAGCCGGCCGCCGGTACGCGCGGGTTCCGGTCCAGTTTCGCTTCGCCCGCTCGCGCGGTGTGCATCGTCGAGCCCGTCCCGGGCCGGCCGGGGCGAACCTCGTGGCGGCGCCGGACCCGGCATGCGCAGCTCAGCGATCGCTCGTGCGGGCCGGGCCGGCGGGAACATCCGCGGGACAGGACATGGTGCACGTCCTTCGTGCCATCGAGACTTCTGTCCAGTTTATCCCGCTGCTCGCCCCGCACCAAGCCGGCCGGCGGGCACGTCGACGTCCCGTGGTTGGCCGCTGACGCGGGCCGTGCGCGGCGGGGGCGCCGGTCACGGCGTCGGTACGCCCTCGGGCCGGGGGAGTTCGACGCCGGTGTCGGTGACCGTGGCGACCGGGGTGTACCCGCGGTCCAGGTCCGGGGTGTCGATCCGGGCGCCGTCGTGCAGCGAGTGCATGGCGGCGTCGAGCATCCCGGTGGTCAGCAGCGTGCGCCGCACCGGGTAGGGCGCGACCCCGCCGAGCACCAGCGACTCGATCTGGCGGACCAGGAAGGTGAAGTGCTCGTGCGGCGCACCGGGCAGCCAGATCTGGCACGCCATCTCGTGCCCCGGCCCCCGGCAGGCGGTGCCGAAGTTGCGCAGCACGTCGTTGCAGAGCACCACCGCGGCGCGCAGCCCGTCCCGGTACTGCACCAGGAACACGTCCCGGACGCTGGCCCGCGCCCGCGCCCGCTGCTCGGCGGTCAGCTCGAAGGTGCCGAGGGCGGCGTCGAGCAGCGCCGCGTCGACGATGCGGGCCTCGATCGCGTCCCGCGCGTCCGGGCCGGTGAGCGCCCGTACCGTCGCGACGCCGCGCTCGCCGCCGGAGCGGCGCTCGGCGTGCACCTGCAGCGCCTCCAGGTTGTGGAACCCGTACCGCTCGAGCGGCCCCCAGCCGACGACGACGGCGGCGTCCATCGGCTCGCCCAGCGGCCACTGCGTCGCGGTGGGGATCCGCCAGGACAGCGGGATCGTCGAGCCGGCGAGCAGCGGGATGCCCAGCCGCTCCGCGGTGTCCACCATGGACAGTGCATCCGGGTACGACCAGGCGAGGCCCTTGTCGTTGAACACCGGGACGGTGCGGCCGGCGCCGAGCATGGTCGACACCGCCGCGTCGAACAGCCGGCGCCGCGGGTAGGTCGTCTGCCCGTACTCGTTGCGCTCGTAGTCGCCGTGCTCGCCGATGATGACCACGCCGTCGACGTCGACGCCCGGGCGACCGACGCCGAGCGCCTCGGCCACGGTCGGGAACCGCGGTACACCGTTGCGGTCGGTGATCTCGACGCCGACGTCCGGCAGCGGCCACACCTCGGTGCGCGAGCCGAGCTGTTCCAGGTACACCGAGGCGACCTCGACCCGGGCCGGCCGGTGCGCGCCCTGCCAGCGGTACCCCTCGACCAGCCGGGTGGCGATCACGTCGGCGTGCGAGCCGGGGAACCAGGTCGTGGCGAGCACCGCCACCCGTGGTCGCGGCAGCTCCTGCTCGGTCATGGCGCGGGCCTCACTTCACTGGGCGGATCGATGGAATCCGGCGAGGAACGCGGCGACGCTGGCGGCGATCAGCGCCAGGGCACGCTCGCCGGTCTCGGCGCTGGCGTGCCGGGAGTCGTCGGTACGCCCGTCGCTCGCGGCCCAGACGCCGGCCCGGCGGATCGTGGCACCCGGGATGTCGCTGTACGCCAGTGGTTGCAGGTCGGGTTCGGGTGCCGGCATCAGCTCGCGGCGGACCAGTTCGGGCCGCAGCGCGAGCATGCAGGAGGTCTCGAAACCGCCGGCATGCCCGGGAACCGGGCCGACGCCGAGGTCGGTGTCGGCCAGCGCATCGGCCGCGCAGGTCCAGTACGAGGTGCCGGCGACGTGCACGTCCAGCTCCCGTTCGAACACGATCCGGTCGCCGACCGACCGCACCGCGCCGTCGTTGCCGCCGTGCCCGTTGAGGAACACGATGCGCCGGAACCCGTCCACCGCAAGGCTTCTGCCGATGTCGGTGAGCACGTCGAGGTAGCCCACCAGACCGAGGCTCACGGTGCCGCCGAACGGCAGGTGATGGTGCGCGAACCCGTACGGCAGGGTCGGGGTGACCACGACCGGCACGTCGGCGGCCGCGGCGGCGCGCTGCGCGATCGCCGTCACGATCGTGGTGTCGGTGCCCACCGGCAGGTGTGGCCCGTGCTGCTCGGTCGACCCGACCGGGACGAGCACCGTCGACGACGGGGCCAGCTCCCGCAGCCGATCCCGGGTCTGCTCCTCGAACCGGTACACGACGCCTCCCCCTCGGCGTGGACTGCCCGTACGCTACCGCGCCCCGCCCCGGCGCCGTCCGAGCAGCTCACCGGGCGAAACGCGGGGCGCACGAGCAACCAGAGGAAGTACGGGGTCAAGCACGATCGCGACGCGGCGCCGGGCGGCGAGCCGCCCGGCCGGCAGCTGCGCCGCCTGCCCGGTGTCGCGCGACCGGATCGCCAGCGCGATCAGGAACACCGCGCCGACCCGGCCGGTGACCAGACCGGTCGGGATCGCCACCGCGTCCTGCCGGACACCGCGGCGCGCAGCAGCACGTCGGAGCCGAGTACCACCGCGGTACCGGTCAGGCCCGCGACGCCGAGGAACGCCCAGCTGCGGTGCGGCAGCGGGAACCGGCGGGCGAGCGGCCGGGCGAGCGCCGGCGCACACAAACCGACGAACCCGAGCGGCCCGGCGAGTGTCACCGCCGCAGCGCTTGAGCAGCACCGCGAGGGTGTTCGCGAGCATCGAGGCTGATCACGGGGGGCGAGGTTGGCCCACCCTGATTAGAGAACGTTCCAGGGTCGGGTGGGGACGGTGCGACCGGTGCTGCCGACCCGTCTCGGCGCTCGGCGCGGTCGCCGCCGCGGCGGCGACCCTGGCTCGGAACCACGGTGCTTCCGGTGGATCGATGGCGGCGCCATTCTCGATTGCCGGTCGAACGCCGCAGCGCGGTCTCCGGGACCTTGGTCCCTTGATTTGCCGGCCTTTACGAGTTCCCCGTGCACGATATTTTCGACGTCAATAATCCGGGCATTCCAAGCGCCGGGGCGGTGACGCCGATACCGACGGGTGCGTAGCGTTTCGGGGGACTTCGGTACGGTGCGCCGGCGCCATCCCGCAGCCTGGTGCGGTTAGCTCCGTTTATCACGTATTCTGATCGACTCTAAGTAAGTTAAAAATCACGGACAGGTCAACTCCCGCTCGTCTTCTGCCCGTGGATCTTGGTTCGGTAGCAACCGCAGTCCGGCCGACCGTACCGACCCGTGCCAACCACAGTTTTTCCCTACGGGTACCTGAGACGTTGACCGTCATCGATTTCCCTGAATAGGGTCCCGGTTGTTTCCACACGATGTCGATGGCGCTCGGGCGACAATTCCGGACGCACCGTCGTGTCGGGTCCTGGGGGAGTTCGGAGGCAGTGATGTCGGTGGTGCCGGTTGCGCCGGTGGCAACCCAGCGAGCCGCGGCGAGCCCGGTGGACAGCAGCCCGCTGCTGCGCTCGCTGTTCGATCGTTCGGGGATCGGGCTCGCGGTGCTGGACAGCCGGCTCTCCATCGTGGACGCCAACACGGTCTTCGCCGGCTGGTACGGCGGTGCCACCGAGCGCAGCTTCTGCGACCTGCTGCACCCCAGCATCCGGCACCACCTCGGCCGCCAGCTGGCGCGCCTGGTCCGCGGCCAGACCCGCTTCGTGGAACGGGTCGCCGCCCGCTGGGCGGACGAGGACAGCGGCGCCGGCGGTGAGCTGACCGGCGTGGCCATCGACCGCGAACCGGGCCAACCCAAGTCCGTCGCGGTTCTGGTCTCGCCCGGTCACGCCGGCTCCAGCGGCCGGCACCTGATCGGCTCGACCAAGCTGCTGACCGACCTGGACGCCCGCATCCTGGAAGGCATCGCGATGGGCATGACCACCATCCAGCTCGCCGCGAAGCTCTACCTCAGCCGGCAGGGCGTGGAGTACCACATCGGGACGATGCTGCGGAAGTTCAACGTGCCCAACCGCGCGTCGCTCGCCTCCAAGGCGTTCTCGGCCGGGATCTTCCGGATCGGCTGCTGGCCGCCGCAGGTCGTGCCGGACTACGTCGTGCGCTGAACCGCCCCACCGGTACCACGTCGCGCTCGAACCGCTCGTCGCCGGTCGCCCGGGGCCTCTGCCCGAACCGGCGGTCCCGAACCCCCCGAGGTGGCTGGCCGGGGCTCCCCCCGCGCCGGCCGGCCCCTCGGGGTACTCGCATCCCGGCCTTGTTACTTCACCGTGACTTTTGCGACGAACCGTACCCGCGCCGGCTCCGGCACGCCCGGCGGTGCCGCCGTCTCAGCAGGTGAGAGCGGTGCCCGGGAACGGCGCCGGCACCGCGCCGGCGCCTGGTCCGGGCGACCGCGGCCGCCCGCACCACGGGCGTGGAAGTTTGCCCAACGGGGTACTTTGCGGTCGGTGAGTCCGGCCGGCAGCAGCCCCCGGACCGCCAGCGGATCCTGCTTGGATCTTTCTGGGGAGGGCGGGTGGCACAGACCTCGGCGGTGACCACGCCCCCGCTACCGGTCGGGCGGGCGGTGGAACTACGCCGGCTGCGCACCGCGCTGGCCTCCGCGGCCGGTGACCGGTCCAGGGCCGTGGTCGTGCGCGGTGCGTCGGGTGTCGGCAAGACCAGCCTGCTCGCCGCGGCGGACCTTCCGGCGGCACCCACCGTACGGGTCGGCTGCCGGCACGAGAGCGCCGACCAGGCCTTCGCGGTGGCTCGGCAGATCCTGGCAGCGCTGGGCATCGCGCCACGGGATGCCACCGAAGACAGCGCCGAGCGCGCCGGTCGCTGCCACCGCGACGTCCTGGTCGGACTGCGCCAGCACGTCGAGGAGCGGCTTGCGGCCACGCCGCTGGTACTGGTCGTCGACGACGTGCAGTGGTGCGACGAGGCGTCCGCCCGGTGGCTGGCGCTGCTCTCGTCGCTGCCCGGCCGGCACCCGGTGACGCTGCTGCTGGGCCAGTCCCGGCACCGCACCCGGGCCACCGCGGTGATCGACGGCATGGTCGCCGAGGGACGCTGCGAGGCGCTGGAACTCGGGCCGATCAGTGAGTCGGCCGTCGGCGAGCTGCTCGCGGCGGCCTACCGGGAGCCGGTCAGCGACCGGTTCCGGCGCTGCTGCGCCGAGCTGACCGGCGGCAACCCGGCCGCACTGGAGCGGCTGGTCGGCGCGCTGCGGGCGTGCGACATCCGGCCGGACGACACCGGCGCCGCGGAACTGCGATCCGGTGCGGTGTCGTCGATCGGCCCGCGCGTGCTCGCCGACCTGCTGCGCTGGCCCCGGGTGCGCAGCCAGGTCGCCCGGGCGATCGCCCTGCTGGGCACCGCGGATGCCGACCTGATCGGTGGGGTGGTCCGACTGTCGCCCCGGGTCGCCGCCGAGGCGACGGCACAGCTGCGCCGCGACGGCGTACTGGAGCCCACCGGGGCGCGGTTCGGCCAGCCGCTGCTGCGGGAGGCGCTGGTCGCCGAACTGCCCGAGACGGCCGCGAACGAGCTGCTGGCCCGGGCCGCCCGGCTGATGGACGACGCCGGCCGACCGCTCGCCGAGGTCGCCGACCTGCTGCTGCGACTGCCCCGGCTGGACGAACGGTGGATGTACGACACCGTGCACGCGGCCGCGATGAGCGCGGTGTCGGCCGGTTCCCCGACCGCGGTCGACTACCTGTCCCGGCTGTGGCGGGAACGCCCCGACCAGCTGCCGCTGCGGTTGGAGCTCGCCACCGCGTTGCTGCGCAGCGACCCGGAACTCGCCCTGGCCCACCTCGACCACATGGCCGCCACCGGCTACGGCGCCCGCGCCGGCGCGCGGCTGGCGCTCTGCCGCGGCTGGGCCGAACTGGCCCTCGGCCGGGCCGACGGCGGCTGGTCGACGCTGCGCGACGCCGAGCGCCGGCTGGCCGCGGCGAGCCGCGAGCCCGACCGGCCGACCGACGTCGCGCTGCGGGTACGGCTGCGCAGTGCGCTGGGCGCGAACGGCATGCTGCAACTGAGTCACACCCGCGAGGCCTGGCAGCTGCTCGCCGAGCAGGTGACCGGCGCCGAGTCCGCGGACGGCGGGCGACTGCTCGGGGTACGCGAGTCGGTCGAGGACGAGCTGACCGCGGTGCGCGGGGTGCTCGACACGCTGTGCCGGGGCGACCTCGACGCCGCCCGCCGGTACGCGGAAGGGATGCCGCGCAGCGACCGGGCGCTGGCGGGCTGGACCGGGATGGCGGCGCCGGCGCTGTTGCTGCTGCTGGACGAGGCGCCGACCGCGCTGCGGCTGCTGGACCGGGTCGGCGCTGCCAGCCGGCGGCTGCGCCAGCCCGGCTCGGAGTACTTCGCGCAGCTCGCCCGCGCGGTCATCCTGTTGCAGTTGGGCCGGATCGAGGCAGCGGTCGACGGTGCGCTCGCGGCGCTGGGAACCGCGCGCCGGTGCCCCTGGCGGCCGGACACGTCCGGGCCGCGACTGGTGCTCGCCGGCTGCCGGCTGGCCCAGGGCCGGTCCGATCTGGCCGGCCGCATCGTCGCGCAGCTGTCCGGCGAGGCGCTGGCCGGCTCGGTGTGGCTGCACAGCCTCTACACGTCGATCACCGCCCGGCTGCACGGGCGGCGGGGCGACTGGCCGGCGGCACTCCGGGTGCTGGACGAGCACGGCGAGCTGCTGCGCCGGGCCGGCGTCGTCGACCACCTGACCGCGCCCTGGTGGTTCGAGGCGGTCACCGTGCTGGCCGAGGCCGGCCGGCCCACCGAAGCGCAGCCGTACCTGGAGCGCGGTGCGGCGCTGGCGCGGCGCTGGCCCACCCCGCACGTGCGCGGCCGGTACCTGCTGGCCGCGAGCCTGCTCGCCGCCGAGCCGGACCGGCTGCCGCTGGCCCGCTCCGCCGCCGAGGCCGCCGGCGAGCGGGCACCGGCGCTGCACCTGGCCGCCCGGTTGCGGATCGGCCGGCTGCTGCTGGCCGCCGGAGACCGGCCCGCCGCGCACCGGCACCTGCGCGAGCTGGTGACCGACGCCGAGTCGCTCGGTCTGCTGGGGCTGGCCCGGGACGCGGCCGCGATGGTCTCCGCCGCCGGTGCCGACGCGCGGCCGGCCGCGGCGCCCGGCGGTCGGCTGACCGACAGCGAACGCCGGGTCGCCGAACTCGCCGCGCGAGGGCTGACCAACCGGCAGATCGCCGCCGAGCTCTTCCTGTCGACCCGCACCGTCGAGTTCCACCTGACCAACGTCTACCGCAAGACCGGCGTGCCGGATCGCCGCCGCCTCGCCGCGCTCCTGACCTCGGCGCCCGGGCGATCGGCGCCCCGGCTGCGGCTGCCCGAGACGGCAGTGCGGGTGCGGCCGGACGAGCCGCCGCGCCCGCTGCCCGAGGTGGCCCGGCCACGGCTGTCGAAGGCGTCCCCGTCCCGGCTGCCGGACACCGCGCCGCCCCGGCTGCCGGACACCCGGCAGCCAGGGAAGCCGAACCCGCAGCCGCCGCTGCCGGGTGTGCAGCACCGGTCGCCGGAGGTATCCGCGCGATGGCTGCCGGAGGCGTGACCGGAGCCGGCGACCGGCTCGTCGAGCGAACCTCGGCGGTCGAGGCGTTGCGCCGGCGGATCGACGCGCTCGGCGCCGGGCAACCCGGCGCGGTACTGATCACCGGACCGGCCGGGATGGGCCGATCCGCGCTGCTGGCTCGTTCCGCCGCGGACGCGCGCGCGGCCGGGATCCCGGTGGTACGGGTCCGGTTCGCGCGGCCGCCCGGCGCCGCGAACGGCTCGGCCGGCCTCGCGGCGGCGCTGCGGCACGAGGTGGCGGCCGAACTGGCCGCGCCCACGCCGGCCCTGCTCGCCGTCGACGACGTGCACCGCGCCGGTCCGGAAGGGCTCGCCTGGCTGACCGAGTTGGCCTGTCGCGGCGAGGGCGGACCGGCACTGGTCGTGTGCGGCGTCGCGTCCTGGTTCCGGTGGGCCACCGGCCGGTGCGCGGATCTGACCGCACCGCACCGGATCCAGCTGCGCCCGCTGAGCTTCGCCGGCGTCCAGGAGGTGTGCACGCGACTCGCCGGGCCGGTACCCGACGAGTACGTGCAGGCGGTCGCGGCGGCCAGCCGCGGCACCCCGGCCCTGGTGCACTCGATCGTGCGCCGATGCCCCGGCGGCAGCGGGCCGGCGCTGCTGCGGCGGCTGTCCACCGTGACCGCGGAGGTGATCGCCGCCCACGTGGACCGGGTGTACGACGGGGTTCCGCCGGAGTTGACCGGCCTGCTGCGGGCGGTGGCGGTGGCCGGCCGGGAGCTGCCGTTCGGGTCGCTGTGCGAGCTGGCCGGCGTCGACGCGGTCGACCTGGACCGGTTGCTCGCCACCGGCCTGTTCACCTACACCGATCGGCTGCGGCCGGTCTGGCCGGAGGTCGTCGACCGTATCCTCGGCCGGTTGAGCCCGACCGAGCTGCAGGAGCTGTACCGGCAGGCCGCCGAGATCGGCCGCACCGGGGCGGTGGACGACGACGTGCTTGCCGAGTGGCTGGATCGCGCCGGGCCGCGCCGGCCGGCGTGGGCCGTCGAGGTACTCGCCGACGTGGGCTGGCGGGCCGCCCGGGATGGCCGCCGGGACACCGCCGCCCGGCTGCTCGGCCGGGCTCTCGACACCGAAGGGGGCGGTCCGCGCCGCGGCGCCCTGCTGCTCGCGCTCGGTACCACCGAGCTGTCGGTGTACCGGGATGCCGGCGAACGGCATCTCGGTGCGCTGCTGCGCGAGAAGAACCTGCACGACGAGGCGCAGCGGCTGGCCGCCGCGGACCTGCTGTCGCTCGGCGGGGCGGACTGCCGGCCGGTGCTGCGGGCCGGGCTGCGCTCGGCCCGCAGCGACAGCGAACGCGCCGGTCTGCTCGGGCTGTCCTGGCTCGCCCATCCACGCGGGTACGAGGACGACGAGGACGCCTGGCTGACCCGGGCCGAACTGCCCTCGGCCGCGCAGCTGGCCAGCCGGGCCTGGTGGCTGACCGTACGGGCGGAGCGGCGTACCACGGCGCTGGAGATCGCCCGGGCCGCGGCGGCGACCACGCTGTTCCACCCGCGGCTGGTGGCCTCCCGGGTGCTGCTGCTGGGCGACGACCTGGCCGGCGCCGGCGAGGTGCTGGACACGGTGCTCGCCGACGCGACCCGCGCACGGGCCGATACGGTCCTCATCCACGCCCTCCTGGTTTACGCCGAGCTGTCGTACCGGCAGGGTGAGCTCGACACCGGCCAGCAGGCGCTGGAGCGCGCGCTGCGCCAGCTGGCCCCGCATGCCTGGCCACTGGCGGTGCTGCGCCAGGTGGTTGCGGTGCAGATGATGATCGACATCGAACGCGAACGGTTCGACGCGGCGCAGGAGCTCGCCGACCTGCAGCCGCCGCCGTCCGGCTCGGGCGGGTTCGGCTGGTCGGCCGTGCTGTACGCGCGCGGCGTGCTGGAGCTGCGCCGCGAACGGTGGGCGGCGGCCGCAACGCTGCTGCACGAGTGCGGCCGGCGGATGTCGGCCGACGGCCTGGACAATCCGGCGCTGCTCAACTGGCGCGCCTACGCGGCGGTGGCCGATGCCGCCAGCGGGCGCCCGCAGCGGGCCGCCCGACTGATCGCCGACGCGCTGGTGCGGGCCGAGGCGTGGGGCGCACCGAGCGCGCTGGGTCTGGTCCAGGCCTGTGCCGGGCAGGCGTTCGAGAGCCAGCGGTTGAGCCGGCTGACCAGCGCGGTGGACACGTTGCGCGGCTGCCTCTCCCGGCTGCGGTACGGGCGGGCGCTGGTGGACCTGGCTGCGGCCGCGGTGGCCGCCGGCGACGTCGAACTCGCCGCCTCCGCCGCCCGGGAGGCCGAGGAGCTGGCGGCCCGGCACGGCTGGCAGCCGGTCCTGCACCGGGCGGCGCAGGTGCGCCAGCGGTGCGAGCACGGCACCGGGCCGGTGCTGTCCGCGGTGCAGCGCGCGGTGGCCGAGCTGGCGGTGGCCGGCCTGTCCAACAAGCAGATCGCGCAGCGCCGCGAGGTCAGCCTGCGTACCGTCGAGCTGCACCTGACGAACACCTACCGGCAGTTGGGGATCCGGCGCCGGACCGAGCTTGCCGGCGCGCTGGCCCGGGTTGGCGCGGGTGTCGGCGGTGCTTGAGGAGCGGGTGGACGAGCTCGCCGCGGCGCAGCGGGCGCTGGCCGCGGCGCTGTCCGGGCGCGGCCAGCTGGTGGTGGTGGAGGGCGGCATCGGCGCGGGCAAGTCCGCGCTGCTCGCCGCGGTCGCCGGGCTCGGCGCCGCGGCCGGAATGTGGGTGTCGAGCGCCCACGCGACCCGGCTGGAACGCGAGTTCGGCGGGGCGGTGGTCCGTCAACTGCTGTGCCCGGTCCTCGCCGTGACACCGGCGTCGGGCGCGGCGGGCTGGCTGGCCGGCCCGGCGGCCGCGGCGGCACCGCTGTTCAGTGACGACCCCACCGTCCTGGCCGCGGTGTCCCGGCTGCAGCACGACCCGGACGTGGGGTACGGGCTGCGCCTGGTGGTCCGGCGGATCTGCGCGCAGCGCCCGCTGCTGCTGGTGGTCGACGACCTGCAGCGCGCCGACGCGCTGTCGCTGGCGTTCCTGGCCGACCTGGTCGGCTGCCGGGACGAGGTGCCGCTGGTGCTCGCCGTCGCGGTGCAGCACGAGACGACGGACGCGCAGACCGTGCCGGTGGACGAGCTCGTGCATGCGGCCGACGTGGTCCTGCGCCCGGCCCCGCTGTCCGAGCCGGCCGTCGCGGGCATCCTGCGCTCGGTGGGCCGCGATCCCCACGACGCGGCGGGCATCCACCGGGCGAGCCGCGGCAACCCGCTCGTGGTGCGCTCCCTGGTGGGTACCGGCGGCCAGCCGTCCGGCTGCCCGTCGCCGCTGCGGGAACGGCTGGTGCAGGCGTTCGAGGTACTCACCGCCGACGTCCGGGCGTACGCGCGGGCGATGGTGTTGCTGCCGCCGGGCGCGGGCCCGGCGACCGTGTCCGCGGTCGCCGGGCTGGACGAGGCGCAGAGCCGGTTCGCCCGCCGCTTCCTGGACCGGCTGGGGCTGCTGCGGCCCGGACTGCGCGGGTACGCCCAGGCCGTGGTCGAGGACGCGATGTCGCCGGCGGAGCTGGACGAGTTCCACCGGCGGGCCGCCGGGGCGCTGGACTCGGCCGGGTACCCCGTCGACGAGGTGGCCGACGAATGCCTGGCGGTGTCCGGAACGCCGCCGGACTGCGCGGCCCGGGTACTGCCGGCGGCGGCGCGGGCCGCGCTGCGCGCGCACGACCCGCACCGGGCGGTGCGGTACCTGCGCCGGGCGCTGATCGACTGCCCCGTCGACGGGCCCGAACGCTCGCGGCTGCTGGCCCGGCTGGCCGAGGCGGAGCTGTGGACCGACCCGGTGGCGGCCATGCGGCACGTCGGCCGGGCCGCCCGGCTGACCGACGACGTGCGGTCCCGGGCGGCGATGCTGTCCCGCCTGACGCCGATCGCGCTGACCGGCGCCGACGACCTGTCCGGCCTGATCGACGCCGCCGCCCGGGCGTTGCCGGGGACACCGGGCAGCCCCCCGGTGGATCGCGAGCTGGCGCTGCGGCTGGAGGCGCGGCGGCGGTTCCGCGACCTGGACGACGGCGAGGCGCTGCGAGACACCCTGGGCCGCTGGGCCGGGTACGGGTCGCGGCCGCCGATCGACACCGAGGCGGAGCGGGAACTCGCCGCGGTCCTGCTGTACGCGGCGACGCTGACCGTGCGCACCTCGGCCAGCCAGGTCGGTCCGCTCGCCGCCCGGTTGCTCGAGCACCTGCCGTACCGGCCGTTGCTCGCGCACACGCCCGCGCCGCTGGCGGTCGCCTGCGCGCTGGCCGCCGGGGAGCTGGTCGACGTGGCGGACTGGCTGTCCACCGCGCTGCTGCCGGACGGTCGGCGCACCCCCGACGATCTGCTGCTGACGCTGATCGGCCGGGCCACCCTGCACTGGCTGCGGGGTGCGGTCGCGGACTGCCGGCGCGATCTGCTCGAGGCGGCCCGGCTGGCCCGAGGTGCCGGTGCGACGCTGGATCCCACCGGTGCGATCGGCCTGGTGTCGACCGCGCTGAAGCTGGCCGACCGGAAGATCCTGGACCAGGTCGCCCGGGTATGGCCCGACCCGACCGCGGCGCCCCGGCCGCACCTGCGGTTGCTGGCGCAGACGCTGCGCGCCGCGCTTGCCCTCGACCGCGGCCCGACCCCGGCCGAGTGGGACGACTGGGAGCAGTGCCTCGCCGAACTGGAGCGGCTCGGCTGGCGCAACCCGGCGCTGCTGCCGGTGGGCAGCTGGTCGGTTCGGGCGCTGGTGGCGGCGGGCCGCGGCCGGCGCGCTCGCGAGCTGATGGAGCGCGAGTACGACCGGGCCACCTGGTGGGGTTCGCCGATCCCGGTCGGGCGGGCGCTGCGGAGCCTCGGCCGGCTCACCGAGGGGCCGGCCGGTGTGGACCTGATCGCCCGGTCGGCCGACGTGCTCGCCGAGTCCGGTAACGATGCCGAACTCGGCCGAACCCTGATCGAGTACGGGGTGCGGCTGCGTGCGGTGGGCCGGCCCGATGCGGCCGACCAGGTGGTCCGCGGGATGCGGCTGGCGCGGCGGGCCGGCGCCGACGAGGTGGCCGACCGCGCGGCGGCGCTGCTGGGGGAGCCCGGCCGGGGCGGGGCACCGCTGACCCCGGCCGAGCTGAAGGTGGCTCGGCTGTCGGCGGGCGGCAGCTCCAACCGCCAGATCGCCGAGTTGCTGGGGGTGACCCGGCGCGCGGTGGAGAAGAACCTGACGAGCTGCTATCGCAAGCTCGGCGTGCCGGGGCGCGCGATGCTGGCCGCGAAGCTGGCCGAGCTGTTCCCGGCCGGCGAAGCGGTCAACGGCGAACCGCTGCGCTGAGCGCGGTGCACGTCTCGCCGGCCGGGCCGGCGCGTGGTCGGGGTCGAGCCTCGCCGCGACCGTCCGGCCCGCGCGCGGCCAGGGTGCGAACCTCGCACGGTCAAGGTGGAAGCGTCGCGGTCAGAGGTGGGGCATCACGGTCAGAGGTGGGGCATCGCGGTCGGAGGTGGGGCATCGCGGTCAGAGGTGGAGCCTCGCCGCGATGTCCGGCGCGGTCACCTCGAGGACCCGCCGTGCTGCGCCGCCCAGCGCGGCGAGCTGCTCCGGCGTCAGCGCGTCGATGACCAGTCGCCGGACTTCCCGGACGTGCCCAGGCGCGGTCTGTTCCAGCTTGGCCCGGCCCGCCTCGGTGAGCACGGCGGCGGTCCGCCGGCCCGGCTCGCGGCAGACGACCCGGCGGACGTAGCCCGCGCGTTCGAGCCGGCCCACCGCATGTGACAGGCGCGACAGCGAGCCGCTGGCGAGCATGGCCAGATCGCTCATCGGGACCGTCGCCTGCGGGGAGTCGCCGAGCTGCACGAGCACCTGGTACTCGTACATGTTGAGGCCGGCGTCCCGCTTGAGCTGGGCATCCAGCGCCGGCGGCAGGGTGCTGATCACACCGATCAACGCGATCCAGTGTTCCTGCTGGTCACGGCTGAGCCAGGGGACCTCGTCGGCGGCGTCTTCGGTGGGCACGGAGCAATCCTACGGCAGTAGAACTTGAATGTTCAATTCGAGCGCGCTACCGTGTCGCTTGAACATTCAACTAGCCCCGGCGCCCGTGCCGTCGGGCGAGCCACGAGGAGCACGTTCATGTCCCTGTTGCGCATCGACTCGAGCATCCAAGGCGACGGTTCGAGCAGCAGCGCACTGGCCGACCAGGTGGTGGCCGAGTTCCGCGCCGTTCGACCAAGCGAGCCGATCGTCACCCGCCACCTCGGCGAGCAGCCGCTACCGGCCGACGCCTGGCGCGCGGCACTCGGGGCCAAGGCGGTACCGGAGGAGCAGCGCACCCCGGCCGATCGCGCGGCGCTGGCGCTGGCGGTCGAGGTCGCCGACGAGCTGCGCGCGGCCGACGCCGCCGTGCTCGCTCTGCCGCTGTACAACTACGGCGTCTCGCAGCACGTCAAGACCTGGATCGACCTGGTCATCGCCGGCGTGGACGATCCCGTCGGGCTGCTGACAGGTACCCCGGTGGTGCTGGTCACCACCCGCGGCGGCGCCTACGGACCGGGCACGCCGCGCGAGGGCTGGGACCACAACACCGGCTACCTGCGGCGCATCCTGGCCGACGTCTGGGGCGCCGACCTGACCGTGATCGAGCGCGAGTTCACGCTGGTCGGGATCAACCCGGCGCTGGACGAGTTCCGCGAGCACGCCGCGACGCTGCGCAAGAGCGCCGAGGAGGCCGCGGCCGAGGCCGGCCGCAGCCTGGCCGCCTGAACCCGCCCTCCCGCGTACCGGAACCGGCACGCCGCCTGGCTCGGCCACCGGAGACCGGTACGCGGGGCGGCGCCGCCGCGTACCGGGGGTCCGGCAGCGATCGTCAGTCCAGCTGGTGGGCGTCGAGCCAGGCGCGGGCGCGGCGCGCCGAGGCCTGCGACAGCCAGGCGTCCTGCACCACCTCGGCGAGCTCCGCGCGGCTCAACCGGTGCAGCTGCGCCGCGCGGACCAGCACCGAACGGTGCCCGTCGAAGTGTGGCGTGGTGAAGAACGGGGAGTCCGGATCGGCGACGAGCGCCTGCTTGTCGGCCTCCGACTCGACCCAGAGGACGATCACGTCCGGGTACCGCTCGCCCGTGGCCGGGTCGACCGCGTCCGGCCGCGGGGTGCGGAAGAACACGAACGACTTCCCGCCGACCTGGTACACCGGGTTGCCGCTGCCACCGCGCTCCACCGTGACGTGCGGCATCGCCTGGGCCAGCTCGTGCACGTCCTCGACCCGAGCGGGTCGCCCGTCGTCCGCCATCGCACCAGTTTATGGCGTGGTGAGTGCCGGGGACGCGCCCGATGCGGGTCAGCTGGCGGAGCCGACCGGGTCCAGTTCCGTCACCGGGGTCGGGTCGTGCCGGCGCAGCTGGCGCACGGAGGGCAGCGTGGCGGCGGCGAGCGATCCGCCGGCCATCACCGCGGCGCACACCCACAGCCAGCTGGTGGTACCGGTGAGGGCGGACAGCGGTCCGGTGAGCGCCAGGCCGACCGGCCGGGCGACGAACGAGCCGACCATGTCGAAGGAGTACACCCGGGCGAGCTTGTCCTCGGGCACGTTCTGCTGGATGGACAGGTCCCAGCTGACCGAGAACAGCTCCAGCCCGAACCCGTGCAGGAACGCGCCGGCGAGCACCAGGATCAGCCCGGTCGTGCCCGGTACGCCGAGGGCCATCGCGGCGGGGAAGCAGCCGGTCAGCGCGAGCAGCAGGGTGCCGGTCAACAGCCCGCGGCGCGGTCGCCAGCGCAACGACAGCAGGCCGCCGGCGAGGAACCCGATCATCAGCGCCGCGAGCGCCCAGCCCCAGGCCGCCTTGCTCCAGTTGTCCGACACCACGATCGGGCCGAGCACGCCCTGCACCCCGCCGTAGAACAGGTGGTACAGCAGGGCCTGCAGGATGAGCATCCACAGCCAGGCGTGACGCAGCACCTCGCGCAGCCCCGTGCCCAGGTCGCCCAGCATCGACTCGTGCCGCTCCCGCGCCGGTTCCGGCACCCGGAGCAGGTGGTAGCAGGCGGCGGCGACGGCGAAGGTTGCCGCGTCGACCGCGATCGCCCAGCCGGAGCCGAGCGTGGCGGCGAGCACCCCGGCGAGCGCGAAGCCGGCGATCTGGGCGCCGTTCTGGACCAGCCGACGCTGCGAGACCGCCCTGGGCAGCAACGGTTGCGGCACGGTCTGCCGGGTCATTGCCGAGGACGAGGGGCTGGCCAGCGCGCCGAGGCAGCCGTTGACGGCGCCGACCACGCCGAGCAACCAGACGCTCGACCAGCCGCCGATCAGGCTCGCCGCGATCAGGGTCTGGGTGGCTGCCGCGGCGATCGCCGAGCCCTGCATCATCGCCGCTCGCGGGAGCCGGTCGCCGAGCACGCCGCCGAACAGGGCGGTGGCCACATCGGCCAACGCGTACGCCGCGACGACCAGGCCGAGCTGGTTGGCCGAACCGCCGAGTGCCAGCACCGCGAATGCGAGTGCGACCGGGGTGATGGCGTTGCCGAACGAGCTGGTGCCGGCGCCGATCACGAGCAGCCGGAAGTTGCGGTACGCCAGCGGCCGCGCCGCGGCCGGAGCTGTGGTCATCGGTCGATGGTATTTCGCTAGCGAATGTTTAGTCAACGAAATTTTCGCCAGCGAGATTCTCGGTGCCGAAGCATCGTTGGTAGGATCGGGGCATGCCGCCCGAGGACTGGACCGACCGCCACGTCGCGCGCTGGCGAGACCACTGGTCGGGCATCTCGTACGACGACCAGGTCGAGGGCATCGTCACCCGGATCGGGCAGATCGGCCACTATCTCCGCGAGACGGTGAAGCGCGCCGCGGCCGCCTCCAACCTGCAGGACGCGGAGTACAAGACGCTGCACGAGCTGATGATCCGCGACACTCCGGGCTCGGCGTCACCGGGCGAGCTCGCCGAGGACCTCAAGATCTCCGGCGCCGGGATGACCGGCCGGCTCGACGCGCTGGAGAAGAGGGGCTGGATCCGGCGGGTGTCGGCCATCGACGACCGCCGGCGCGTCATCGTCCAGATCACCCCGAAGGGCACCGAGGTCTGGCGCGGCGCGATGGCCAACCGCGGCACCGCGGAGGACGAGCTGATCGCCACCCTGACCGAGCGCGAGCGCGCCGCGCTCAACCGGCTGTTGAAGAAGCTCACCCTCTACATCGAGTCGCTGCCGGACTGACCGCGCCGAGTTCCGGTGCGCCGCAACGCAACCGGACGCACCGCCTCAGGCCGCGGCCACGTCCAGGGCGCCGGAGTTCAGCGCGGCGCGCAGCCGGCGCAGATCCGCGCCGAGCGGGCGGTCCTCGTACACCGGCGGGACCAGCGCGGCGATCGCGGCGTGCAGCGGGGTCAGCGCCGGTGCGATCGGGGCGGCCCGCACCGTCCACGCCTGGTAGGCGACGAGCAGCTCGGCCGCGACGATCGACTCGACGCGTTCCAGCGCGGCGCGCAGCTGCTCGCCGGCGGCCGGCGCGAAGGCCTGCAGGTCCTCCTGCCCGGCCGAGGTGTCCAGTGAGCCCAGCGTCGCCGGCGCGGTCAGCCGGCGCAGCGCCTGCAGCTCGCCGACCGCCCGCTTGTGCACGGTCACCAGCCCCGCCTGCGGTCCCGGTACCGCGGCCAGCTGCGGCGGCAGCCCGCTGTACCGCTCGTCCAGCAGCCGGGCCATCCGCTGCACGCTCGCCTCCGCGGCGTGCGCGAGGGCCGCGGTCACCGCGTCCAGCCGCAGCCCCAGCTCGCACCCGTGGTACCCGGCGGTCGACACGAACCCACCGGCCAGGAACGCGGGGGAGTCGGTCACCCAGCACAGGGCCCGGTCGACCGCGTCGGCGAGGTCGGCGACGGTGCGGCTCAGGTGCGCGAGCACCTGCGGTACCACCCGGAACGACACCGGCGCGTGCAGCAGCCCGGCCCGCACGGTGCCGCCGGCGAGCAGCGCCCGCAGCCGCGCGTACCGGTCGGCCAGCACCGGATCGCCCGCCGCCAGCCGGGGGTCGTAGCCGGCACGCGGGGCGCCGAGCGCGTCGATCGACGCCGCTGCGGCCACCAGCAGCCGCTCCGCCGCCGCGGCCGCCTCGGCACCGCGCCGGATGCCGTGCATCGTGGCGACCGGGATGCCCTCGAGCAGGATCACGCCCTCCTTCGGGCCCGGCCGGTACGGCTCGACGCCGCGCGCGGCGAGCGCCTCGGCGGCCGGTACCTCGGTGCCGTCGTCGGCCAGGACCGCGCCGAGACCGGCGAGCGCCTGGCCGGCGTGGCAGAGCGGGATGATCTCGCCGGCGCAGCCGATCCCCTCGCGCGGCACCGCCGGGTGGAAGGCGTCGTTGAGCCGGTCGGCGAGGAACCGGCACAGCTGCTCGCTCGCCCCGGTCTCCGGCCGCACGGCGGTACGCAACACGATCGCGAGCACCGCCCGGACGTCGGGCACCGGCAGCCAGGGCGGCCCACCGACCGCCCGCGCGGTGAGCAGCCGCAGCTGGTGGGTGGCCTGCTCGTCCGGGTCGAGGCGGCGGCCGGCGAAGGCACCCATGCCGGTGGTCACCCCGTACACCGGGTGGTTCGGGTCGGCCAGCGCGGTGAGCACCGCCGTGCGGTTGCTGGCCACCGCATCGAGCAGCTCCGCCGGCAGCGTCACCCGGGCGCCGGCGGCGATCGCCCGGATCGCGTCCGCCCCGAACCCGTCCGTACCGGAACCCTTCGTGCTGTCGATCCGGACCTCGTGCCGGCCGCCGTCGCGCACCCTGCCTCCCGTGGTCGTTGCCGCTCCGGGCGTACCCATACTGCACTTTCAACCGAGAGGTTGACCGCGCGGAGGCCCTCGGCTACCGTGTCTTTAAACCAATTGGTTGAAAGAGGGCTGCGATGGACACGCTGACCCGGGCGTTCGCGGCCCTCGCCGACCCGACCCGGCGGGACATGGTGTCCCGGCTCGCCGACGGCGATGCCACCGTCAGCCAGCTCGCCGAGCCGTACCGGATCTCGTTGCAGGCGATCTACAAGCACCTGAAGGTGTTGGAGGAGGCCGGGTTGGTCAGCCGGCCGCGCGGCCCGCAGCCGCGCTCGGTGCGGCTGCAGGTCGAGACCCTCGACCTGCTGGACACCTGGATCGAGCGGCACCGGGTGCGGGTCGAACAGCGCTACCGGCGCCTGGACGCGGTCCTGGCGCAGCTGGGGGGAGACGACGATGAACGAGATCACCGAAGCGATGGTCGAGGCCGACCCGGCGTTGCCGATAGTCCGGGTGGTACGTGACTTCACCGCGACGCCCGCGCAGCTGCTGCGTGCGCACACCGACCCGGAACTGTTCGTCCGGTGGGTCGGGCCGGACGCGCTGAGCACCCGGATCGACCACTGGGACGCCCGGACCGGCGGCAGCTGGCGCTACGTCTCGACCGACGGCGACACCGAATACTGGTTCCACGGCTGTTTCCACGAGATCGGCCCGCGGCGGCTGGTGCAGACCTTCACGTACGAGGGGGCGCCCGACGGCGTCGCGCTGGAGACGCTGTGGTTCGAGGAGCTGGGCGGTGGTCGCACCCGGCTGCACAGCCAGTCGCTGGTGGACAGCTTCGAGGCGCGGGACGCGATCCTGCGCAGCGGTATGGAGGTCGGCGTCGCCGAGGGGTACGCCAAGCTGGAGAGGATGCTCGACGATGGCGCTGTCTGACCGACCGGCGGACCGGCACCGGCAGGTCGCCGGGGTGTTCACCGACCGGGTTCGGGGCACCGGCCGCTGGGACGCGCCGGCACCGGTCGCCGGCTGGGCCGCCCGCGACGTGGTGCGACACCTGACCGACTGGCTCCCGGCGTTCCTGGCCGCCGGCGCCGGCATCGACCTGCCGGCCCGGCCGTCGGTCGACGACGACCCGGTCGCCGCCTGGCAGGCGCACCGCGACTGGGTGCAGGCGATCCTCGACGACCCGGAGACGGCGCACCGCACGCTTTCCAACCCGCACCTTGGCACGCTGCCGCTGGACGCCGCGATCGACCAGTTCTACACCGCCGACGTGTTCATGCACACCTGGGACCTGGCCCGGGCCACCGGCCAGGACGACCGGTTGGACGCCGACTTCTGCGCGCAACTGCTCGGCGGGTTGGAGCCGATGGAGGAGCTCCTGCGCTCCTCCGGCCAGTACGGGCCGCGCGTCGTGGTGAGCGCCGACGCCGACGTGCAGGACCGGCTGATCGGCTTCATCGGCCGCGACCCGCACTGGGCGGCCTGACCGCACCGGCCACCATGCGGTCCACAGTGGACGAAGAGGGGCCGGCTCAGTAGTCGCGGTAGACGCCGTCGGCGTCGGCGCTGGCGGCGAGCTCGTCGAAACCCAGGTTGTCGGTGAACAGGTTCGCCTCGATGGTGCGGACCGCCTCCGGCACGCAGCGGAAGCGTCGCCCCCGCTCCGGCGGGCGCAGGTCGACCACCAGCAGCGGGTGCCGGAACTCGCGCAGCGCGACGTCGTCGACCACGAACAGGAACGTGTGCGGGTACGCCGCGGGCACCAGGGCGAGCACCTCGGCGAGCGTGCATCCGGCGTACTGCGGGTCGCTGAGCGGGTGCACGCCGGCCTGCATGCCGAGGCCGCTGTCCTCCTCCGGCTCGAACACGTCGGTCAGGATCGACTCCCAGCGGGCGTCGTCGGCGAAGCCGGTCCGGACCAGCAGCGCGGCCTCGGTGGCCGGTAGTGGCTGGGGCATCGTGCGCTCTCATTCCCGCGGTGACGGTCGCGTGGCGGCGGTGCGACCGGACCGCGGCGAGCGGCAGGACGAGCGCACCCGCGCCGAGCACGAGGGTACCGGGGAGGGCGAGGGTACGGCGGGGGAGCCGAGACTGATGGCGTGCGCCAGGCCGCACCAGCCTCGGCACCCTGCCGTACCAGAAGGAGGTCAGCAGCAGGCCGCCGGCACCTGGTGTCGAGGGTGGGGCTGGACCCACCCGAGGCGGGGCCCAGCGGGATACCGGCGCCGTCGCCTGCTTCGTACGGTCGATCTGCTGCCGGTGACGCAGCGGGGATCGGTGAACGGAGACCACCATGAGCGTGTTGCGAGACCGGCCGGATGCGCTGGCACCCCATGGAAACGGCGAGCGAAGTCCCGGACGACGGCTGCGGTTCGTGGACAACCTGCGGATCGCACTGACGGTGCTGGTGGTGCTGCATCACGTCGTCGTCGGCTACAGCGGCCTCGGCATGTGGTACTACGACGAGCGGCCGACGAGCGCCGCGGTCGGGATCGGGCTCACCGTGTTCCTGATGCTGAACCAGGCGTGGTTCATGGGTGCCTTCTTCCTGCTGTCCGGCCACTTCACGCCGGGCTCCTACGAGCGCAAGGGTGCCCGGGCGTTCCTGCGTGACCGGCTGGTCCGGCTCGGCATCCCGCTGCTGGTGTTCTACTTCGTGCTCAACCCGATCCTGTCGCTCGGCGACTACCACGGTGGGCCGCTGGGCATCGCGTACCTGCACGCGATCGGGTCCGGTCCGCTGTGGTTCGCGCTGGCGCTGCTGGTGTTCGACGCCTGCTACGCGGCCGTGCGCGTTCTTGGTGCCGCCCGCCGCGGCCGGCGCGGGGCCGAACCTCGGCGCGGGAGCCGGCTCGCACGGTGGGAGGACCGGGCCACCGGCGCACCGAAGCGGCGCACCGTGCTCGGGTTCGTGGCAGCGCTCGCGCTGGCCACGTACGTGCTGCGGATCCTGGTACCGGCGGGCTTCTGGCTGCCGGTGATCGACTTCCCGACCGGCGCCTACCTGGCGCAGTACGCGGCGTTCTTCGTGCTCGGCACGATCGCGTACCGGCGCGGCTGGTTCCGCGCGGTCACCCCGCGGCTGGGCCGGTTCGGCGCGGCGCTCGCGGCCGGCGCCGTCGTGGTGTTCCTGCCGCTCGCGCTGGGCACCGGCGGGGTCACCGGCTGGACCGGCCACGGCACGCTGAGCTCGTTGTGCTACGCGCTGTTCGACTCGGGGTTCGCGGTCGGCCTGCTGCTCGCGCTGCTCGCGGTGTTCCGCCGCCGGTTCGACGGCCAGGGCCCGCTGCGCCGGTACCTGGCCCGGCACTCGTTCACCGTCTACGTGACCCACGCCGCGGTGGTGACCGCCGCCGGCTATGCGCTGGCCGCCCTCGCGATGCCGACGCTGCCCAAGGTCGCGCTGGTCGCGCTGGTCGCGGTCCCGGCCTGCTTCGCCCTGGCCGGGCCGATCCGCCGGCTTCCGGGCGTACGCCGGGTGCTCTGACGGCGTGGTGCCGGATGGCCTTCGTACCTCGTCGGCGGGCCGGTTCGGTGTCGAGACCACCGTCGACACCGAACCGGCCGCGGCACGCCGCTCCCGGTGGGGAGGCGGTCCGCCCCGGCCGTCAGCCGGCGGTACCGAGGTCGTCGGAGCGGCCCGCGCGGATCCGGGACCACTGTGCCGTGGGACGGCCGTCCACCCGGGCCGGGTCCGGAATGTTCTGCGGCCAGCCCGCCGGGGAGTCCTCCCACGGCTCCTGCCGGCCGTAGGCGGTCAGGTCCAGCAGGCCGTAGGTCTGCTCCATCGCCTCGACGCCGCGGCCGGTGGTCCAGTACGTCTCGAACACCCGGTCGCCGGACCGCAGGTAGCAGGCGAGGACGAACGGGGCGCGACCGCCGAGCAGCACGTCCAGCGACGGCTGCGCCGAGTACCACGGGACGTCCCAGCCCATGAAGTCGCGGTACCGGACGCTCTGCTCGTACGAACCCTGGCACAGCGTCGCGTAGGTCACGTCGCGGGAGTGCAGGTACGCCAGCTCCCGCACCTGGCTGTTGAAGAACGTGCAGCCGGGGCACTGCTGCGCCGCCGGCGCGCCCGCGTGCCACATCTGGTAGTACGCGATCAGCTGGCGGCGCCCCTCGAACGCGTCCAGCAGCGTCACCGGACCGGCCGCGCCGATCAGCGGGCTGTCCGCGGGCACCTCCACCATCGGCAGCCGGCGCCGGGCCGCGGCGATCGCGTCCCCGGCCCGGCTGTGCTCCTTCTCCCGGATGCGCAGCATGTCCAGTTGCGCCTGGTACGTGGATCGGTCGGCGATGGTGGGTGCCGCGATGTCGATCTCGGTGTTCATCGGAACTCGTCCCTCCGCTTCGGTTCACCGTCACCCCACCGACGAACACCGCGACGCCGGATCGACAGCGGTCCGGAACTTTCTCGCCGGCGTCGCCGGGCACCGCGGTCGCGCGGGCCGGGTCAGGTCGCGGAGTCGCCCAGCTCGGCCAGGCGGGCGGCGAGGTAGCGGCGTTCCGGTGCGGTGGGCGCCAGGGGCAGCGCCTCCCGGTAGGCGCGTCGCGCCTCGTCGGTACGGCCGGCGCGGCGCAGCAGGTCGGCCCGGGTCGCCGGCAGCAGGTGGTAGCCGGCCAGCGTGCCGGCCGCGGCCAGCTCGTCCACCAGCGCCAGGCCGGCCGCGACCCCGTCGGCCATCGCCACCGCCACCGCCCGGTTCAACGCCACCACCGGGGACGGCGCGAGCCGCAGGAGCGTGCCGTACAGGGCGGCGATCTGCGGCCAGTCGGTACTCGCCGCCTCCGGTGCGGTGGCATGGCAGGCGGCGATCGCGGCCTGCACCTGGTAGGGCCCGGTGCGGCGCGACACCAGCGCCCGGTCCAGCACCGCGACGCCCTCGGCGATCGCCGCCGCGTCCCACGCCGACCGGTCCTGGCGCTCCAGCGGCACCAGCATCCCGTCCGCGGTCCGGGTGGCCCGGCGCGCCTCGTGCAGCAGCATCAGGGCGAGCAGCCCGGCCGGTTCCGGCTCGGCCGGCAGCAGCCGGCACAGCACCCGGGCCAACCGGATCGCCTCGGCGGTCAGGGCCCGGCGGGCGTCGAGCTGCTCCTCGTCGTACCCCTCGTTGAAGATCAGGTAGAGCACCGCGAGGACGGCGGCCAGCCGCTGCGGGAGCGCCTCGGCCGGCGGCACCCGGTACGGGATGCCGGCCTCGGCGATCTTGCGCTTGGCGCGCACCAGTCGCTGCGCCATGGTCGGCTCGGCGGTCAGGAACGCGCGGGCGATCTCGGCGGTGGTCAGCCCGGCCAGGGTGCGCAGCGTCAGCGCCACCCGGGCGTCGAACGGCAGCGCCGGGTGACAGCAGGTGAAGATCAGCCGTAGCCGGTCGTCCGGGATCTCCTCGACCGGCGGCTCCGCCGGGTCGCGTTCGAGCACCGCGAGTTGGCGCAGCTTGGCTGCGCCGGTGGCATCGCGGCGCAGCCGGTCGGTGGCGCGGTGCCGCGCGGCGGTGGTCAGCCAGGCGCCCGGCCGGTGCGGTACCCCGTCGCGGGGCCAGGTGGCGAGCGCGGCGGCGAACGCCTCCTGGGCGCAGTCCTCGGCCAGGTCCCAGTCGCCGGTCAGGCCGATCAGGGTGGCGACGAGCTGCCCCCACTCGTCCCGGTACGCCGCCTCGACCGCCGCGGTGACCTCGCCGTGCCGCCCGGTCACTCCCAGACCGGGCGGATCTCGATCCCGCCCCAGCGCGCGTACGGATGGCCGGCGGCGATCTCGATCGCCTCGTCCAGGCTGGCGCACTCGACGATCACGAAGCCGCCGACGAAGTCCTTGGTCTCGGCGAACGGTCCGTCCGAGACGAGCGTCTCGCCGTTGCGGACCCGCACCGTCGTCGCGTCGACCACCGGACGCAGCCGGGCGCCGACGATGCGGGCGCCGCGCCGTTCCAGGTCGGCGAGCCAGGCCTGGTGCACCGGATCGACGGCGAGCTCCTCGTTGCTCGGTGACGCGGACTCGTCGTCGCAGATCAGCAGAACGTACTTCATCCGCCCGATTGTGCACCGACCCGCTGACACCCCGGCGCGAGAACTCCCGAGACGATCAACCGACCGGCACGGGACTCCCGAGCGGGCATGCTGCCCCAGGCGCCGCCGCACCGTCCGTGCGCACCGCACCGGGGCGGTCGTCAGGTGGCGAGGTGGGTGGTGCAGAAACGGGCGGTGGCCGCGGCCAGTGCGGCGTTCTCGGCGGCCAGGCCCGGGCGGTCGACGTGGCCGGCGGTCAGCACCGCCAGCTGCTTCGGCCCGACCAGCGCGTTGTGCACCGCGAACTGACCCGGTGGGGGCACCGACGGGTCGAGCAGCGCCGCCCCGACCAGCGTCGGCACGGTGATCCGCCGCGCGGCGCTCGCCGCGTCGAAGTACGCCAGCACCTCGGTCACCTCGGGGTGGCGCCTCGCGTACCGGCGGACCGACTCGCCGCTGCCCGCGCACTCCAGCGTCAGCCGCAGCGGCTGGTTGCCGAAGGTCGGCACGGTCAGCTGCGCCGCGGCGAACCGGTCGTCCCACGGCAGGGCCAGCGCGCCGAGCCCGCCACCGAGGCTCTGGCCCAGGTAGCCCAGCCGGTCGTCCAGCTCGGGTACGAGCTGGCGCAGCGCGGTCGCCGCGCACCACAGGTCGGCCACGCAGCCGGCGAGCACGTACGTCTCGGGTGTCTCGATCCCGTGCAGGACGTGTTCGTCCGAGGTGTCCGGGATGCCCGGGATGCGGCCCCGGTCGGGCAGTCCGCGCACGCACGGCTGGATCGCGGCGGCGCGTGACAGCGGCAGCGGCAGCCCGGCCGTGGCCCGACCGCCGTAGCCGTGCCCGACGACGAACCCGTGCCGCGCCGGCTCCTCGTCGGGCAGCACCACCCAACCGCCCAGCCGTACGCCGCCGACGGAGCTGAACGTGACCCCGAGGACCCGGCAGCCGTCCCGCTTGTCCTCCACGGGCCCCAGCACCGGGTCGGGATCGACCGCGAGCGCCGCCGCGTACCGCTCGCGCCAGAACGCGGCGAACCCGGCCGGCTCCGCCGGTGCGCCGACCGCGAGCAGTCTGTCGAGGTCGTAGCCGTACGTGGGGTCGAAGCCGAAGCCGGGCCCGTTCATGCCGCCGAACCTATCCGCGCGACCGCCCGGCCACAACGTGAGCCCGGCGACCGGCGCACCGAAACTGTCCACAGTGGACGATGTCGATCCGGTAGCCGCCGGAGCGCACCCGTGGTCCCGGCCGGCGCGTCGGCGATCAGGACCAAGCGGTACGGTAGGCGGCCCAGTCCGCCGGGGTGGCGGCGAAGTCGACGTAGAGTGCGACGCCGAACGTGCGGTGCGGTGGCCGCTCGCCGAGCGCCAGCCGGACCCCGCGCAGTGCGGCGGTCATCGTCTCGGCGTTGCCGCGGTGGCAGGCGGTGCGGTCGTGGTAGGCCGGTACGCCGATCAGCAGCGCGACGCGGCCCGGCACCGCGTGCAGTGCCAGCCCGGTGGCCCGCCGGACGTACCCGGCGTAGCTGGTCGCGGTGGGCAGGCAGCTGTCGTACAGCATCAGCACGACCTGGTCGACGTGGACCGCGAGCCGGTGCAGGTAGCCGGCCGACCAGACCCCGCGCGGCCCGCCGGGCGCCGCCCGGACCGCGGCGGCGAGCCCAGGTACCGGCGCCAGCAGGCTCGCCGACAGCGACAGCACGGCGTGGTACCGGCGGGTCAACCGCCGGCTCGCGGCCAGCAGCGTGGCCAGGTCGGCGTCGCCGTCGGCGACCGGCTCGAAGTCGTAGTGCACGCCGTCGAACCCGTCACCCAGCACCTGCCGTACCGAGGTGCGGATCGCGGCCCGGGTTCGCGCGGAGCCCAGCCGCAGCTGGCCCGGCACCGGGTGGGCGCCGAGCCAGGCCTGCACCCGTACCCCCGGCAGCGCCCGGTGCAGCGCCGTGACCAGCCAGCGGGCCTTGGGCCGCAGCGCCGGATCGAGGCTGCCGTCGTTGCCGAACGGGCCGGCGTGCACGTACAGGTCGCGGATGCCGGTGCGCCGCAGCCGGACGGCCAGTTCGTCCACATCGGACTGGTTCCTCCGCCCGTCGACCCAGGCGTGGCCGAGCCATTCGGCGTCGTGGCCGGTGCCGCGCGCCGCGGCCGGAACCGCACCGCTGCCCTCGACCTGCAGCGCCACGCCGGCGGCCGTCACCAGCAGCAGCACGGCGCCGAGCAGGCCGAGCGGCACGACCAGGATGCGGCGCCGCAGGCGCCGGCGCGTGGAGTGCGGGGGCATCGGGGAGATCGTGCCACAACCGGGCGGCCGCGGGGTGGGGCTGGACCCACCCGGGTCGGGGCGTGGACGGATACCCGCCGCGCCGCCCGGTTCGTAGCGTCGTTGGTGTCGCCCGGCAGTACGGCCGGCGACGAACCGAACGGAGCCGAGAAGTGTTGTTGCTGCTGCTGTTGAACCGCGTCCCGGCGCGACTGCGGACCATCCTGGGCGGCGTGTTCCTCCTGGCGGGGGCGGTCCTGACCGGGGTGTCCAAGATTTTCGCGGCCGGGCTGGTGATCCACGGTGTCTCGCTCGCCGGGGTCGGCGCGGTGCTCGCCGTCAGCGGAGTGGTCGCGCTTCGCCGGGCCGCACGTGAGTCGGGGCCGGCCGGCGCACCGGTGGACGGAACAGAACAGGCATGACGGGCGCCGGCGCCGAACCCGCCCGCGCGTGCGCGGTGCGGCCGGGCGCCGGTTGCGACAATGACGGGGATGCAGGAGGGGACGCGGATGACGGGGACTGCCGAGGTTGGCCCGCTGCGGTGGGCGCGCGCCGTCGGGCGCGGGCTGTACCGGTCGGTAGTGGTCACCGGGGTGACCGGGGCGCTGCCCGCCGTCGTGGTGCCGGTCGCGTTCTTCGGTTTCCGGTTTGCCCGCAGCTGGTCGACCGACCTGTCCGCGCCGCTTCCGGTCCTCGCGCTGGTGTACGCCGGTGAGATCGCGATGACGCTGCTCTGGACCGGCGCGGCCGGCTGGTTCGTGGTGGCGTTCCTGGGCCGGGCGCTGAGCGAGGCGGCCCGCTGGGCGGCGCGGCGCTGGCTGGGCGCCTCGGTCGAACCGCAGTACAACCCGGTGCTACCCGTCACCCGGATGGCCACCGGGTTCTGGTGGAACGGCTACGCCTACCACGAGTCGCAGCGCGAGGCGCGCCGCCGGGCCACGCTGGACGCCCGGCGCCGCGACCCGCAGCTGCGCCGCGACGCGCTCTGGCTGCTGGTCGCGGCGGTCACCGTGCTGCCGGCCGCCGCCGCCCCGCTGGCCTGCCTGGCCGCCGGCGGCTACCTGCTCACCCGGCCGGACCTGCTCGGGTACGGCCTCACGCTGTGCGCCGCCGGCCTCGCCGCCGCGCCGTTCGGCTGGCGGCTGCTCGGTCCCGTCGGGGTTCGGCTGCTCGGCGGCTCCCGGCGGTCGATGGACCGGCGGGTGGAGGAGCTGGAGGCGATCCGGGCCGACCTGACCCAGACCCAGGCGGCCGAACTGGAGCGGATCGAGCGCGGCCTGCACGACGGCGCGCAGGCCCGGCTGGTCGCCCTCGGCATGTCGATGGGTGCCGCGGAGCGGCTGGTCGACCAGGACCCGGCCAAGGCGAAGCAGATCCTGGCCCAGGCCCGGAGTTCATCGGCCGCCGCGCTGGCCGAACTGCGCTCGCTGGTTCGCGGCATCAACCCGCCGGTGCTCGCCGAGCGCGGCCTGGTCGACGCGGTACGGGCGCTGGCCCTGGACGCCGCGCTGCCGGTCGAGGTGCGCAGCACGGTGCCGGCACGGCCGGAGCGGCCGGTGGAGTCGGCGATCTACTTCGCCGTCGCCGAGCTGCTCGCGAACGCGGTCAAGCACGCCCGGGCGAGCCGGATAGAGATCGACCTCGACTACGGTGAGCGGGTGCTGACCGCGACGGTGACCGACGACGGTGTCGGCGGTATCGGTGCCGCCGCGACCGAGCCCGGCGGTACCCCGAGTGCGCCGCCGGCCGGGTCCGGGCTCGCGGGGATCGAGCGGCGGATGGCGGCGTTCGGCGGGGTGTTGCGCATCGACAGCCCGGTCGGTGGACCGAGCCGGATCACGGTGGCAGTGCCATGCGAGTTGTCGTAGCCGAGGACCTGTTCCTGTTGCGGGACGGGCTGGTGCGGCTGGTCGAGGCGTACGGGCACGCCGTCGTCGCCGCGGTCGGCAGCGGGCCGGAGACGCTCGACGCGCTGCTCATCCACCGGCCCGACGTGGCCATCGTGGATGTCCGGCTGCCTCCGACGTTCTCCGACGAGGGGCTGCAGGCCGCGCTCGCGGCCCGTCGGGAGATCCCGGGCCTGCCGGTGCTGATCCTCTCCCAGCACGTCGAGCAGCTCTACGCGCGCGAGCTGCTGGCCGACGAGCGGGGCGGGATCGGTTACCAGCTCAAGGATCGGGTTCTGGACGCCGACCAGTTCACCGACGCGCTGGACCGGGTCGCGCACGGCGGTACGGCACTGGATCCGACGGTGGTCGCCAAGCTGCTCGGCCGGCCGGCCCGGGTGGATCCGCTGGCCGCGCTGACCGACCGGGAACGCTCGGTGCTCGCGCTGATGGCGGAGGGGCTGTCCAACGCCGCCATCGCGACCCGGCTGTTTCTGAGCGAGGGCGCGATCAGCAAGTACACCACGTCGATCTTCGCCAAGCTCGGCATCGCCGCGGCCGAGGACACCAACCGCCGGGTCCGGGCGGTGCTCGCCTACCTCGACGGCTCCGGCGGGTGAGCTTCCGGTTGCGGCCGGCGCGGCCGCCGGTCGCGTCGTAGGCTGGTGGATCGACGTCGTGGCGGGGGTCGCCGAGGATTGCGGATGGTGTTGCGTCGTGGATCTGGATGCCGTCGCCGACCAGCTGTACGCGCTGCCGCCGGGTGAGTTCACCGCGGCCCGTACCGAGCGGGAGAAGGCGGCCCGCTCCGGCGGCGACCGGGAGCTGGCCGCCTCGATCCATGCGCTGCGCCGGCCCACCGTGCCGGCGTGGGCCGGCAACCTGCTCGCCCGTACCCGCTCCGCCGAGGTCGAGCGGCTGCTGGTGCTGGGCGAGGAGCTGCGCAGCGCGTACCGGCACCTGGACGGCACCCGGATCCGGGCGCTGTCGGCCGAACAACGGCAGCTGATCCCGGTACTGGTCGGCGCGGCGGCGCGGCTGGCCGACGAGGCCGGGCACCCGCTCGGCGCGGAGGCCCGCCGCGAGGTGGAGCAGACGCTGCATGCGGTGGTCGCCGACGCGCAGGCCGGCCAGCGGTGGATCCGGGGCCGGCTGGACCGGCCGCTCGCCAGTACCGGGCTGGCCGCGGTCACCGCCCCGGCCGGCGACGGGACGGCCGGCGGCGAGGTGGTCGAGCTCGGTGCCGCCGCGGACCGCCGGGGCGGGTCGGGTGGCCGATCCCGCACCGCCGAGCGGTCCGGCGGCAAGGCCGGCACCGCGGGCCGGGCCGGTTCCGGCCGCGGTCGCCCGGCCCGGTCCGGCCGGGATGTCGAGGCCGACCGGGCGCTGTCGGTCAGGACCGAGGCGCGGGCGGTGGCGGAGCGACAGCTCGCCGACGCGCAGAGCGCCGTCCGGGCGGCGGAGCGCCGGATCGCCGAGCTGAGCAGCGAACTCGACCGGGCCGGTCGCGAGCAGCAGGCGGCCCGGGAACGGGCCCGGACCGCGCGGCGGGAGCTGGCCCGGGCCGACCGGGCGGCGCAGATCGCGCACCGTCGCGCCGCCCGCCCTCGCCCGACCGACGACTGAACCGCTCCCGGGCGGGTGCCGCCGCGGTCGTTGCGCCGACGGGCCGGACGCTGCCGTCGTGGGTGGAGCCGGGATCAGCCCGTGCGGCGGTAGCTACCGAGGAAGACGGCGACGGCGCGGTCGGCGGCGCGCCGCACGGCGGGCTCGGGGGCCGGGTCGTCGTCGACGTGGAACATGCCGTGGTCCAGCGCCGGCCCGAGGACCAGGAAGGCGAAGTCCTCTGCGGCGTCGCCGGGGTCGCCCGTGAGCAGCCCTCGGTCGACCAGCCGGGAGAACACGTCGGCCAGTGCCGCGAGCACCCGGGCCGGGGCGCGCCGGTGGTACTCGCGGGCCAGCTCGGGGAACCGGCTGGACTCGCCGATGATCAGCCGGCGCAGCGCCAGCACCTGCGGGTCGAGCACCGTCGACAGGTACCGGCGGGCCAGCGACCGCAGCGCCGGTTCGAGGTCGTCGGCGGCGCGGACACCGGCGAGTTCGGTCGGCACGTCGGCGGCGAACCGTTCGGCGGTGGCGGTGACGCCCAGGATGATCTCGGCGAACAGCGTCTTCTTGTCCCGGAACTGGTTGTAGACGGTCTGCTTGGACACGGCGGCCGTGGCGGCGATCTGGTCGGTGCTGGTGCCCTGGTAGCCCTGGCGCAGGAACAGGCCGGTGGCGGCCTGCACGATGGCCGCCCGCTTGCCGGTCGTGCCGGTCGAGTCGCTCGACGCACCTCGGCCGATCCGGACGATCAGCTCGCCGGTGCGGGGGTCCTCGTCCGGTTTGATCATTTCTCGCCTCTCCTCGCGCCACCGTACTGGACTGAACAGTACTCGTGCGGTACTGTCCAGTCCAGTTGGTACTGACTAGTCCATTGAACAAGACGAGACAGTCCAATCTGGGAGGTCGAGATGACGACACCCTCGCAACCGGCCGAAGCCGCGGCACCCCCGTCCGGCCGGCGGCCGTGCGACCGCCACCGCGCGGTCACCCGCTCGCTGCTCGGCTACGGCGTGCTGGCGGGCCCGTTCTACGTGGTGGTCAGCCTGATCCAGGCGGTCACCCGGCGCGGCTTCGACCTGGCACACCACGACTGGAGCCTGCTCGCGAACGGCAGCTTCGGCTGGATCCAGATCGCCAACCTGGTGCTGTCCGGCGCGATGGTGCTCGCCGCGGCGGTCGGCATGCACCGCGCGCTGGCCGGCACGCCCGGCTGCCGGTGGGTGCCGAGGCTGGTCGGCGGGTACGGGGTCGGGCTGGTTCTGGCCGGTGCGTTCGTCGCCGATCCGGCGAACGGCTTCCCGGCCGGCACCCCGGCGGGCCCCGCCACCGCGATCTCCTGGCACGGGCTGCTGCACCTCGCCGCCGGCGGTCTCGGGTTCCTGTGCCTGATCGCCGCCTGCCTGGTGTTCGCCCGCCGGTCGCTCCGGTTGGGGCACCGCGGCTGGGCGCTCTACTCGACGCTGAGCGGCGTGCTGTTCCTGCTCTCGTTCGCCGGGATCACCAGCGGGTCGAGCAGCGCCCCGGTCGTGCTCGGGTTCACCGCCGGGGTGCTGATCGCCTGGGCCTGGCTCGCCGCCGTGTCGGTGCAGCTCTACCGCGCCACCCCGAAGCCCGGCGCCTGACCTGCACGGCCGCCTCGGCGCCGGACCCGCCGCCGCGGGGACCGTCGACTACGGACGGTCGCCGGCCGGCGTGACGGCCGGTGGCCGGCCCGCACCGGTGTCGCCGGCCGCCTCGGTGCCCTCGAGATCGAGGTGCGGCACGATGCGGTCGAGCCCGCGCGGCAGCCACCAGGCGCGGTCGCCCAACAGCGCCATCACGGCCGGTACCAGCAGCATCCGGACCACGGTGGCGTCGACCAGCACCGCGGCGGCCATCCCGACGGCGAGCATCTTGATGGTCGGATCCGGGTCCAGCACGAAGCTGAGGAACACCACCACCATGATCGCCGCGGCGGTGCTGATCACCCGGGCGGTACCGCCGATGCCGGCCGCGACGCTGCGCCGGGCGTCCCCGGTCGCGAGGTACGCCTCCCGGATCCGGGACAGCAGGAACACCTCGTAGTCCATCGACAGGCCGAACACGATCGCGAACATGAGCATCGGTACGAACGCCGGTACCGGCAGCGACTCGTCGATGCCGAGCAGCCCCGATCCCCACTGCCAGCCGAACACCGCGACGATCACCCCGTAGGAGGCGCCGACCGACAGGATGTTGAGCACGGCCGCCTTCACCGCGATCGCGAGCGACCGGAACGCGATCGTCAGCAGCACGAACGCGAGCAGTACGACGACGCCGATCAGCCACGGCAGCCGCTGCGAGACGCGCTCGGTGAAGTCGACGTAGCCCGGGGTGGTTCCGGTCAGGCTGGCGGAAAGCTTCGACGCCGGCAACACATCGGTACGGATCCGGTCGACCAGGTCGGTGGTGGCCGCGTCCTGCGGCGCGCTCTTCGCGATGACGGTCAGCACCGCGGTGGTGCCCGCCGAGTTGGTCGTCGGTGCCGACACCGACGCCACGTCCGCGGTCTTCGCCAGGTCGGACTGCAACCCCGACAGCTTCGACTGGTCGCCGGGGTGCAGCTGCACCACGACCGCGAGCGGCCCGTTGCTGCCTGGCCCGAACCCGGTCGACATCAGGTCGTACGCCCGCCGGCTGGAGTCGCTCGTCGGGTTGCTGCCGGCGTCCAGCTGGCCCAGCCGCAACGCCGACAGCGGGATGGCCAGCACCAGCAGCACGACCACGCCGAGCACCGCCCACGGCCACGGCCGGCTGCTGACGAAGCGCCCCCAGCGGCCGAACACACCGCTCTCGTGGTCCGGTTCGGTCACCGACGCGGTGCTGCCGCGGGCGCGGCGGGCCCGTACCCGCTTCCCGGCGATGCCCAGCAGCGCCGGAATCAGCGTCAGCGCGGCCAGTACCGTGACCGCGACGACGATGGCGGAGGCCACGCCGAGCGAGGAGACGAACGGGACGCCGGAGACGAACAGCCCGAGAATGGCGATGACCACGGTCCCGCCGGCCACCACGATCGCCGACCCCGAGGTGGCGACGGTCCGGCCGGCCGAGGTCGCCAGATCGGTACCGGTGTCGAGTTGCTCGCGGTGCCGGGCCACAAGGAACAGGCCGTAGTCGATGGCGACCCCGAGGCCGAGCAGCGTGGCCACCGTCGGTGCGGCCGAGGGTACCGTGCTGACCGCGGCGATCAGGCCCACCAGCGACAGCCCGGCGCCGACGCTGAACACCGCGGACAGCAACGGGATCGCCGCCGCGGCCAGCGCGCCGAACATCAGCAGCAGCAACAGCAGCGCACAGGTCAGGCCGATCAGTTCGGAGCGGGCGTCGTTGGTCTGCTGGCCCACCTGGCCGGCGCCACCGCCGTACTCCACCTGCAGGCCGGCGTGCCTCGCCGGCGCGACCGCGTCGTCGAGCTGGTGCAGGTACCCGGTGTCCAGCGACGCCGGGACCACGTCGAAGGCCATCGGGGCGTAGGCGATCGTGCCGTCGCGCGAGACCTGCGGCGAGTTCGCGGTGGCGAACGGGCTGGTGGCGCGGACCACGTGTGGCAGCTTGCCGACGTTGGCGACCGCGGTGTTCACCGCGGACTGCTGGTCGGCCACGGTACCGGAGTGCGCGTGGAAGACGATCTGCCCGGCGGTGCCGCTCTGCTGCGGGAAGTCGCGGGTCAGCACGTCCGCGGCCTGCGACGACTCGCTGCCCGGAATCGTGTAGTCGGTGACGTACTGGCCGCCGAGTACCGCCCGCAGCACCAGAACCGCGACCAGTACCGCGAGCCAGATCGCCGCGAGCACCCAGTGTCGGCGGAAGGTCAGCCGGCCGAGCCGGTACAACAAGGCGTGCATCGCACCGCTCCGATCCCGGGCCGGACCCTCGGTGCCGGCCGGCTGGCCGCCGGCGGAGCCCGAGCACGTCCGGACCCAGATCACCAGTCTCGGGCCGGATCCGCGGCGCGGGCCCGGAACCGGTGCGGGATGCGCCTTCTCGCCGATGTCGCATCGGCCGTTCTCCGGCCCCGGCCGCCGTCCGGCCGCCGGGGTCGACCGAACCGCGTCACCCGACGAGGTGGTAGTCGTCGGTGACGACCGTGCCGGCCGAGGTCAGCCGCAGCCCGAAGGACACCGCGGTGGCATCCTGCGGTACCGGCGGGGTACGCCAGGACAGGTGCCGCCAGGTACCGGTGGCCGGCTGCACCGGCGGATCGACCGACCACGCCGTCCAGGCGCCGCGGGCGGTGCGGTAGTAGAGCACCGGGGTGGTCGGCGCGGTCGCGGTGTACCAGACGCCCAGCGTGTACCGCCGACCCGGCGCCACCGCGGGGGCGCAGCTGCCGAGATCCAGCCGCGGCATCAGCTGGGCCCCGCCGGAGTGGTACCCGCCCACCGTCAGGCGCGCGGCGAACCGGCCGCCGTGCGCGGTGCCGGCCCGGCGCACCGTCACCGAGTTCCGGCCGTACCGGGTGCTCTGGAAGCAGGCCGGTTCGCCCTGCCGCCAACGCTCCACCGACCCGTTGCGCACCGCGTTGCGTCCCGCCGGTGCCGCGGCGGGCGCGGCGACCCGGTGCGGCGCGCGGACCGCACCGCCGACGACCGCGTCGACCGGCAGCACGACGGTACCGCGGGCGGCGCGCGGAGTGAGCCAGTCCAGGAACCTGCGCAGCGTCTGCGGGGGGACGCCGATGTCGCTGCACCCGTCGCACACGTGGTGGAACGTCAGCGGCAGCCAGCCGCCGTGCCGCTCCGCGCCGCGTACCTCGTTGATCAGGTCGGCGAGCGTCCAGCCGCTGTCGAACTCCGCCGGGGCCCGCACGTTGTACGGATCGGGCGGCGGGATCTGCTCGGTGTACGGGCAATCGGTGCAGTCGGCCGGGGTACGCACCGAGTGCAGGTCGCCGAGCTGCCGGGCGCTGTTGTAGCCGCAGTCGCGCACGATCCGTCGTTCCCGTGGCCCGAGCGCGTCGTACGGGTAGGCGAACGAGGTCACCGGGATACCCCAGCCGAGCCAGTTGGCGCGGTCGTCGCACACCTCCCGGCGCGCTTCGGCGAGGTCGACGCCGGGCAGGTTCTCGTGCAGGACGGTGTGGCCGCCGATCTCCAGCCTCTTCGCGTACATCTTCCGCACCTGCGCGAGGCTCAGGTAGCCGGGCAGCCCGACCCAGCCGGACGGCACGTAGAAGGTGCCGGGCAGTCCGTGCCGCAACAGTTCCGCAGCGCCGACCAGCTGGTCGGCGTACCCGTCGTCGAAGGTCAGCGACACCACCAGGCCATGCCCGGTGGGCAGCGCGCTCGCCGCGGGGACGGCGGCCAGCCCGGCGAGCGGATGGGGTGGCGGCGCGGGCCCACCGCCACCCCGGTGGCCGGCGGCGATGACCAGCCCGCCGACCAGTGCCGCGACCGCGAGCCAGGCCGGCAGCAACCAGCCACGGAGGAGGCGGTGCGCGCGCATTACCTCACGTTAGGGCGGTCTGCCGGCCCGCACCCCCGTCAAACGACGTAGGGACGGGTACGCCAGCGGCCTGATCGGCCGCTGGCGGCCGGGTGGAAAAGGTGGGCCGGCAGCCGGGATCGGCTGCCCGGTACGCGGTTCGCGGTCCGGACGGTCCCGGCGCCTCACGGGTGCTCGGTCCGCCAATCGACGTAGGGCGCGCTACGCGCTTCGCCCGGAGACTGCGGGCACCGCGGCGACCTAGGGTGCACGCAGGGCCGCCGAGATCCGGCGGTGTACCAGGCCCGTCGGACGCCGACACGTCCACCGGGCCGTTCGAGGACACGAGGTGGTGTCGCCATGGCCGGGTTGGAACTCGCGCTGGCGGTCAACGGCTCGCTGGACGACGTCAGGTCGCGGTTGGTGCACCGCACCGCGGCGCCGCCCGGCACCGAACCGCTGTCGGTGGGCGTCGTGGGGCTGGGCTACGTCGGCCTGCCGACCGCGTTGGGACTGTACGCGCGCGGCGTGCCGGCGATCGGCGTGGACGTCAGCGCCGAACGGCTGGCCGCGATCCGTACCGGCACGGTGGATCTCCCCGACGACGACCGTAGCGCGCTGGCCACCGCGCTCGATGCCGGCGGGCTGCGGTTGACCGACGACCCGGCACTGCTGTCCGACGTGGACGCCGTGGTGGTCTGCGTACCGACGCCGGTGGACCGGCACCGGGTGCCGGACACCGCGGCACTGCGGGCGGCGTGCACCGCGGTGGTCGAGCACGCCCGGGCCGGCCAGACCATCGTGCTGACCTCGACCAGCTACGTCGGTACCACCCGGGAGATGTTGATCGAACCGTTGCAGCGCAGGGGATTGCGCGTCGGCGTGGACGTGTGCGTGGCGTTCAGCCCGGAGCGCATCGACCCCGGCGTTCCGGCGCACCGGCAGCGCGAGACGCCCCGGCTGGTCGGCGGCGAGACACCCCGCTGCAGCGAGCGGGCGGCGCGGCTGATCGGGTACCTGACCGACGCGGTGTACGCGGTCTCCACCCCGGAGGCCGCCGAGCTCGCGAAGCTGTACGAGAACGTCTACCGCGCGGTGAACCTGGCGCTGGCGAACGAGATCGCCGACATCTGCGGGCACCTGGCGCTGGATCCGATCGAGGTGACCACGGCGGCGGCGACCAAGCCGTACGGGTTCCTGGCCTGCTTCCCCGGGCCGGGAGTCGGCGGCCACTGCATCCCGTGCGACCCGCACTACCTGCTCTGGCAGCTGCGTACCGCGGCGCACCCGGCACCGCTGATCGAGCAGGCGATGACCGCCATCGCGGGCCGCCCGCGGCGGGTGGTGGCGCGCGCGGTGGAGTTGCTCGCCGACACCGGCGGATCGCTGCGCGGCGCGCGGATCCTGGTGGTCGGCGTCAGCTACAAGCCCGGGGTACGGGACCTGCGCGGCTCGTCCGCGCTGGACATCCTCGCCGAGCTGGCCCGGCGCGGTGCCGAGGTGCACTACCACGACCCGCTGGTGCCCGACTGCACGCTGCCGGACGGTACCCGGTTGCTCACCGAGACCGACCCGCAGGGCACCGACTGGGATCTGGTGCTGATCCACACCGTGCATCCCGGCGTCGAGTACGGCTGGGCCGCCGGGTGCCCGCGGGTGCTCGACGCGACCTACCGGTTCGACCTCGCCCCCCACCGGCAGCTGGTCTAGGGGAGCGACGATGCTCGACCACAACGTCCCGGCTGTGGTGCTGAAGCTCGACCGCAACGTGTTCCACCACGGCGGCCTCGGCGTGATCCGCAGTCTCGGTCGCGCCGGCGTCGAGGTGTACGCGGTGTGCGAGGATCCCCTCACCCCGGCGGCGCGGTCGAGGTACCTGCGTGGCCGGTTCGGCTGGTTGCCCGACGCCGACCAGCCCTACCGGGTGCTGTCGGCGCTGGCCCGCATCGCCGAGCGGATCGGCCGGCGGGCGGTGCTGATCCCGACCGACGACGCCGGTGCGATCCTGCTCGCCGAGCACGGACCGGTGCTGCGGCGGTGGTTCTCCTTCCCGATGCAGCCGCCGGACCTGCCCCGCCGGCTCGCCGGCAAGGCGAGTCTCGCGGCGCTCGGCCGCGAGCTCGGGCTGCCCACCGTGGACTCGGTCGAGACCGACGATCCGGTGGTGGCACGGGAGTTCGCCGAACGCGTCGGCTATCCGGTCGTGGCGAAACTGGCGGCGCCCTGGCGGGACACCGGCGGGCTGCGCAGCACCACCATCGTCCGGGACGCGAGGGCACTGACCGCGGCGTACGCGGCCGGCGTGCCGCTGCTGCTGCAGGAGTACCTGCCGGGCAGCGACTGGTTCTTCCACGGCTACTGCGACGCCGACTCGGTCTGCCGGCCCGCGTTCACCGGCCGCAAGCACCGCTCGTACCCGCCGCACGCCGGGCTGACCAGCCTGGGCGAGTGCGTGCCGGATCCGGTCCTTTCCGGCGAGATGGCGGCACTGCTGTCCCGCCTCGGCTACCGCGGGATCCTGGACTGCGACCTGCGCCGGGACGCGCGCGACGGCCGGTTCCGGCTGCTGGACTTCAATCCGCGCATCGGCGCGCAGTTCCGGCTGTTCCGCACCGCCGACGGGGTGGACGTGGCGCGGGCCGCGCACCTGGACCTGACCGGCCGGCCGGTACCGGACTCGGCGCCGGTGGCCGGACGGCGCTTCCTGGTGGAGAACTACGACACCGCCGCCGCGCTGGGCTACCTGCGGCGCGGCGAGCTGGACGTGCGGACGTGGCTGCGCAGCCTGCGCGGCATCGACGAGACCGCGTGGTTCGCCGCCGACGACCTTGCCCCGTTCGGACTGATGTGCCTGCGCACCGCCTGGCGCGCGGCGCACCGTCCGATCGGGCGCCGACGCCGGAGCACTCCGGCGCGGCCCGGACCAGGTACCGCACGGGCACGTTCGGCCCGTTCGGTAGAGATCGAAGCGGTGGGAGGAACGGTCTGATGGCGAGAACGATAGATGTGGCCATCGTGGGCGCCGGGCCGTACGGCTTGTCGCTTGCGGCGCACCTGCGCGACACTGGCCTGACGGTCCGGATCTTCGGCCGTCCGATGGCGCTGTGGCGCTCGGCCATGCCGGCCGGGATGCAGCTGAAGTCCCAGCCGTACGCGTCGAACCTGTCCGATCCGGCGGGCGCCGCGACGCTGAAGGCTTACTGCGCGCATCGCGGCGAGGAGTACGTGCCGTACGGAAAGCCGGTGCGGCTGGCCGACTTCACCGCCTACGGCGGCTGGTTCCAGCGCACCCAGGTGCCGGATCTGACCGAGACGCTGGTCCGCCGGATCGCCTCGGTGGGCGAGCAGTTCGAGGTGACGCTCGACGACGGGGAGACGCTGCTGGCCCGCCGGGTGGTGGTCGCGGTGGGCGTCGAACACTTCGACCGGATGCCGCCGCTGCTCGCCGAGCTGCCGGGCACGCTCGTGACGCACTCGTCGGCGCACACCGACCTGAGCCGCTTCGCCGGTACCGACCTGACGGTGCTCGGCGGGGGCAGTCGGCGCTGGAGACCGCGGCGCTCGCCGCCGAGGCCGGTGCGCGGGTTCGCGTGGTGGTGCGCGCGCCGAAGATCGCCTGGAACGGTGATCCGTTGCGGGCCAGGCGATCGCTGCGGGTACGGCTGCGGGAGCCGGAGGCGCCGCTGGGGTCCGGGTGGACCACGCTGCTGTACTCGACCCAGCCGGATCTGCTGCACCGGCTGCCGGCCCGGCGTCGGGCCCGGATCGCCCGCACCGCGCTGGGACCGGCCGGCGCGTACTGGCTGCGGCCGCGGGTGGAGGGCCGGCTGCCGGTGCTCACCGACCACGAACTGATCGCGGTCGAGCCCGGCGCCGACTCGCTGCGGCTGACCCTGCGGGACGGCGCCGGCCCGGTGCGCATCACCACCGACCATGTCATCGCCGCCACCGGGTACCGGCCGGATCTGTCCCGGTTGACGTTCCTGGACGAGCAGCTCGCCGGTGGCATCGCCACCCTGGACGGTGCTCCCGCGGTCGACCGGGTGTTCCAGTCGTCGGTGCCCGGCCTGTACTTCACCGGGCCGGTGGTGGCGAGCTCGTTCGGCCCGGTGATGCGGTTCGTGCACGGCTGCGACTTCGCCGCACACCGCCTCGCGCAGCACCTCACCGGCACCGTGACGACGGGCCGGTCCCTCGCGCGGGCGGCCGGATGAGCGCCCAGACCACCCCGCGTGCGGCGACCGGTTCCGGGGCCGCCGCCGCGGTGCGGCGTGCCGACGGGTGGCCGCCGGCCGGGAGGGTGCCGGCCGGCGGCCGGCTGGTCGGGGTGCCCCGGCACCGGCTGCGCTACCGGCGCAAACGGGCGCTGGACCTGGCGCTGGGGGTACCGCTGCTCGTTCTCGCGGCGCCGCTGATCGGGCTGCTCGCGATCGCGATCCGCTGCCTGGACGGCCGTCCGGTGCTGTTCCGCCAGGTTCGGCTCACCGCCGGCGGTGTGCCGTTCGAGCTGCTCAAGCTGCGTACGGTGGCCCCGGACCCGGACGCCGACGTGCGCTGGACGGCGCCGCCGGGCTCAGTCACCAGGCTGGGTGCGGCGCTGCGCCGCAGCCACCTGGACGAGCTGCCGCAACTGGTCAACGTGCTGCGCGGGGAGATGTCGCTGGTGGGGCCGCGGCCGGAACGGCCGCACTTCGCCGAGCTGTTCACCGGGAGCGTGCCGGGCTACCCGGGCCGGTTCCGGATGCCGGCCGGGATCACCGGCACCGCTCAGCTGCGCGGGCTGTGCGGTGACACCCCGCTGATCGCCCGGGCCGTCGCCGACAACGACTACATCGAGCGCTGGACGCTTCGGCGCGACCTTCGGATCCTCGCGGCGACGGCGGCGCTCGCGGCGATCGGCTGCGCCGCGGCGATGCTGGCGATCGGGCGCGCCACGGCGGTGGCGGTCCGTCGCGCCGCGGCGGCGACGAGGGGAGCTGAGCGGCCATGGCGGTGATCGAGCGGGCCCGGACGATGACGCCGTGGCGGTGGCGGGACGTGCCGCTGGTGCTGATGTACCACACCGTCGACGTGCTGACCGACGACCCGCACCGGCTCGCGGTGTCGCCGCGCCGGTTCGTCCGGCAGCTCGCGACGCTGCGTCGGCTCGGGCTGCGCGGGGTGGGTGTCGGGCACCTGCTCGCGGCCCGCCGGGCCGGCCGCAGCGCCGGACTGGTCGGCATCACCTTCGACGACGGGTACGCCGGGGTGGTCCGGCACGCGCTGCCGGCGATGCGCCGGTTCGGCTGTACCGCAACGGTGTTCGTGGTCGCCGACCGGATCGGCGCGGTCAACGACTGGGACGGCGGCGAGCTGGCGTTGCTGGACGGCCCGGACCTGGCCGCGCTCGCCGGCGCCGGCTGGGAGATCGGCGCGCACGGCGCCCGGCACGTACCGCTGGCGGGGCTGGGCGATGCGACCCTGCGCGACGAGGTCACCGGCAGCCGGGACCGGCTGGCCGCCCTGCTGGACGCTCCGGTCGACGGCTTCTGCTACCCGTACGGGTCGATGGACGCCGCGGCGCGCGCCGCGGTCACCGCCGCCGGCTACCGGTACGCCTGCGCCGTGGACGCGCCGCGGGCGGCGATCGGCGTGGCCGCGGTGCCGCGCATCTACGTCGGAGAGCGCGACGGCGCGCTGCGGCTGACCGGAAAGCGGGTTCTCTACCGGGCCCGGCTGGCGTCGGGAGGGCGATCGTGAGGGTTCTGCACGTGATCACCGGGCTGGGCGTCGGCGGGGCCGAGCTGCAGCTGCCGACGATCCTGTCCCGCACCCGGCACCACGCCGACGTGCTCAGCCTGTACAACCCGGGGCCGGTCGCGGACCGGTTGGCGGCGGCCGGGATCGGCGTGCGCGATCTCGGCATGCGGCGCAACACCGAGCTGTCCGCGCTGCCCCGGCTGACCCGGCTGATCGCCGCCGGCCGCTACGACGTGGTGCACGCGCACCTCTACCGCGCCCAGGTGTACGGCCGGGCCGCGGCCAGGCTGGCCCGCATCCCGGTGATCGTGTCCACCGAACACTCGATCGGCGAGACGCACCTGGAGCGGCGGCGGATGACCGCCGGGGTGCGCGCGCTGTATCTCGCCAGCGAGCGGTGCGGCCAGGTCACCGTCGCGGTGTCGGAGACGGTCCGCGACCGGCTGGTGCGGTGGGGGGTGCCGGCGCGGCGGATCACGGTGATCCCCAACGCCGTCGACCTGGACCGGTCCCGGTACGACCCGGTGGCCCGGACCCGGCTGCGCACCGAGCTGGCGGTGCCGCCCGGCACCGTGGTGCTCGGCATGCTGGGTCGGCTGGATCCGGTGAAGCGGGTCGACCTGGCGTTGCGGGCGATCGCCCCGCTGCTGACCGAGGGGCGGCTGTTCCTGGTGGTCGGCGACGGCCCCGAGCTGGCCCGGCTGCGCGCGCTGGCGGCCGAACTCGGCGTCGCCGACCGCGTCCGGTTCACCGGGGAACGGCACGACGTAGGCCCGCTGCTGTCCGCCATGGACGTGTTCCTGACCGCCTCGGAGCAGGAGACGTTCGGGCTCTCGGCGCTGGAGGCGCTCGCCGCCGGGTTGCCGGTGCGCTACACCACCTGCCCGGCGCTCGTCGGGCTCGACGTGCCGCAGGCCCGGCCGGTGCCGGGGACGGAGGAAGGGCTGCGGGCCGAGCTTGCCGCGGTCCTCGACGCGCCGCCGACCGACCGCCGGCCGGTCGAGACGATCGCCGCCCGGTACGGGGTGGCCGCGGTCGCCAACCGCATCGACACGCTCTACGAGCGGCTCGCGGCTCCGCCGCGAACCTAGCGACACGACCGGAAACGACGGGGGGACGACGACATGCGCACACTGATCACCGGGGGAGCCGGGTTCATCGGCTCGCACCTGACCGAGGCGCTGCTCGACGCCGGCGACCAGGTCACCGTGCTCGACGACCTGAGTACCGGACGGTGGGAGAACCTCGCCGGGGTCGTCGATCGGCCGGGCCTGCGGCTGGTCCGCGGCTCGGTCCTGGACGCGGAGCTGGTCGACCGGCTGGTGCTCGGCGCCGACACGGTCTACCACCTGGCGGCCGCGGTCGGTGCGTTCACCATCCGCGACCGCACCCTGGACAGCCTGCGTACCAACCTGCACGGCACCGAGCACGTGGTGACCGCGGCGCACCGGTACGACGTGCGGCTGCTGCTCGCCTCCACCAGCGAGATCTACGGCAAGAACGACAAGGTCGGGCTGCGCGAGGACGACGACCGGATCATCGGCTCGCCGACCAAGAGCCGCTGGTCGTACTCGGAGGCGAAGGCGATCGACGAGACGCTGGTCACCGCGTACGCCCGGGCCGGGTTGCGGGCCGTCACGGTGCGGTTGTTCAACACCGTCGGGCCGCGCCAGACCGGCCGGTACGGGATGGTGGTGCCGCGGTTCGTCGGCCAGGCGCTGGCGGACGACCCGCTGACCGTGTACGGCACCGGCGACCAGATCCGCTGCTTCTGCCACGTCGCCGACGTGGTCACCGCGCTGCCGGCGCTGCTGGCCGAGCGGGACGCGATCGGTGGCGTGTTCAACCTCGGCTCCGCGGAGCAGGTCACGATCGGTGATCTGGCCCGGCGGGTGGTGGCGCTGACCGGGTCGCACTCGACGATCGACCACATCTCGTACCAGGTGGCGTACGGCGACGGGTACGAGGACATGATGCGCCGGGTGCCGGACTGCCGGCGGGCCCGGGAGCTCGTCGGGTTCGCACCGACCCACGACCTGGACGCCATCCTGCGCGACGTCGTCGCGGAGCAGCGCGCCACCCCGCGGGCAGAGCAGGTGCTCGCCACGCCATGACCAGGGCGGGTTCGGCACGACGGTGGCCGATTCTCGCGGCGGTACCGATGCTGCTGATCGGACTGCTCGTGGGATGCGGCCGCGATAGTCCACAGTGGAGGGTTGGGGTGCTCGCCGCGGTACCGTACTGGAACTTCGGCGCGGCGCGGCTGGATGACCACGCCGGCCGGATCGACACGTACTCGCCCTGGGTGTACGGGATCGCCACGGACGGCACGGTGGTCCCGCAGCGTGCCGGTGCCGACACCGCGGCGCTGCGGTCCCGGCCGCCCGGCACCCGGTACGTGCCGACCGTGGCGAACGCGCTGGACGGCACCTTCTCGTACGGCCCGGTGTCGCGGGTGCTGCACGACCCGGCGGCGCGGGCCCGGCACGTCCGGTCCCTGGTCGCGCTCGCGGAATCGCCACATGTCGCCGGGATCGACCTGGACTACGAGGACCTGCGCGCCGGCGACCGGGCGGCGTTCACCGCGCTGGTGCGGCAGGTGGCCGCGGCGCTGCACGCGCGCGACCGCACCCTCAGCGTCGACCTGTTCGCCAAGGACACCGACGCCGGCTACGCACCGCGCAACGTCGCGCAGGACTACCGGCAACTCGGCCGCGCCGTCGACCAGGTCCGGCTGATGGCCTACGACTACCACTGGGAGACCTCCGGCCCCGGCCCGATCTCGCCCACCCCGTGGGTACGCCGGGTGCTGCGCTACGCCACCGCGACGATCGGCGCCGACAAGATCGTGCTCGGCATGTCGCTGTCCGGGTACGACTGGGTCGGCCACCGCGGCACCGACCGCAGCGTCGCCGCGCTGGAGCGCGCCGCGGGCGACCGGAACGTACCGGTGCGCTGGGACGCCACCGCGCAGGCGCCGTGGTACGAGTACCGGGACGCGCAAGGTCGCCGGCACGAGGTGTGGTTCGAGAACGACCGCAGCGTCGACGCGAAGCTGGCGCTGGCCCGGTCCGCGCACCTGGCCGGGGTGTTCTTCTGGCTCAACGAGGGCAGCGCCGACGGTGCGATCTGGCGGGCCGCGTCCGATGGGGGTGGCTGATGTTCCCGTGGTTGCTGCTGGTGTTCGTGTTCGGCCTCAACTTCACCCTGTGGGGCCTGATCGGGCTGCTGCGGCTGATCGACGACCGGTTCGTGCGCCGGCACGACCGGCCGGACGCGGCACCCGGGCCGCGGCTGCTGCGCGACCCGGACGCGCCCCGGACCGGGCCGATCGGGCTGGAGGACGTCGCGGTGCTGATGCCGGCGCACAACGAGTCGGTGGTGCTGGCCGCGTCGATCACCGCGGTGCAGCGGCTGGTCCCGGCCGGCGCGGTGCACGTGGTCTCGGACGGCTCCACCGACGACACCGTCGCGATCGCCCGCCGCTGCGGTGCCCGGGTCCTCGCCACGCCGGGCAACCTGGGCAAGGCGGGCGCGCTGCAGTACGCGATGCGGCGGTTCGGGCTGGTTCGCCGCTACCGGGCCGTGCTGCTGCTGGACGCCGACACCCAGCTGGACGACGGCTACTTCGACGCGGCGCTGCCGCTGTTCGACGACCCCGCGGTGGTCGCCGTCGCCGGCTGTGCCCGCACCCACTGGTCGCCGGACACGATGTCGCACACCGGGCAGCTGATCGTCGCCCACCGGGAACGCATCTACACGATGACCCAGCGGCTGCTCAAGTACGGCCAGACCTGGCGGTCGCTCAACGCCACCCACATCGTGCCCGGCTTCGCGAGCCTGTACCGCACCGAGATCCTGCCGCGGATCGAGATGAACCCGGCCGGACTGGTGATCGAGGACTTCAACATGACCTTCGAGGTGTACCGCCGGCGGCTGGGCCGCGTCGGCTTCCGCCTCGGCGCCGCGGCCACCACCCAGGATCCGGGCACCTTCCGCGACTACCTCAAGCAGACGACCCGCTGGTCGCTCGGGCTGTGGCAGACGGTGCGCCGGCACGGCCTGCGGCCGAACCTGTTCTCCGTGTCGCTCGGCCTGACCCTGCTGGAGCTGGTCTCCAGCAGCCTGCTGTTCCTGCTGCTGCCGTTGCTGTTCGTGGTGCTCGTGGTGCCGGAACTGGCGCCGGCGGCGGCCAGCCTGCCCGGACTGTCCACCGTGTACGCAACCGTGCACAGCTACGTCCGGCTCGAGACCCTCGCGGTCGGCGTGCTGCTGCCCGACTACCTCACCACGCTGCTGGTCGCCGCCCTGCAACGCCGGCCGAAGTACCTGCTGTTCCTGCCGTTCTTCGTGCTGCTGCGGGTGGTGGATGCGGCGATCACGCTCTACACGCTGCCCAGGGCGTTCGTGGCCCGCTCCACCGGCCGCTGGGTCTCGCCGACCCGCCGCCCGCCGGAACCGGTCGATGGGCCGTCCACACTGGACACCGCCAGCTGACGGGCGGACCGTCCGGTCAGCCGTCCAGCCAATCGCCGGTCGCGGCGTCGACCAGGCCGCAGCGCACGGCGGCCGTGACGACCTCCAGCCTGGTGTGCGCGCCGAGCTTGGACAACACGTTCTGCACGTGACACCGCGCGGTCGCCGAGGTGATGCCCATCGACCGGGCCAGCGCCGCGGTGTGCTCGCCGCGTACCAGCCGGCACAACACCTCGCGCTCGCGCGGGGTCAGGAACCGGGCCAGCCGGAACAGCTCCGGCACCGCGCCGCGCCGGGGCAGCTGCTGGTACGGCGGGCCGACGACCGTGTCGCCCGCGCACACCCGGGCCACCGTGTCCAGGATGGCCGCGACGTGCTGGCCCTTGTCCACCAGCCCGGACACCCCGGCGGCGAGCGCGTCCGGCGCCCACCGCCGCTGCGCTCGACCGGCCAGCAGGACCAGATGCGTCGCCGGCCCGGCGGCGCGCAGCTCGGCGAGCCGCTCCAACCGCTCCCCGAGCTCCAGCCCGACGTCGAGCACGCACACGTCCACCGGACACGCCCGCAGCACACCGAGCACCTCGTCGATGCTGCGGGTCACCGCGGTCACCCGGTACCCGGCGTCGACGAAGACCATGGCCAGCGACTCGGCGAAGACCAGGTGGTCGTCGCACACCAGCACCCGGGCACCCGCCGCGGCCGGCCCGGTACCGCTTCCCGCCGGTGCGGTCGATGGGCCGAACGTCGCCGTCACCGTGTGGGCGGTGGCGGTGCGCAGCCCCGTACCGTGGGGGATGGTGGTCGATGCAGCGACGTTCATGGTCGGGCACCACCCGGCGGCAGCTGCTGGTCGAGCGGGGCCGGGCTGTCCGTGCTGTCCGGGCTTTTCGGGCTGACGTCGATGGTGTCGGTCGCCGCCCCGGTCAGCAGCTGGTCGAGCCGGGCCCGGCTGTCCGGGCCGACGTCGACGGCGTCGGCCACCGCCCCGGTCAGCAGCATGATGGTGGCGATCTCGTGCCGTACCTCTGGCCCGAACGGCCGGTGCGGTCCCGCGGAATCGGCGGGACGACGCGGAGCCGGAACGGGCTGCTGGTCGCCGGTCATGGTGCTCCCCCCGTCGGATCGGTGGCCACGCCTGGATGGCGCGGACCCTCGACCCGGAAGATCTCGTCCCACGACAACACACAATCCGAGCCGCGTCCGGGGTGCCTGGCGAGTAATGGACGGCCGGACCGCGAACGAACCGTCAGTACCACGCTCGGTAGCCGTTCGTCCGAGCCGGCCCTCCGTCTCGGGCGGCGGACGGCTCAGTCGACGCCGACCGCAAGGTACACGTCGGTACAGGCGGTGGCGATCATCGCCAGATCCGACCGGACGGTACCTTCCGGCGCGGCGGGATCGAGGTGGGTCAGCAGCCGGGCCCCGGCCGCGTGCCGGGCCACGAGACCGTCCCACAACGGGTTGGCCCGCGGCCCCGGGTCGGCCAGCCGCGCCACCCAACCCTGGTACGCACGGCGCCAGGTCCAGGCATCGACCGCCTCGGCGCCGGCGCGCAGCGGCACGTCGACCGCGGCGTGCAGGCGTCGCTCGGCGGCGCCGGCATCGCCCGGGCCGCTGCCCGGGTGGGTCAGATCGGCACGCGCGTACAGCCGGGTCAGGCGACCCCAGTACTGCACCGTCGCCGACCAGGCCGAGCGCTGCGCGACGTCGTCGTCGACCCCCCAGCCCGCGTAGGTGGCGGCCGACCGCGGCAGCGTCGCGACCTGCGCCACCTCCGCCGCGCCCAGCCGCAGGTAGTCGTGCACGTTGTCGATCGCCAGCTGCGGGTACCGGCCGCGCAGCCGGGCCGCGGCGACGGTCGCCAGGCGCGGCCGGCCCGGATCGTCGGGCAGGCAGGACAGCTCCGGTACGGCGAGGTCCAGCAGCCGCAGCCGGCCCGGCGCGGCGCCCGCGAGCCGGTCCCCGACCTCGGTGAGGAACCGGCCGATTCGCCCCGGAACGGTCAACCCGTCGGCGTACCCGAGCGCCTCGGTGAACTTGACCCCCACCACACCGGGCTCCCGGGCCAGCCCGCGGACGGTGCGCAGCGCGGCGTGCAGCCGCGCCGGCCCGTCCTGCCACGGTCGGACCAGGTCCGCCTCCAGCCAGATCCGCAGGCCGAGCCGATGCGCCTCGACCAGGGCGGCAGCCAGCGGACCGGTCACGATACGGCCAGGTCGTCGGCGTCGGGCCACGGACGCGTCACCGGACCGTCGCCGGGCGACCCGAGGTAGGTGGCGGTGAGGATCTCGCCCAGCGCCGCCGGATCGTACCGGTCGTCGACCCGGGTCGCCGCGACCGCGGCCAGCCGGCCGGCGGTGCCCCGGTCGGCGAGCAGCCGGCCGGCCGCCCGACCCAGCAGCTCCGGCCGGCCCGGCGGTACCAGCAGCCCGGTCACCTCCGGCACCACCAGCTCCGGTACCGCGTCGACCGCGGTGGCGACCACCGGCACCCCGGCCCGCATCGCCTCCACCAGCACGCACGGCATCCCCTCGTACCGGCTGGCCAGCGCGAACACGTCGAAGGCGGGCAGCAGTGCCGGCACGTCCTCGCGGTGCCCGACCAGCCGGACCCGGTCGGTGAGCCCGCGCCGGGCGATCCGCTCGCGCAGCGCCCCCCGCAGCGGTCCATCCCCGACCCACACCCCCCAGCTCGACGGCCCGCTCGCGGCGAGCGCGTCGACCCAGTCCAGCGGCGCCTTCTGGGTGTCGATCCGGCCGACGGTACCGACGACCGGCACGTCGGGCGGCAGTCCCAGCGCCTGCCGCGCGGTGGCCCGGTCGCCCGGCGCCGAAGCGGGATCGACGGCCGGCCAGATCGTCCGGATCCGGGACGGAGCGGCGATCCGGTGCCGGATCGCCGCCTGTCGTACCGCCGCCCCCACGGCGAGAAAGGCATCGGTGCGCCGGCCCAGCCGGCGCTCGATCCGCCGGTACGCGAGCCGGCGCCATGCCGGTTGGTCGTCGTGGAAGGGCAGGCCGTGCAGGGTGTGCACGATGCGCGGCACGCCGTGCCGGTACCCGGCGGCGCGGCCCAGCACACCGGCCTTCGCGCAGTGCGTGTGGAGCACGTCGACGCCGTCGAGCAGCCGTACCAGCGCGGCGAACGCGAGCGCGTCCGCGACCGGCGCCGGTTGCGGCAGCAGCGCCGGGATCCGCCGTACCGCAAGGCCGGCGGCGGCGGCACGGGCCAGCAGATCGCCCTCCGGCGCCGCCGCGAGCGCGGCCTCGCCGGAAAGGATCCCGGGGCGTGGTGACCGCCCCGGGAACAGTGCGGCCGCGCCCGTCACCACGGTCACCGCGAACCGGTCCGGGTCGAGGGCGAGCGCACCGCGCAGCGCGACCCCGCCGGCGCCGGCAGCCAGCCTGGTGATCACGGTGGCGACCCGGATCCTGCGTCCCATCACGGCCCTCCCGCGGGCGGGTCCCTCGACGCTAACCCCGACGGCGGCGCGGCGAACCTCGCGAAGTGAGCAGCCGGCGCTACGTCATTCGGCGGATGGCTGGCCGACGGCGTGCTCGTCGGGCCGCATCCCGCACCGCAACGCGACCGACACCGCCTCCAGCGCCGAGTGCGCCGGCAGCTTCGCCAACAGGTTCTGGGTGTGGGTACGGACCGTGTTCGGCGACATGATCAGGGTCTCGGCGATCTGCGCCCGGGTCAGCCCGTCCACCAGGCACTGCAACACCTGGCGCTCCCGTCCCGTCAGCCGATCGAGCACCGGGCTGCTGGCCGGTTCGGCGAGCGTGTGCAGCAGTCCGGCGAGCAGGTCGGGCGGGATCCAGGCCTCGTCTCGCAGCACCCCGCGCAGCACCTGCAGCAGGGTGTCGCCGGCGGCGGTCTTGGACAGCCAGGACACCGCGCCGTGCCGTACCGCGGTGGCGACCGCCTCGGGCGACCGCGACGCGCTGAGGATCACCGAGCGTAGCAGCGGGTACCGGTCACGGGCATGGTCGAGCAGCGCGATCCCCGACTCGCCGCCGAGATCCAGGTCGACCAGCTGCACGTCGACGTGCGCGGCGGCCAGCAGCGACTGGGCCGCGGCGACCGTATGGACCGCCCCGACCACCTCGAACCCGGGCTGGCGGGCCAACCACACGGCCAGCGCCTCGGCGAACAGCTGCTGATCGTCGATGATCAGTACCCGGATCGGCTCCACCAACCGATGCTGCGCCCACACCAACGTCCTGTCATCCGCCGAACGACGGAACCCCGGCGGTCCGGACGATCAGGACAGCGCACCACGTCGCGCGCGACCGCGGCCGATCGACGGAGCGGGTCGGCAAACGGTGGGATGTCGAGCTTCGCGGACGATGCCGCGGCCGTGTCGTGGAACCCAGCACGCGGTGGTGCACCACACGCCTAGGCCCAGCCGTGCCGGACGAGTTCCATGCCCAGTTGCAGCCGGGTGTCGGCGCCGACCGCGTCCATCAAGGTGTGGATGTGCCGCTGCACGGTGCGGACGCTGACGTCCAGCGCGCGGGCCATCGCCTCGTCGGTCAGCCCACCGGCGAGCATGCCGATCAGATCGCGCCGCTGGTCGGTGAGCGGATCCGCCACCGGGTCCGGGTCGGCGTCGCGGTCGGGTTGGTTGAGCGCGACCGACCGGCTCCAGGTCGCCTCGAAGAAGCCGATCAACGCGTCGAGCAGTGCGGAGGGATGTACCAGGTAGGCCGTCTGCGCGTCGAAGTCGGAGGTCGAGTTGACCAGCGCGATCCGGTCGTCGGCGATGGCCAGCTTGAGCGGCAGGGACCCGGCCAGCCGGGCCCGTTCGCCCTGGCGTACGCCGGCCCACACGTCGGCCATCCGGCCCGGCTCGGCGAGCACGCTGCGCTCGTAGATGACCCGGTAGCTGACCCGCGACTTCTCCAGCGCCTGCAACTCGCCCTCGTTGACCTCGAACGCGCCGGAGCCGGCGGAGTTGAAGTACGGCGGGCGGTCGAACACCCGGACCTGGCTGACCGCGTCGTCCTGCAGCCGGTGGAACGCGCTGCGCACGTTCTGCGCCCCCTCCAGCACCTCGATCAGCTCGGCCGGATGCCGCGACGCCGGGTTCGCCGCGTACGTGGTGGCCAGCTGTTGCAGGTGACTGCGGAACTGGCGGTGCCGGCGTTCCTGCGCCGCGATCAGTTCCGCCGCAACGAGATCCGGTGGTGCCGGGGCGTACCGTGCCGGGTGGCCGGGCAGCCGGGTGACGAGGCCGCGCCGGACCAGGCCGGCGACGGCGGTCCGGACGCGGCCGGTCGACATCCGGGTCGCCGCGGCGAGATCCTCGACGCCGGCCTGCCGGCACGCGACCAGCGCCTCGTACGTGCTGCCGTCCAGGTCGTCGAGACCCACCGAGTCCCACACCGTCGACCTCCCGGGGTTGTCGTGTTCCTGCCAGGTGTCCGGAACCGGAACGCGGATCAATCTTGTCAGCGCTGTCGCCGGCACGCCATAGTCCTCTTCGATCAGTGTGTGTCGTCCGTATGACACGCCTCGACCGGACCGCCGTCGCGCGGTCGGAGGAGTGACCGTGGCCGCCAGAAGTCCGCTGCGGCGGTGGATCGCCGCTCTCACCGTTGTCCTTGCCGTGCCGCTCGGTATCACGGCACCGTCCGTACCGGCCGCGGCGAGCGTTCCCGCCGGTACCGGGGCGGAGTCGGCCCCAGCCGGGGGCAGCCCGCTGGCCTGCGCCCAGCCCGCCGACGCGCACGATGGCCGCCTCACCGCGCGGTGCTTCGCGATCGTGCACGCGGCCGACCGGCAGCGGGCCGCCGTGGCCGCGGCGGCGCCACCGCCGACCGCGCTCGCACCGACCGACATCCGCTCCGCGTACCGGTTGCCGGACGGCGGCGCCGGCCAGACCGTGGCCATCGTCGACGCGTACGGCTACGACAACGCCGAGGCGGACCTGGCCGCCTACCGCGCGCACTACGGGCTGCCCGAGTGCACCACCGCGAACGGCTGCTTCCGCAAGGTCGACCAGCGCGGCGGTACCGACTATCCGGTCCAGGACATCGGCTGGGCGGGCGAGACGGCGCTGGATCTGGACGCGGTGTCCGCGGCCTGCCCGAGCTGCCACCTGCTGCTGGTACAGGGCGACGACGAGAGCTTCGACTCGCTCGGTCCGGCGGTCGACACCGCGGTACGGCTGGGCGCCACCGTGGTGTCCAACTCCTACGGCGTGGCCGGCGAGGATCCGGCGGAGACCGACTACGACCACTTCTACGACCATCCGGGCGTGGCGGTCGTGGCCAGCAGCGGCGACTTCGGCAACGTCAACTCGTGGCCGGCGACCAGCCCGAATGTGGTCGGCATCGGCGGTACGACGCTGACCCGCGACACGGCCAGCACGCGCGGCTGGGCCGAGACGGCGTGGTCGGACGCCGGTAGCGGCTGCTCGCCGTACGAGCCGAAGCCGGTGTTCCAGCAGGCGGTCGCGACCGAGTGCGCCGGCCGGGCGGCGGCGGACGTCTCTGCGGTCGCCGACCCGCAGACCGGCCTGGCCGTGTACGACACGTACGGCTACAGCGGCTGGCTGCAGATCGGCGGCACCAGCCTGTCCGCGCCGCTGGTCGCCGGCATGTACGCGCTGGCCGGTACGCCGGAACCCGGCACCTACCCGGTCAGCTACCCGTACGACGCCGCATCCGGCCTGAACGACGTGGTCACCGGGGCCAACGGTGCCTGCGGCACCGTGCTGTGCAACGCCGGGCCCGGCTGGGACGGTCCGACCGGGCTGGGCACGCCGGCTGGTGTCTCGGCGCTGCAGCACGGCCGGTTCGGGCACGTCACCGGCACGGTGACCGACGCCGCGACCCGCCGGCCGATCGCCGGAGCGGGTGTGGCGACACCGGACGGGTACACCACCGCCGCCGACGACGACGGCCGCTACGACCTGGCGTTGCCGGCCGGCACGCACACGATCACCGTGACCGACTACGACCACGGGTCGGTCACCCGCGACGTGACCGTGTCGGCGGGCCGTTCCGTGGACGCCGACTTCCGGCTGCGGGCCCTGCCGACGACGACCCTCTCCGGCACCGTCACCGACGGCTCCGGGCATGGCTGGCCGCTGTACGCGCGGATCACCATCGACGGCTACCCGCATGGCGACGTGTTCACCGATCCGGCCACCGGGCGGTACCAGGTGGACCTGCCGGCGGGGGCGCACTACCGGCTCACCGTGACACCGGAGTACGCCGGGTACGAGCCGACGAGCGTGACGGTGTCCGTCGGCTCCCGGGGCGTCCGCCGCGACGTCGCGGTACCCGTGGACCAGAACCGCTGCACCGCCGCCGGCTACGGGTTCGCCTACCACGGCACCGGCGCCACGTTCGACGGCACCGACACACCGGCCGGCTGGCAGGTCGTCGACGCCGCCGGAAGCGGCCACGTGTGGCGGTTCGACAACCCGGGCAAGCGGGTCGACTCCACCGGTGGCGACGGGTCCTTCGCCGTCATGGACAGCTGGGCGTACGGCGCCGGGGCCGAGGACACGTCGCTGGTCAGCCCGGTGGCCGACCTGTCCGGGCAGGACGCGCCGACGGTGTCGTTCGACAGCTACTTCGACTACTCCAGCGGGGTGCGCGGCTTCGTCGATCTCAGCCTCGACGGCGGCGACAGCTGGCAGACGGTGTTCGAGGACACCGACCGCACCAAGTACGACCACCGGGTCGTGCCGATCCCGGCCGCGGCCGGCCAAGACCGCGTCCGGGTCCGCTTCCGCTACACCAGCCCCGAGCGGCACTACAGCCAGTGGCAGCTGGACAACGTGATCGTGGGACAGCGGTACTGTGCCGACCGGCCGGCGAACCTGCTGGTCGGCTCGGTTCGGGACCGCAACACCGGTAAGCCGGTGCACCCGGCCACGGTGGAGATCCCCGGCGCGGGCAGCACCCGGACCATCGCGACCCCGGCCGACCCGTATCGCGCCGACGGCCTGTTCTGGCTGGTCGCCGATGCCCCTGGCCAGCAGCGCGTGCACGTCGCCGCGACCGGGTACGAAAGCTCGACCGTCCCGGTCCGCCTCGGCGCCGGCGCGGTGCACGTCGACGTCCGGCTCGCCGCCGCCCGGCTGTCGGTGCGGCCGGCGGACCTCACCGCGAACGTCCCCGCCGGACACACCGCGCGACGGTCGGTGACGATCACGAACACCGGTACCGCGACCGCGACGGTCACCCTCGGTACGACCAACGGCCGGTACCAGGTGCCGGCCGGGGCGACCGGCGCCGTACCGAAGGCGATGCACGTGCGGGGTGACTTCTCGCCGCTGCCCGTGGACGCGACGCACGAACCGGCCGGCCCGGACCGCGGGGGCGACGGCACCGCCGGGTCGTGGCAGCCGCTCGCCACGTTCCCGACCCGGATCATGGACAACGCCGTCGCCGAGCAGGGCGGCACCATCTACTCGCTGGGCGGCGTCGACGGGACCCGCAAGACGGAGCAGAGCTACCGGTACGACCCGGCGGCGAACACCTGGTCGCGCATCGCCGATCTGCCCGAACCGCGCGAGGGCGGGTCCGCCGCGTTCCTCGGCGGGACCCTGTACGTCACCGGCGGCGAGTCGCTGAACGGCGGGCTCCGCTCGACCCTGCGGTACGAGCCGGAGACCGACTCCTGGCACGCGGTGGCCGACGCGCCCGACGGTGCCGCGTTCGCCGGCCGCGCCGTGCTCGACGGCAAGCTCTACCGGGTCGGCGGCTGCACCAATGTCTGCGGTCTGAACAACGTCCGGCGCTACGACCCGGCGACCGACCGGTGGGAGCGGCTCGCCGACTACCCGCGCTCGATCGCGCACCTGTCCTGCGGGGCGATCGGCGGCCGGATCTACTGCGCCGGCGGTACCTCCAGCGGCGAGGACTTCGCCGACGCGTACGCCTACGCGCCCGGCACCGACACCTGGACGAAGGTAGCGAGCCTGCCGGAACCGTTGTGGGGCAGCGGGTACACCGCGGCCAACGGTGAGCTGGTGGTGTCCGGCGGGATCGGCGACGACACCATCACCAACGCCACCTACGCCTACGATCCGGCCGCGGACCGCTGGTCGGCGCTGCCGCCGGCACCGACGCTGGCGTACCGGGGTGGCAGCGCCTGCGGGCTGGCCCGGGTCGGCGGTTCGGTGCTCAAGCCGTTCAACCCGACCACGGCGGTCGACCTGCTGCCCGGCTACTGGGACTGTGCCGGCGCATCGGCGCCGTGGCTGAGCCTGGACCGCGAGACGGTGACGCTCGCGCCCGGCCAGCACGTGACGGTACCGGTGCGGTTGAGCGCGGCCGGCGCCCAGCGCGGCAGCCGACAGGCCACCGTCTGGGTCCGGGCCCGCACCCCCTACCCGGTCGCGCCGGTCACCGTGACCATGCGGGTCGTCGGCCACGCCTGACCGCGCGTTCCGACCGCTGACCCGGCACCGCGTGCCGGGCCAGCGGTCGGTCGGTGCCCCGGTGCGGGCGGTGTCGTGCCGCAGGCCCACCGGGGACAATGTCCCTCATGACCGGCACGGCGGAACTTCGCGCCTGGGCACTGGCGCTGCCCGAGGTGACCGAGACGGTGCACGGACGCTTCGGAACCCCGAAGTGGTCCGTGCACGGCCGCACCTTCCTCGGCCTCGGCCGGGACGAGACGACCGTCGTCTGCTGCCTCAGCGAGGAGGCGGCTGGCCGAGCTGTGGCGGTCGACCCCGATCACGCCACGGTGGTACGGCGGCAGGACGCGCGGCGCAGCTTTCTCGGCATCGAGGTGACGCTGGCCGGGGTGGCACCCGACCGGCTGCGCGACTGGGTGCGGCAGGCGTGGGCCGCGCAGGCGCCTCGCGACCCGGTACGAACGAAGCTGACCCGCGCCGTCGATCTCGGCCCGCACCCGCCCCGGAGCGCCGGGAGTCAGCGGTGGGTGAGGTGGACCGGGTGGCTGAGCAGGTTGCCGAGCCAGCCGCGACGGTCGCCGTCCCGGTACGCGCGGGCCACGCCGGACAGCCCGTCCGCACCGGCGGTCAGGACGAGACCGAGCAGCGGGCTGTTGCGCCGGGCGTCGGCGGTGGGCAGCTGGAGATCGACGGTGACGGTGAGGTCGGCCTCGCCGGAGGGCGTCGCCGTGGCGGTGGCACGCTCGCCGGCCAGCGTCAGCTCGCACCGGCCGTCGGGGTGTACCTGCAGCGCGACCGGCACCGGCCCGTCGGGGGTGGTGATCGATCCGGACCAGCCGCCCACCGTCGGGGCGAGTGAGCGCGCCGGTGCGGTACTCGCCGGGCTGATCGCCGCCGGCCGGTAGCCGGGGACCGCGGCGGACAGCACGTGGTCGACGATCGCGTTGCGGGCCGCCTTGCTGGTGCCGTTGGTCAGCACCGCCACCGACAGCGCCAGCTCCGGCACCACCACGAGCATCGTGGCGACCCCGCCCATGCCGCCGCCGTGGCTGAGGATCAGCGGCCCGTCGCCGCGCGAGACGCACCAGCCCAGCCCGTACCCGAGGTGGTCGCTGATCGGCGCGGCGTCCCGGGTCGCCGCGGCGGTCGCCGGCCGCAGCAGCGTGTCGTACCGGTGTCCGAACAGTGCCAGCTCGCTCGCCGTGGCGAACCCCGTGGTGGCGCCGGGGTGGCTGGTCGTCAGCTCGGTCGGATAGCCCCGCCCGTCGATGCTGTACCGGGTGGCGGCAGACCCACCGGGCGTGCCGAGGCCGGATGAGCGCAACCCCAACGGATCGAACACCTCGCGGGTCAGCAGGTGCGACAGCGGCAGCCCGCTCGCGGACTCCAGCACCCCACCCAGCAGGCCGTACCCGTGGTTCGCGTACTCGTAGCCGGAGCCGGGCCGCCGGTACAGCCGGGTGTAGCCCGACACGTCGATCGGTGGTCGCGGATCGTCGCCGTACCGGAAGTCGTAGTGGCTGGTGAGGCCGCCGCGATGCTGCAACAGCTGCCGCGGCGTGGGGGCCGGCCAGTCCGCGCCGGGCGGCGCCGTCACCGATCCGGCCGGCAGCGGCGCGTCGAGGTCGATCAGCCCACGGTCGGCGAGCACGCACGCCGCGGTCGCGGTGATCGGCTTGGTGATCGAGGCGAGCACGTACCGGGTGTCCGGCGTCGCCGGGCGGCCCGCGGCGACATCGGCGAGCCCGTACGCCGCGGCCAGGACGACCGTGCCGTCCCGGACCACGGCGACAGACGCCGAGGGACACTCGTGCGCGGCCAGCGCCGCGGTGCAGAACTCGCCGAGCCCGTCCAGCATCGGTACCCCCTCGCCGCGCGACCTGCGGACCGTCATCGTCCCAGCGCGCGGATCGGCCCGGCGCGCTCCGGCGCCCGGTGTGAGTCCGGCCACCGCAGATCGGTCCCGGTTCCGCACCGTCAGGCGAGGTAGCGGTTGAGGTAGGTCCAGGCGGCGGTGGTGTCCGCGGTGGTCTCGTGCTCGCGGCACAGCTCGGTGACGTAGCCGGCGACGTCGGCGAGTTCCCACCACAGCCGGTACAGCGCGAGCGCCGCGGCGGACACCGGCCGACCGGTCCGGCGGGTGTACTCGGCGTGCAGGTCGGGGCGATCCAGCAGCCACAGATCGCGTTCCGGCGGGGCGAGCTGCACGGTGTCCCAGTCGATCAGCCGCGGCCCGTCGGGTCCGCGCACCACGTTGCCCGGGTGCGGCTCGCCGTGCGTGACGACCCAGCCGCCGGTGCCGCCGCGTACCTGCTCGACGAGGTGGTCGAACTCGCTCAGCAGCGCACCGATCCGTCCGGCGCGCCGGGCCAGCAGCGCCCGCAGCGGCTCGGTGTACGGGCCGCCGGTCCACGGCCGGTCGACGGTGCGCAGGGCGCCGTCCAGGCGGTCCCGGCCGGGGAGCACCAGCTCGGTGCGCGGCGCGTGGACGGTCGCCGCATGCAGCCGGACGAGCAGTTCCAGCACCGCCGGCGCGTCCTCGTCGCGGTGCCGACCGAACTCGCCGGCCTCGCCGGACACCTGCGGAAACACCGCGACCGAGTGACGCGCGCCGAGCGGCAACACGGTCTCGCCGGTACCGGCCGGCAGCGGCGCCACGACGAACTCCAGGCCGGCGTCGCGGCGCAGCGCGAGCGCGGTGTCGAACGCGCGGCGCAGCCGCCGCAGTCCGGCCACCGGGTCGTCGCGGAATGCGTCGACGGTGACGAACAGCGGTCGGCCGGCGTCCACCGCCCAGTGGTAGCTGCCGAACCCGACCGGCCGGTAGCGCACCGCCCGGACATCGAGCCCCCAGCCGGCGGCCACCGCCGCGGCGAGCTGCTCGTCCGACACGCCCGCCGGTCTGTCCTTCATGCCCGCAGTATCGCCAGCCGCGGTCGGCCGCGGAACCGCGTTTCGGGCGTTCGATGGGGCGCCCTGAGGTCTGCGGGGCGCGCTGAGTTCTGCGGGGCGCGCTGAGTTCTGCGGGGCGCGCTGAGTTCTGCGGGGCGCGCTGAGTTCTGCGGGGCGCGCTGAGGTCTGCGGGGCGCGCTGAGGTCTGCGGGGCGCGCTGAGGTCTGCCGGCGGGTGCGCGCTGGGGTGTGCTCGGCGGGGCGTTGGTGCGGCGCGGTCAGGTCTCCTCGGCGGGGGTGGCGGCGCGGGCCCGGATCGCCGGGACCAGACAGGCGGCGGCGATCGCGAGCGGGATCAGCGTCAGCAGCGCGGTACGGTCCCAGCCGATGCCGGTGAGCAGCGCGCCCGCGGACAGCGAACCGGCAGCCGAGGCGACGCGCGCCATCGTCTGCGCCGCGGTCTGGGTGCGCACCCGCTCGCTCGGCCGGTATGCGGCGGCCACCAGCGTCGTGGCCGCCACGAACATCAGGTTCCAGCCGACCCCGACCAGGATCAGCGACACCATGAACGTGGGCACGCCGGTACCGGTGGCCGCCACGACGGCGCCGGCCGCGGAGAGCAGGATCCCGTCGACCAGCACCGGTACCGGCCGCAGCCACTGCACCAGGTGCCCGCTGACCAGTGCCGGCAGGAACATCCCGACCAGGTGCCACTGCACCACGCTGGCACCCTGCGCGACGCTGTGGTGGTGGTTGACCGCGGCGATCGGTGCGGCGGTCATCAGCAGCGACATCACCAGGTACGCGAGCGCACCGCCGACGCCGCCCGCGACGAACCGCGGGGTACGCATGATCTCCCGCAGCGGCCGCGCGCCCGCGGTGTCCGGCTCGTCCGTCGGCGTGGCCGCCGGCGGCTCCCGGAGCAGTCGCAGCAGCCCGGCCGACACCACTGCCAGCACCGTGACCAGCAGGTACGCCCCGGCGAACGGCACCGGTAGCACGTGCACGCCGGTGGTGGCGAGGAACGGTCCGACGACCGCCGCGACCACGCCGCCGATCAGCACGGTGGCGATGGCGCGGCCGCGCTTGCCGGTGGGCGCGTCGTCGGCGGCGGCGAAGCTGTAGTAGCCGGCCGCGGCCTGGTAACCGCCCACCAGCGCGGTGCCGAGGCAGAACAGCGGGAAGCTCGCCACGCTCACCGCCAGTACCGAGATCAGCCCGCCGGCGGCGGCGGCGATCGACCCGGCCGGGAACGCGACCCGCCGGCCGTACCGCGCCAGCAGCGCCGCGGCCGGCCCGGTACCGGCCAGCGTGACCACGGTGATCAGCGCCGCGGGCAGGGTGGCCAGCGCCGGTGTCGGCGCCAGCCGGTACCCGACCAGCCCGGTCAGGGTGAGATCCACGCTGGTGCCGCACAGAAACAGCGCTTGCGCGACGGTCAGCACCGCGAGGTTGCGCCGGTACCGGTGTCCGGTCGGCTCGGTGGTCTCGGTGGTCCCGGGCTGTGCCACGCGTGGTCCCTTCACGATCGGTCGCGGCCGGTCGCGGCCGCGCGTTCCTGCAGCGTGGCAGCCCGGCCGGCCCGAGGGGGAGTGGCTGGAAAGACATCTCGGGTATGATTCCAGCCATGCGATCGGTGGCTGTTCTCGCTCTGTCCGATGTGGTGCTATTCGATCTGGCGATCCCGGTGCAACTGCTCGGCGAGACGCTGCGCGACTTCGGCGGCGGCACCGACGGCTACCGGGTGCGGGTCTGCGGCCTGCGGCCCGGCCCGGTGCGCACCGGCAGCGGGTTCCCGCTGGTGGCCGAGTACGGGCTGGACGAGCTGGCCCGGGCCGACACCGTTGTGGTGCCCGGCTTCGGCGACCTGACCGAGCCGGTGCCGGAGGCGGCCCGGGCCGCGCTGCGCGCGGTGTACGAGCGGGGCGGCCGGGTCGCGTCGATCTGCACCGGCGCGTTCGCGCTCGCCGCCGCGGGGCTGCTGGACGGCCGGCGGGCGGTGACGCACTGGGCGCACGCCGCGCTGCTCGCCCAGCGGTACCCGGCGGTGCGGGTCGATCCGGACGTGCTCTACGTCGACGAGGGCCGGGTGCTCACCTCGGCCGGCCTCGCCGCCGGCATCGACCTGTGCCTGCACCTGGTCCGCCGCGATCTCGGTCCCGCGGCGGCCAACCACGCGGCCCGCCGGATGGTGGTGCCACCGCACCGGGACGGCGGACAGGCACAGTTCATCGAGCGCCCGGTGCCCGGCCGGCCCGGCGACGACCTGGCGCAGCTTCGCGGGTACCTGACCGAGGCCCTGGCGCAGCCGCACTCGCTCGCGTCGATGGCCGTCCGGTCCCGGATGTCGGCACGTACGCTGACCCGCCGGTTCCGGGCCGAGACCGGGCTGTCGCCGACCCGCTGGCTGCTCGAACAGCGGGTGCAGCGGGCCCGCGAACTGTTGGAGACCACCGATCTGCCGATCACCGCGATCGCGCACCGGTGCGGCTTCGCCAGCCCGCTGGCGCTGCGCGAACAGTTCTCCCGGCGCACCGGCACCACGCCCGGCCGGTACCGCGAGGTCTTCGGCGCGGCCCGCTGAAGGTCGGACCGAAGGACCGTCGGGCCCAGGCACGATGGTCCGGCGACAAACGCCGTCGCGCGGCGGAGCCCCGCCCTGCGGCGAGCGCGAATCGCCGATTCGACAATCGGAGTGGCGCTGTCGTTGCCGGCACGATCGCGGCTATGGGTAACTGATTCTTCCCGGTAGGATTCTTTCCGGGTTTGTGTCATCCGCTTTGGTCGGGCACGGCTTCAGGGAGGCACGGATGGTGCCTGCGCATCGCCCCATTGCACGCCGACCCGGGTGGGTGTTCGCGAACAATGCGAGCACCGACCGGGCGGCACCGCCACCAGATCCCGGCTCCCCACCGCCCGGCGAGGGACGCCGATGACGCAGCAACCGCTGGAAATGGCGCCGCTGTTCGGAATTCTCGGACCCCTCTACGTTCGGATCAACGGTACCGAAACCGCCGTCGGGGCGGCCAAACTGCGCGCGTTGTTGGCCATTCTCCTGCTGCGCAGTCCGCGGATCGTGACCATCGACGAGATGACCGATCTGCTCTGGGAGGACAGGCTGCCGCGCAAGACACGTGCGGCCCTGAACACCTACATCGGGCGGCTGCGCCAGATGCTCGGACCGATCGGCTCGCGCATTCGGACGGCCCCGACCGGCTATGCCATCGATGCCCGCGCCGACGAGCTCGACCTGACTCGATTCCTGCGACTGCGGGCGGCCGGGCAGGAGGAGATCGGCAAGGGAAACCTCGCGCAGGCCGTCCGCATCCTTCGCTCCGCACTGGGCCTGTGGCGCGGCGCGCCACTGGTCGACGTCACCTCCTCCCGCCTGCAGCGCGAGGACAGCCAGGTGCTGGCGCAACTGCGGGTGGCCGGGTGGGAGATGTGCCTGGACGCCGAGATCGCCCGGGGTCGGCCGCAGGAGGCCCTCGAAGATCTGAACCGGCTGATCGCCACCTGTCCGCTGCACGAGCGGTTTCATGAACAGCGTGTCGCGGCGCTGCACCAGATGGGCCGCCGGGCCGACGCGCTCGCCGCCTACCAGGCCGCGCGGACCGTTTTCGTGGCGGAACTCGGGGTCGAACCCGGCGCGTCGCTGCAACGCCTGCAGCAGGAGATCCTCGCGGAAAGCGTGGCGCCGTCGATCGATCCGGTCGGGCGCACCAGCCGATCGGCGGTCGTGCCGGCGCAACTGCCCGCCGACATCGCCGATTTCACCGGCCGCGCCGAATGGATGGACACGCTGGGACGGTCGCTTGCCGTCGATCCCGGTTTCCCCGGGTCCATGCCGACCGTCGCCGTGCTCACCGGCGCCGGCGGAGCGGGAAAGACGACGCTCGCGGTACACCTCGGCCACCGGACCCGGGCCCGATTCCCGGACGGTCAGCTGTACATATCCATGCGCGGCAGCAGCCAGTTCCCCCTCGATTCCGCCGACGTGGCCGCGCGTTTGCTGCGCGATCTCGGCGTCGATCCGGCATCGGTGCCGACCGACCGATCCGAGCGCTACTCGCTGTACCGGAGCCTGCTGGCGAACCGGCGGGCGCTGCTGGTGTTCGACGACGTCCGGGACACCGCCCAGCTCCGGCCGCTCCTGCCGGGATCGACCCGCAGCGCGGTGATCGCGACCAGTCGCAACGATCTGGTCACCCTGCCCGCGAACCTTCGGGTCGACCTGGACGTGATGGACGACGACAACGCCACCGCGCTGTTCACCAGCATCGTCGGCCGCGAGCGTACGGACGCCGAGCCGGCGGCGGTTCGCGAGGTGTTGCGGGCCTGCGCGGGTCTGCCCCTGGCCATTCGGATCGTGGCCGTCCGGATCGCCGCCAATCCCGCGCACCCCATCGGGGCCATGGCCGGCCGACTCACCAACGCACGGTCCCGGCTGGACCAGTTCGAGGTCGACGACCTCGGAGTCAGAGCGAGCTTCGGGATCAGCTACACCCGGCTGCCGGCGGACACGGCGGCGGCCGAGTCGTTCCGGGCACTGGGTTTGTGGCCCGGGCCCGACCTCGGGTCGGCCGGGCTCGCGGCGTTGACCGGTCGCGATGCGGCAGCAACCGAACTGGCCGCGGACACCCTGGTGTCGAGCCATCTGCTGCAGTGCACCGCGACCGGTCGCTACCACCTGCACGACCTGCTGCACGTCTACGCCCGGGAACAAGCCGAGCGGCAGGACGGTCCCGGCGACCGGGACGCCGCGGTCACCCGGCTCCTGGCGTGGTACCTGCACACCGCAGCCAACGCCGCCGACCTGATCCGCCCGCACCACCTGCCCATCCCCGCCGAGACGCCCCCGGCGGGGACGACCCCGCTCGGGTTCGCCGACGACATCGCCGCGCTGGACTGGTGCCGGCTCGAACGGGCGAACCTGCTCACCGCGGTCCAGCTGGCCGCGTCGGTCGGTGCGGACCGCCTCGCGTGGCGGCTGGCGCTGACATTGTGGTCCTACTACTACCTCGACAAGAATCGCGACGACTGGACCGCCGCCAGCGAGATCGGACTGGCCTGCGCGCGTCGTGCCGGTGATCGCCGGGCCGAGGGCGCGCTGTTGGCCTGCCTGGGCACCGCGCTGTGCGAGAGCCGACGGTACACCGAGGCGATCGAGCACTACCGGCAGGCGCTGGAGCTGCATCGGGCGACCGGCGACACGCAGCGCGAACCGGTCACGATGAACAGTCTCGCCGTCGTGTACGGAGAGCTGGGCAAGTTCGCGTTGGCGCGCGACATGTTCGCCGAGGTACGTGCCAGCCACGTGCGGTCGGGCAGCCGCCAGGGCGTCGGTCTGGCCACCGCCAACCTGGCGCTGTGCCTGGCCGAACTCGGTGACCACGATGCGGCCGTCCGGCACTACCGGGAAGCCCTCGACATCTACCGCGAGATCGGCGATCGGTACGGCGAGGCCACCACCCTCGGCAACCTGGGCCTGGTGTACGAGAGCGTCGGCGCCCACCGGCTCGCGACCGAGGCTCTGACGGACGCGTTCCGGCGGTACGAGGCGGCCGGCAACCGGCACGGGCAGGCACAGACGATGGTGATGCTGGGCCGCTGCCAGAACCGCGCGGGTGACCGGGCCGCTGCCCGCCGTTCCTGGCGAACGGCGGTGCGGATCTTCGACGAGCTCCACGATCCCGGTGCCGCCGAGCCCCGCGAGCTGTTGCGTGGGCTCGATGCCGCGCCCGGGTAGCACCGCGCAGCGTGCAGGGCCCCGGCGCACCTCGGTGCGCCGGGACCCATCGGTCAACAGACCCTAGTGGTTGGCCTGGAACCAGGGCTGCGTCCAACCGAGGTAGGGCTTTCCCCACCTGCTCTCGATCGTCGCGATCGTGGTTTCGGTCAGGGTGCCGTTGCCGCCGATGTCGGTGGAGACGAACTTGCCGCTACCGATGGAGATCATCACGTGCCCGGCGCCGCCGCCGAAGAACGCCAGACCACCCGCCGGAACGCTGCGGTCACCGGCGTGCTTGTACGACGACGGTACGGCCAGCCAGTGGTTGTAGGCCGTGGTCGAGCCGGATGCGCTGAAGCCGTAGGCGAGGCCGACGACATGGTCGCACCGGTTGTAGTAGTCGGAGTGGTACGAGGTGGTCTCGTGCGACGTGGCCCACGAGACGGCCCCCGCGCAGGTGCGCGGATCACCGAGGCCGGCGGTCGAGCAGCCGCTCCCCGACGTCACGAACAGGTGCGAGGCGTTGTTGTTCTTCAGGGTGGAGTTGAGATTGCCCTTGGCTCCCGGCGCGAAACTCTGGTACGTGCCGCCGTAGTCGCTGTTGTAGTAGACCCGCACCGTCACGCTGCTGCGATTCCACACCGAGGCGGCATTGTTCTTGATGCAGGTGCCCTGGCCGGCACCGGAGCCCTTGAAGTCGTAGCACGTCGGCTCGGTGGTTCCGTAGTTGCTCACCGAGCCGGTGAAGTCCGAGACGGATCCTGCCTCGTTGCTGTTGTAGTAGTAGCAGAACTCCCCGCTCTGGCAGACGCCGTCGCGGGCCGCGGCGCTGGCCGGGGTGGCGATCGTCAGGACGGGCAGGGCGAGGCCCAGCACCACGGACCCCGTTGTCACGATGCGCTTGACGAGTTTCACGTGTCGTTCTCCTTGTCCTCGGGTGGACATCGATCCACGACGCAGCGTCTGCTCGGGTTCGCGCGGCTCAGCACCGCACGCTGGTGGACACCCAGCCGACGACGGGCCCCAGCGGGTCGTCGCCGTACATGCCGGATGCCTCGGTGCACTGGGACAGCGTGTCGGTTCCGCTCGACCACGTCTCGACCTTGTTCGTGGTGCACCTCAGCCCGGTCAGATCGTGCTCGCCGGTGCCGGAGGAGTTGGTGACCGAGACCGCGGCGCAGTCGCTCCAGGAGCCGTGCGAGCTACGGTAACCGGCCCAGACGTAGACGTATCCCCAGTTCTTCCCGCATCCCTTGAACTGCTTGATCGACGCGAACGTCTGACCTCCGACGGTCAGGTGCGCGGTCGAGCCGATCTGGACGGTGCTGGAACAACTCGGTGGCGCCTCGGCGGCCGCCGGGGCCGCACCGACGGCTCCGACGAGTCCGGTTGCGAGAACACTCGCGGCCGCGACCGCGGTGATCCTGTTCCGCCAACTCATCCGCAGGCCTCCCTTCCAACAAGATGGGTTGTGCCGGGATGGCTCACATGGTCGACCGGCCGGATCACACGTCACTCACGCGCCGATCACGCGCCCTGCCCAGCCGCCGAACGCGCTGGGGCGCAACCGGGTCAGTGCACCGAGAACCCGCCGTCGACGAAGATCGACTGTCCGGTGACGTAGCCGGCGGCGCGGCTGGCGAGGAACACCGCGGCGCCCGCGAAGTCGTCCGCCCGGCCGTTGCGGCCGACCATGGTGCGTTCGGCGAGCGCGGCCACCCGCTCCGGGTCGGCCGAGAGCCGCGCGTTCAGCGGCGTCAGCACGAACCCCGGTACCAGCGTGTTGCAGGTGACGCCGTGCCGCGACCACGCCTCCGCCTGGGACCGGGCCAGCGACTCCAGGCCGCCCTTGGACACCCCGTACGCGCCGCTGTCGACGAACGCGCGATGCGCCTGCTGCGAGGTGATGTGGATGATCCGGCCGAAGCCGCGCTCGGCCATCCGCGGCCCGAACCGCTGCCCGAGCAGGTACGGCGCGGTCAGGTTGACCGCCATCGTGGTGTCCCAGTCCTGCTCGGTCAGCTCGCCCATCGGCGGCCGCAGGTTGATCCCGGCGCAGTTGACCAGGATGTCCGGCTCGCCGAACGCCGCGACCGCCCGCTCGGCGGCCGCCCGTACCCCGTCCCGGGTGGCGAGGTCGGCGTCGACAGCGGCGGCCCGGCAGCCGGCCGCGGTCAGTTCGCGCACGGTGGCGTCCAGCGCGGAGCGGGTTCGGGCGACCACCGCCACGCTGGCGCCGGCCCGGGCCAGCGCGTCGGTGATGCCGCGGCCGATCCCGGAACTGCCGCCGGTCACCACCGCCACCAGTCCGTCCAGCGAGAACAGCTCGGCCAGGTAATCATGCGTACTCATGCCGACCGACCCTACGGCCCGTGCGGTCCGGTATCGCCTGCGCCACCGGAGATGTGCGGCGCCCCAACGGTGCCGTTGCGCGGGCGGGTCCGGGGTGTGCGGCGCCGCGGCGAGACCGCTCCGGGGTCAGGCCGGTGTCGCCGCGGCGACCGGGCGCATCAGGTACACGTCCACCGGGTCCTCGCGCTCGAACACGAACCCGTGCCGCTCGTAGAGCCGGCGCGCGGCACTGCCCTGCAACACGACCAGCCGCACCGGCAGCCGTTGGGCGTCGGCGCGGGCGAGCACCCCGCGCAGTACCGCGGAGCCGATGCCGCCGCCCTGCCGGTGCGCAGCAAGATAGAAGTGCTCCAGCCACCACCCGTCGTCGGCCGGGCGAACCGTGAGGCAGCCGATCACCTCGCCGGCCGCGACGATCGCCGAGGTGTACCGCGGGTCGAAGCCGTCGCGTAGCCGCTGCCGCACCCGGTGCTCGTCGTACCGCCCGAGCCGGATCAGGTCCGCGCGCATCACCGTCGCCCGCAGCTCCACCAGCACGTCGAGATCGGCGTCGACGGCAGGCCGCAACGCCCAGCCCGACCCGGCTTCCTTGTCTGCCACGGCGCCCCTCCGCGTCGTACGAAGGGCGGCTGGCCCTCTCACCGCCGAGTATGCCAACCGCGCCGCGCACGGAGCGACTGCTTCGGTGGCATGCAGGGGTGCGCGGGCACTGGCCGACCGCGCTGCGCCGCGCACGGGCCTACCACGGAACGACCGCCCTGCTGCGCGGTACGAGGACGGCCCGGGGTCAGCTCGTGCGGCGGTAGCGGATGTGGGTGGTCAGCGGGGAGTGCAGCGCCTCGACGGGTTCGAAGTCGAAGTCGACCCCGGTGAACAGCCGCTCACCCGAGCCGAGCAGCACCGGCGCGATGTCGAGGGTGAGCTCGTCGATCACCCCGGCGGCGAGTGCCTGCCGGACCGTCGAGGCGCCGCCGGCGATGTCCACGCCCCGGTCGCCGGCGGCCTCGAGCGCCGCGGAGTACGCGGCGTCGAAGCCGTCGGTGACGAAGCGGAACGTGGTTCCCCCGTCCATCGGGATCGGCTCGTGCGGGTGATGGGTCAGCACGAAGACCGGCGCGTGGTTGGCGGCTCGGGGCCCCACCAGCCGGACCAGTCCTCGTCCCAGTCTCCGCGGACCGGGCCGAACATGTTGCGACCCATGACGTACGCCCCTCTCGGACGCATCAGCCATCCGTTCGCGGTCCGGTCCGCCTCGTTGGCCCGCGGGTCGCCGAGGTGCCAGCCGTGCAACTCCGGCCCGCGCTTGCCGAGCGGGTCCGCGCGGCTCTGGTCGGGCCCGGCGACGAAGCCGTCCAGGGAGATCGACATGTGGCAGGTGGTATCGGACACCATGAACTCCATCCGGTGATCGCAGCCGAGGTCCGCCCGCCACGAGGCTAGTCCGTTCGAAGCGCCGGGTCGGCGTGCTGCGGCGGTTCGTCAGCGAGTTTCGGCGTCGAGGATCGGCGTCACCGGGCGGCGGGCGTCCAGGCGGGCCGGGATCGTACCGAGAGCCGCGACGCCCAGCACGATCGCGGCGCCGCCGGCCAGCAGCCACCAGGTCGGAGGCGTCGCGTCCATCCGGGCACCGGCGCTGGACACCAGCCAGTACAGGCCGAGCCCGGTCGGCATACCGACGGCGGCACCGGCGGCGGCCGCCGGCAGCGGGGCGAGCACCAGCGCCGCGGTGACCTGGGCCGGCGTGGCGCCGAACGCCCTCGCGACGGCGAGCGAACGCCGAGCGTCCAGCGCGGTCGACCAGACGATCACGACCGCGTCCAGCGCCGCCAGCGCCACCAGCGCGACGGTGATCGCGAGGATCGCGTGGTACGTGTGCGTGGCGCGTACGCTCAGGGCGCCCGCCTGGGGTTGCGCGTGCCAGCACAGCAGCCCGGCGATCACGGCGGCCACCGCGGCGACGCCGGCGGCGGTGAGCACGGCGCGGCGCAGCCGGCGGGCGGCGAGCCGCAGCCCGAGCATCAGCGGTACCGGTAGCGCGCCGACCAGGCCGGTCAGCCCGGCGGGGTGGGTCGGCCCGCGGCCGCCGCGGCCCGCCAGCGCGGCCACGGTCGGCGTGCGGGCGACCCGGATCGCCGGGCCGGCCGAGGTCAGCAGCGCGATCAGCAGCGCCAGCACGCACACCGGTACCGCGGTTCCGGCACCGACCGACACCGGGGCATGCAGCAGGCTGTCGCTGGGGTGCCCGGCCGCCGACACCATCGACCAGGCGGCGAGCAGTCCCAGCGCCGCCGCGCCGAGGGCGAGCAGCACGTACTGCGCGAGCAGTACGGTGCCGATCAGCCCCGGTGTCGCGCCCGCCGCCTTGAGCTGGCCGGCCCGGCGCAGCTGCTGGTCGGAGCGCAGGGTCGACAGGCTGACCAGCCCGGCAAGCCCGGCGATGGCCATCAACCAGCCGCCGATCTGCAACACGGCCTCGCTGTTGGCAAGTACCCGGTTGCTGCTGTCCTCGGTGGTGCGCCGGCCGCGGGTGTTGACCCGTACGTCCGGGTTCGCCCGCAGCGCCGGCCGGATCGTGTTCTGGAACGCCTTGACGTCCGGGTCGGCGAGCGTGAGCCCCATCGCGTATCCGGGGCGCAGTTCCGGCCTGGTCGACCGGCGGGTGTCGGCGTCGGTGAGCCACACCAGCCCGGCGTAGTCGTTCGGGCCGACGTCGAGACCGGCGTTGGGGTAGATGCCGGTGGCGGTGGTGACCGCGATGCCGACGACCGGGAAGGTCCGGCCGGCCAGCGTGACGCGCTCGCCGACCCGGACGTGCAGGGCGGCGGCGAAGCCGCGTTCGAGCACCGCTCCGCCGGGCCGCAGCCAGTGCCCGGACGTCACCCGGGGCTGGTCGACGGCGCTGGGCGCGGTGCTGCGGCCTTCGACCGTCGCCGTCATCCGGTGCCCGTGCGCGGTCAGCGTCGCGCCCCGCAGCAGCCGGTACGGCCCGACGTGGCCGGTGACGCCGTCCCGGCGGGCGATCGAGCGCAGCGCCGCGCGCTCGACCGGCAGCTGGTCCGCGGTCAGGATCATCAGGTCCGGGCCGTTGGTGGCGGCCCGGGTCGCGGCGTAGTCGGCCCGGGTGGTCTCGCCCAAGGCCATGCCCGCGGCCAGGCTCGCCGTGGCGGCCCCGACCACGAGCACGAACAGCACCGCCGGCAGCGGCCAGCGGCGCAGATCGGTGGTGATCAGCCGGCCGGCCAGGACGAGTCGCCCCCGCACCTCAGCCGTCCATTCCGAGCAGGCCGCCCAGCCCGGTCGAACCCGCACCCGGCCCGCTCAGCGCGGTCGGGATGCCCGGTGCGGCCCCGGCCAGCCAGACGTCGTCGACGAACGCGCCGTCGCGCATCGCGATCAGCCGGTCGGCGGTGGCCGCCACCCGGTCGTCGTGGGTGACGATGACCAACGTCTGGCCACCCCGGCGCAGCTCCTCGAACAGCCGCAGCACCTCGCGGGCGGCGGCGCTGTCCAGGTTTCCGGTCGGCTCGTCCGCCAGGACGACCAGCGGGGCGTTGGCGAGTGCCCGGGCGATGGCGACCCGCTGCCGCTCGCCGCCGGACAGCGCCGCCGGCAGGTGGGCGGACCGGCGGGCCAGGCCGACCCGGTCGAGCAGCTCGGCGGCCCGCCGGCGGGCGGCGCGCGGCGAGGCGCCGGCGAGCAGCGCCGGCAGCTCGACGTTCTGCACCGCGGACAGCTCCTCGACCAGGTGGAACGACTGGAACACGAACCCCACCGCGCGGCGCCGCAGCCGGGCCAGGGCGCGTTCGCTCAGCCCGTCGATGCGGCGGCCGGCAAGCCACAGGGCGCCGCCGGTGGGCCGTTCCAGGCCGCCGAGCAGGTGCAGCAGGGTGGACTTGCCGCAGCCGCTGGGGCCGGTCACCGCGAGCGCCTGCCCGGTCGGTACGTCCAGGTCGATCTCGTCGACCGCGCGCACCAGGGTGCGTTCCTCGCCGTGTTCCCGGCGCAGCGTCCGCGCCTGGATCGCGAACTGTGCCCCGCTCACGCGTCCCTCCGGCGCGGCACCCAGGTCTTCTCGCACGCTTCCAACCAGCGCAGGTCGGCCTGCAACCGCAGCACGATCCCCTCCAACAGCAGTGCGGCCATCGAGTCGTCCGGTTCGGCCAGCGCCGCGGTCTGGACGTCCCGCAACCGGCGCAGCAGCTCGCGGCGCTGCGCGTCGATCACCGCGACCGGGTCGGCCAGCCGGCTGGCCGCCACCGCGACGAGCTTGAGATGGAACTCGGCCAGGTCCGGCCGTGGCCAGCTGACCTCGTCGACCCACTCGGCGACCCGGCGCTGGCCGGCCGCGGTCAGTGCGTACGTCTTGCGGTCCCGCTCGGTGCGATCGGCGTGCTGCTCCGCCGACACCAGGCCGGCCTTCTCCAGCCGGGCCAGCGTGACGTACACCTGGCCGGCGTTCAGCTCCCCGCCCAGCGGGCCCAGCGCGTCGCGCAACCGCGCGCGCAGCTGGTACCCGTGTGCGGGCTCCTTGGCCAACAGGGCCAACACCACGTCCTGCACCGCCACCCCTAACCGTTAACCATATAGATAGCGGTTAACTGTCTGCGCGTCAAGATCAGCGGCCCGGTTGAGCGGTATCGCCCCGGATGGGGAGATCCGGTCGACCCCGGGGAACCGATTCAGCAGCGGAAACGGTTGACCGGGCACGCCGGGCGAGGCACTATTCGCCGCATGCGTGTCAGATAATTGAACAGCATTTCAATTATTGAAACACGTGGAACGGAGGCTCCATGAGCGCGACCGGTGACGGCGATCGCGGTCCGGCCCGGACCGCCGATCGCGCGCTGCGGGTGCTGCTGGCGTTCCAGCGCCGACCCGAGTGGGGCGTCAGCGACCTGGCGCGCGAGCTCGGCCTGGACAAGGCGGGCGTGCACCGGCTGCTGACCACCCTCGCCGGCCGCGGCTTCGTGCTCGCCGACCCGCACAGCCGGCGCTACCGGCTCGGCCCGGCCATCGCCGTGCTGGCCCGCACCGCCGAACGCGGCGGCGGCCTGGAGACGGCGGCCCGACCGCTGCTCGCCGAGCTGGTCGACGAGTTCGGCGAGAGCTCCGTGCTGAACGTGCCGCACGGTGCGCACTACCGGTGCGTGCTCGCGGTGGACTCGACCGGCCCGGTCCGCTACTCGGCCACCGTGGGGGAGACCATCCCCGGCCACGGTGGCGCGGCCGGCCACGCGATCTTCGCCTTCTACCCGGAGGACCAGATCGACCAGCTGTTCGGCGCGGGACCGCTGGAGCGGTTCAACGATCGCACGATCGTGTCGCCCGACCAGCTCACGGACCGGTACACCAGGGTCCGCGCAGAAGGCATCGCGGTCTCGCACGGCGAGTTCGACGCCAACGTGACGTCGGTGGCGGCGCCGGTCTTCGCGGCCGGCGACATCGTCGGCTCGCTGGTCGTGATCGGGCCGCAGGACCGCATGTCGGGACAGGTTGATCGCGTCGCCGACCGGGTGCGCGCCGCCGGCGCGGCGCTGACCCGGCTGCTGGACGGCGACACCACGTAGCGGCGACCCGCCGCGATGCCACGTAGCGGCGACCCGCCGCGATGCCACGTAGCGGCGACACGCCACGCCAAAGGAGAGTCATGGCCAACCCGACGATCCCGAAGGGCGCCGTCCTGCACGGTGCCGAGTCGCATCCGCGCACCGTCGAACCGGTGGTGCTGATCCTCACGATCGCGCTGTCGGTGCTCGGTGCCTTCATCGGGCTGCACCTGATCACCACGCTGGGCATCTCGGCCAACACCGCCGTCATCGGCGCGCTGGTGGCGATGCTCGTCGGCCGGATCCCGCTCAACCAGTTACGCAAGATGCGCTCGATCCACCGGCAGAACCTGGTGCAGAGCGCGATCTCCGGCGCCACGTTCGCCGCGGCGAACTCGCTGCTGGTGCCGATCGCTGTACCGTTCCTGATCGGTCGCCGCGACCTCGTGTGGCCCATGCTCGCCGGCGCCGCGATCGGCCTCGCCGTCGACGCCTGGGTGCTGTTCCGGGTGTTCGACTCCAAGCTGTACCCGGCGAAGTCGACCTGGCCCGCCGGGGTCGCCGCCGCAGAGACGATGATCGCCGGCGACGAGGGCGGCCGGAAGGCGGCGCTGCTCGGGCTCTCCGGACTGGTCGGCTTCGCCGGCTCGTTCGTCAAGATCGCCGGAGCGGCGCTGCCGTTCTCCGCCGCCGGCGTCGCGCTGATCGGCAACATCTGGGCGCTCGCCATGTTCGGCACCGGGCTGGGCTTCCGGCAGTACGCGCAGGAGTGGTTCGGTGTCGACCTCAACGCCATGTACATCCCGCACGGGATGATGGTCGGCGCCGGGCTGGTGGCGCTGATCCAGGCGCTGGTGCTGCTGTTCCGCCGGGACCGCGGCAAGCCCGCCCCGGAACCGTCCCCCGAGGCGGAGGCCGCGGCACCCGGGCTGGTCGACGACGCACCCGGCGTCGACGCCCGCGGGCTGCGCCGCGCGCTGGGCGAGGGGTACGTGCTGTTCGCGCTCGGCGCCGTTGTCGTGGCGCTGCTGGGCGGCCTGATCGGGCACTTCTCCGTACCGGCGCTGATCGGCTGGTGTCTGCTGGCCGGGTTCGCCGCGCTGGTGCACGAGCTGATCGTCGGCCTCGCCGCGATGCACTCCGGCTGGTTCCCGGCGTTCGCGGTGACGCTGATCTTCCTGGTACTGGGACTGGTCATCGGGTTCCCGACGGTGCCGCTCGCGCTGTTCGTCGCGTACGTGGCGGCGACCGGCCCGGCGTTCGCCGACATGGGGTACGACTTCAAGGCCGGCTGGATCGTCCGGCAGGGCGGGGTTCCGCACCGGCTGGTGGAGCGCGCCGGCCGCAAGCAGCAGTACATCGCCGGGCTGGTCGGGTTCGCCGTCGCGCTGATCGTGGTCGCGCTGGTGTGGCAGTCGTACTTCGACTCCGGCCAGATCCCGCCGGTCGCCAAGGTGTACGCGGACACCGTCAGGCACGGCCTGACCGACACCTCGATGCTCGTCAACATCCTGCTGTGGGCGATCCCCGGTGCGGCGATCCAGCTGATCGGCGGCCCGAACCGGCAGATGGGCGTGCTGCTCGCGACCGGCCTGCTGATCCTCACCCCGTACGCGTGCTGGTTCGTGTTCGGCGCGCTCGCGTTCCGGATCGTCTGGTCCCGGGTGCGCGGGAAGGACAAGGCAGCGAACGAGTTGAACCTGTTCGGAGCCGGCCTAATCGCCGGCAGCTCGGTCACCGACGTGAGCCGGATCGTGAAGGGTTGATGCCATCGTGGAAGTGACGAGTCGGATCGAGTCGCGGCCGGAGTACCTGTCGTTCGAGGCGGCACTGGGCGCCCGCAAGCTGGTCGAGGAGATCATGCTCGTCCGGCCGGGCGAGAACGTGGTCATCACCGGCGACACGGCCACCGACGCCCGGGTGATCGAGCTGACCGCGCAGGCGGCGGCCGCGGCCGGTGCCGTCCCGACGGTGATCCGGTACGACACCCGGCCGACCGTGGCGATGGAGCCACCGGCACCGGTCGCCGGCGCGATCGCGCACGCCGACGTGTGGATCGAGTACGCGCTGAGCTACATCATGCACTCGGACGCGTTCCGGGCCGCGATGGCCGCCGGCGCCCGGTACGCCAACCTGACCGGGATGGACGTGCAGATGCTGGTCGACACCGTCGGCAAGGTCGACTTCGCCGGTACCACGGAGCTGGGCCGGGCGCTCGTGGCGTTGCTGTCCGCCGCCGACGAGGTGCACATCACCACGCCCGCCGGTACGGATCTGCGGGCGCGCAACGGGAACCGGCCGGTGAACCTGCGCGGCAAGCCGGCGGAGAAGCCGGGGGAGACGGTGATGCTCGCCGGGCAGATCTCCTGGAACCCGCTGGAGGAAACGCAACAGGGCGTGCTGGTCTTCGACGGCGCGTGCTGGCCACCGAACGAGCTCGGCCTGCTCCGGGCCCCGGTCCGGATGGCCGTCGAGAACGGTGTGGTGACCTCGATCGAGGGCGACGGCGCGGACGCCGCGACGTTCCGGCGTTGGATGGCTGCCCAGGCCGCGCTGCCCACCGGCGAGAACATGTACCGGGTCGCGCACTGGTCGCTCGGCTTCAATCCGGGCGTCACGAAGCCCACCGGCCGCATCGTCGAGGACGAGAGGGTGTTCGGCTGCGTGGAACTCGGCATCGGTACCAAGGGTGCCTGGATCGGTGGCGAGCACTGGGTCGCGCCGGCGCACACCGACGGCAGCCTGCTCAACCCGACCATCGAGCTGGACGGCGAGGCCATCGAGGTCGACGGCCGGTACGTGCATCCCACGCTGGTCGAGATCTGTCACCGACTGCAGATTGCGGGGTACTGATGATCACCGGCAGCTTCCGCCAGCACGGCGTGGTCTACACCGACCACGTGCTCCGGGTACCGCTGGACCACGCGAACCCGTCCGGCGAGACGATCGAGCTGTTCGCCCGCGAGCTGGTCGATGCGTCCAAGGTGGACAGTGAGCTGCCCCGGCTGCTGTACCTGCAGGGCGGTCCGGGCGGCAAGGCGGTCCGGCCGGCCAACCGCGGCGGGTTCGTCGGTCGTGCCCTGGAGGACTACCGGGTGGTGCTGCTCGACCAGCGCGGCACCGGCCGGTCCACCCCGGTCAACCGGCAGACCCTGCCGCGCCGCGGGGACGCCGCCGCACAGGCCGGGTACCTCACCCACTTTCGCGCGGACTCGATCGTGGCCGACGCGGAGCTGCTCCGCCGCGAGCTCGCCGGCAGCGCGCCGTGGGACACGCTCGGGCAGAGCTACGGCGGGTTCATCACGCTCACCTACCTGTCCACCGCGCCGGAGGGGATCCGCCGCGCGTTCGTCACCGGCGGGCTGTCCTCGCCGACCGCCTCGGCGGCCGACGTGTACCGGCTGACCTTCGACCGGATCGCCGAACGCAACGGCCGCTACTTCGACCGGTACCGGCACGATCGCGCGCTCGCCGCCCGCATCGCCGGCCACCTGGCCGAGCACGACGTGCGGCTGCCCACCGGGGAACGGCTGTCGCCGCGCCGGTTCCAGGGCCTCGGCGTCGGGCTCGGCCAGCGCAGCAGCTTCGACGCGCTGCACTTCCTGCTGGACGAGGCGTTCGTCGGCGACGAACTGTCCGACACGTTCCTCGCCGGCGTGCACGCCGAGGTGTCGCTCGCCACCCGCCCGCTGTACGCGGTGTTCCAGGAGCTGATCTACAACCAGGGCGCGGCGTCGGACTGGGCCGCGGAACGCGAGTACCAGCAGCGCGCGGCGTTCGCGGTGGACCGCCCGGACTTCCTGTTCACCGGCGAGACCTACCACCCGTTCCACTTCGCCGAGGACCCGGCGCTGGTGCCGCTCGCGGCGGCCGCGCAGCTGCTCGCGCGGAAGCCGGACTGGCCCGCCCTGTACGACGTGGACCGGTTGCGGCGCAACGAGGTCCCGGTGTACGCGGCGATCTACCACGACGACATGTACGTGCCGCGCGAACTGTCGCTGGCCACCGCGGACCTGGTCGGCAACGTGCGTCCGTGGATCACCAGCGCCTACCAGCACGACGGGTTGCGCGAGACGCCGGCCGTGCTGGACACGCTGCTGCGGATGGCCCGGGAGGACGGATGAGCAGGCTCGGGCTCGTCACCATCGGCCAGTCGCCGCGGGTGGACATGGTGCCGGAGCTGCTGGCGCCGCTGGGCATCGGCGCCGGTTCGGTGGTCGAACGCGGCGCCCTGGACGGGATGAGCGCGGCGCAGATCGCCGCGCTCGCCCCAGCCGAGGGCGCCGAACAGGTCCTGACCACCCGGCTCGCCGACGGTGTCGCGGTGCTGCTCGACCACGACGCTGCGATCGCCGCGGTGCAGGGGGCCGTCGCCGCGGTGGAGCCGGGCGTGGACGCCACCCTGGTGGTGTGCACCGGCACGTTCCCGCCGCTGTCGCACGACCGGCCGCTGCTGTTCGCCGAACCGCTGCTGCTGGGCGGGGTCGCGGCGCTGTGCGCGGGCGAGCCGGTCGGCGTCGTGTGCCCGCTCCCGGCGCAGGTGTCGATGAGCCACCGGAAGTGGGCGCCGGTGGTCGGTGCGGTCACGGTGACCGCGGCGACCCCGTACGCGCCGGGCGCGCCGGCCACGGTCGCCGCGGCCGCGGCCCGGCTGGCCGCGGACGGGGCGAGGCGCATCGTACTCGACTGCATGGGCTACACCGCGGCGATGCGGGCCGCCGCAACCGAAGCCGCCGGCGTACCGGTACTGCTGGCCCGGTCGGTGGTCGCCCGCCTCGCCGGTGAACTGGTCGCCTGACCCACCCGGTGCCGGCGCGGCACCGGGCGGAGCGCAAGGAGGGGAGCAACGACGATGAGCGACCCGCTGCTGGGCATCGTCCGGGTGGTCACCAGCGACGATCCCGCGTTCGTCGGCGCGCACGGCGCGGCGATCCGGGCCAGGTACCAGATCGCGACGACCTCGGCGTGCATCCCCGACGCGATGCGCTGAGCGGTCAGACACTCCACACAGGACAGAATGCAAGGGGGACCCATGAGTTGGCGGCACGTGATCGACGCGTACGAGCTGCTCGACGACCCGGCCGTCACCGGCGACGCGGTGGCGAAGTACCTGGTCGACTGCGGTGCGTCGACGCCAGCCGTGCACACGGTGCGCGGCGACAAGGGCAGCACCGACTTCGTCCGGCTGACGATCCCGGGCCGGCGCGGGCGCAGTGCGGGTGGCGACGCGCCGACGCTCGGCGTGATCGGTCGGCTCGGCGGCCTCGGCGCCCGGCCGGAGCAGATCGGCTTCGTCTCCGACGGCGACGGTGCGCTGACCGCGGTGGCGGTCGCCGCGAAGCTGTCCGCCATGCACGCCCGCGGCGACGTGCTGGACGGCGACGTCGTCGTCGCCACGCACATCTGCCCGGACGCGCCGACCCGGCCGCACGACCCGGTACCGTTCATGGACTCGCCGGTCGACCTGGCCGCGATGAACGAGCACGAGGTCGATCCGGGCGCCGACGCGGTGCTCTCGGTGGACACCACCAAGGGCAACCGGATCGTCAACGTCAACGGGTTCGCGATCTCACCGACGGTCAAGCAGGGCTGGATCCTGCGGGTGTCGGAGGACCTGCTCGCGGTGCAGCAGCGGGTCACCGGCTCGCTGCCGACGGTGCTGCCGCTCGCCATGGCCGACATCACCCCGTACGGCAACGGCGCCTACCACGTCAACTCGATCCTGCAGCCGACCACGTCGACCGCGGCGCCGGTGGTCGGGGTCGCGATCACGACCGAGACGCCGGTGGCCGGCTCCGCCACCGGCGCCACCCAACTGTCCAGTGTGGAGTCCGCGGTACGGTTCTGCATCGAGGTGGCGAAGGACTTCGGCCGCGGCGCGCTACGGTTCCACGACCAGGCCGAGTTCGACCACCTGGTGCACCGGTACGGGCCGATGACCGCGCTGCAGACCCAGGGCAACGCGTGACCGGTCGGTCCCGGACGGACCGACCACCTCGACCCCGGCCCGCCGTTTCGCCATGGGGCGGCGGGCCGGCACCACGCCTCCGGCCGCGCCGCACCCGCCGGCCGGATCGGCGCCCGTCGCGCCGGCCAGCGGGATCGGTGCCACGTCGCGCCGGCCCGCCGGATCGGCGGCACGGCACCGCAGCGCCGGATCGACGGGCCGGTAGCGGTCGTCAGGCGGGCACGTCGAACCGCGGCGTGCCGGACAGCAGGAACGAGAGGTCGTCACCCGGCGCGAACTCCCGCGGTTGCGCGCCGCGGGCGAACAGCCGGGCACCCTTCACGCCGCCGAGCCGGGCCGATCCGTCGCGCACCCGCAGCAGTCCGCCCTCGCGGATGCCGAGCACCGGCACGTCGTTCTGTTCCAGGAACTCGGTGATCCGCTGCTCCCGCGTCTCGCCCATGTGGGTCGACGACGGGTCCGGGTCGACGTAGTGCGGGTTGATCTGGAACGGCACCAGCCCGAGCGCGGTGAACGAGTCGGGCTCGGTGATCGGCATGTCGTTGGTGGTGCGCAGCGTCGGGCAGGCCATGTTCGTACCCGCCGAGGCGCCCATGTAGCGCAGCGCGCCGGACCGCACCCGGCCGGCGATCGGGTCCCGTACCCCGGTGTCCTGCAACGTCTTCAGCAACCGGAACGAGTTGCCGCCGCCGACGAAGACGGCCTCGGCCGCGGTCACCGCGGCCACCGGGTCGGCGGCGGTGTGCACGCCGGTGACCGCCACCCCGAGCGGGCGCAGCGCGTCGGCCACGGTGGCGGTGTAGGCGTCGTGGTCGCGCAGCGCGTACGGCACGAAGACCAGTTCGGTGGCACCGGCCAGGAATTCGGTGACCTCGTCGCGCACGTGCTCGAGGTAGCCGTAGCCGTGGGTACGGGAGTTCGACAGCAGCAGCAGATCCATGCGGCCATTCTTACCGGTCGGAGCGTACGGCGGGCGACGGAGGCGGGCCGTGGCGAGACCGGCCACATCGCGGCCGGTCCCGGACCTGATTGCCTGGATTCCTCGGTGGAGCTGCTGGGCCAGCGCGATCGTCGCCTGTCGTTCCTGCTCATCGCGGTGCGAACGCGCGTCAGCTCGGTGGCCGGGTCACCAGCGGCCGGGCCGCTTCGGCGGCCGTCTCCGGGTGGGACGAGGACAGGCTCGCGAAGACCACCACGTTGCGCTCGTAGCTGTGGCTGCGCTCGTCGAACGCGCCGCCACAGGTCACCAACCGCAGGCGCGCCCCGGTGGTCGGGCCGTACACCGCGGTGGCCGGGAACTCGGTCTTCGGGTACCCGGCGACGCCGTCGACGGTGAACACCGCCACGCGGTGGTCGGCCCGGGTGATCTCGATGGTGTCGCCGCGGGTGAGCGTACCGAGGTAGTAGAAGACGGCGGGCCCGGTCCGGCGCGAGTCGACGTGGCCGAGGAGCACGGCGGCGCCTTCCTGCCCCGGCGCCACGCTCCGGTCGTACCAGCCGGTCAGGTACGGATGGTCGATCGGCGGCACCGCGACGGTGTCGTCCGCGTCCAGGCCGGTGGCGATGATCGGCGCGTGGATCCGCGCCCGGTCCACGTCGATGCGTACCGGCGCCGACGGCGGGAGCGACGCGGCGGCCGCCGGTGCCGGCGATGGCGGCGCGGTGGCGGTCGGTGCGACGACGCTGCTCGGTGGCGCCTGCGCCGCGGTCGGTTGCGGCGGCGGCGTCGGGGCGCGCATCATCGCGAGGACCAGCAGCATCGCGCCGAGCACCCCGCCCAGGACCAGCAGCACGCCGAGCACGGTCCGCCAGCCCGCCGCACCGCCGTGCGCCAGCGGCTCCCATTCGGCCGGCGGCGGCCCCTCGCGTTCCACGACCCGCTCCGGTTCCGCGCGCGGCGCGCGTTCCGCTCGCTCGGGTTCCGCGCGCGGCGCGCGTTCCCCGGTCGGCTCGGGTTCCGTGCCGCACTCGGCGGTCGCAGACACCGGGGCGGCGACCTCGGGCGCGGGGAGCTCGGACGTCGGGACCTCGGGCGCCAGAGCCTCGGGCGTCGGGGCCTCGGGCGCCGGGAACTGGACGGTCGGGGCCTCGGAGTCCCGGCCGTCGGGGCCGCTCGCCGGCTGCTGCATCACCCCTCCGTCCCGGTGCCCGGGCAGCCCGCGACCCGGCACCGTGACGCGTCACTCCCCGTTCGGCCGCCGCCGTACCAGCAGGACGACCCCGCCGGCCAGGGTCACGCCGAGCACGCCCAGGCCGGCCGCGGCGAGCGCGGTGGTGCCGCGGCCGAGCCGGGCGGTCGCGCCGTCACCGGTGTCCGGGTTACCGCCCGGCGTTACCGTGAACTGCTTCGTACCCGGATCGGGCTGCGTGGTGTCCTTGCAGTTGACGGTGGCGGTGTAGGTACCCGGCTGCACGTTGCTGAACGTCGCGCTCAGCACCCCGCTCGCCTCCGGGTTGCCGACCATGTCCTGCTCGGTGGCGTCGTTGGTACCGGTCTGGATCGCCGCGATGGCGCCGCTGGACGCGCAGTCGGACGTACTGACGGTGACCGTGCTGCCCTGCACCACGACCGCGACCACCGGCGCCGCGACGGCACCGGACGACAGGGCCAGGGATGCGGCGGCGGCACCGAACGCCCCGGCGACGACGATCCTGCGCACGAAGGACATCCCATACACCCCCCAAGTCGCATATGAGATGACGGGATCACCGTAAACGGTCCCGGCCGTTCGCGATCACGGTTCGGGCCAGCTGCCACCCCGCCGGGTGTCACCCGGCTCCGCCGGTCAGCTCGGCGAGGTCCTCAGTGGACAGTCGCAGCCGCGCGGCGGCGAGGTTCTCGGCCAGGTGGTCGAGGCTCGCCGTGCCGGGGATCGGCAGCAGCACCGGTGAGCGGTGCAGGAGCCAGGCCAGCGCCACCTGCACCGCAGTCGCGCCGTACCGCTGGGCGATCGTGCGCGCCGCCGGGGTGATCGTCGCCGGGGCCACCGGCAGCCAGGGCAGGAACGCGATGCCGTGCCGCTCGCAGTACGCCAGCACGTCGTCGTGCCGCCGGTCGCTCAGGTTGTACCGGTTCTGCACGGCGGCGATCGGCACGATCCGGCGGGCCGCGTCGAGCTGCGCCACCGACACCTCGGACAGCCCGACGTGGCGCACCACGCCCTCGTCGCGCAGCTGCCGCAGCGCACCGAACTGGTCGTCCGCCGGTACCGTGGCGTCGATCCGGTGCAGCTGGAACAGGTCGATCCGGTCGAGCCGCAGCCGGCGCAGGCTCAGCCGTGCCTGCTGCCGCAGGTACTCCGGCCGGCCGCAGTCGTACCAGTGGCTGCCCAGGTTGATCCGGCCGGCCTTGGTGGCCAGCACGAGCCGCTCCGGGTACGGGTGCAGCGCCTCGGCGAGCAGCGTCTCGTTGTCACCCAGGTCGTACGAGTCGGCGGTGTCGATCAGCGTGACCCCGAGCTCGACGGCGCGCCGGGCCACCGCGGCGGAGTGCGCGCGGGCCGCGGTGGGCCGGCCGGGCAGCCGCAGCGCGCCGAAGCCGAGCCGGCGCACCGGCAGGTCACCACCGAGCAGGAACGTGTCGGTCATCTGCCATCCCTTCGTCGTCGTTCACTGTGCGGGAGCGAAACAGTTCAGACAAGCGAGACTGTCTGAGCTTGACCGCGTAGCATCGCTACATGCTCAATCTGGAACGGCTCCGGATGCTGCGGGCGGTCGCCGCCACCGGTTCGGTCCGCGGCGCCGCCGCCACCCTGCACGTGACCACCTCGGCGGTCTCCCAGCAGATGGGCCGGCTGGAGCGGGAGATCGGGCAGCGGCTGGTGGAACGCAACGGTCGCGGCATCCGGCTCACCGGCGCCGCGCTGCTGCTCTCCGAGCACGCCGGTGCGCTGCTGGCCCAGGCCGAGGCGGTCGAGACCGATCTGGCCCGGTACCGCGGTGCGGTGGTCGGCGAGCTGCGGCTCGCCGCGTTCGCCACCGCCGCCCGCGGCCTGCTGCCGGCGGCGCTGCGCGCGCTGCACGACCGGTACCCGGCGCTACGGGTACACACCGCCGAGCAGGAGCCGGACGTGGCGTTGCCGGCCGTGGCCGCCGGCGACCTCGACCTCGCCATCGCCCAGGACTGGCCCGAGTCGCCACTGGCCGTCCCGGACGGGCTGGGCCGCACCGGGCTGGTCGACGACGTGTTCGACGTGGCGCTGCCGGCGCAGCATCCGCTCGCCGAGCGGCCGGCGCTGGACCTGGCCGAGCTGGCCGACGCCGACTGGATCGGCTGGCCCGCCGGGCAGCTGTGCCACGACTGGCTGCGGCGCACCGTTCCGGACGCCGAGGTACGGCACACCGCCGGCGAGCACGCCACCCAGCTGGCATTCGTCGCCGCCGGTCACGGCGTCGCGCTGCTGCCCCGCCTCGGCCGCGATCCGGTACCCGCCGGGGTCCGGTTCGCCGCGGTGCGGCCGGCACCGGTGCGGCGGATCTTCGCAGCCTGGCGGTCCGCGGCCGCGCGCCAACCGGCCATCCGCGCCACCCTCGCCGCGCTCCGCGCCGCCGCCCGCCCCTGACAGCACCGCTACCCTCGCCGCCCTGCGCGCCGCCGCCCGGACAGCACCGTTACCCCGCCGCCCGTCCCTGACAGCACCGGTGCCCTCGCCGCCCGTTCCTGACGACGACGCCGGCCCGCCGCCGCCGCGCTCGGCGCGCGGCTGACCGCGGGACGGGAACCGCTGGGCGACAGGACATGCGACGCGAGCCGATCGGCGGCCGCGACCGGCCGACCGGCTGAGCTGGCCGGGCCACCCCGGCCGCTACGGTGTGCTCACCATGCGTCGCCGAGTGGCGACGCGTCGGGGGAGCGGCAGATGCGGGTCGGAGTCGGGGCGCTGCTGGCGCCGTAGGGCCGCACCGGATCTGGTGCGGCTCGGCCGTCCCGGCCGGCGAGGGGGAGGCCGGGACGGCCAGCGGCGGCGAAACCCGCACGGTATCGGCGCACGGTGCGCACGGCGGCTGCCGGGAATCTCCACATCCGGTGCGTACCTTCGCCGGACATGAGAGTCACGATGGTGTTGCCGGCGCTGACCGAGGCGACGAGCCCGCGGCTGCGCCCGATCAAGTACTCGCTGTTCCCGCCGCTCGGGCTGGCCACCCTCGCCGGGTACCTGTCGGACGCCGACGAGGTGCGGATCGTGGACGAGCACGTGCAGCCGTTGCGGCTCGACGACGACCGGCCCGACCTCGCCGTGATCCAGCCGTACATCACCTCGGCCCGGCGCGCGTACCGGCTCGCGGCGGCGTACCGGGCGAAGGGCGTGCACGTGGCGATGGGCGGGCTGCACGTCACGTCGCTGCCGGACGAGGCGGCCCGGCACGCCGACACGATCTTCCTCGGCCCGGGTGAGGACACCTGGCCGCGGTTCCTCGCCGACTTCCGGGCGCACCGGCCGAAGCCCCGGTACGTCTCGCGGGAACGCACCCTGCTCCGCTTGCCGCCGGTGCGCCGCGACCTGATCGACCGGCACCGGTACCTCGTGCCGAACTCGCTGGTGGTGTCCCGCGGCTGCCCGCACCACTGCGACTTCTGCTACAAGGACGCGTTCTTCACCGGCGGGAAGTCGTTCTACACCCAGGCGGTGGACGACGCGCTGGCCGAGATCGAGCGGTTGCCCGGCCGGCACCTGTACTTCCTGGACGACCACCTGTTCGGCAACCGGCGGTTCGCCGAGGCACTGTTCGACGGGATGCGCGGGATGGGCCGGGTCTGGCAGGCGGCCGGTACGGTCGACTCGGTCCTCGCGCCCGGGCTGCTGGAGCGCGCGGTCGCCGCCGGGCTGCGCAGCCTGTTCGTCGGGTTCGAGACCGTCAACGACGCGAACCTGCCGGCGCAGCGCAAGCGGCAGAACATCGGCCGCGACTACGCGGCGGTGGCGCGGCGGCTGCACGAGGCCGGGGTGATGGTCAACGCGAGCTTCGTGTTCGGGATGGACGACGACGGCCCGGACGTGTTCTCCCGCACCGTCGACTGGGCGGTGGGCCAGGGGATCGAGACGGCGACCTTCCACATCATGACGCCGTACCCGGGAACCGCGCTGTACCAGAGGATGCAGGCCGACGGCAGGATCCTGCACACCGACTGGGACCGGTACGACACCCGGCACGTGGTGTACCGGCCGGCGCGACTGACCGCGGCCGAACTGACCGACGGCTACTGGCGGGCGTACCGGGACTTCTACCGCTGGTCGGCGATCTGGCGCGGCGCGGGTACCAAGCCCGGTGGCCGCGACCGGCTGCGGCATCTCGCGTACGCGGGTGGCTGGAAGAAGCTCTCGCCGCTGTGGCACACGCTGATCCGGGCCGGGCAGGTGTCCCGCGCGCTGCCGGTACTGGAGTCGCTGCTCGGCAGCTTCGGCGCCCGCCGCCCGGCCGCGCCCGCTTTTGCGGGCCGGGCAGGCTAGCGCCCCCTCCTGCGCCCGAGGGGCTCGCATCGCCCGCTGGGCTGGTAGGGGCTCGGCACCGCCTGCCTGCGCCCGAGGGGCGCGCACCGCCGTAGGGGCACGGCACCGCCTGCCTGCGCGGATGGGGCGAGGTAGCGTCGAGGCATGGAGTCGAGGACCGACGCGGGCACCGCGCTGCAGCTGGCCGACTGGCGCCGCACCGTCGCCGAGCTGTACGCGCAGGTGCGCGCCGCCGCCGAGCCGGCCGCCGGGCACGCCCGGTGGCGGGTGGGCCGCGACGCGCTGTTCACCCGGCATCCGCAGAGCCCGTTGGCGGCCACCGATCCGTTGCGCGACACCGGCCTGCCCTACTGGCCGTACGATCCGGCGCTGCGCTTCGAGGTGCCGGTGACGCCGCCGGACGCGCCGCAGCGGCGCGACGTGGACACCGGCGCCGACGGGGTCACCAGCTACGAGCTGCTCGGTTCGGTGCGGCTGCCCGCGCCGGTCTCCGGCACGCTCGCGGTGTGGTGGACCCGGCAGTACGGCGGCGGGCTGTTCCTGCCGGTGCGCGACGGCACCGCCGGGCGCACCAGCTACGGCGCCGGGCGCTACCTGCTGGACACCGCCAAGGGTGCCGACCTCGGCGGCGCCGGCGACCGGCTGGTGCTCGACCTCAACTTCCTGTACCACCCGTCCTGCCGGTACGACGACAGCTGGGTCTGCCCGCTGGCGCCGGCGGAGAACACCGTCACCGCCGAGATCCGCGCCGGCGAGCGCCTCTGACCACGCCCGCCGGGCCGACCGGTACGGGCCTACCCCGGTTACGGGTGCAGGGCGGAGCGGAACGCGGCGCGCACCCCGCTCCTGCTCGGCGTGACGTACTGCGCGGTGTCCGGGCCGGTGTCGTAGCCGCCGTAGGTGGTGTACGACAGGATCTGGGGGCAGCTGCTGCCACCGATCTGGATCGTCCGGTGTACCACCAGCTTGCCGGTGCGCAGCTCGTACGCCCGGATCGGGATCGCCACCTTGTAGAACGTCACCCACACCGGCGAGCCGGAGCCGTCCAGCCTGGTGTACGGGCAGGTCTGCACCCGGGAGCCGAGCTTCGTGTCGCCGACGCACACCACCAGGGCGGCGTCCGCGGCGTCCGAGACCGACCACGAGTCGGGCAGCTTGTTCACGTACTCCGAGTTGCCGTACAGCAGCGACCTGTTGTGCGACTTGCGGTACGGCGTGGCCGCCTCGTACTTCGCCGGGTTCGAGCAGTACTTCGGCAGCTCGCCGGTGTCGACGGACAACCGGGACCGGACGGTGGACAGCTGCTGGCCCAGCGTCGCGGTGCGGATTCCCTTGCGCGCCTTGGTAACCAGCTCGCTGTCCGGGAACTGGTCGAGCAGCTGGTGGTACCGGGCGAGCGCCTTCGGCCAGGACTTCTGGTCGACCAGCGCGTCGCCGCAGCCGAGCAGTGCCGGCGGCGCGTGGCGGGTGGCAGCCGCGGCGGCGGTGTCGAGCACCGTGTGGTCGGGGTGCCGGGCCCGCAGCCAGTCGGTCACCGCCGCCGCCGGGCACGCGTCGGCCTTCGGCAGCACGCCGAGGAACTCGGTCAGCACCGCGCGCACCATCGGCTCGTGCCCCGGGTACCCGGCCAGCACCGCCTGCAGCCCGGCGAACCCGGCGGCGAGCTGCCGGGTGTCACCGGTGGCGAGCGAGGTGCCCAGCTGGCCGGCCGCGGTGTGCAGCCGGGCGCACACCCGGTGCGTGGTCTCGGTGCGCACGGTCAGCGGGGCGTCCGCGAACCGCAGCCCGAACCACACCCGGTCGACCGCCTGGCCGGCCTGGCCGCAGTCGCCGGCCCGCTTCGCATCGGCCAGCGCCGAGTCGATCAGGTACCCGTCGACCCGCAGCGCCGTGACCGCGAGCAGCACCGGTACCGCGAGGTAGGCCGCGACCAGGCGTTGCCGCCGGGCCGCGACCGGCACCGCGCGCCGCCGGGCCAGGTGCCAGCCGTGCGCGACCAGCGCCACCCACCACAGCGCCACCAGCACCTCGAACCACACCGCGCGCCACGCGGTCGCCAGCAGGACCAGCAGTACGACGGAGACCAGGTCGGTCAGCACCGCGAGCGTCCACCGGCGGAGCATGCAGTACCCGACGCCGAGCAGTGACGCGTTCCCGAGCGCGACCGCCACCGGATCACCGAACACCATCGACACCCGCGCCGGCGGCGCCGGCGCCGGACCCGGCGGTGGCCCGGGCGGCACCCACCCCGTCGCCGCCGGTGCACCGGCCGGGTCCGGTCCCGTCTCCGGCGTCGGTGCGCCCGCCTGTTCCGGCATCGCGGGCGGCGCCGGCGGCTCCGGTGACTGCGGCGGCACCGGCGAGTCCGGCGCGCCCGGTCGTACCGGCATCCAGTCGTCCATCCCGACCTCCACTCGACCCCGCGAGTCTGCGCGCCGCCCGCTGGGACCCCTCCCGGGCGGTCCCGGCCCGGTCGGGGATGCGTTGTTCGCCGCGCGGGACCGGTCGCGGAGGCCTAGGCTCGGCGAAACGGCGGCTCCGGCGAATGCCGGTCTGGCTGTCCGGAGCCGGTCGAGCCGCCGCCGTGACCACACGGGAGCCGCCATGCACACCGACCCGGCCGCAGCCGTCCCGGCGCCCGGAGCTGCGGCCGGGCGCAGCGCGCGTACCGGTGTCGTCGGCGTCGCCGTGCTCGCGGTGCTGGCGGTGGCCGGGCTGGCCTGGGCGAAGTGGCTGCCGTACGGTGCGAAGGCGACAGTGCTCGGGCACACCCGGTCCTGGTCCGGCGCCTCGTCGTTCGCGGCTGCCGGTACGGCGCCGTCCTGGTCCGGCGCGGTGTCCTTCACCGCCGGCTACTTCGCCGCGGTGTGGCGGGCCGCGCTGGTGGCGCTGCTGGTGGCCGCAGCGATCGACGCGCTGGTGCCGCGGCGCTGGCTCGCAGCGGTACTGAACCGGCGCACCCGGCTCGGCCAGTCCGTCGCGGGCGGTGCCGCCGCGCTGCCGAGCCTGATGTGCACCTGCTGCACGGCGCCGGTCACGGTCGGGCTGCGCGCGCGGGGTGCGACGATGACCGCGAGCCTCGCCTACTGGTTGGGCAATCCGGTGCTCAACCCGGCCGTACTGGTGTTCCTGTTCCTGGTCGCCCCGTGGCAGTTCGGCGTGGTACGGCTGCTCGTCGGGGTGCTGCTCGTCGTCGGGGGCACCGCGCTGGTCACCTGGCTGCTCGGGGACCGGGCGGCACCGACGCTGCCGGCCGCTGTCGCGGTGGACGGGCGGCCCGGGCCGGTGCGGCTGCGCGACCTGCCGCTGCGGTACCTGACCTCGCTCGGCCGGTTCGCCGCCGTGCTGGTCCCGGAGTACCTGCTGGTGGTGTTCGCGCTCGGCTGGGTCAGCGGACCGCTCGCCCGGTTCGACGGACTGGACGCCCGGTGGGGAGTTCTCGCCGTGCTGGTGTGCGCGGTGGTCGGTACGGCGCTGGTGATACCCACCGGCGGGGAGATCCCGGTGGTGTTGGCGCTCGTCGCCGCCGGCGCGCACGCCGGCACGATCGGCGCGTTGCTGATCACGCTGCCGGCGCTGAGCGTGCCGTCGATGGTGCTGGTCGGCCGGGCTCTGTCCTGGCGGGCGACGCTGACGATGGCGGCCGCGGTCGTGGTCGCCGGCCTGCTCGCCGCTGCCCTGCTCGCCGCCCTCGGCTGAGCGCGCCGGGGCGGTAACTCAGCCGGACAGCGAGTCGAGGTCCTCGGGGGTGTCGATGTCGGCGGGTGAACCGGTGTCGCCGCACTCGACGAGCGTCACCAGCTCCGGGTGCGCGCGCAGGAACGCCCGCGCGCCGCGGTCACCCCGCGCCGACGCCAGCAGCTCCGGCCAGTACTCCCGGCTCAGCAGCACCGGATTGCGCGGCTCGCCGCCGTAGCCGGCCACCGCGAGCCGAGCGCCGGCGCGATGCGCGGCGCGCAGCCGGCGCACCGCCTCGGCCCCGACGAGCGGCTGGTCCACCAGCGCGACGACGACGGCCTCCACCTCGGCCGGCAACGCCGCGATCCCGGTGTGCAGCGACGACCCCATCCCGCTGCGCCAGGCCGGGTTGGCCACCACGGTCACGCCCGGGCAGCTCAGCGAGGCAGCGCCGGACACCACGTACACCGGGGCGCAGCCGCCGCCGGTCAGCAGGGCAACGCCGTGCTCCAGCAGCGTCCGGCCGCGAAACGGCACCAGCGCCTTGGGCCGCCCGAACCGGCGCCCCGCGCCCGCCGCGAGCAGCAGCCCGGCCACCGTCGTACCGCTCATGTCCGGCCCCCGCGAGGCCCCGGCCGGCGGTGGCGCACCGACCCGCGCCCGGGCGGTCCGGTGCGGGCCGAGGCCGGCTGCCGCGGGGTGCGTTGCCCGCTCCTGCGAGCTTCAGGACGAGGTAGCGGTCGACCCGGCCGGGCGGTGCGGGCCGGGGTCGGCCGCAGCGGCGTGCGCGGCCCGCTCATGCGAGCTTCAGGGCGAGGTAGAGGTCGACCCGGCCGGCGAACGTGGACAGGTCCCGGCCGGTCAGCCGCTCGATCCGGCCGATCCGGTACCGCAGCGTGTTGACGTGCAGGTGCAGCCGGGCGGCGCAGCGGGTCCACGATCCGTCGCAGTCCAGGAACGCCTCCAGGGTGGCGATCAGGTCGGTGCGGTGCGCCGCGTCGTACGCGACGAGCGGGCCGAGCAGCCGGTCGGTGTACGAGCGGCGCAGCTCGTCCGGCACGGTGGCGAGCAGCAGCCCGTGCGAGCTCAGCTCGCCGGAGTCGGCCACCCGGACCTGACCGGGGCGGTGCTCGCCGAGCCGGCGTACCGCGCGGGCCTCCTCCAGCGCGCCGTGCAGCCCGGCCGCGCAGGCCGACGCCGCGGCCACGCCGATGCCCACCCGGGCGCCGGACAGGCCGGGGCGCAGCGCCTCCGCACCGGTACGGATGTGCTCGACCAGCTCGCCGAACCGGTCGATGCCGGCGGCCACGATCGCGACCGCCTCACCGTCGACCCCGGTGACGAGCGACGGGTCCGGCGCACCGGCGCAGATCTCGTGCAGCAGCGCGGTCAGCGGGGTCCCGCCGGCGGCCGCGGCGACCACCACCGCGATCGGCTCGTCCGGCGCGAAACCGGCCACCTGCAGCCGGGACGCGATGTCGGCGGGCGCGGCGGAGTCGGAGCCGGCCAGCCGCACCAGCTGGGCGCCCTGCCGGTCGGCGACCTGGCGCGCCTCCTCCTGCCGGGACCACTCCAGCGCCAGCAGCGTGCACACCTCGCCGATCGGCCCGCGTACCGCCGGGTCGTCGGTGTCGAGGTCGCCGGCCACGGCGAGGCACCAGCCGGCGATGCGTGGCTGCCGCGGCGAGACGGGCAGCAGCGCGTACCGGTCGGTGCGCAGCCGCACGGTGGTCGGCAGCGGCTCGGCGGACAGGTACCGCCGGGCGAGTCCGCGGCGGTCGTCGTCGGCCAGCGTGTCGGCACCGGCGATCCGGCGACCGGTGGCGGACAGCACCATGCAGTCGGCGCCGGTACGGTCGGTGAGCAGGGTGCACATCTCGTCCGGCCCCGCGCCGGTGGCGACCAGGGCGTGCAGCCGGTCGCGCCAGCGCTCCTCGTCGGCGCCGGGCCGGCCCTCGGTGACCGCGCGGACCACCCGCTCGGTGACGGTCGCGAACGAGACGTCCGGCGGCACCTCGAACAGCACGACGTCGTGTCGCCGGCACTCCTCGATCAGGTCGTCGGGTACCGACTGGGCCTCGTTGTCGGCGTACCCGGCGGCGAGCGCGGCGATGCCGCCGTCGGCGACGGCGGCCACGAAGGCCGCCGAGTCGGCCGGATCGTGCCGCCACAGCATGCCGGTGAGCACAAGTTCCCCACCGGTGAGATAACGGCGCGGATCGGGCAGATCGGTCGTGTACACCCAGCGGACGGCCCGATCCAGGTGCGAACCACCGGTGAGCAGGCGAAGCCGCAGATCCGGCGCGTCGAGCAGGGCACGTAGCCGCACGCACACACGGTAGCCGCCAGGGCCTTGGAGGAAGGTACAAGACGTGGCTTCGTGACCGGTCGTCCTTTCGGAGGTTCGGTGCCTGGTTCGCACGACCTGCGGCGGGGTCTACTACCGGCGTCGGATCGGCCGGGTGTCAGCGGCGCGGGTTCGGGTAATGCGACAGGGCAACCCGCGACGTGGTCGCGGGGACCGACGGGGAGGCGGCCGATGGACCGTGGGTTGCGGGCATTCAACGCGTTACCGGCACCGGCCGAGCCGCTCGACGCCTGCTGCGGCGCGCCGGGCTGGGCCGACGCGGTGGCCGCCGGCCGGCCGTACCCGGACCGGGGTGCGCTGCGGGCCGCCGCGGACGCGGCGCTCGCCACGGCCGGCTGGCCGGCGATCGCGACCGCGCTGGCCGACCATCCGCGGATCGGCTCGCCGCCACGCGGCGGCGACCGGCGCTCCGCCTGGTCGCGCGCCGAGCAGTCCGCCGCGGTGGCCGGGCGTTCCGGCCCGGCCGCGACCGGCGTGCCGGTGGACGACGGCGAGGCCGCGCGGGATCCGCTGGTCGCCGGGAACCTTGCGTACGAGCGGCGGTTCGGGCACGTGTTCCTGATCTGCGCGTCCGGCCGAAGCCGGCAGCAGATCCTCGCCGCGCTGGCCGAGCGGCTGCGCCACGACGAGGCCACCGAGCGCGCCGTGGTGCGCCGGGAGCTGTCCGCGATCGCCGCCCTGCGACTGGACCGGCTGCTGTCCGAGCTGGCGGCCGGGCTGGCCCGGCCGGGCCAGCGTGCCACGGAGGAGGGCGCCCGGTGAGCCTGTCGACGCACGTGCTGGACACCGGCCGGGGCCGGCCGGCGGTCGGGGTGCCGGTGCGGTTGGCGGCGGCCGACGGCACCGAACTCGGCGCCGGGGTCACCGACGCCGACGGGCGGCTGGCCGGACTGCCGCTGCCCGCGCCCGGCCGGTACCGGCTGGTGTTCGACACCGCGGCCTGGTTCGCGGCGACCGGTACCGACGGGTTCTACCCCGAGGTGGTGGTGGCGTTCAGCGTCACCGATGCCGGTGCGCACCACCACGTGCCGCTGCTGCTCAGCCCGTTTGCGTACTCGACCTACCGAGGGAGCTAGTCGATGGGGATCGTGCTCGGCGACAACCGGTACGGCAAGGCGGAGGTGCACCTGGTCCGGGTGGATCGCGGTGCGGACCGGCACGGCCTGACCGACGTGACGGTCGGCGTCTCGCTGTCCGGCGAGCTGGCGGACGTGCACCTGCGCGGCGACAACAGCAACGTGCTGACCACCGACGCGCAGAAGAACACCGTCTTCGCGTTCGCCGCCGAGGGAGTCGGGCAGGTCGAGGAGTTCGGGCTGCGGCTGGCGCGGCACTTCGTGGCGAGCCAGCCGGCGATCCGGCGTGCCGAGGTGCGGCTGACCGAGCAGCCCTGGGACCGGATCGAGGGCAGCGACGGGCCGGCGCCGCACTCGTTCGCCCGCAACGGAACCTGCCTGCGTACCGCGCGGGTGCGCGTCACCGCCGACGCGGCCGAGGTGGTGTCCGGGCTGACCGGGCTGACGCTGCTCAACACCACCGACTCGGAGTTCTGGGGCTTCGCGACCGACCGGTACACCACGCTGGCCGAGACCAGGGACCGGATCCTCGCCACCGCGGTCGACGCGCAGTGGCGGCACCTGTCGTCCGACGCCGACTTCGGCAAGTCGTACCCGGACGTGCGGCGGCTGCTGGCCGCCGCGTTCGCCGAGACCTACAGCTACTCGCTGCAGCAGACGCTGTACGCGATGGGGGAGCGGGTGCTCGCCGCGCATCCGGAGATCGCCGAGATCCGGCTCTCGCTGCCGAACAAGCACCACTTCCTGGTCGACCTGTCGCCGCACGACGTCGAGAACACCGACACCGTGTACTACGCGGCGGACCGACCGTACGGGCTGATCGAGGGGACGGTGACCCGCGACGACGTGGCACCGTCCATGATGGACTGGTAGGGCACGATGGACTTCCTGCAACCGCGCGAGCTGGCCGAGGCGCTGGCGATCCGCGCGCAGCGGCCGGATGCGGTGGCGATCCGGGGCGGTACCGACGTGATGGTCGAGCTCAACTTCGACCGCGGTCGGCCCGGCGCGCTGCTGGATCTCGGCGGGCTCAACGAGCTCGACGGCTGGGACGCCGACGGCGACACGATCCGGATCGGCGCCGGGCTGCCGTACCGGCGGATCGTCGACGAGCTGGGTACGCGGCTGCCGGCGCTGGCGATGGCCTCCCGTACGGTGGGGTCGCCGCAGATCCGCAACCGCGGCACCGTCGGCGGGAACCTCGGATCGGCGTCGCCGGCCGGCGACGCGCATCCGCCGCTGCTGGTCTGCGACGCCGAGATCGAGGTCGCCTCGGTCCGGGGTACCCGGCGGATCCCGGCCACGCGGTTCTACCAGGGGGTCAAGCGGTCCGCGCTGGCCGCCGACGAGCTGATCGTCGCGGTGCACCTGCCGGTCGCGACCGGCCCGCAGCAGTTCGCCAAGGTCGGTACCCGCAACGCGATGGTGATCGCGGTCTGCTCGCTTGCGCTCGCCCTGGACCCCGGCACCGAGCGGGTACGGGTCGCGCTCGGTTCGGCGGCACCCACGCCGCGCCGCTGCACCGCCGCCGAACAGTTCCTCACCGCGGAGCTGGCCGACCGTCGCTGGTGGACGCTCGGCGCGCCGGTACCGGACGCGGTGGTACGCCGGTTCGGCGAGCTGGCCGCCGCCGCGGCCGCACCGATCGACGACGTGCGTGGCACCGCCGACTACCGCCGCCGGGCGATCGCCGTACTGGCGCGGCGGACCGCGGCGTGGAGCCTGCGCGAGTACCGACAGGGGGGCCGGACATGCGCCTGACGATGACCGTGAACGGGACCGAGCAGGTGCTCGACGACGTGTGGGAGGGCGAGAGCCTGCTGTACGTGCTGCGCGAGCGGGCCGGCCTGCCCGGCTCGAAGAACGCCTGCGAGCAGGGCGAGTGCGGTTCCTGCACCGTGTACCTGGACGGCGCGCCGGTGTGTGCCTGCCTCGTCGCCGCGGGGCAGGCGGCGGGACGGGACGTGCGTACGGTCGAGGGGTTGACCGACGGGGACGAGCTGGACGCGGTGCAGCAGGCGTTCCTGTCCGCCGGCGCGGTGCAGTGCGGGTTCTGCACGCCGGGCCTGATCGTCGCCGCGCACGACCTGCTCGCGCGCGATCCCGCGCCGGACGATGCGACCGTCCGGGAAGCCCTGTCGGGCAACCTGTGCCGCTGCACCGGCTACGAGAAGATCCTGGACGCGGTCCGCCTCGCCGCGGCCCGCCGGGCGGAGGTGACGTCGTGAGGGTCGTACTCACCGGCGGTGCGGTGGCCACAGTGGACGGTCACGACACCGAACACGACACCGGCCACGTGGTCGTCGACGGCGGCCGGATCGTGGCGGTCGGCGCCGGCGACGCGCCGGACTCGGTGGCCGGGAAACGGATCGACACCCGCGGCTGCCTCGTCACCCCGGGGCTGGTCAACGCGCACCACCACCTCTACCAGTGGGCCTACCGCGGGCTCGCCACCGACTCGACGCTGTTCGAGTGGCTGGTGACCCTGTACCCGGCGTGGACCCGGATGGACGCCGACGTCGTGCACGCCGCGTCGGTCGCCGGCCTGGCCCGGCTGGCGCTGACCGGCTGCACCACCTCCACCGACCACCACTACCTGTTCCCCGCCGGCCGCGGCGACCTGTTCGGCGCCGGGATCGCGGCGGCCGCGCAGGTCGGGCTGCGGTTCCACCCGACCCGCGGTTCGATGGACCGCGGTACCTCCGACGGCGGGCTGCCGCCGGACGAGGCGGTGGAGCGCACCGACGACATCCTCGCGGCGACGGCCGAGGCGATCGAGCGGTACCACGATTCGCGCCCGGACGCGATGCTGCGGGTCGGCGTCGCGCCGTGCTCCCCGTTCTCGGTCAGCTCCCGGTTGCTGGCCGACTCCGCCGAGCTGGCTCGCCGGTACGGGGTGCGGCTGCACACGCATCTGGCCGAGACCAGCGACGAGGAACGGCAGTGCCTGGCGGAGCACGGCTGCACGCCCACCGCGTACCTGGAGGGCCTGGGCTGGCTCGGCGGCGACGTGTGGTTCGCGCACACCGTGCACCTGTCCGCGGAGAACATCAAGCGGCTGGCCGCGACCGGCAGCGCCACCGCGCACTGCCCCAGTTCCAACGCCCGGCTGGGCGCCGGGACGAGCCCGGTGCGCGAGCTGCTCGACGCCGGTACCCCGGTCGGGCTCGGCGTGGACGGACCGGCGTCCAACGAGGACGGCGGCCTGGTGACCGAGCTGCGCCAGGCGGTACTGACCGCCCGCGGCCGCGGCGGCCCGACCGCCATGCGCATCCGGGAGGCGTTGCGGCTCGCCACGATGGGGGGCGCGCGGTGCCTCGGCCGAGCCGACGAGATCGGCTCGCTGGAGGTCGGCAAGCTCGCCGACGTCGCGGTGTGGCGCATCGACGACCTGGCGCACGCCGACATCGCCGACCCGGTCGCGGCGCTGGTGCTCGGCGCCGCGCCGGCGGTGGACACGCTGCTGGTCGGCGGCGATCCGGTCATCGAGCACGGCTCGCTGCGCACGGTGTCCGCCGCGGACGCCAGCCGGGCGCTGGCCAGGCAGGCCGCCCGGATGCGGGAAGGCGTGGACCGGTGACCACGGCAGCGCAGTCCATGGTGGACACGCCGAGCCGGCCGCCGAGCCGGCCGTCGCGCCGGACGAACCCGCCGCGACGGCGCGGCCCGGCGACGGAGGGGAGCGAACGATGAGCACCCCGACGCGGTCCGCGCAAAACCTGAGCGTACCGATCACCGGTGGGGTCGGCGCGAGCCCGGACCGCCCGGACGGCATCCTCAAGGTGCGCGGCGAGTTCGCCTACTCGTCCGACCTGTGGACCGACGACATGCTGTGGGGCGCGACGCTGCGCAGCCCGCACCCGAGCGCGGCGATCCGCGGCGTCGACCTGACCGCCGCGGTGGCCATGCCCGGCGTGTACGCGGTGCTCACCCACGACGACATCCCCGGGCCCAGCAAGCACTTCGGGCTGGATCGGGTCGACCAGCCCGTGCTCGCCATCGACCGGGTGCGCTACCAGGGCGAGCCGATCGCCATCGTGGCCGCCGACCATCCGGAGACCGCGCGCCGGGCCGCCGCCGCGATCGTGGTCGACTACGAGGTGCTGGAGCCGGTCACCGATCCCCGTGCCGCCCGGGCCGACGACGCGCGCAGGGTGCACGAGGACGGCAACATCGTGCGGTACGCGAAGATCCGCCGCGGCGACCCGGACGCGGTCGCCGACGTGGTGGTGCGCGGCGACTACGAGGTCGGCATGCAGGACCAGGCGTTCCTCGGGCCGGAGTCGGGCCTGGCGGTGCCGGCCGCCGACGGCGGCGTCGACCTGTACGTCGCGACCCAGTGGCTGCACGGCGACCAGCGCCAGATCGCACCCTGCCTCGGCCTGCCCGCCGACAAGGTACGGCTGACGCTGGCCGGGGTGGGCGGCGCGTTCGGCGCCCGCGAGGACCTGTCCATGCAGATCCACGCCTGCCTGCTCGCGCTGCGTACCGGCCGGCCGGTGAAGTTCTGCTACTCGCGCGAGGAGTCGTTCTTCGGCCACGTGCACCGCCATCCCGCCACCCTGCGGTACGAGACCGGTGCGAACCGGGACGGGAAGCTGGTGTACGTCAAGGGCGACATCGTGCTCGACGGCGGCGCGTACGCGTCGACCACCACCGCGGTGACCGGCAACGCGGTGAGCCTCGGCGCCGGTCCGTACGAGGTGCCGAACGTGACGATGGACGTCTGGGGCATGTACACCAACAATCCGCCGTGCGGCGCGATGCGCGGGTTCGGTTCGGTGCAGGCGGCCTTCGCGTACGAGGCGCAGATGGACCGGCTCGCCGACGCGCTGGGTCTGGACCCGGTCGAGTTGCGGTTGCGCAACGCGCTGCACGAGGGCTCCAGCATGCCCACCGGCCAGGTGCTCGACAGCGCCGCCGCGGTCCGCGAGATCCTCACCGCGGTACGCGAGCTGCCGCTGCCGGCCGATCCCGAGTCGGTGCGCGATCCGCTCGCGCTGCCCGGCGGTGCCGGCAACACCACGCACGGCGAAGGCGTGCGGCGCGGCGTCGGGTACGCGGTCGGGTTCAAGAACGTCGGCTACTCGGAGGGCTACGACGACTACTCCACCGCCCGGGTGGCGCTGCGCGTCCTCGGCGGCGAGCCGGTCGCGGTGGTGACCACCGCCGCGGTCGAGGTCGGCCAGGGCCACGTCACGCTGCAGCAGCAGATCGCCCGGACCGAGCTGGGGGTGCAGAAGGTGGTGATCCCGCCGGCCGGCACCGGTGTCGGTAGCGCCGGCTCGTCGTCGGCGTCCCGCCAGACGTACCTGACCGGCGGCGCGGTGCAGGAGGCGTGTCGCCGGGTACGGCAGCGGGTGTTCGACCGGATCGGCGGGGACCGGACGCTGGATCTGGCCGGCGGCAAGGTGGTCACCGTGGCGGGCGAGACGGTGGCCGATCTGGTCGAGGTGCTCGGCGACGACACGGTCGCCGAGACCGTCGAGTGGCATCCCCGCCGTACCCGCCCGCTGGACCCGGAGACCGGTCAGCAGACCTTCGCCCACCTGCAGTTCGGCTTCTGCGCGCACCGCGCGGTCGTCGATGTGGACACCGAACTCGGCCTGGTCAAGGTGGTGCAGCTGGCCGCCGCGCAGGACGTGGGGAAGGCGATGAACCCGGAGGCGGTCCGCGGCCAGATCCACGGCGGGAGCGCGCAGGGCCTGGGCCTGGCGCTGATGGAGGAGATCCAGGTGTCCGGCGGGAAGATCCGCAACCCGTCGTTCACCGACTACCTGATTCCCACGATTCTCGACATGCCGCCGATGGCGGTGCAGGTGCTGGAGCTGGCCGACCCGAACGCGCCGTACGGGGTGCGCGGGGCAGCCGAGCCGCCGACGATCTCGGCCGGCCCGGCGGTGGTGGCGGCGATCCGCGCGGCGACCGGCAGACCGGTCGACCGGGTCCCGATCCGGCCGCAGGACCTGATCGGTTGAGCACCCGGCGTACCGGACCCACCGGGCACGTCGACCAACGGCAAGGGAGACGGGATGACACTGCTGTTCCTGACCGGCGACGGAATGCGCGGCGGCCGGTTGCACGACCGGATAGCCGGGGCATCGCTGGTCGCGATCACCAGCACCGCACCGGCGTACCGGATGTACGCCGTGGACGACCGCTTTCCGGCGCTGGAGCGGGTCGAGTCCGGTGGCGTGGCGGTGCGCGGCGAGCTGTACGACGTGCCGCTCGCGACCGTGGGTGGCGCCCTGCTGCCGGCCGAGCCGGACGAGCTGGAACTCGGCGTGGTGGAGCTCGCGGACGGTGCCTGGGCTCTCGCCACCGTCCTGCGGCGCGAGTACCGCGGCACCGCACCGCTGCTCGACATCGACCGGTTCGCCGACTGGCGCGAGTACCGCAAACGGAACCCGCGGCGGTGACCGTACCCGAGCACCCCGAGGACCGAGGAGGCGAGGCGCTGCGGGGGCACCCGGCCCCCGGCCGTCGCCGCCACGACCCGCCCCCGGCCCTCGGCCCCGCGCGCGACGACCGCCCGCCTGCGACCGGATCGACGCTGACGATCAGGTCGCGGCGGGTGGTGCTGCCGGACGGGGAGCGGCCGGCGAGCGTGCACGTCCGGGACGGCCGGATCGCCGCGATCACCGACTACACCGACGGCGGCGGTACCGACCTGGGCGAGCTCGCGCTGCTGCCCGGGCTGGTGGACAGCCACGTGCACGTGAACGAGCCGGGCCGCACCGAGTGGGAGGGGTTCGCCACCGCGACCCGGGCGGCGGCGGCCGGCGGGGTGACCACCCTGATCGACATGCCGCTCAACAGCATCCCGCCCACGGTCGACGTCGATGCGTTGCAGCGCAAGCGGTCCGCCGCGCAGCGCCGGTGCGCCGTCGACGTCGGCTTCTGGGGCGGCGCGGTACCCGACAACCTGGACCGGCTCACCGCACTGCACGAGGCCGGTGTGTTCGGGTTCAAGTGCTTCCTCGCCGACTCCGGTGTCCCGGAGTTTCCCCCGCTGTCGGGTGCGGAGCTGACCGCGGTGGCCCGCCGGCTGGCGGAGCTGGACGCGCTGCTGCTGGTGCACGCCGAGGACGCGCACGAGCTGGGCAGCCCGGCCGGCGGCAGCTACGCCGAGTTTCTCGCCACCCGGCCGGAGCGCGCCGAGGTCGCCGCGGTACGTACCCTGGTCCGGCTCGCCGCGGCCACCGGCGCCCGGGTGCACGTGCTGCACGTCTCGGCGGCGGCCGCGCTGGCGCCGCTGACCGGTACCACCCTGACCGCGGAGACCTGCCCGCACTACCTGACGCTTGCCGCCGAGGAGATCGCGGACGGCGACACGGCGGCGAAGTGCTGCCCGCCGGTGCGCTCGGCGGCGAACCGGGACGCGCTGTGGCGCGCGCTCGCGCAGGGCCGGATCGACTGCGTGGTCAGCGACCACTCGCCGTCCCCGCCGGAACTCAAGCGGGGCGGCTTCGACACCGCCTGGGGCGGCATCGCCTCGGTACAGCTGGGGCTGCCGCTGGTGTGGACCGAGGCCCGGCGCCGCGGGCACGCCCTGTCCGACGTGGTGCGGTGGATGGCGGCCGGCCCGGCCCGGCTGGTCGGCCTGCCGGACAAGGGATGCATCCGCGTCGGCGCGGACGCCGACCTGGTCGCGTTCGCGCCGGACGAGCGGTTCACCGTCGACCCCGCCGCGCTGGCGCACCGCCACCCGGTCAGCCCGTACGCGGGGCGGCGGCTGGCCGGGGTGGTGCACCGTACCTGGCTGCGTGGCGTACCCGTCGATCCCGCCGCACCGCACGGCCGCCTGCTCCGCCGCCCGGCCGGCGCCGCATCGCCTCGGCCCGCGCCGGCCGGCACCGACCCGCTCGGGTCCGCTGCTGGGCCGGCGAATCCACCGGCCACCGAGCCGGAGACACCGCCCGCCGGGCCGACGACAAGGAGCTGATGTCATGCTGGATCTCGCCTCGGCCGCGGTACGCGGCACCGTCGTCGCCGCCAACGACGAGTTCTTCGCCGGCAAGGAGAACCTGATCGAGCCGGCCGCACCGAGCCACGCGGCCCGGACCTTCGGCCCGCACGGCCAGGTCTACGACGGTTGGGAGACCAGGCGGCGGCGCACCCCGGGCGTCGACTGGGCGGTGGTACGGCTCGGCGTGCCGGGCGTGGTCCGCCGGGTCGTGGTCGACACCGCGCACTTCACCGGCAACTTCCCGGAACGCTGCGCGGTGGAGGCCACTGCGGCCGACGGTTACCCGGACGTCGACGAGCTCACCGGCTGGACCACGCTGGTACCGGTACAACCGTTGCGCGGCAACGAGAAGCACGAGTTCGAGGTGCCCGACGAGCACCGGTGGACGCACCTGCGGCTGCGGATCTTCCCGGACGGCGGGGTCGCCCGGCTGCGGGCGTTCGGCGAGCCGCTGCCCGACCCGCGCGAGCTGGCCGGCTGCCCGGTGGACCTGGTTGGCGCGGCGATCGGCGGGCACGTGACCGGCTGTAGCGACAGCTTCTTCGCCCCGGCCGACAACCTGCTGCTGCCGGACAGTGCCGCGGTGATGGGCGATGGGTTCGAGACCCGGCGCCGGCGGCAGGACGGCAACGACTGGGTGGAGCTGGCCCTCGGCGTGCCCGGCGTGCCCTACCTGGCCGAGGTCGACGCCCGGCACTTTCTCGGCAACGCGCCCGGCGCGGTGCGACTGACCGCGCTGAGCGGGGACGGTACGCCCGGTCGGGAGCTGCTGCCGGAGATCGGGCTGCAGCCCGGCACCTGCCACCGGTTCCGGGTGGCCGCCGGCGACCCGGTGACCGGGCTGCGGCTGGACCTGCTGCCGGACGGCGGCCTGGCCCGGTTCCGCCTGTACGGGCTGCCCGACGCCGCGGCGCTCGACGCGCTCGCGCTGCGGTACGCCAACGCGCTGCCCGACCCGCACGCCACCGCCGTGCTGGGGGCCGCCGCGGCGGCTCGCCCGTACGAGACGCTGCCGGGCCCGCTGCGCGCCGCGCTGCTGGGGGCCACCGCCCCGCGGTAGGGCTCAGCGCACCGTGCCACGCGGGCGTCTGCCGCCCCGGGGCGCCGCGGAGCAGCACGCTCCGTCCCGTCGACGGCACCGCTGCGCCGGCCGGCGGTGTCGCGGAGGACGCTTCGCGCCGCGTCCGGTCGGCGCCGGTCGGGCATTCGTTCCGGTGCATCAGGCATGTCCGTGGCGCGACGGGGTAGGAGAACCACGACCGTCGATGAGGAAGGTGGTGTTCGCCATGCCGCGCGCGTGGAGCGACAAACGGGAACGCCAGTACGAACACATCAAGTCCGGCGCAAAGCGGCGCGGCACCAGCGAGGGTCGGGCCGAGGAGATCGCCGCCCGCACGGTGAACAAGAACCGGGCGCAGTCCGGCGAGTCGAAGCGGGCCAGCCGGAGCTCCGTCCAGGACACCTCGCCGCAGAAGCGCGGCGGGCGCCGGTCGGGCAGTGGTCAGGGCCCCGGCGGGCCCACCCGCGACCAGCTGTACAACGAGGCGCGGCAGCGCAACATCAAGGGCCGCTCCACCATGAACAAGAAGGAGCTGGCGAAGGCGTTGGGCCGGGCCTGAGCGCACCGGCGAGGAAGGCGGGCCCGCCGCACGCGCCGCGGCGGCCCGGAAGGGGGGACCGCGATGGCACGGCCGATCTGGTCCGGCACGCTGTCTTTCGGGCTGGTGAACGTCTCCGTCTCGCTGTACTCGGCGACCCAGGATCGCAGCCCGCACTTCAACCAGTTCCAGCGCGGCACGAGCGACCGGATCCGGTACCGCCGGGTGAACGAGCGCACCGGTGACGAGGTCGACTACGACGACATCGTCCGCGGTGCCGAGGTCGACAAGAACGAGTACGTGCTGTTCGAGCCGGACGAGCTGGAGTCGGTGGCGCCGGGCCGGTCGCGCTCGCTGGAGATCTCCGAGTTCGTCGCCGAGGACGAGATCGACCCGGTGCTCTACCAGAAGTCGTACTATCTCGGCCCGCGGCGGGAGGACGACCAGAAGGTGTACGGGCTGCTGCTTGCCGCGCTGGCCGAACAGCGGCGCGTGGCGGTCGGTACGTTCGTGCTGCGCAGCAAGGAATACCTGGCGCTGGTGCGGCCGGCCGGGCCGGTCCTGACGCTGTCCACGCTGTACTTCGACGACGAGGTGCGCGACGCCGGGAAGACGGTCGGCGACCTGCCCGATCCCGACGACGTCGACGGCAAGCAGCTGCGGATGGCCGAGGACCTGATCGAGGCGATGGCCGATGACTGGGACCCGTCCCGGTACCACGACACGTACCGGGAGCGGGTGGACGAGCTCGTCGAGGCCAAGCGGTCCGGGTCCGAGGTGGTCGGCGAGTCCGAGCCGCCGGAGGACACCAAGGTGGTCGACCTGATGTCCGCACTGCGCGCGAGCGTCGAACGCTCCAGCGGCAAGGGCGCCGGCAGCAAGCGGTCCGGCAGCAAGCGCTCCGGCGGACAGCCTTCCGGCGGAAAGCGCTCCGGCGGCAGGGGTTCCGGCGGCACGAGGTCGGGCGGGCGCGGCTCCGGCCGCGGCGGATCGAGCCGTTCGCGCGGTGGCTCCGGTGCATCCCGGCGGGGCGGCGACGGCGCCCTGTCCGATCTCAACACCGGTGAGCTGCGCAAGCTGGCGCGCGAGCTGGACGTGCCCGGCCGCTCCACGATGCGCCGTGACGAGCTGATCGCCACGGTCGGCAAGGCGCGCCGGAGGGCGTCGTGACCGCGCGCGCCGCCCGGGTGGCGCGCGCCGGGCGCTGCGCCGACTGCGAGCGAGGCTGGCGGCACTGTCACGGCACGCTGGTCCGCCACCCGGACGGCAGCCAGGAGTGCCTGGCCGATGCCGCCTGTACCGGGGGAGCGGCCGAGCACCTGCTCGTGGTCGACTGCGTCGAGGTCGCCTGTCGCTGCGCCTGGGCGCCGGCCCCCTGACGGCAGGCGCAGCAGCCGCGCCGAGGTGTCAGCACCAGACCGGAGCTCGCCCGGCAACGCCGACCGGGCGACCCACCTCGCCGGCCCGGTACGCCGGCCCGAGGACGCTGGGGCGTGCCCGAAGTGGCTCAGAGGGTGTTCCCGCCGTTGACCGCGATGCGTTGCCCGGTCAGGTATCCGGCCCGGTCCGAGGCCAGGTACGCCACCGCCGCAGCGACGTCACCGGGGGTGCCGAACCGGCCCAGCGGTACACCCCGGGCGTACCGGTCCCGCTCGGCGTCGGCCACGTCGACGTGCCGTTCGGTGGGGATGAAGCCCGGCGCGACCAGGTTCACCGTGATGCCGGTGCCGCCGAGCTCGCGCGCCCAGGACCGGGTCAGGCCCAGCTGCGCGCCCTTGGCCGCCACGTACGCGCTGGAACCGGGCGTGCCGAGCTCGAACACCTCCGAACCGATCTGCACGATGCGGCCCCAGCGGCGCCGGCGCATGCCCGGTAGTACCTGCTGGGCCAGCAGCAGCGGGCTGACCGCGAAGAACCGCAGCTGCGCCAGCAGGTCGTCGACCGTCAACGACTCGACCCCGATCTCCGGCTGCGGCCCGGTCGCGTTGGCCACCAGCACGTCCACCTCGCCGAGCTCGGCGACGACCTCCCGGTGCAGCCGCGCCACCTCGGCCGCGTCGGTCACGTCGGCGCGGAACGCCGCCGCCCGGCCGCCGGCGGCCTCGATGCCGGCGACCACCACGTCGGCCGCGGCGGTGTCGTGCGCGTAGTTGACCGCCACCGCACGACCCTCCGCGGCGAGCGCGGTCGCGATCGCGGCGCCGAGGCCGCGGGACGCCCCGGTCACCAGCGCCACCCTGTTCTGCTCGGTCATCGCGGGCTCCGTTCGCTGGACAGCGCCGCGACGCCGCGGCGTACCGCGCCGATCATGTGGTCGATCTGCGCTTCGGTCAGGTGCGGGTAGATCGGCAGCTGCACCTGGTGCTCGAAGTAGGTGCGCTCGGCGACCGGGCACTCGCCGTAGGAGTGGCCGGCGGCGCGGAACTCCGGCAGCAGGTGGATCGGGAAGTACCGCAGGACGATCTCGATGCCCTCCACCTCCTGCAGGTGGCGCAGGAAGTCGTCCTTCGGCGCGCCGATCACCGCCGGATCGTAGAAGAGCGTGTACAGGTGGTAGATGTGGTGCGCGTACGGCTGCTCGACCTGCAGGCCGATCCCGGGCACGTCGCGCAGCCCGTCGTCGAGCCGGGCGGCGATCTCGCGTCGCCGGTCGTTCAGCTCGTCGAGCCGCCCCAGCTGCGCGATGCCCAGCGCCGCGGACAGCTCGCTCATTCGGTAGTTGTTGCCGACCAGGTAGCGCCCGTCCCGGTAGTCCACCGTGTACGAGGAGCGCACGTGCGCGTCCCGGTAGTACGCCGGCCGCGCGTACGGCCCGATGCGCTCCTCGCGGCGCGGCACGGTGTCGCCCCAGGTGTGGATGGTGCCCAGCGCCCGGGCCATCTCCGCGTACCGGTCGTTGTCGGTCACCAGCGCGCCGCCCTCGCCGGTGGTCATGTTCTTCAGCGAGTGGAAGCTGAAGCAACCCAGGTCGCCGATGGTGCCGAGCGCCCGCCCGCGGTAGGTGCCGCCCGGCACGTGCGCGCAGTCCTCCACCACGCTCAGCCCGTACCGGTCGGCGAGGGCCATGATCGGGTCCATGTCGGTGGCCTGGCCGCCGTGGTGCACCACCCAGATCGACCGGGTGCGCTCGGTGATCAGCGGCTCGATGGTGGCGGGGTCCAGGGTGAGGCTGTTCGGGTCGATGTCGGCGAACCGGATGTCGCAGCCGCGCGCCTGCAGCGGCCAGGTGGTGACCCAGAACGTCTGCGGGGTGGTGATCACCTCGTCGCCGGGGCCGAGCCCGAGCAGCTGCGCGGCGAGGAACAGCGCGGTGGTGCACGAACTGGTGGCCTGCACGTGCTTGGCGCCGATCCGGTCGGCGAACCGGCGCTCGAACTGCGCGCCGCGCGGACCCATGGCCAGCGTGTCGGACCGCAGCGCGTCGACGACCGCGGCGATCTCGGCCTCGCCGAGCTTGTTGGACACCCCGCTGTACGGAACGGTGAAGCTCATCGGGCACCCCCTTGGCGTGTGCGGGCAAGGCGATCGTATCTGAAGCGCTTCAGAAGCGTCCAGGGATTCCCGGCACGGGGCCGGCGCGTCTCGTAGGCTGGCCCGCGTGAGTGAGCCACCGCGCCGCCCCACGCTCGACGACGTGGCCGCCGCCGCCGGGGTGAGCCGGGCGACCGTGTCCAACGCGTACAACCGGCCCGACCAGCTGTCCGCCGCGCTACGCGGCGAGATCCTGCGGGTCGCCCGCCGGCTCGGCTACGCCGGACCGCACCCGGTCGCGCGCAGCCTCGCCGCCCGGCGCGCCGGCGCGCTCGCGTTCCTGCTGGACGCGAGCGTCTCCGCGGCGTTCTCCGACCCGGCACTGTCGATCACCCTGGACGCGCTCGCCACCGCGGTCGCGCCGGCCGGCGACGCGCTGCTGCTGGTACCGGGTGGCGACGCCGCGGCGGCCCAGCTGCGCGAGGCGCACGTCGACTGCGCGGTGGCGTACTCGCTGCCGGACCGGGCGCCGGTGCTGCGGGTGGTGCGCGAGCGCGGCCTACCGCTGGTCGTGCTGGACGGGCCGGCCCGCCGCGGTGCCGCGCTGGTGCGCACCGACGACCGGGCCGGCGCGGCCGCCGCGGCCCGGCACGTGGTCGAGCTGGGCCACCGCCACGTCGCCATCCTCGGTACCCCGCTGCGGGCCGGCGCCGCCGCCGGCCCGGTCCCCGCCGAGCAGGCGCTGACCAGCCGGTACCGGGTCGACCGGGAACGGCACGCCGGCTACCGCGAGGTGCTCGCCGAGGCGGGGATCGCGCCCGCGGTCTGGGCGGCGGCCGGCATCTCCCGACCGGCCGCCGCGCACACCGCCGCCGCGCTGCTGTCGGGCGCCGCGCCGCCCACCGCCGTACTGTGCCTGTCCGACGAGCTGGCCGCCGGCGTGCTGGACGCCGCGCGCCGCCTCGGCCTGCGCGTGCCCGGGCAGCTCACCGTCGTCGGCTTCGACGACACCCCGACCGCGTCGTCCGCCGATCCACCGCTCACCACCGTCCGGCAGGACCTCGTCGCCAAGGGCCGGCTGGCCAGCGAACTCGCCACCGACCTGCGCGCCGGCCGGCGCCCGCACCAACCCCCGCCGCTCCCGGTGGCGCTCGTGGTCCGCGCCTCGTCCGCCGCACCGGCACGCCGAGCCCGCTAGGGTCTGTTTCGGGGCCCCCGGCCGAGCGAGGCGAGTCGCGTTTGTCTGCTCGCAAGGCGGAGGGCAGTTCGTGTGCCGGGCTTGCACACGGGCTGTCCGACAACGCCGCAAGTGGGCAAACGGGGCCGCCGCAGCCGGCACGCGGGACTCCGAAACAGGCCCTAGGGTCGCCGTGGCACGGGCGTGGCACCCGGCGTGTGGGCGCGCGGTGTGGCGGGGCTACGGTCTCGACAGGGCTCGGCTCGGGACCAGGCAGGTGCCGCGCGGCCGGACGGGGCCGTGTCGCCGGGGCGACCGTGGGAGGCACGGTGGAGGTTCCGGAAGCGGCCGCGACGGCCGAGGGACAGACCGATCGCGATGCGCTGCTGGAACGGCTGACGGCCGCGCTGCGGGCCGACGAGCGGATCCGGGCGGCATGGCTGACCGGCAGCCTCGGCCGCGGGGCCGGTGACCGGTACAGCGACCTCGACGTGCTGGTCGCGGTGGCCGACGCCGACCGGCCGGGACTGCTCGACGACTGGTCCGGGCTGGCCGACTCGGTCGCGTCGATCGTGCACACCCAGCGGCTCGGTACCGCGGTGGTCAACCACATCACCGACGGCTGGCTGCGCTTCGACGCCTCCTTCGTCGACCCCGGCGACCTGTCCGAACGCTCCGCCGACGGGCTGCTGCCGCTGTTCGACCGGGACGATCTGGCCACCCGGCTCGGGGGTCCGGCCAGCTCGGCCGGGCCGTCCGCGGCGACGGTGGGCCGGCTGACCCGGGAGTTCCTGCGCATCCTCGGCCTGCTGCCGGTCGTGCTCGGGCGCGACGAGTACGTGGTGGGCGCCTCCGGTGCCGGGCTGGCCCGTACCCTGCTGATCCAGCTGATGGTCGAGGAGGTCGCCGCGCCGGACCCCGGCGGCGCGCTGCACCTGCGCGGGCTGCTGCCGCCGGACCGGTTGGCCCAGCTGGCCGCGCTGCCGCCGATCGCCGCCACCCGAGAGTCGGTACTGGCGGTGCACCTCGCCGTGGCCGACCTGTTCCTGCCGCTGGCCCGTACCCTGGCCGACCGCAGCGGTACGCCGTGGCCGGCCGAGATGCTCGCTGCGCTGCGCGAACACCTGGACCGCGAGCTTGGTGTGGCGCTGAGCGCCTAGCGGCGCCGGTTGCGGAGTCGCCCGGGCGACACGACCAGGTCTCGATCCGGTCACGCTGTCAACGCCGCTGCCCCTTCCGGCGTCGGAGAGGGTGTGAAGGCTGACGTTTCCGTGCCTGGCCGATTGCTGCCCGTGGTGGCCCTGCTGGCCGTTGCGGCGGTCGGGTTGGCCGCCGGACGGGCTCCACGCGCCGATGCGCACAACCCGGTCGGCATCGAGCCCGGCACGCTGCAGTTCCAGGTGCTGGCCGCCGGCTTCCTGGTGCTGGCCGGGTCGGCGCCGATCGCGGTGTCCCGGCTGGTCCGGCACCGCCGGCAGACCGCCCGGGCGGACGACCGACAGCGCCTGCCGATCCCGCCGGGGCTGCTGATCGCGATGGGGCTCGGCCTGCTGCTGATGGCGGGCGTGGCCGTCTACACCCTGCTGTCCGGCGGCGACGAGCACCCTCGCGTGCCCGGCGCCGCCGGGTCAGGAAAGCCCAAGCCCTACGATGCGGCGTCCGCACCGCCGCTCTGGGTGGTGCTGGTCGGTGCCCTGCTGGTGGTGACGATCGCCGTCACGGTCGCGGTGCTGCTGCGACCGCGCGCCGACCGCCGCCCGGTACGCGGCGTCGACACGTCGCCGGAGCCGGACGCGCTGCGCGCCGCGGCACGCGCCGGCCGGATCGCGTTGGCCGCCACCGACGATCCGCGCGGCGCGGTGTTGGCCTGCTACCGGGCGATGGAGCAGTCGCTCGCGGCCGGCGCCGGCGCACCGGCCGCCGCCGACACCCCGGCGGAGGTGCTGCGCCGCGCCGCCGACGCCGGACTGCTGCGCGCCGACGGCGGCGGCGCCGAACTCGTCGCGCTGTTCGGCGAGGCCCGCTACTCGGCACATCCGTTGCACCAGCGGGCCACCGTGGCCGCCGGCCGCGCCCTGGACGACGTGCTGGCCGAGCTGGACCGGCATCGCGCCGACCCGCCCGCGGGCCGAGCGCAACCCGACGGCACGGACCGTGCTGGCGGGCCGGTCGGTAACCCGGCCCCGACCGATGCGGAGACACCGCGGCAGTCGGGACCGGGTGATGGGGGTGCATCGCGGTGAGGGCGGCGGTGTCCGGTACCGGGGCGGCGGCCGTCGTGGCGGTCGGCATCGGGTACGCGCTCGGCGGCCGGCTCGGCGTGGTCTCGATGCTGTCCGTGGTGGTGATCTGTGTGGTGGTCGGGCTGCGCGAGCGGAACGCCGGCCGGGTCCTGGCCGGCCGCGGCGAGCGGGCGCCGGCCCGTACCGAGGCGGATGCGCCCGACCCGCTGGCCGGGTACGGCTCGCTGCGGTCGATCGAGGGGCAGCTGTCCTGGGCGGCGACACCGAACGCCCGGTACGACCCGAGCACCCGGCGGCTGCTACGGCGACACTTCGGTGCGGCGCTGGCCGACCGCGGCATCGACCTCGACGACGAGCCCGCCGCGTGCGCCGCGATCGGCGCCGACCTCTGGCCGTACGTGTGCCCCGCGCGGGCACCGCAGGCCACCGACCGGGCTCCCGGCCGTACCGTCCTGCTTCGCCTGATCGACCGATTGGAGTCCCTGTGAGCGTCGCCGACAGCCGGGCGGGTACCGCCGTACCGGCGCTGACCGGGCCGCGGATCGCCGAGCGGCTGGATGCCGTCCAGACCGAGCTGGGCCGCGCCGTGATCGGCAAGTCCGACGTGCTGCGGCTGATCCTGACCGGCGTACTGGCCGGCGGCCACCTGTTGCTGGAGGACCTGCCGGGGCTGGGCAAGACGCTGATCGCCCGGTCGCTCGCCACCGTGACCGGCCTGGACTTCACCCGGGTCCAGTTCACCCCGGACCTGTTGCCGGCCGACCTGCTCGGCGCCACCGTGTACGACCAACGCACCGGTGAGCTGACGTTCCGCCCCGGCCCGGTGTTCACCCAGGTACTGCTTGCCGACGAGATCAACCGCACCCCGCCGAAGACGCAGGCGGCGCTGCTGGAGGCGATGGCGGAGAACCAGGTGAGCGTGGACGGCACGGCCCGCCCGCTGCCGGACCCGTTCCTGGTGCTTGCCACCGACAACCCGATCGAGTACGAGGGCACCTACCCGCTGCCGGAGGCCCAGCTGGACCGGTTCCTGTTGCGGGTGCGGATCGGCTACCTGGCGCCGCCGCAGGAGGCCGACCTGCTCGTCGCCCGGCTGGCCCGCGACACCCCCGAGGTGCGGCTCGATCCGGTACTGGACGCGGCCACGCTGCGCGGCATGCGGGCCGCGGTGGAGCGCGTCGAGGTGGCCCGGGACCTGGTCGACTACATCGTCGCGCTGGTCGACGCCACCCGCATGCATCCCTCGGTCCAGGTCGGCGCGAGTCCCCGCGGCTGCCTCGCGCTGCTCGCCGCGTCCCGGGCGGCGGCGCTGCTCGCCGGCCGCGACTACGTGCTGCCCGACGACATCAAGGCGCTCGCGGTACCGGCCCTGGCGCACCGGATCGGGCTGCGCCCGGAGATGTGGGCGCGCCGGATCGGTGGCGAGGAGATCCTGGCCGAGATCGTCGACCGGGTCCCGGTACCGCGGCTGGACCGGGCCGGATGACCGACTCACCCGGACCGGCCACATCGCCGGAAGCGACGGTCGCCGCGCCGGTGAGCCTGCCGGTACGGTTCGGGCGCACGCTTGCCGCCGCCCGGCTCGGCGTGCTCGCGGTCGCGGCGGTGGTGGTCGCGCTGATCGTCGACCACGCGGCGGCGCTCGCGCTCGCGGCGCCGCCGTTGCTGCTGCTCGCGCTGCGTTCCCGGCGGGCTCGGCCGGACACGCTGACCGCGACGGTGTCGCTCGATCCACCACGCTGCATCGAGGGCGACACGGTGACCCTCTCGGTGCGGCTGACCCTGCCGGTACCGGTCGACCAGCTGTCGGTGACGCTCGGCGACGACCTTCCGGTGGACGGGCCGAACGACGGTGTCGCAGTCCAGACCGCGTCGACCGTGCTGAGGTTCGCGCTGGTCCCACGGCGCTGGGCCCGGTTGGACCTCGGTACCGCGCTGGTGACGCTGCTCGCGCCGGGCGGCCTGGACCGGGCCCGGCTGCGGGTACCGCTGGGCGAGCTGACGATCTACCCGCAGACGGCGCCGCCGGCGTCGCCGCCGCGCCCGGCCCGGCTGCCGCAGCTGGTCGGCGAGCACGTGGTCGCCAGCACCGGTACCGGTGTCGAGTTCGCCGGGATCCGCCCGTACCAGGCGGGGGACCCGGTGCGGCTGGTGCACTGGGCGTCGAGCGCCCGGTACGGGCGACCGCACGTGGTGCTGCGTCATGCCGAGCGGCTGGCCGACGTGGTGCTGATGATCGACGGGTACTCCGACGTCGGGCCGCCGGGCGGCAGCAGCCTGGACGTGTCGGTGCGGACCGCGGCGAGCCTGGCCGAGTCGTGGCTCGCGATCGGTGACCGGGTCGGCGTGGTGACGCTGTCCGGCCTGCTGCGGTGGCTGCCGGTCGGCCTGGGCCGGCGCACCCTGTACCCGATCGTCGACTCGGTGCTGTCGGTACGCCGGGACCGCGAGGTGCCGATCGCCGGCCCGCCGCGCATCCCGTTGCCGGCGCTGCCGCCTGGCGCCCTGGTGGTACTGCTGACGCCGTTGCTGTCCGACCGCATCCTCGAGGTCGTTCAGCGGCTCGGGGAGCGGGGGATGGCCATGCTGGTCCTGGACACGCTGCCGGCGGAGCCGGCCATCGGTGCAGGGCCGGCGGGGTCGGCGATGGGTGCAGGGCCGGCGGGGTCGGCGATGGGTGCAGGGCCGGCGGGGTCGGCGATGGGTGCAGGGCCGGCGGGGTCGGCGATGGGTGCAGGGCCGGCGGGGTCGGCGATGGGTGCAGGGCCGGCGGGGCCGGTGATGGGTGCAGGGCCGGCGGGGCCGGCGATGGGTGCGGGGTCGGGGGCCGGGGCGCTGGGGGCCGGCCGGGCGGCCGGCGAGTCCTTTCCGGGCGGGGCGGCACTGCGATTGTGGCGCTCGGAGCGGGCGATCGTGGCGCGCGAGATCGCCGAGCTGGGCGGGATGACGTTGCCGGCGGCCGAGCCGGCGAGCCTGTCCGCGGCGCTGGAACTGGCCCGCCGGATGCCGCCGCGGGGGCGGTCGCGGTGAGGGCGGTGCGGGTCGCGCAACTGCTCACCGGTGCGGTGCTGCTGGTGGTACCGGCCCTGTTCGGGCCGGCCAGCGGCCGGCTGCTGCTGATCACGGGCGCCCTCACCCTGGTACTGGGTGCGCTGTGGCACCGTGCCGTCGCGGTGACGCTGACCGCGGTCCAGGGCGTACTGCTGGGCGGGCTCGCGGTGGCCGGCGCGTCCTCGCCGCTGGCCGGCGCGCTGCTGGGCTGCTGCAGCGGGTTCGCGCTGACCGGGTACCTGCTGTCGGCCGAGGCGGCCGACGACCACTGGCCGGGCCTGCGGCCCTGGCTGCACCGCCGCGGCCGCCCGGTGGCCGCCGTGCTTGCCACGGTGCTGGTCCTGGTGGCGCTGGAAGCCCTGCCGGTACCGGGTTCGGTGTTGCTGTTCGCCGTGGGCGCCGCCGCCCTCGCGGTCGCCGGCTGGTTCGCCCTGGCGCCGTGAATGCGCCGCAGGGTGTGGCCGGTACCGGGTGTGCCGGCGGCGAGGCCGCGTGGCGTGGCCGGTGCGAGGGGTGCCGGCCACGTCGCGTCGGCGAGCGGCCGGCCGGTGGCGTCGGCGGGCTGACGCCGCGCCCAAGGTCAGTGCGCGGGGATGCGGGCGACCATGGCGCGGATCTCGGTCTCGGACGGGTCGTCGGGTACCTCGTCGCCGGGGTCGGGTCGCCACTCGGGCGCCCAGACGATGCCGGGCTCGACCACGTCGAGCCCGGCCAGCAGTTCGTTCAGTTGATCGCCGTTGCGCGGGACCGGCGCCGTCCTGGTGCGCTGCTGGTACTCCTGCACGCCGATCCGGGACCGCTCGCGCTTCTCCGCCGTGTACGCCTCGTCGGTGTAGTGCGACAGGGCGAGCAGACCGCCGCCGCGGGCGACGTCGCAGTAGCGGTGCAGGATGCCGGCCGGGTCGGCGGAGTCCGGGATGAAGTGGAAGACCGCGACGAGCAGGATGCCGACCGGACGGGACAGGTCGACCAGGCCGGTGGCGTCGGCGGCCCGCAGTACGGCGTCGGTGTCACGCAGGTCGGCGTCCAGGATGGTGGCGTTGTCGTTGCCGGCGAGCAGTTGCCGGGCGTGCGTGACCGCGACCGGGTCGCTGTCCACGTACACCACCCGGGCCGCCGGGTTGGTCGCCTGCGCGATCTCGTGCACGTTGCCGGCGGTCGGGATGCCGGAGCCGAGGTCGAGGAACTGGTCGATGCCCTCCGCGATCATGTACCGCACGCTGCGGCGCAGGAACGACCGGTTCGCCCAGGCGATCTTCGGGCCGACCCTGCCCGCGGCCATCACCCGATCGGCGGTCTCCCGGTCGACGGCGAAGTTGTGCGCCCCGCCGAGCAGGTAGTCGTAGATCCGGGCCGGGTTGGGTACTGACATGTCCACCGCGCCGGGTGGCGGTGTCGGCGTGTCGTGCCGGTCGGCTGCCATCTCGTCCTCCAGGTCGGCCCTGCTGGGCAGCAACGTACGCCACTTCCCTGTGTGCCCGCGTCGCAACGGGCGCCCATCGAGCGACCGGCGTTCGACCGGGTGCGTTGCGCGCGGACCGACGTAGGCTGCGATCGTGCGCATCCGACCCACCCTGACCTGGACACCGACCGGGAACGCCGTGCCGGCGACGACCAGCCTGACCGAGCTGACCGAGGTGGTCGAGGCCGGGAACGTGCTGGTGCTGACCGGCGCCGGGCTGTCCACCGAGTCCGGAATCCCGGACTATCGCGGCGAATCGGGCACGTTACGGCGACACACCCCGATGACGTACGAGCAGTTCGTCGGCAGCGTGGACGGCCGCCGGCGGTACTGGGCCCGTAGCCATCTCGGCTGGCGCACCATCACCGGCGCCGCGCCGAACGCCGGGCACCGCGCGCTGGCGGCGCTGCAGGCCACCGGCCGGCTGACCGGGATCATCACCCAGAACGTCGACGGCCTGCACCAGGCCGCCGGCGCCGGCGAGGTCACCGAACTGCACGGCAGCCTGTCCCGGGTGATCTGCCTGGACTGCCGCGCCACCAGCGACCGGGTCGAGCTGGAGCGCCGGCTGCGCGCCGCGAACCCGGACTTCGCCGCGGCGGCCGGGCGGGTCAACCCGGACGGCGACGTCGAGCTGGCCGAGCACCAGGTGCGCCGGTTCCGGCTGGTCGACTGTGCGGTCTGCGGATCCGGGGTACTCAAGCCGGATGTGGTGTTCTTCGGCGAGGGCGTGCCGCGCGACCGGGTCGACCACTGCTACCGCCTGGTGGACACCGCCGAGGCCCTGCTGGTACTGGGGTCGTCTCTCGCGGTGATGTCCGGCCTGCGGTTCGTCCGGCACGCCGGCAAGCGCGGCATCCCCATCGTCATCGTGAACCGCGGCGAGACCCGCGGTGACCCGCTCGCCGCGGTCCGCGTCGACCGGCCGCTGGGCGACGCGCTCACCGAACTCACCACCCGCCTCGGCTGCGGCTGAGTCACCGCCACGGGGTCGAGCCCCTCCGGTGCGCTGCGGGTAACCGATCGGATGATCGTCGTCGCTGCCCGGTGCTCCGACTCGCCGCCCTTCGTTATCGGACATAGGCTACTTAATAGCTATTTGTCGTTGAGTACGGTTGGCTCCGTGTCGACAGTGTGGGGGAGCGGGACGATGGACACCGGCGGCGGAGGGTCGTCATGACCCTGTACGGGATCGACTGTTCGAACCACCAGGGCAACCTCACCGGGTTCGGCGGAGTGGCGGCCTCGTTCCTGTGCCACAAGCTGACCGAGGGCACCACCTACACCGATCCGTACGCGTCGCACAACCTGGCGTTCGCCCGCAGCCGGCACCTGCCGGTGCTCGGCGGCTACCACTACGTGCGCTCCGGCAACGGATCCGGGCAGGCCGACCACTTCATCGCGCGCGCCCGGACGCTGTTCGGGCACGAGCTGCGCGGATTCCTGTGGCAGCTCGACTGCGAGGCCGACGCCGGATGGGCCGACGTGAAGGCGTTCAAACACCGCTGGGACTCGCGTACCGGCGGTGCGCCGATCCTGTTCTACACCGGTGACTGGTGGCTGCGGCCGCGCGGCTGGAACGTGGCCAGCCTCGGCTTCGGCGGGCTGTGGGCGGCGCCGAACCGCGGCTACGTCGGCAAGGCCGAGAACGTGCGGCACAGCGACTGGGTCGCCGGCTACGGCGGCTACGACAAGCTCACCATCCTGCAGTACGACGCGCGGCCGTCGATCGGTGACACCAACGAGTACGCCGGCTCGCTGGCCGCACTGCGGCAGCTGGTCGACGAGGAGGAGCAGATGATCGAGACCAGCCTCGGCGCGAGCGACACCACGCTGTCGTTCGGCGACTTCACCCTCATCCGGTGGAGCAAGGAGTACGCCGATCCCGGGCACGCCCACGCGGACGGCACCTACCCCGGCTACGTCGCACCGGTCTCGTCCTATGTGGATGGTGTGCTCCTGCTGCGGATCACCGGAACCAGGCCCGGCGACCATTACCAGACCCGGCTGGTGGTCCACGACTGGGACACCACGCACAACAAGTCCAAGCGCATCGTCGGCATCGACGTGCTCGACGACGGCGTCTGCACCACCGGCGACCAGTACGTCAACGTGCCCGTCCGCCGCTACGCGCACCACGGCCAGCACCTCTACTTCGACGTCGCGATCTTCCCGGACGGCGGCGGCACCGACCGGGCCGCCCCGGTACTCGCCGGCGCCAGCCTCCGCGTCGCCCAACGCGCCACCTGACCGCCCTCACTGCGCGAACATCGCGCCCCGGACCGGACCAGGGCCATCCAGAAGTCACTCGGCATCCTTCACGAGCAGCCCGGACAGTTGGCAGTAGAACGTCCGAACGGTGGCGTCACCGTCGACATCCTCGATTCGGCAGACCCTGAGGTACGCGTGGTCGTCGACCAGCCCATCGGTGCTGGAGACGAGCAGTCCCCAGAAACTCCCTTGGCCGTGGACTCCGGCGGCGGGGGAGATGAAGACCTGCGAGCCTGCCGGCGGGACCTTGACCGTGCGGTGGACGATTCCCTGACCCATGCTGGACCTACTTTCGGCTGGTGCCGCGAGCGAGCCGCTCTTGCTTGCTCGCGGGAGTGTCTGCTGGCCGTGGACTCTACGCTCCGCTCCCATCCGAGTCCAGAAACTCCTAGGAGCTACCTGCCGCTGACCAACGAGCCTCGGCCCTTCTGGACACCGACCATGGCCTCATGGAGATCTCCGGTGACGTCCCTCGCTACAAGTACGAGCAGGCGGCCGACGTGATCGAGGCCAGGATCGAGTCGGGCGAGTGGCCGGTCAGGTTGCCCGGCGAGATCGAGCTGTCCCGGGATCTGGGCGTCGGCCGGAACACGCTGCGGCACGCCCTGCGCCTGCTGGCCGATCGTGGCGTGGTCAAGATCCTCCCCGGCGTGGCCGTCTACGTGGTCAAGTCGGCCGACCGAGACTCCGATTCCTGACCGTGGTGTGCTGATGAGGGCCGGCGAGTGAGCAGAGCCGTTGGTGATGCGTTTTCGCTCGTCGTGCTGGGGTTGTTCCTCGTCGGTGCGGTCCTGGTGGCGAAGTAGGGACAGGCGTAGCCGGCGTCGGTCGCGGACCGCTGCGACGCAGGCGAGAGACCGAGGCGGCCCCCTGGTGGCGCCGGCGTTGATCCGGTGGACCGTGGGCGGATGCGGGGTCACTCGTGGGGGTTGATCCGGGCAAGATGGGGCAATGCAACTGGTTGAGCAGGCGCCGGCGGCGGCTCGGCGGGTCAGGACTCCGTTGCTCGTGGCGGCCGGGGTACTGGTGGTGGTCGTGGCGCTGGTGCTGGTGCCGTGGCTGGCGGCCGATCCAGGGCGGCAGCCGGCGCCGCGGCGACCGTCCTTTCCCCGTACGGTCGGGGGCTGGTCGTCGACCGCCTCGTCGGTGCGGCGGGCGCCGCTGGGGGCGGCGATCGCGCTCGTCGGGTACGGCGACTCCGGGCAGCTCGTGATCGGTGCGGACGGCACCGACTACCGCAGCGTGCTCGGCGGGCACGTGTTCACCGGGCACACCGACGGGGAAGGCCTGCTCAGCCCGGACGGGCGCAGCGTCGCGGTGGGCGGCATCGACGACGTGCTGCGGCTGGTCCGGCTCGGCGACGGATCGGTTCGCTCGTACCGGATCCACGGTGCCAGGCGGGTGCGCGCGCTGGCGTTCGCTCCGGACGGCACGCGGATCGTCTGCGCGGTGACCGCGGCCGGTTCCGGCCCGGACAGCGTGGTCCTGCTCGACCCGAAGGCCGGCACCAGCGTGCCGCTGGCGACCGGCACCGCCCGCGGCGCAGCGTTCTCCCCGGACGGCGGCAGCATCGCGGTGCAGGTCGGCGGTGACATCCAGGTCGCGCACAGCAGCGGCGTGCTCGCCGGTCGGCTGCCCGACATCGGCGGCACGCTCGCGGGGCCGCACGCCTGGTCGCCGGACGGCCGCTGGCTCGCCCTGGCCGGCGCGGACGGCCGGTCGGTGCACTTCGCGTCCACCGACCCGGGCAGCGGGGACACACCCCCGGCGCCGCCCGGCGACCAGCACGCCCGGTTCGTCGGCTGGGCCGACGCGCAGACCCTGCTGGTCACCGACGGCGGGGCGCTGCTGCGGCAACCGCTGGCGCACACCGGTACCGTCCGGCGAATCGGTACCGTGCCGGCCGGCGCCACGCTCGACGACGTCGCCGTTGCGCTGATCGACTCGCGGCACCTGGCCGTGACCGGTGCCGCCGCCGACTACGGGCCGCCGCCCGCTTGGTGGCTGCGTACCGTCGTCGGCGGGGTGGCGCTGCTCGTCGCGATCCTGTGCGCGGTCGGGGCGCTCTGGTACCGCCGGCGCCGCGGTGCGGGCGGTACGTCGCTCCGGGCGATGCCGGCATAGCCTCCGCGCCGCGGCGATCGCGGCACGACGACCGGTGCGGCGATCGCGGCACGACGACCGGTGCGGCGATCGTGGCGCTGGCGGTGTCGCCGGCGTGCGGGTGGTCAGTCGATGCGGGCGACGCCGGCGTAGCCGGCGAGGCCGAACGCCTCGGTGGCCTCGTCCGGCCGCCACCGGTCGACCTCGACCACGCCCGGCTCGACCAGCGTCGTACCGGCGAACAGCGCCGCGATCTCGTCCCGGCCACGCAGGCTGACCCGCTCACCCGCGTCGGAGTAGACCTTGCGGGCCCGGCCGATCTCCGCCTCGCCGTCGGCGCTGCGCCGGGTGCCGGTGGCGTGCCCGATCGCCAGGTAGCTGCCGGGCGCCACCGCCTGCCGGTACGCGGCGACCAGCCCGGCCGGGTCGTCGGCGTCCGGGACGAAGTGCAGCACGCCGTTGAACAGCAGCCCGATCGGCCGGTCGAAGTCGAGCGTGTGGCGGGTCTGCGGATCGGCCAGGACCCCGGCGACGTCGCGGACGTCGCGGTCGACGATCACCGTGGCCGGCTCGTCGGCGAGCAGGGTGCGGGAGTGCGCGACGGCGATCGGGTCGACGTCGACGTACACGACGCGTGCCGGCACGTTCGCCAGCCGGGCGATCTCGTGTACGTTGCCGACGGTCGGGATGCCGGAGCCCAGGTCGAGGAACTGGTCGATCCCGGTGTCGAGCAGGAAGTGCACCGCACGGCGCAGGAAGGCCCGGCCGGCCCGCATCGTCTCCGGCAGGGCCGGGAACGCGGCCCGGGCTGCCTCGGCCGCCTGCCGGTCCACCGCGAAGTTGTGCGCACCGCCGAGGAAGTAGTCGTACATCCGGGCGGCATTGGGCCGCTCCTCGTCGCTGTCCGCCATGGCGCAAGCATGCCCGAGCCGGACATCCGCCGCCAGGTAGCGGCCGTTCGCGGGCGGCCGGGTGGGGTCGCGGGCCGTTCGCGCCACGGCCCGCGGCCCCACCTACCCCGCCCCCGAGGTGCGCGCCGGACACACCCCAGCCGCGCCCGGCGCGCGGTGGATACACGCGCCACCCGACCGGACGGCTGCGCCCGGATCCTGGCGGATCCGGTACGGTGACGACGCGGCGCGGTGGTGACCACCAAACGTGATCTTCGGGCGGGTTTCGCCCGGATCGCCGGCAAGTCGCTGGTCACCCAGCGCATCTGGTACTAAGCTGCCGACTCCAACGCCCCGGCGCGGGTGGGCCCGAACGACTCGGTGCCGAGCCTGTCGACGCGCCCCCGCCGCCGCGCGATTCATACCGACGCCCATCGAAGCGACCCCGCCGATGCGATCGCCGGCCGTACCGGAGCGACCGGTGCGCACCGCCGACCCGGACCGCGCACGGCCCGATCCGCCCCGATGAGCGCCAGCCGCCCCGCGCCATCCCCACGCGTCGGCGGTCACCTCGGGAGGGTCTGCAGATGCGGCTCGCGATCGTGCTTCTGGTGACGCTGCTGTGCATCGACATCGCGGCGACGGTCGTCCTGTACAGCGCCTGGCGCACGGAGCGGCGGCTGCGCCGCTACGCCGACGCCACCGCCCGGCGGTACGCCCGCGCCGCTCCGACCACGCCCCGGCGCGGCGGCGACGAGGTCAGCATGCGCACCCTGTACCGCTGAACCCTCGCCCGCGCGCGATCCGGCGGATCGCCGACGCCGGGTGGGGCTCCGGGCCGGCGACCGCCGGAGGACGATCAGCGGCCCAGCGGTGCGGTGCTCTCCCGCCGGACCAGTTCGGTGGCCAGCTCGACCCGGCGGCTGTCCGGTGCCTGACCGGCGGCGAGCTGCAGCACGGTGCGGGCCGCGACCCGGCCCATGTCCGCCAGCGGCTGGCGCACGGTGGTCAACGGCGGACTGGCCCAGCGGGCCTCCGGCAGGTCGTCGAAGCCGACCACGCTGATGTCGTCCGGTACCCGCCGGCCGCGGCGGCGGACCGCCTCGTACACCCCGAACGCCATCTGGTCGCTCGCGGCGAAGATCGCGGTCGGCGGATCGGGCAGGTCGAGCAGCGCGTCGGCGCCGCGGAATCCGGACTCGTGGTAGAAGTCGCCGGGCGCGATCAGCGCGTCGTCGACCGCGATGCCGGCCGACTCCAGCCCGGCCCGGTACCCGTCGAGCCGGGCCCGGCTGCACAGCAGCCGCGGCGGCCCGGCGATCAGCCCGATCCGCCGGTGCCCGAGCGCGAGCAGGTGTTCGGTGGCGGTCAACCCGCCCGCCCAGTTGGTCGCGCCGACGGTCGGGACGTCCAGCGCCGGCGTCCCGGCCGGGTCGACCGCGACCGCCGGTGCATCCAGCCGGTGCAGCTCGGCCTGCAGCATCGGCTCCAGGTCGGAGGTGACGAGAATGACCCCGTCGGTGGAGCGGTCCTGGAGGCTCTTCAACCACTGACGGGTCGGGCCGGTGCGCCGGTGCAGCGCCGACACCACGGTTCCGGTACCGGCGTCGTGCCCGACCTCCTCGACCCCGCGCAGGATCTCCACCGCCCACGGGCTGTCCAGGTCGTTGAACACCAGGTCGATCAGGCCCGCCGCGGGTCGGGACCGCGACTGCCGCCGCCGGTACCCCCGCTCGTGCAGGAGCTGCTCGACGCGTTCGCGGGTGTCCGGTGCGACGTCCGACCGGCCGTTGAGCACCCGCGACACCGTGGGTACGGACACGCCCGCCTCATGCGCGATCGCGGTGATGGTGACGCGGGAGTCGTCGGCCACGCTGCCTCCTTCGCAGACGAGTGCCGGCATCGCCGTGGGGCTGCCGTCGCGGGTTGTTCCGTGCAGGCCGTGCTGTCGCAGGCTATGGTGCTCCCTCGACCCGGGCGACCACCGCGCCGGGCAGGCGGTCGTCCAGCCGGCGGCGCGGGCCGGTGAGCCGCAGCGCCACGGCGTGCCGGTGGTCGGCGCTGGAGGTCGACAGCCGCAGTTCCAGGTCGCCCGGCTCGACCAGCCGGTACAGGTCGCGACCGGTGTACGCGGCGGCCTCGGCGGGCACGGTGAAGTCGGCCCGCGCGGCGTGGCCGGGGTCCAGCGGCACCCGCACCGAGGCGATCAGCCGGACCACCGGCCGGGTCACCTCGGCGACCGGATCGTGCAGGTACAGCTGGACCACCTCGGTGCCGGTGCGGTCGCCGACGTTGCGTACGAGTACCGACACCTGCACCGTGCCGTCGGTCGCGACGCGCACCGGCTCGCTGCCGGGCGCGCGGCCGTCGACCTGCACGTCCGACCACCGGAAGCGGGTGTAGGACAGGCCGGAGCCGAACGGGTACCGCGGGGTCGGGTCGACGCTGGACACCTCGGTGCGGTGGCCGAGCGGCGGCGCCAGGTAGGTGGTCGGCTGCCCGTCCGGTCGGCGCGGCACCGACACCGGGGTGCGTCCCGACGGGCAGACCCGGCCGGAGAGCACGCCGGCGATCGCCGGCCCGCCCTCCGCGCCGGGGAAGAACACCTGGATCCGGGCGGCGAGCCGGTCGTCCAGCTCGTCCAGCGCGTACGGCCGGCCGGCGAGCAACACCGCCACCACCGGCGTACCGGTCGCGACCAGTGCGGCGAGCAGCTCGTGCTGGACGCCCGGCAGTCGCAGGTCGCCCACGTCGCACCCCTCACCGGAGGTACCGCCGCCGAACAGTCCGGCCCGGTCGCCGAGCACCGCGACGCACACGTCCGCGCCGGTGGCGAGTGCCGTGGCCGCGCCGAACCCGGCCTCGTCGCGGCTGTCGACCTCGCAGCCCGGCGCGTACCGGATCGTGGCGTCCGGTAGCTCGGCCCGCAGCGCGCCGAGCAACGACTCGACCGGGATGCCGATCGGTACGTCGGGATGGTGGATGCCGACGTGGTTGGGAAACGAGTAGCAGCCGAACATCGCCCGCGGATCGTCCGCGTTCGGCCCGACCACGGCGATCCGCGCCGCCGGCGGCAACGGCAGCGTGCCGTGCGCGTTGCGCAGCAGTACCACCGACTCCTCGGCGAGCCGGCGCGCCAGCCGGCGATCTGCCGCGCCGTCGAGGTCGATCCGGGTGCCCGCACCCGGGTCGGTGACCGGGCCGCCGTCGGCGGCATCCGGCGCGGGGTCCGCCTCCGACCGGGCCGCGGAACCGTGGCCGAGCGCGGGGGAGTGGGGCACCAGTCGGGGTCGAGCAGGCCGAGCTCGCACTTCTGGGTCAGCACCCGGCGGGCGGCCCGGTCGATCAGCGACTCCGGCACCCGGCCGGCGGCGAGCGCGGCGAGCAGCGGGGCGCCGAAGCAGCGCACGGTGGGCAGCTCGATGTCCACGCCGGCCGCGAGGGCGAGCCCGGCCGCCTCCGCCGGGTCGGCGGCGAGCCCGTGCAGCGTCTCCAGGAACGACACCCCGAAGTAGTCGGCGACGACCGTACCGGTGAATCCCCAGCGGTCCCGCAGCAGCCCGGTGAGCAGCGCCGGGTCGGCGGCAACCGGCATCCCGTCGAGTTCGGTGTACGAGTGCATGACCGAGCCGGCGCCCGCCTCGCGCACCGCGGCCTCGAACGGCGGCAGGACGACGTCGGCCAGCTCGCGCGGTCCGATCGACACCGGCGCGAGGTTGCGGCCGGCCCGGGAGGCGGAGTACCCGGCGAAGTGCTTGAGGGTGGCGATCACGCCGGCGGACTGCAGGCCGCGCACGTACCCGGTGCCGATCGCGGTGACCAGGTGCGGGTCCTCGCCGATGGTCTCCTCGGTACGGCCCCAGCGCGGGTCGCGGACCACGTCGAGCACCGGTGCCAGGCCCTGGTGCACGCCGACCGAGCGCATCGCGGTACCGATCCGGGCGGCGACCTGCTCGACCAGCTCGGCGTCGAAGCTCGCACCCCAGGCCAGTGGCGTCGGGTAGACGGTGGCACCCCAGGCGGTGAACCCGGACAGGCACTCCTCGTGCGCGATGGCGGGGATGCCGAACCGCCCGGCGGCCACGATCTCGGCCTGCGCGGCGGCGAGCGCCGCGGCGCCGCGCGCCGGCTCGACCGGTGCGGTGCCGAGCGGGCGGGTCAGGTGGCCCAGCCCGGTGCGGATCAGCGCCGGCCAGTCGACCGGCTCGTCGGCGAGGTCGTGCTGGTAGGGCGCGACCCCGGCACCGTCGGCGTCCGCGCCGACCCACACCCCGTACAACTGGGCGATCTTCTCGGCCGGGGTGAGCCGGGCAAGCAGGTCCGCCACCCGCTCGGCGACGGGAAGCGACGCGTCGCGCCATGCCGTCGTTTCGACGTCCTTGTCGCAGGTGGTCATCCGACTCCTTCCGACCGCGGGCACCGGCCCGAAAGTTTCGGAGCGGTGCCGAGAGCAAGCCGGACTCAACATACCGGCAGAACCGGATGATGGCGAGGTATTGACCGATCGCTCGACCCGTCGTAGCTTACGAGCGATCCGAAACTTTCGGAGAGTTTTCGGATGTTCGTCACGCCCGCCGGACGGTGGGTGGCCCACTCCGCGGGAGGGCGAGACATGACCATGCGGATGACCCGACGCTCGGTACTCGGTCTGGCCGGCGCGGCTGCCGCCGGTGTCACGGTCGCCGGTTGCGGCACCTCCGGCCCGGCCGGCGGCGGCAGCGACGCGATCCAGCTGTGGGTGCTGCAGAGCGACACCGAGAACCCGGTGTTGAAGAAGCGGATCGACGCCTTCAACGCCAGCTCCTCGGTCAAGGTCAAGATGACCACGTACGTCAACGACCCGTACAAGCAGAAGCTTCAGGTGGCGATGGGCTCGCCGAACGCGCCGGACATCTTCTTCAACTGGGGTGGCGGCAACCTCGCCCAGTTCGTCGATGCCGGCCAGGTGCAGCCGCTGGACTCCGCGCTCGCCGACCACCCGGCCGTGGCGAAGTCGTTCCTGCCCAGCGTGCTCGCCGGCGCCGCGCTCGGCGGCAAGCAGTACGGGCTGCCGATGTCCGGCATCCAGCCGGAGGTGCTGTTCTACAACAAGAAGGTGTTCGCCGCGGCCGGTGCGAAGCCGCCGACCAGCTACCCTGAACTGCTGGCGCTGGTGGATCTGTTCAAGCGCAAGAAGATCACCCCGATCGCGCTCGCCGGCGCGCAGGGCTGGACCGAGCTGATCTACCTGATGTACTTCACCGACCGCATCGGCGGTCCCGAGGTGGTGGACGCGCTGGTGGCGAAGAAGCCCGGCGCCTGGCGGCACCCGGCGATCCGGGCCGCCGCCGAGCACTGCGTGCAGCTGGTCGAGCGCGGTGCCTTCGGCACCAACTACCCGTCGGTCAGCTCGGACAACCAGGCCGCGTCGAAGCTGCTCGCCACCGGCAAGTGCGCGATGCACGTGATGGGCTCCTGGGAGTACCAGACGCAGGTGTCGTCCAGCCCGAAGTTCGTCTCGGGGCACCAACTCGGGTGGGTGCCGTTCCCCTCGGTACCGGGCGGCAAGGGCGACGCGAAGAACGTGGTCGGCGTGCCGACCAACTACTTCTCCGTGGTCAAGGGCGGCAAGCACGTGCGCCAGGCGACGAAGTTCCTGCTCGACACGCTGGCCAGCGACGCGTACATCGGTGCCATGATCGGCATCGGCGAGATCCCACCGGTGAACGGGATCAAGTCGAAGCTGGCCACGAGCAAGGCCGCCGACTTCGCCACCTTCTGCTACGACCTCGTCTCCGCGGCGCCGCACTTCCAGCTCGCCTGGGACCAGGCGCTGTCGCCGTCGGCCGGTGCCGCGGTGAACACCAACGTGCAGAAGCTGTTCGTCAAGCAGCTCGACCCGGCCGGCTTCGTCAAGGCGATGGACGCCGCGGGATGAGTACCGGCGACGCGGTGCTTCCGGCGGAAGCGCGGGCCGGCGGGCGACGCGCCCCTTCCCGCGGAGGGGCGCGAGTTCCGCGACGTCCCGGCAGCGGCCGGGGATCGGCTGGCTGGCCCCGGCCGGGGTGCTGTTCGCCGTGTTCGCGCTGCTACCGATCGTCGTGGTCGCCTACCTGAGCCTGACCGCCTGGAACGGGCTCGGCGCGCCGCACTGGGCCGGCCTGGCCAACTGGCGGGCGCTGGTGCACGACACCGAGGTACCGCACGGCATCCGCATCACGTTGCTGCTCACGGTGGTGTCCTGGGTGGTACAGACGCCGCTGGCGCTGCTGCTGGGGGTCTGGTCGGCCGGCCCGCAGCGGCACCGGGCGGTGCTGTCGGCGGTGTTCTTCCTGCCGCTGCTGCTGTCGCTCGCGGCGATCGCGTTGAGCTGGCAGGCGCTGCTGGATCCGAACTTCGGCGCGCCGGCCGCGCTCGCCAACGCCCTGCACATCCCGTCGCCGAACCTGATCGGCGACCCGCACCGCGCGCTGTACGTGGTGGTCGCGGTGCTGGCCTGGCAGTGGGTGCCGTTCCACACGCTGATCTACCAGGGTGCCGCCCGCCAGATCCCCACCCAGCTGTACGAGGCGGCCGCGCTGGACGGTGCCACCCGCGTCCGGCAGTTCGTCGCGGTGACGCTGCCGCAGCTGCGGCACACCGTCGTCGCCTCCTCGGTACTGATGATCGTCGGTTCGCTGACGTACTTCGAGACGATCCTGCTGCTGACCGGGGGTGGTCCGGGCGACGCCACGGAGGTGCTTCCACTGCACATGTATCGCACCGGATTCGTCGGCTTCGACATGGGCTACGCCAGCGCGCTGGCGTTGCTGCTGGTGGTCGTCGGCGCGGGGCTGTCCGTGCTGATCGTGCGGGCCAGCGGGTTCGCCCGGATGGACAGCGACCGGGAGGGGCTGTGAACCGCCGCAGTCGTCCCCTGCCCGCCCGTCGCAGGCGGCCGGGTGGCCTCGCCCGGGCCGGGCGGGCGAGCGGGAAGCTGGGCGGCCGGGTGCCGGCCGCGGTCGCGCTGGTGCTGTGGCTGCTGGTGGTGGCGGTCCCGGTCTACTTCATCGTGGTGACGAGCCTGCGCCCGGCCGACGCGTACCTGTCGAACGGCGCCCTGCCGGTGCCGACCGACCTGAGCCTGGACAACTACGGCCGGGCGCTGCGGCTGGGTTTCAGCGGGTTCCTGCGCAACAGCGCCATCGTCACGGTGGCCACCATCCTGCTCACCCTCGGCGCCGCGCTGCCGGCCGCGTACGCCATCGTGCGCAATCGCAGCCGGCTGGTTCGTGCCGGGCTGTCGGTCTTCCTGTTCGGGCTGGCGATCCCGGCGCAGGCGGTGATCGTCCCGGTCTACCTGATCATCACCCGGCTCAGCATGTACGACTCGCTCACCGCGATCGTGCTGCCCACCGCGGCGTTCTCACTGCCGCTGGCGATCGTGGTGCTGACCAGCTCGCTGCGCGACATCCCGGACGAGCTGTACCAGTCGATGGAGCTCGACGGCGCCGGCAACGGCCGCGTCTTTCTCCAGCTGGTGGTACCGCTGTCGCGGCCGGGGCTGATCACCGTCGGCATCGTGTCCGGCCTCAATGCCTGGAACGGCATCCTGTTCCCGCTGGTGTTGACGCAGAGCTCGCGCTGGCGGGTGCTGCCGCTGGGGCTGTGGAACTTCCAGGGCCAGCACGGTACCGACGTGCCCGGCCTGATGGCCGCCGTCGTGCTGTCCGCCCTGCCGATGCTCGCCCTGTACCTGTTCGGCCGCCGCCACCTGCTCCGCGGCCTCGCCGCCGGCTTCAGCCGGTGACCCGCTACCGTCGGCCGCTTCGGCCGCCGGACCCGCTGCCGCTTCGGCCGCCGGACCCGCTGCCGCTTCGGCCGCCGGACCCGCTACCGCCGTCGGCTTCGGCCGCGGGCCCGCTGGCGGGCGTGATGGGGCTGCGGCGCGCCGGCCTCGATCGCGCCCTGTCGAGCTGCCGGCGGAGGGGTGGGGCGGGCGGTCGACCGTGAGCCGATAGGTTCGTGGGTGGCGGTGACGCCGCCGCCGCGGACGAAGGAGGCTGATGGCCGACCGTCGGGCCCGGGTGCTCGTCGCGCTGGTGCTGACCATGGGGTTGGCGGCGATGGACACCACGATCGTGGCGACCGCGCTGCCCTCGGTGGTGGCGGACCTGGGCGGTCAGCACCTGTTCGCCTGGGTGTTCTCCACCTACCTGCTGGCGCAGACGGTGACGATCCCGCTGTACGGCAAGCTCGCCGACCTGTACGGCCGCAAGCCGGTGCTGATCGCCGGGGTGGCCACGTTCCTCGCCGCCTCGGCCGCCTGCGCTGCGGCGCCGAGCATGCTGGCGCTGATCGTGTTCCGCGGCATCCAGGGGCTGGGTGCCGGCTCGATCCAGGCGACGGTCGCCACCGTCGCCGGCGACCTGTACTCGATCGCCGAGCGCGGCCGGGTGCAGGGCTGGCTGTCGAGCGTGTGGGGCATCTCGGCGCTGGTCGGCCCAGCCGCCGGCGGGCTGTTCAGCCAGTACGTGTCGTGGCGGTGGATCTTCCTGATCAACCTGCCGCTCGGCGGGTTCGCGCTGTGGATGCTGGTGCGGCACCTGACCGAACGCATCGAGCGGAAGAAACACCGGATCGACTACGCCGGCGCCGCGCTGGTGCTCGGTGCGACCGCGGCACTGATCGTCGGCCTGTTGTCCGGCGGCAGCCGGTGGCCGTGGCTGTCGGCGCCCAGCCTCGCGGTGTTCGGCGTCGCCGCGGTACTGGTCGGCGTGGCGGTGGTGGTGGAACGGCACGCGGCCGAGCCGGTGATGCCGGGCTGGCTGTGGACCCGCCGGACCCTCGTCGGCGCAACCTGACCATGGTCGTACTCGGGCTGATCGTGATCGGGATGAACACCGTGCTGCCCACCTACGCGCAGCAGGTGTCCGGGCTGTCGCCGACCGCGGCCGGGTTCGTGCTCGCCGCGATGAGCATCACCTGGCCGATCTCGTCCAGCCTGTCCAACCGGCTGTACCTGCGGATCGGGTTCCGGGACACGGCCCTGGCCGGCACCCTGCTGGTGGTGCTCGCCACCGGCGTGCTGGTGCTGGTACCGGCGAGCGGGCCGGCCTGGCAGCTGGTGGTCGCGACCGTGGTGATGGGCGGTGGCTTCGGGTTGATGTCCACCTCGATGCTGGTCGGCACCCAGTCCACGGTGCGCTACGGCCGGCGCGGGGTGGTGACCGGCGGCACGATGTTCGGCCGCTACCTCGGCCAGAGCATCGGCGCCGCGGTGTACGCGGCGATCAGCAACGCGAGCCTCACCGCGGCGCTGGCCCAACCGGTACCCGGCCTCGGACCGCTGCCCGACCAGGTCGACGGGATCGGCCGGATCCTCGCCGCCGACCCCGGCTCCGCGGTGGCGCGCTACCTGCGTACCGCCGTGCACGACGCCAGCCACCAGGTGTTCCTGGCGCTGCTGGGTACCGCCGTGCTCGGCGTCGCCTGCGTGCTGATCGCACCGCGCCGGTTCCCGGTCGTCGAGGACCGGTGACCCGCGCGCCGAGCCGGGCAGCGGGCTCAGCGCAGGTCGACCACCTCGGCGACCGGGCGGCGCGGGGTGGCGAACGTCGGCCGGGAAGGGTAGCCGATCCGCAGCACCAGGTAGGGCGAGCCGAGCCGACCGGCCATCCGGCGCAGCCGCGACCGCGCCTCCGGTACCTCCAGCACCTGCGAGTAGAGCGACGCGACGAGGCCGCCGTCGGTGGCGGCGAGCAGTACCGCCTGCAGCGCCTCGCCGACCGCGAGCTGATCGGCCGGATGCTCGCCCGGCCCACCCAGCACCGCCACCAGCGGCGCCGGTTCGAATCCGCGGTCCGGTCGCCGCGGCGCGCCACCGTAGTCGCGCCCGGGCAGCGGGTCGCCCGGTTCGGGCCGTGGCCCGGCGGCGCCACCCGGTATCCCGTCGGTGGCTCCCGCGTCACGGCGGATCCACCCCGACAGCTCCTGCTCGTACGCCGGGTCGGCGCGCAGCACCCGGTCGGCGTCGGTGACCAGCTCGCCGAGCAGCTGCCGGGTCGCCGGCTCCACCACCAGATCCAGCCAGCAGCCCCGGGTACGGGCCGCGTCGGTCAGCGTGGCATGCAGCGTCGGTTCGACCGGCACGTCGTCCCGGAACGGGTACCGGTTGCTGTGCCGGCGGGCGATCGCGGCGTGCAGCGCCTGCTCGCGCGGTGCGGCCGGTCGGGCAGCGCCCGGACGCACGACCGCGAGCAGGGTCGGATCGGCCGGGTCGGGCAGCAGCGCCACCTCGGCGGCCCGGCCCAGCCGCACGGGGAACGCCAACCGCAGGTTGTGTACCGCGGCGCCGCAGGCGATCCGGGCCGCGACGTCGTCGGGGTCGGCGACCGGCAGCCGCCGCTGGAGATCCAGCCGTACCTCGACCCGCCCGGTACCGACGGCGAACCGCCACGGTTGGCTGTTGTGCATCGACGGCGCCAGCACCGCCGCGGCGATCGTGCCGGCGAGCGTCTCGGTGGGTACCGGCGGGCCGGTGGCCACGTCCGAGGCGCGTTCGGCGAGCTGCCGGGCGGCGCCGAGCAGCCGCGTGTCGTCGTCGACGTGGGCGGCCCGTTCGCGCAGCTCGACCAGTTCCCGCCAGAGCCGCGCGGGGTCGGAGTGTTCGGCGCCGCGCGGGCCGCGCTGCAGATCGCGTTCGGCCCGCCGCAACAGGTCGCGGAGCTCGCTCATCCGCACTCCTCCCACGCCGCGCCGTCGGCTGGCGCTCGGTCTGCGGTGTCGTTGCGGGTCTTCGGTTCGCCCGGCTCGATGTACCGGTGCCCGGTTCGCGGGCGGACCGGCGAGCCCGTGGCTTCATTGTGCGGCCGGGCACGGCTGCGGCGGGACGGTTCGCGGCAGCCGGCGACGAGCGTTCGGTGCGGACCGGCGACCCGGCGCGGCGGGACGGCTCGACCGTCGTGCCAGGGCTGCGGGTCAGGCCGGCTGAATGAGCTCGATGGTGGTGCCGGACGGGTCGTGCAGGTAGCCGTACCGTGGCCCGGCCGCACCGAATTCACCCGGTACCGGCGGGTCTGTCCGGTGCCAGCCGGCATCGTCCGCGGCGGCGAGCACCGCGTCGAGGTCGTCCACCGTCAACGCCAGCCGCATGCCCTTGACGTCGAACGCGCGGTACCGGCCGCGCGTGCCCGGCGCGAGCTCGATGCGCCGACCACCCGCGCTGAGCACGACGTGCAGTGACGGCGGCCCTCCCGTACCGGTGCTGCCGGCCGGGCCGCTCGCCGCGGTCACGTCGAACCCGAGCACGTCGCGCCACAGCGTCAGGGACATCCCGAGCTGCGAGCCGGCGGGTGGTGTCGGCCCGTCCGCCGATTCCGGCAGCCAGCGCACCGTACCGGTGCGAAACCAGACCCGGGGATCGTCCGGGTCCGCCGGGTCGACCATGCCGCCACGGCGGCGGTCGACCACCAGCCGCCAGATCACCCAGGTGGTGATGACGAGCAGATAGGCGCCGGCGACGGCTCCGAAGGCCGGAACCATCCACGTAGCGCCCAAAGCTGTCACCGGCCTGAATCCCCTCTCATTTTTGCCTGGGCAAGTATCGGGGGTACCGCAGCGTGCCGCGCTCGGCCGAACGGGTGAGGTGCAACGCCCGATCGGTCGGTGTCGTCACGGCGAGGACCGGGTCCGGAGGCAGCCGCGCCGGTACGATCACGGGTACCCACCCCCGTCATCCGGTCCGTCGCGGACCGGTGCACACGGCGCTCGACAGCCTCGACGAACGAAGAGACCGACGGTTGGTAGGGAGGCGACATGAGCGGCACCGCGAACCCGCCGATCCTGGTCGGGGTCGACGGCTCGCCAGCGAGCCTCGCCGCCGCCCGGTGGGCCGCCGACGCGGCGACGCTGCGCCGGCATCCGCTGCGGCTGGTGGCCGCGTTCCGCTGGCCCGCCCAGGCGTACACGGTGCAGGCGCGCGGGGAGCTGCCCGACACCGAGGCGATCCGGGACGAGGCGCGCCGGCAGCTCGGCGCCGAGGTCGACCGGCTGCGCGAGGAGTACCCGGACATCACGATCGACGGCGACTTCGTGGAGGCGTCGCCGGCCCGGGTACTGGTGGAGCGCTCCGGCGACGCGGCGCTGACCGTGGTCGGTCAGCGCGGCCTCGGCGGGCTGTCCGGGCTGCTGCTCGGCTCGGTCAGCGCCCAGGTCGCCGCGCACGCCCGCGGGCCGGTGGTCGTCGTCCCGGCGACCGAGAACGTACCGCCGTCCGACGCCGACCGATCGGTCGTGGTCGGGGTGGACGGTTCGGCGCTCTCGGAGGCGGCGATCGAGTTCGCGTTCGCCGAGGCGTCCTGGCGGCGGGCCCGGCTGGTCGCGGTGCACGCCTGGATGGCGCCCGGCTCCGACCGCCCGCACGATCGCGTCCCGCTGTACTACAACCTCGACGAGGTGGCCGAGGAGGAGCGGCGGATGCTCTCGGAGTCGCTCGCCGGCTGGCGGGAGCGGTACCCGGACGTGCCGGTCGAGCCGGTGCTGGTGCACGGCACCCCGGTGCCGGAGCTGCTGCAGCGCAGCGCCGACGCCTGGCTGCTCGCGGTCGGTTCGCGCGGCCGCGGCGGCTTCGCCGGCCTGGTACTCGGCTCGACCAGCCGCTCGCTGCTGCACCGGGCGCCGTGCCCGGTCGCCGTGCTCCGCTCCCGCTGACCTGCCGGCCGGCACGGTGCCGCCGGCCGCCACCCGGCCGCCGGCCGGTACGGGGCGGCCGGCGGCGAGACCCGGGCGGGCCGGCTCGTACGATCGGGCGATGCCGATGTTGCCGCCGGACGACGACGAGGCGGTGCCGGGCTACCTGCGCGCGCTCGGCCTGCCCGGTGCGATCGACCTGCACGTGCACTTCCTGCCCGACCGGGTGCTGCACAAGGTGTGGCGCTACTTCGACGGCGCCGAGCAGCAGCTCGGGGTGGCGTGGCCGATCACGTACCGCTGGGCCCAGCCGGCGCGGCTCGCGCACCTGCGGTCGCTGGGCGTGCTGCGGTTCCCGGCGCTGGTCTACCCGCACAAACCCGGGATGGCGCGCTGGCTCAACGACTGGGCGTTGGACTTCGCCGCCGTGACGCCGGACTGCCTGCCGTCGGCGACGTTCTTCCCCGAGCCGGACGCGGTGGACTACCTGACCGACGCGCTGCGCCGCGGTGCCGTGGTGGTCAAGTCGCACCTGCAGGTCGGCGGGTACGATCCGCGCGACCCCCTGCTCGACGGCGTCTGGGCGCTGCTCGCCGCACACCGGGTACCGGTGGTGTGTCACTGCGGCCGGGGCCCGCAGGAGGGCGCCTTCACCGGCGTCGGGCCGATCACCGAGGTGCTGGCCCGCCACCCGGGCCTGCGGCTGGTGGTGGCGCACCTGGGCATGCCGGACTACGCGGACTTCCTCGACCTGGCCCGGCGATACGAGCACGTGTACCTGGACACGACGATGGCGTTCACCGACTTCACCGAGCGGGTGTCGCCGTTCCCGCCGGAGCTGGTGCCGGTGCTCGGCGCGCTCGCCGACCGGATCGTGCTCGGCTCCGACTTCCCGAACATCCCGTACCCGTACGCGCACCAGCTCGCAGTGCTGCACCGGCTCGGCCTCGGCCCGGAATGGCTGCGCGCGGTACTGCACGACAACGCCGCCCGGCTGCTCGCCGACGCCGCCGACGGGTGAGCACTTGCACACCGCCGGCGGCCGGTCCAGACCCTAGGGTCGGTCCAAGGATCGGCGATCGGGAGGGCGCATGGGCGAGACGATGACCGGGGTGTACCTGCCGGGCGGGAGCGCGGTGCGCCTCGCATCGGTGCCGGTCCCGGTGCCCGGACCGGGGCAGGTGCTGCTGCGGGTGGGCGCCTCCACGATCTGCGGCAGCGACCTGCGCGCCATCTACCGGGAACACCTCGGCGCCGGCCCGGAGGCGTACCAGGACGTGATCGCCGGGCACGAGCCGGCCGGCACGGTGGTCGAGGTCGGGCCGCAGGTGCGCGGGCTGGCGGTGGACGACCGGGTGGTGGTCTACCACATCAGCGGGTGCGGGCGGTGCGCCGACTGCCGGCTCGGCTACCAGATCAGCTGCACCTCGCCGGAGCGCGCCGCATACGGCTGGCAGCGTGACGGCGGGCACGCGGAGTTCCTGCTCGCGCAGGCGCGCGACTGCCTGCCGCTGCCGCCGGAACTGTCCATGGTGGACGGTGCCTGCGTGGCGTGCGGCTTCGGCACCGCGTACGAGGGGCTGTGCCGCGCCGCGGTCTCGGGTGCCGACCGGCTGCTGGTGGTCGGGCTCGGCCCGGTCGGCCAGGCCGTCGGGCTGCTCGGCGGCAGGCTCGGCGCGCCGCTGCGGATCGGCGTGGACGTGAGCGAACGCCGGCTCGCCGCGGCGCTGGAGCTCGGCGCGATCGATCACGCGGTGACCGTCGACGAGGCCGACGACGCGATCGCCGAGCTGACCGGGGGAGCGGGCTGCGAGGTGGCGGTGGACTGCTCCGGCGCCACCGCCGGCCGCAGCCTCGCGGTGCGCGGCACCGCTCGCCGCGGCCGGGTCGTGCTGCTCGGCGAGGGCGCCCGGTTCGACGTCGAGGCGAGCCCGCTGCTGCTGCACCGGCAGCTGACCGTGCACGGTTCCTGGGTCACCAGCACGCACCGGATGGCCGAACTGCTGGGACTGCTGGCGCGCTGGCAGCTGCACCCCGAGATCGTGGTCACCGACCGGTTCGCCCTCGCCGACGCCGGCACCGCATACCGCCTCGCCGACGCCGGCGACCGCGGCAAGGTCGCCATCATCCCGAACTGACCATCGCCGCGACGCAACATCCGGCACCGCCGGGCCCGGGTACCGCGGGGCCTGGTAACCGGTACCGCGGGAGTCCGGTCAGGGGAGCGGGTCGCCGAGCTCCGGTGGGAGCGGTGCGGGGCCGTCCGGGCTGGCGGGCCGGTTCCGGGTGAGCCGGGCCAGGTGGGCCTGGAACTCGTCGAGCCGCGCGGCGCCGATCTGCGCCGCCCAGCGGTCGCGTACCTCGGTGAACAGGGCCGCGCCGAGGGTCATCATGTCGTGCCCGCGGGTGGTGACGCGCAGTCGTTTGCGGCGCGCGTCGTTCGGGTCGGCCTCCCGTTCCACGTATCCGAGCCGTTCGAGTGCGGCGATCACCTTGGCGGCCGCCTGCTTGGACACGGCCAGGCTGCGGCCGAGTTCGGTGGCGGTGTCGGCCCCCTCGTCGATGGCGCGGAGGGCGAACTCGTGGGATGCCCGGACGCCTTCGTGCCCGCGGTTCGCCAGCTCGGCGTGCACCTCGTCGACCATCGACTGGAAGCCGCCGAGCAGCAGGAGCGCCAGCTCGGCGCCTGGTGACCGTGCCATGGAACACATCCTACGAGCCCCGAGCTGGTAGACAACCGGGTTGTCTATCGATATATTGACAACCTGGTTGTCGATCAGTCGGAGGCAAGCCATGAACCACTCGCCCCGTGGCGCGACCGTTCCGGGCGTCGTGCACCACCGCGTCCGCCTCAACGGCACCGAGCTGCACTACGTCTCGGCGGGTAACGCCGGACCTCCCGTCGTCCTGGTCCACGGCTTCCCGGAAACCTGGTGGGTCTTCCACAAACTGATCCCGCTGCTCAGCGCGCACCACCGGGTGTTCGCGCCCGACCTGCGCGGTTTCGGCGACTCCGCGATCGCGACCGGCCGGTACGACAGCGCGACCGCGGCCGAGGACCTGGGCGCGCTGATCGCCGGGCTCGACCTCGGCCCGGTCCACCTGACGGGCCAGGACATCAGCGGGTCGCCCACGTTCCGGCTCGCCGCCACCCGCCCCGACCTGGTGGCAAGCTACGCGGCGATCGAGACCGGGCTGCCCGGGTACGGCGTCGAGCGGCTCGCCGACGTCACCCACGGCGGTGCCTGGCACATCGGCGTCCTCGCCGCCCCCGGCATCCCGGCGATGCTGCTCGCCGGCCGGGAGCGTACGTTCCTCGCCGACTACGCGGTGCCCTCGCTCTGCGCGACCCCCGATGCGTTCACCGAGCAGGACATCGACGAGCTCGCCCGCGCCTACACGCGGACGGGCGCCTTCGACGGCGCGTCCGGACTCTACCGGTCGATGCTGCGCGAGGGCGCGGAGATCCGCGAGCTCGCCGGCCGCAAGCTCACCACGCCGGTACTCGCCGTCGGCGGCCGGTCGGCCGCGTTCACGCAGGCGACGATGCGACAGGTCAGCGAGAACACCAGTACCGCCACGATCGACGGCATCGGCCACTACGTGGCGATGGAAGCCCCCGAGCGGCTCGCCGACGTCCTCCGCACCTTCTACCGCACGATCGACGGCCCGGCGCCGGCCTGACCGGACACCGCGCGGTTGGGGGTCTGTTTCGGAGCCTCGCTCGGCCGGGGGCTCCGAAACAGACCCTAGGCCGTGTCTTCATGGCTCCGCCCGCCCGTGCCGACAACGCGGCGAGCGGGCGAACGGGCCCGGCGCAGCCGGGTGGCTGGCTGTGCAGACACGTCCTAGCGGCGGCGGGCGTGCAGGACGAGCATGCCGTCGTCACCGTAGGCCGGCAGCGTGCTGTCGCGGCCGATGGCGACGATCTCCAGATCCTCGACCAGCGGCTCGAACACCTCGCGCAGCAGCTCGGCGGACACCGGCAGCCCCGGCCAGACCGATCCGTCGCCCAGCCGGTACGTCGGCATCCCCGCCATGAACGCCGCCACCAGGTACCCACCCGGCCGTACCGCGGCGACGTAGCTGGCGCACAGCGACCGGAACTCGTCCTCCTCGGCGGTCACGCTCTCCGCGACGAAGTGCATCGACGCGAGGTCGTACGGCGCCGCCGGCGGGGCGGTCAGCGGCGCCCGGTGCACCTGCACCGCCGACAGCGCCTGCCGCATGGTCGCCGGCAGCGCCGGGTTGAGCCGCCGGCACTCGGCGTAGAACGGCTGCCAGCTCGGCTCCGGCCCGTCGGTCAGCGCGCGGCGCAGGTACGCCACGCCGGCGGCGCCCGGCTCGACCGCGTCGATGTGCCGGCTGGCCGCCGCGGCGAGCAGCAGCGGGTACAGGTTGGGCCCGGCGCCGAGCTCCACGGTGCGGTGCAGCGAGCCGGGCTCGATCCGTTGGTACAGCGTCGAGTGCGCGGCGATCACCGCCGCGTCGCTGGGATGCAGGATCCGGTAGTTCTCGGCCAGGTACTGCTCGACCGGCCACGCGTCCCAGTCCGCGTCGGCGTTGCGCCGCGGCTGCGCCGTCACACCTGCTCCCGCGGCAGCTCGAAACGGTCCGCCAGCTCGATCAGCACCGTGTTGAGCGCGTCGATCTCGGCGTCGGTGTTCGCCGCGGTGACCTGGATGCGGACGCCGACCTCGTCCCGCGGTACCAGGGGATAGGGCGCGAGCGTGACGTAGATGCCGCGGTCGTACAGGAACTGGCCGACCTCGGCGATCCCGGCGGCGCCGATCGGCAGCTCGATGACCGGCAGCCCGCTGCGGTTCGGCGTGACCAACCCGAGCGTGCGCACCGTGTCGAGCACCCGGGCGGTGCGCCGGTACAGGTCGGCGCGCAGCGCGTCGCCGCGCCGCTCGTTGACGTCCAACCCGGCGAGTACGGTCGCCAGCGACGCGGTGGGAGAGGGCCCGGAGTACAGGTAGGGGGCGGCGGCGATCTTCAGGTGCTGCTTGAGCGGTGTCGGCAGCGCGAGGAACGCCAGCAGCGACGAGTACGCCTTCGAGCAGCCGCCGACGAGGACCATGTGGTCGTAGCCGACGTCCAGGTGGCGCAGCACGCTGTTGCCGCGCATCCCGTACGGGCTGCTCTCGCCCGGCCGCCGCTCGCCGATCACGCCGAACCCGTGCGCGTCGTCGACGTAGCAGGTGGCGTCGTACTGCGCGCAGACCGCGGCGATGTCCGCCAGGTCGGGCAGGTTGCCGGTCATGCTGTTGACGCCGTCGAGGCAGACCAGTCGCGGCGCGGCCGATTCGGCCAGCGCGGCGCGCAGCCCGGCCAGATCCTCGGCCCGGAACCGGCGCAGGGTGGCGCCGGTGGTGGTCGCCGCCTTCGCCGCGTCGTAGAGCGAGCGGTGCCCGCGCGCCTCGACGAACACGGTGCCGCCGGCCGCGAGCGCCGGTACCACGGCGTCGTGGATGAGCGTGATCGTGGGCAGCGCGAGCACGTCCGGGGCACCCAGCAGTTCGGTGAGCCGGTCCTCGACGTCGACGTACAGGCGCGGGCTGCCGAGCAGCCGGGACCAGCTCGGGTGGGTGCCCCAGCGGCGCACCGCCGGTTCGATCGCGGCCCGGATCTCCGGCTCCAGGTCGAAGCCGAGGTAGTTGCAGGAGGCGAAGTCGATCAGCCAGTCGTCGCCGATCCGGATCCGGCGCCCGTCGATCTCGTCGATCACCGCGTCGCACATCGGGTGGGATCGCTGCAGTTCGGCCAGGTCTGGCCAGCGGGTCGAGGGGAGGGCCATGGCGGTGTCCTTCCTGGGGGTCGGTCGGTCATCGGTCGTTGGAGGCGACGAGCAGCCGCTCCGCCTCGCCCGGTGCGACCGGCTTGGAGAACAGGTATCCCTGGCCGAACCCGCAGCCGATCTCGATGAGCAGGTCGCGCTGCTGCGCGGTCTCGATGCCCTCGGCGATCAGCTGCACCCCGAACGTGTCGGTGATCCGGATGATGCCCTCCAGCAGTCGCAGATCCTGTTGGTTGCGGGCGATCCCGCGGACGAACGACTTGTCGATCTTGATCACGTCGATGGGCAGTTCGCGCAGGTAGCTCAGCGAGGAGTACCCGGTGCCGAAGTCGTCGATGGCCAGCCGCACTCCGAGGTCCTTCAACGCGCGCAGGTCGGCCTCGACCTGGTCGTGCCGGCCCATCAGCACGCTCTCGGTCAGCTCCAGTACCAGCGCCTCGCCGGGCAGCTGCGCGGACTCCAGCGCCGCGCGCACCCCGGCGACGAACCCGCCGTCGTGCAGCTGCCGGGCCGAGACGTTGACGCTCACGTACGGTGGGGTCGGCCAGTCGCCGCTGCGGCGCCAGGCGGCCAGGTCGGCGGTGGCGCGCTGCAACACCCAGGCGCCGAGCTGCACGATGTGTCCGGTCTCCTCGGCCAGGGTGATGAACCGTTCCGGCAGCACCACGCCGTGCCGCCGGGTGGGCCAGCGGGCGAGCGCCTCCATCGCCACGATCCGGTCGTCGGCGAGCTCCACGATCGGCTGGTAGTGCAGCCGGAACTCGTCGCTGCGCACGGCTTCCTCCAGCTGCGCGGACAGCGCCCGGCTCTCCAGCATCCCGGTGTGCAGCTCCGGCTGGAACCGGCACCACTGGCGGCGGCCGGCGGCCTTCGCCGCGTACACCGCGAGGTCGGCGTGCCGCAGCATCTCGTCCACGTCGTCGGACTCGGCGGAGGTGGCGATCCCGACGCTCGCGGTGGCCCGGGTGGTCCCGTCGGTCAGCGTGTACGGCATCGCCAGCGTGTCGGTGAGCCCGGCGGCGATGCGTTCCAGGTCCGCCATCGAGTCGACGTCCTCCAGCAGCAGGGCGAACTCGTCGCCGCCCAGCCGGGCCGCGGTGTCGGCGCTGCGGACCGAGCCGGCCAGCCGGTTGGCCACCGCCACGAGCAGCCCGTCACCGGCCGAGTGCCCCAGCGTGTCGTTGACGATCTTGAAGTCGTCCAGGTCGACGAACACCACCGCGGCGAGCTTGCCGGTACGCCGGGAGCGGGCGAGCGCGTGCGCCACCCGGTCGGCGAACAGCGGCCGGTTCGCCAGACCGGTCAGCGGGTCGTGGAACGCCCGGTGCCGCAGCTCGGCCTCCAGCCGGCGGCGCGCGGTGACGTCGCGCAGCGTCAGTACCAGTCCCTTCACCGTCTGGTCGGACCTCAGGTTGGCGTAGCGGACCTCCCAGAACACCTCGCCGTCGCTGTCCGCCGACAGCCGCCACTCCTCGTGCCCCTCGGCGGAGTCGTACGCGCGCATCCGGCCCAACGAGGCGATCACCCGGCCCCGGTCGGTTTCCTCGACCAGTTCCGGCAGCAGCTGGCCGGGCTGCGGTGGCTCGCCGAACATCGCCGCCGCCGAGGGGCTCGCGTACCGCACGATGTCGCCCTCGTCCACGATCAGGATGACGTCGAACGAGTTGTGCACCAGGGTCCGGAAGTACGCCTCGCTCTTGCGCCGGCCGACCTCCTCGGCGAGGTCGACCCGGCCGACCGCGAGCGCGATCTGCGCGGCGAGCGTCTCCAGCGCGTCCTGGCTCGCCCCGAGCGCGACCTTCTCGGCGCCGACCATCAGCACGCCGCCGGGCTGGGTTGCGGACACCCGTTTCGCGGCGAGCGCGCAGATCAGCACGCTGCCGGAGCCGCGGAACCGTTCGGCCAGCGGATCCGGTAGCTCGGCAACCGGCGTGATGGTCGTGGGGATCTTGCCGAGCCGCACCAGGTGGGTCGCCGTGATGCTGCCGCGAGGCCAGGTCAGCGGTGCGGGGTCGTCGGTGACCTCCACCATCAGATCGTCGCGGCCGACTGCGGCGAGCGTCCGGTGCGGGACGCCCTCGCCGACCAACCGGCCGACCGCCTGCTGCATCCGGTCCCGGATCTGACCGAGGTCCAGCGCGCCGACCAGGTCGGCGGCCGACGCGCGCAGCGCGCGCTCGCGTTCCACCGCCCGCCGGTGGGTCCGGACCACCCCGGCCAACCGCAGGATGACCAGCGTGAACAGGATGATCGTCGCGACGATGCCGGCCCGGATGAACGACTGGTCGTGGATGATCACCTCGGTGAGCAGCAGCACCGGTGGGATCAGCGCCGCGGCGCTGATCAGGATCAGCCGGTACAGCGGGAGCAGGTTCGCGGGTTTGTGCGGCAACGGGTTGGTCAGCCCCCGCATGGACGGCCACAGGGCGGCGAGCCCCCAGGCCCAGTAGAACACCAGCCAGCCGACGTCGACGCCGCTGCCGACCGACCAGCTCCCGTTGAGCTGCAGCAGGCCGTACACGACGTCGGAGGCGAAGATGCCGGCGGTGCCGACGGCCAGCAGCCGCACCGACGGGTTGCGGATGCCGTCCGGGGAGAACACCAGCCGGGCCAGCATCAGCAGCATGAGCACGTCGCCCAGCGGGTACGCCATGCCGACGATGCGGCTGAGCGGGTCGTCCTCGGCGCGCATCGGCCGGATCAGGAACACCCAGGACAGCAGGGCGACCGCCCCGGTGACGATCAGCGCGTCGATGACCGCGCCGGGATCACGCCTGGTGCGGTACCGGCTGAAACCGGCGAGACCGATCGCGAACAGCGGATACGTGGCGAGGTAGAGCGCATCGGCGACCGACGGGAACGGGTTGGTCGCGCCGAAGTAGGTGGTGAGCACGTTGTAGGTGGTGTCGCCGGAGCCGTAGGCCAGGTTGGCGGCGGCGAGCAGCACCCACGGCCAGATCCGCGACGGCCGGTACAGCACGATGCCGGCGATGATGCCGGCCACGCAGGTGAGGCTGATCAGTGCCCAGGTGACCAGGTGCCAGTCGGGTCGGGTGAAGTATCCGGCGGCGAGCACCGCGATCCACGCCGAGTACCCGGCGGCCAGCCGCCAGGTCAGCTCCGGCCGTGCGGCCATGCGCTACCCCCCGACGCCAACTACCGGTACCACGGCGAGCGGCACCGGTGAAAGACCACGATACGCCCGACACCCACCACGGAACGTTATCCCGCCTGCTGGGTGAGACACCGCGCCACCCATCGGCGTCCGGGCACGCGCGATGGTGGGGATGTGTCAAGATCGTCGACACGGCGTAGAAGTGAGGTGATCCGGCGATGTCGGCCCGGCGACTGTTGTGGTGGGTGGTGCCCGCCCTCATCGTGCTGCTCTGGCTGGTCGGCGCTGGTCCGCAGGGCGCGAGTCTCGGCAAGCTCGCGGACGTGCAGACCAACGACAACTCGGCGTTCCTGCCCACCTCGTCGGAGTCGACCGAGGTCGCGCAGCAGGTCTCCCGGTTCACCGAGCCCGGTGTGGTGCCGGCCATCGTGGTGTACTCCGCGGACGCACCGCTGACCGTCGCGCAGCGTGGCGTCGTCGCCGCCGACGCGAAGTCGCTGGGTCGGCTGCCTGGCCTGCGTGGCCCGGTCGTCGGCCCGCGGTTCAGCGAGGACCGCCGGGCGGCGGAACTGGTCGTGCCGCTCGACTCGGCCGGCGACGTGGCCGGGGCGGTGGACACCATCCGGCACGCCGCCCGGGACCGTGCCGGCCTCACCGCGCACGTGACCGGGCCGGCCGGGCTCTCGGCCGACCTGGGCGCCGCGTTCGCCGGCATCGACGGACGGCTGCTGCTGGTCACCGGCGCACTGGTGTTCCTGATCCTGATCGTGGTCTACCGCTCGCCGCTGCTGCCGGTCGTCGTCCTGGCCACCGCCACGCTCGCCCTGGCCGCCGCCGGCGGGGTGATCTACCAGCTCGCCAAGCACGACGTCCTGAAGCTGAGCGGGATGAGCCAGGGCATCCTCTTCATCCTCGTCATCGGTGCCTGTACCGACTACGGACTGTTGCTCGTCGCCCGGTTCCGGGAAGAGTTGCACCGGCACGCGGACCGGCGCCGCGCCCTCACCACCGCGTACCGGGCGGCCCTGGAGCCGATCGCGGCGAGCGGCGGCACGGTGATCCTCGGCGTGCTCTGCCTGCTCGTCACCAACCTGAAGTCCACCCATGACGTCGGACCGGTGGCGGCGATCGGCATCGGCGCCTCGCTGCTCGCGGCGCTCACCTTCCTGCCGGCGTGCCTGCTGCTGCTCGGCCGGGCCGCGTTCTGGCCGTTCGCCCCGCGGTACGGCGCGTCCCGCGCCCCGGGCCGCCCGGGGCTGTGGGGCCGCATCGCCCGGTTCGTCGGCCGGTACCCGCGGCGCTGCTGGCTGGTGGTCGGCGGGGTGCTGCTGATCGTGGCGGTGGTGTTCGTACCGCAACTGCAGGCCAGCGGTACCAAGCAGACCGACGTGTTCCTGCACACCGAGGACTCGGTGACCGGGCAGCAGGTGCTCGCCGAGCACTTTCCGGCCGGCGCAGGCAACCCGACCCAGATCACCGCCCGGGCCGGCGCCGCCGACCGGGTGGTCGCGGCGACCCGCGCGGTGCGCGGCGTCTCGCCGTCCTCGGTGGCCGTCGTCGGCGCCGGCGGGCGGCCCGGCGCGGGCCCGGCGAAGGTCGTCGACGGCCGGGTACTGGTCGAGGCGACGCTCGCCGACGCGCCCGACTCGGCCGCCGCGATCGACACCGTGCACCGGCTGCGGGACCGGCTCGCGTCGGTACCGGGTGCCGACGCCAAGGTCGGCGGGTTCACGGCGATCCAGGCGGACACCAACGCCACCTCCGAGCACGACCGTGCGGTGGTCATCCCGCTGGTGCTCGCGGTCGTGCTGGTGGTGCTGATCCTGCTGCTGCGGGCGGTGGTGGCGCCGCTGGTGCTGATCGCGAGCGTGGTGCTGTCGTTCGCCGCCACGCTCGGGGTGGCGGCGCTGGTGTTCAACCACCTGCTCGACTTCCCCGGCGCGGACCCGTCGGTACCGCTGTTCGCGTTCGTGTTCCTGGTTGCGCTCGGGGTCGACTACAACATCTTCCTGATGAGCCGGGTCCGGGAGGAGTCGGTACGGCTCGGCACCCGGGACGGCACGCTGCACGCGCTGCGCGCCACCGGCGGCGTCATCACCTCCGCCGGCGTCGTGCTCGCGGCGACCTTCGCGGCGCTCGCGGTGTTGCCGATCCTGTTCCTGGTGCAGGTGGCGTTCCTGGTCGCGTTCGGCGTCCTGCTCGACACCATCGTGGTGCGCTCGGTCCTGGTGCCGGCGGCGATCCTGGATCTCGGCCGGGCCAGCTGGTGGCCCAGCCGGCTGTCCCGCCGCCCCAACCCGGCCGGTTGACCAAGGTCCAGCCGCATTGACCAAGGCCCGGCCGCGTTGATCAAGGGCCGGCCGCGTTGATCAAGGGACCGGTGCGCGGGCTCCTGCTGCGTTGTGCCGCGATCCCTTGATCAACTGTCGGGCGGTGTCTCCCGAGGCTGCGAGGCCGTACGATGTCGGCACGGACGCGACGGATCCGCCCCCACGGTTGGCTCGCCGGCTGGGCACCGGCGACGCGGTGGTCATCGGGCTCGGCTCGATGATCGGTGCCGGCGTGTTCGCCGCGTTCGGCCCGGCCGCCCGCGCCGCCGGTACCGGGTTGCTGGTGGGGCTCGCGATCGCCGCGCTGATCGCCTACTGCAACGCCACCTCCTCGGCGCAGCTGGCCGCCGTCTACCCGACCTCCGGCGGCACCTACGTGTACGGCCGGGAACGGCTCGGCGACTGGTTCGGCTTCACCGCCGGCTGGGGGTTCGTGGTCGGCAAGACCGCCTCCTGCGCGGCGATGGCGCTCACCTTCGCCGCCTATGCCATCCCCGGGCACGCCCTGGTGCAACGGCTGGTCGCGGTCGTGGCGGTGCTGGCGCTGGCCGCGGTCAACTACCGCGGCGTGACGAAGACCGCGCTGCTGACCCGGATCCTGGTGGCGGCGACGCTCGTGGCGCTGGCCGTGCTGGTGGTCGGGGTCGGCGTGGGTGGTGGCGCGTCGGCCGCGCACCTGGGCGGCTGGTCGGCGGTGACCTCGGGCGGGCCGTACGGGATCCTGCAGTCGGCCGGGCTGCTGTTCTTCGCGTTCGCCGGGTACGCCCGGATCGCCACGCTGGGCGAGGAGGTGCGCGACCCGCAGCGAACCATCCCGCGCGCGATCCCGACCGCGCTGGGCATCGTCGTGGTGGTGTACGCGGTGGTCGGCGTGGCGGCGCTGCTCGCCGCCGGGCCGGACCGCCTCGCCGCCGCGGTCGCGCCGCTCGCCGAGGCGGTCACGGACGCCGGCGCCGGTGGGCTGTCCCCGGTGGTCCGGGTCGGCGCCGCGCTGGCGAGCCTGGGCGCGCTGCTGGCGCTGATCGCCGGCATCGGGCGTACCAGCCTCGCCATGGCCCGCAACGGCGACCTGCCCCGGTGGCTCGACGCGGTGCACCCGCGGTACCGGGTGCCGCATCACGCCGAGCTGGCCCTCGCGGTGGTGGTGTCGCTGCTGGTACTCGGCGCCGACCTGCGCGGCGTGATCGGCTTCTCGTCGTTCGGGGTGCTGGTCTACTACGGCGTCGCGAACGCGTCGGCGTTCACCCAACCGGCGACCGACCGGCGCTGGCCACGGGCGTTGCAGGTGCTCGGCCTGGTCGGCTGCCTGACGCTGGTGGTCACGCTGCCCTGTCCGTCGGTACTGGCCGGCGTGCTGCTGTTCACGGTCGGTCTGGCCGGCCGCTTCCTGATCCTGCGCCGCCGCGCGGGCACCGGCGCCTGACCGCCCGGCCGGGGAGCGTCAGCGGGCGGAGGACTCGCGGGCGATCAGGGTGTAGCCGGCGGTGACCCGGCGCGGTGCCTCCGGCGGTTCGCCGGCGCGGATCCGGGACAGCAGCAGCTCGACCGCGGTCGTGGCGATGGCGGCCTTGTCCGGCGCGATGGTGGACAGCGACGGCGTCGCGTAGGAGCTCTCCTCGGCGTCGTCGAACCCGATCAGCGCGACCTGCTCGGGTACCGGGACGCCGCGGGTGTGCAGGCAGCGCAGCGCGCCGAGGGCCAGCAGGTCGTTGAAGCAGAACACGCCGTCCGGCGGATCGGGCAGCTCCAGCAGGCTGGCCATCGCCGCGTACCCCTCGGCGCGGTGGAACCGGGGCGCCGGCAGCACCAGCGCCGGGTCGAGGTCCAGCCCGGCGTCGTCGAGTCCCTTGCGGTAGCCGGCATAGCGCTGCCGGGCGGTGGCGCCGGTACCGACCGACTGCACGCCGATCGCCGCGATCCGCCGGCAGCCGCGTTCGGCCAGGTGGCGGGTGGCCTCGCGGGCGGCCCGGATGTTGTCGATGCCGACATGGTCGGTCGGGCCGCGCAGCCCGCGCTCGCCGAGCAGCACCATCGGGGTCGAGTCGGTACGGCGGCGCAGGTCGGCGACGCCGAGCGCGAGCGGGCTGAACAGCACCCCGTCGACCAGGTGGTGCCGGATACCGCCCAGTACGACCAGTTCCCGGTCCTTGGCGCCGGCGGTCTGGTCGATCAGCACCGTGTACCCGTGGGCCGCGGCGGCGTCCACCACCAGGCTGGCGAGCTCGGCGAAGTAGGGCACGCCGAGCTCCGGTACGGCGAGCGCCAGCACGCCGCTGCGCCCGGAGCGCAGGCTGCGCGCCGTGGCGTTGGGCCGGTAGCCGAGCTCGTCGATGGCGCGCTGGACGCGTTCGCGGGTCGCGGCGGATACGTGCACGTACCCGTTGACGACGTTGGACACGGTCTTGACCGAGACGCCGGCGAGCGCCGCCACGTCCTTCAGGTTGCTCCCCATCTCACCCCCGCCGCCGGCCGGTCCGCGCTGCCCCGCAGCGTATCCCGCTCGTCACAGGTCCAATCGACTGGTGGTTTTACAACGATGCAATAGACTGCGCGGACCTGCCGCACACCAGCCGAGGAGAGCACCACCGTGCCACACCCCGTACCGCGCCCGGAGCATCCGCGGCCCCAGTTCGTCCGGGCGGACTGGCTCAACCTCAACGGACGATGGCAGTTCGAGGCCGACCGCGGCGACAGCGGCCTGGAGCGCGGGCTGGTCGGCCGCGAGCTGGCTGGCGAGATCACCGTGCCGTTCTGCCCGGAGTCGAGCCTGTCCGGCATCGGCGACACCGACTTCCTGACCGCCGTCTGGTACCGCCGGGACGTCGAGCTGCCGGCCGCCTGGGCCGGCCGCCGCACCCTGCTGCACTTCGGCGCGGTCGACCAGGACGCCACGGTCTGGGTCGACGGCACCGAGGTCGGCCGGCACCGCGGCGGGTTCACCGGCTTCACCGTCGACCTGACCGACGTGGCGACGCCGGGCCAGACCGCGACGATCGTGGTCCGGGCGCGCGATCCGCGCACCGGGCCGCAGGCGCGCGGCAAGCAGTCCACCCGGTACGCCAACCACGACTGCGACTACACCCGCACCACGGGCATCTGGCAGACCGTGTGGCTGGAGCCGGTACCGCAGGTACACCTGCGCCGGCCGCGCATCACGCCGGATCTGGCCGGCTCGGCGTTCGACGTGGTGCTGCCACTGTCGGCGAACCGGACCGGGTACCGGGTGCGGGCCACGCTGGCCGACGCCGATGGGACGGTCGCGACCGCGGACACCGCCGCCGACCTCGATCTCGCGCCCCGGCTGCGGCTGTCCGTACCCGCGGAGCGCCGCCGGGTGTGGCGGCCGGGCGACCCGCACCTGTACCAGCTGCGGCTGGAGCTGGTGGATGCCGACGGCGCGGTCGTCGATGCCGCGGACAGCTACGCCGGCCTGCGGTCGGTCTCCATCGACGGCACCGCGGTACGGATCAACGGTGCACCGGTCTTCCAGCGGCTGGTGCTCGACCAGGGCTACTACGCCGACGGCATCCTCACCGCGCCGGACGACGCGGCTCTGGTACGCGACATCGAACTGTCGATGGCGGCCGGGTTCAACGGCGCGCGGCTGCACCAGAAGGTGTTCGAGGAGCGGTTCCTCTACCATGCCGACCGGCTCGGCTACCTGGTGTGGGGCGAGTTCGGCGACTGGGGCTGCAACGGGTACGGCCCGGACGGGGACAACCAGCGGCCGGATGCGAGCTACGTCGCGCAGTGGCTGGAGGCGCTGGAGCGCGACCACTCGCACCCGTCGATCGTCGGCTGGTGCCCGCTCAACGAAACCTGGCAACGGCGTACGGACCGGATCACGGTGCTCGACGACGTGACCCGGGCGATGTACCTTGCGACCAAGCTCGCCGATCCGAGCCGGCCGGTGCTGGACGCGTCCGGCTACTCGCACCGGGTCGCCGCGGCCGACGTGTACGACTCGCACAACTACACGCAGGACCCGGCGACGTTCAGCGCGGAGGTGGTCGACGGCTTCCCGTACACCAACCCCGGCGAGCGGGCCGGCTCGTGGTCGCTGCCGTACGCGGGGCAGCCGTACTTCGTCAGCGAGTTCGGCGGCATCTGGTGGAACCCGGACGCCGGCGAGGACGAGTACTCCTGGGGCTACGGCGAACGCCCGTCCACTGTGGAGGAATTCCACCAGCGGTTCGAGGGGCTGGTCGGCGCGCTGCTGGCCGACCCGCGGATGTTCGGCTACTGCTACACCCAGCTGACCGACGTGTTCCAGGAGCAGAACGGCGTCTACCGTTTCGACCGCAGCGTCAAGCCCGGCGTGGACATGGCCCGCCTCCAGGCGGCCCAGCAGCGGCCGGCGGCCAGCGAAACCCCGTCCTGACCCGCGGCGCCGCGGGGAGGCGACGACCTCCCCGCGGCGCGACGGGACTACTTGATGCCGGTGTTGGCGATGCCCTCCACGATGCGGCGCTGGAAGACCAGGAACACCGCGAACAGCGGCAGCGCGCCGAGCACCGCGGAGGCCATCACCTGCGCGTACCGGATGCCGTAGGAGTCCTGCACGACGTTGAGGCCGACCGGGATCGTCATGACGTCGGCCGAGGTCATCGTCAGCAGCGGCCACAGGAAGTTGTTCCAGCTCCACACGAACGTGAAGATGAACACCGCCGACGCCGCCGGCTTGCACAGCGGCAGGAAGATCCGCGAGTACACCCGGAACCAGCCGGCGCCGTCGATGCGGGCCGACTCGGCCAGCTCGCCGGGCAGCCCGGAGAAGAACGACGCGAACACGAACACCGCGACCGAGGTCGGCACCGATGGCAGGATCAGCGCCCAGTACGTGTTGAGCAGGTGCAGCCCGGCGAACTCCTGGAACTGCGGCATGATCAGCGTCTGCGGCGGGATCAGCAGACCCGCGAGCACCAGCCCGGTGACGATCCGCCGGCCACGGAAGCGCACCCGCGCCACCGCGAAGCCGGCCATGGAGCACACGACGACCGCGAACACCGCGGTCAGCAGCGCGACGAGGAAGCTGTTCAGGTACCACACGGGCATCCGGCCGGCCGACAGCACCTGCCGGTAGGCGTCCAGGCTCGGGTGGCTGGTCCACCAGGTCGCGGGCGAGGCGGTGATCTCGCTCTCCGGGCGGATCGAGGTGTCCACCGCCCACAGCATCGGCACCAGCCACAGCGCCGCGAGGACCACCAGTACCACCACGCACAGCACGGTGAACGCGCGGTGCCGGGGGTCCACCGGTGCCTGGGCCGGCGTGCTGCGGGTCGGGGCCTCGGGTACGGTCAGCGTCGCCATCTCAGGCCCTCCTGCGGCTGATCGCGAACCAGACTGCGGACACCGCGAGGATCACGACGAAGTACAGCATCGAGGCGGCGGCGCCGTAGCCGGTGCGGAAGTCGGTGAACCCGACGTCGTAGATGTACTCGATCACCGGCCGGGTCGAGTAGTTCGGCCCGCCCGCGGTCAGCAGGTAGATCTGGTCGAACACCTTCAGCGAGGCGATGATCTGCAGCATCGTGACGAGCACCGTGGTCCGCGACAGCAGCGGTACGGTGATCCGCCACCACTGTGCGCCGGGGCCGGCGCCGTCCACCGCCGACGCCTCGTACAGTTCGCGCGGGATGTCCTGCAACCCGGCCAGGTAGAGCACGAAGTTGAATCCGATCGTCCACCACACGGTCATCAGCGCGATCGCGATCATCGCCCAGTTCGGGTCGGCGAGCCAGGCCGGCGCCGGCAGCCCCAGCGCGCCGAGCCAGGTCGCGAACAGCCCCGTCTGCGGCACGTACATCCAGGTGAACACCAGACCGACGCAGGTCACCGGCATCACGTACGGGGCGAAGAACACCAGCCGGAAGAACCACTTGCCGCGCCGGATCCGGTCGGTGAGCATCGCGAGCAGCAGCGCAACGATGACCAGCGGCGGCGTGGTGAGGATCGTGAACAACACCGTATGCCACATCGAGGACCAGAAGTCTGCGCTGGTCAGTGCCTCGGTGTAGTTGTCCAGCCCGGCGAACGGGCCGAGCCCGGGCCGCACCGAACTGCCGTCGAAGAAGCTCATCAGCAGCCCGTAGACCGCCGGGCCGATCAGGAACGCCAGGTACAGCACCAGGAACGGGGTCAGCAGCCCCCAGCCGGCGCGGGTCTGACCGATCACGCCGGCGGCGCGCGGTTCGTCCTTGACGCCGGGCAACGCTCCCGCCGGCGCCGCAACGGTGGCAGTCACGACGGCTCCTCCTTCGTCGGAGTACTCACGAGTTCGTCCCTCCCACCGGGGCCGGCCTGCTCGCGTAGTCGGCCAGCTTCCGGCGCAGTTGCGCGATCGCCGCGGCCGGATGCAGCTGCCCCGCCTCGACGGCCGACACCGCGAATCCCATGATGTTCTCGAAGTCGGAGCCGGCGCCGGAGTACCAGCCGGCCGGGTCGTAGATCGCCGCCTTCGCCGCCGGCACGTACTGCGACTGCGGCTCCATCCTGCGGAACGTGGCCGAGTCCTGGATCTCGCGGAACGCCGGGATGTGCCCGCCCTTGGCCCAGATCAGGCTGTTGTCGAGCAGCCCGCGCACCAGGGTGAGGCTCGCGTCCCGGCGCCGCGCGTCGCGACGCCCGTTGCGAGGCAGGATCAGCGCGTGCGAGTCGGCGAAGCAGTGGTACGTGCCGCCGAACAGGTTCGGCACCGGCGCCACCGAGAACGGCGTCTTGGCACCCTGGTACGTCGGGATCTGCCACTCGCCGTCGAACAGCAGGCCCACCTTGCCGGAGGCGAACAGCTGGGTGACCCCGGAACCGTCGATGTTGGACGGCATCAGCTTGCGCTGCACGGTGAGTTCCCGGGCGAACGACAGTGCCTTCTCCGCCTTCGCCTCGTCGAGCACGATGCGGGTTCCGTTGTCGGCGAGCACCTGGCCGCCGAGCTGCCCGTACAGCGTGTCGAACCAGCGCCAGCAGGTCGCCGGGTCGGCGTTGACGTTGACCACCCCGCCGTACCCGCCGGTCACCTTGGCGCACGCGGACAGCGCCGCGACCAACCCGTCGGTGCCCTCGATCGGCTTCAGCTTCCCCGATCCGTCCAGCAGCCCGGCCTTGGCGCACACGTCGGTGCGGTAGAACATCACGAACGGGTGGGTGTCCAGCGGGACCGCGTACTGCGCGCCGCCGACCTGCCCCTTGCGCCAGGCGGCCGCGGTGAACCGGTCGCCGGTCAGCCCGTGCGCGGTCAGATCGGCCGGCCGCAGCGGCTCGACCAGGTTGCCCTCGGCGAGCGTGGGCAGCCGGGACAGGTGGGTGATCGCCACGTCCGGCGGCCGGTCGCCGATGACCGCGAGCGCGAGCTTCGTGTAGTACGGCGTGCCCCAGGCCAGGGTGACCGCGTCGACGTGCACGTTGTGGTGCCTGGCCCGGAACCTGTCCGTCATCGCGACCATGTTGATGCCGTCGCCGCCGGTGAACAGGTTCCAGTAGGTCAGCGAGGTGGCATCCGGCCCGGTGCCGGCGATCCCGGCCGCGATCGGGCTGCCGCAACCGGCGGTCAACGCGCCGACTCCGGCCAGCCCGAGTGCGCCGAGTGCGGCGCGCCGGGAGGTGCCCTTCGGGTACGACTCGGTCATGGCGGCCTCCAGCCGGAGCGGGTGACCCTGTTTTTACATCGTTGTACATTTCCTGTAAAGACCATGCGGTCGCTCGTTGCGGTACCGACCGGACATCGGCGGCGCCGACGGTCGCAGACCGTGCCGAGCCGGTACGGCCGGCGCTGCCGCGCGGTGCGCGTCGGTGCCCGCGGCGAGGGAAGTGTGGGCTCAGCGGTGCGCGTCGGTGCCGGCGGCGAGGAAGTGTGGGCAGGTGCTCAGCGGCTGGTGCCGGCAGGTCGTCGCGTGCCGCAGGCCGTCCCGGATCTCGGTCAGCCGCTCGATCTGCGCGTCGATCGTGGTCGCCTGGTCGCGCAGCAGCCGGCGCAGCGCCGCGTCCGCGGGCCGGTCGGCGAGGATCTCGGCGATCTGGCGCAGCGTGAACCCCGCCGTCTGCGCGGCCCGGATGCGCGCCAGCCGGGCCAGCACCTCCGGCCGGTACGCCCGGCGCAGCCCGTGCCGCGCGTCCGCCTCGAGCAGCCCCTTGCGCTCGTAGAAGCGCAGCGCCGAGGCGCTCACCCCGCTGCGGCGCGCCACCTCGGCGATGTCGAGCAACTCGGTCATGGCGCTCCCGTTGACTTGAACCGCGATTCAAGTGCCAGCCTAGCCTCCATGACCGACGCACTGTTCGTGGTACGAGACGGCGGTGGCACCGCCCCGGCCGAGCTGCGGCTGGCCCGCCGGCTGGTCGCGCACGGCCACCGGGTCCGGGTGGCCGGCCCGCCGAGCATCGCCCCGCTGGCCTCCGGCCTGCCGTTCCACCCGCTCACCGAGCTTGCGCCGGCTCCGCTGTGCACGGCACTGCTCGACCGGCGCGAGCTGCTCGCCGCAGTCGACGTCGTCGTCGCGGACTGCCTGTTGTACGGCGCCCTGCTCGCGGCGACGGTCGCCGGCGTGCGGTCCGCGGCCCTGATGCCCACCGTGTACCTCGCCGACCGGCTTGCCGGGTCCGCGCTCGCCGCGCAACCGCGCTGGGCGACGGTACTGGCCGAGATCAATGCGGCGCGGCGCACGGTGCGGCTGCCCGCCGTCGACTCGGTGACCGACCAGATCCTCACCGCCGACCGGGTACTGGTGCTCACCAGCCGGGCGTTCGAACTGCCCAGCGTGCACCCGCCGGCGCACGTCGAGTACGTCGGCCCGCAACTCGCCGACGCCACCGGCGACGCCTGGCGCGCACCGGCGGGCGACCGTCCGCTGGTGCTCGCGAGCCTGAGCACCGAGGAACAGAACCAGCTGGAGCTGTTGCGGCGGCTGGTCGCGGTGCTCGGGCGGCTGCCCGTACGCGGGTTGGTCACGGTCGGCCCGGCGGTCGACCCCGCCCGGCTCAACCCGCCGGACAACGTGATCGTGGAACGGTACGTGCCGCACGCGGCGGTGCTCGATCGAGCGGCACTGGTGATCACGCACGCCGGGCACGGCACCGTACTCGCCGCACTGCGGGCCGGCGTACCGCTGGTGTGCCTGCCGATGGGCCGCGACCAGCACGACGTGGCCGCCCGGGTCTCGTACCATGGCGCCGGGATCGTGCTGCCCGCCGACGCGGGGACGGCCGAGCTGGCGCGGGCGGTACGCCGGGGGCTGGCCGAGCCGGCGTACGCCACCGCGGCCCGGCGCCTCGCCACCGCGATCGCCGCCGAGGATCCCGACCGGGCGGTCGCGGCGGTGGTCGGTGCGGCCGCCGCGACGAGCCGGAACGGAGCCGACGGATGAGCGAGGACCAGACCCGGCCGGTACCGGCCGACGAGAGCCGGGTGCGGATCGGCGGTGTCGTGATCGACGCGAACGACCTGGACCTGCTGACCGGTTTCTGGAGTGCGCTGCTGGGCCGGCCGGTGACCCGGCGCGAACCCGAGTGGGTCAGCCTCGGCCCCGACCTCGCGCTCCAGCTGGTGCCGGAGCGCAGGACGGTGAAGAACCGGATCCATCTCGATCTGGTCGCGGACGACCTCGAGCGCGCGAGCGCCCGCGCCGCCCGGCTCGGTGCGAGCCCGGTCGGCCCGCTGCACGAGGACCTCTGGCAGGTGTGGCAGGACCCGGAGGGCAACGAGTTCTGCCTCTGCCGTTCCTGACCGACCTCGCTTCGTACGTGCCGGCGGCGGCGTGGCGGTGTCAGGGCCGGTCGGAGCCGGGCCGCGGGGGCTGCTCGGTCCGCCCGCCCTCGTCGGTCCCCGCCTCGGCGATCCCGGGCGCCGGGATGCCCGTGTCGGGAGTGCCGGGCGCCGGGATGCCGGTGTCGGCGGCGTCCGCTGCGCGCTGCCGGTCGGTACCGCGTTGCCCGCGCGGTCGGTTGACGTCCTGGCGGTCGCGTTGCCGGTCGGCGCGGCGGTGCCGGCGGCGCCGGTCGTTACCGCTCGCGCCGGGCGCGACGCCCAACCGGGCGAGATCGATGCGCACGCTGGTGATCCGGGTCCGTAGCGCGGGCAGCTGGTCGGGCGCGGTCGCCGCGGTGATCGCGAGCCAGCCCTGGGCCCGCTGCAGCCGCCGGGTCAGCCGGCTCGCCTGGCGGCCCCGCGACTTCGCCACCCGCCGGCTCGCCGAGCCGCGCGCCTCCCGCCGCACCGTCCTGCGCACTGCCCGGCGCGCCCGGTGGCGGCGCCGCCTGGTGCGCAACGACCGGATCTCCGCGGCGGTGACCAGCGTCCCGAGTGCCGCCTGGGCGTCCGTCCCCGCCTGGGCGGTACCGGCAGGTGCCACGCCGGCGAGCGCCGGGTCGGTGTCGAGCACCCGCCGGTACCAGCGCCACTCGGCGCGCATCGCCAGCCGGTACACGACGAAGAAGGCGGCGAGGATCAGGACGACCTTGATCAGCATGCCGATCAGCGGGTTGAGCTGACCGGTGATCAGCGGCGAGTTCCACAGGAAGTGCATCGACCAGGCGATCGCGAACATGGCGAGCGCGAACAGCACCCGCACCGCCAGCGGCCGGTCACGGCGCAGCAGCGCGTACCCGATGCCGTAGCCGGAGCAGGCGGCGAACACCCAGTGCGACGGCAGCAGGCCGATGATCCCGCGTACCCCGAGGATCTGGGCCAGCCCGGCGGCGTCGCTGGTCGGGTTGGTCAGTGCCCCGTTCATCGCGTACGAGATGTCCTCGACGACCTGGAAGCCGAGCCCGCACCAGGCGCCGAGGAACAGCCCGTGGATCGGGCGCGACACCGAGCGGATGCCGATGCCGATCACCGCGAGCACGCCGACCGCCTTGAGCCATTCCTCGTTGCTGGGGCCGGCGATCGCGGCGCCCCAGTTGGTGGCCGTGCCGTTGCCGAGGATGCTCGGTAGGGCACCGAGCAGGTTGTCGTTGACGTAGAAGGCGATCGCGACGGCGACCACGCCGCCCCAGACGACGGCGGCGACGGCGAGGGTCCTCGGCGGTCGGTGGATGACGCTGAGCCAGACGATGATCAGCCCGATCACCACGCCGAGCGCGATGTTGACGCCGACCGCGGTGATCGCGGCCGCCGGCGCCAGTACCCGCAGCGGTTGGAACGCCGACAGCATCGAGAAGAACGCGACGACCACGGCCGCCAGGTACACCCAGTAGGTCCAGTTGCCCGGCTGCCACAGCAACTCGCGTGGCGACCGGAGTGCCGGCGCGGTCATGTGCTCGCCCCCGTGATCGAGTCGTACAGCGTGGTCAGCTGCGGCTGGTAGCCGTCCAACCGGTCCGGCGCGGCCAGCACCAGTACCGACAGCGCGTGGTCGCCCTGGCGCAGGATGCTCAGCCGGCCGATCCGGTCGTGGCCGACCGCGGTGCCCTGCACACCGGCGTACCCGTGCCGGGTGGTCTGGCTGCCCTGTTCGGTCGCGGCGATGTCCTGCACGCCGAGCAGCCGGGCCCGGCGCTGGAACATGGTCGAGGTGCTGGCCGGTGGGCCGGCGACCGCCAGGGCGGTGACACTGACCGTGTCGCCCTGGTGGGTCAGCCGCAGCTGGTCCTCCGACTGGGCGGCGACCTGCCAGCCCGGGATCGGGGCCACCCGGACGGAGTCGCCCGCGGCGGTGAGCGTCACCGTCTCGTCCGCGTCGGCGGTTCTGGTGGTGTTCGGCGTACGGGCGGCCAGCACGGCGATCGCGCCGATCAGGACGCCGAGCAACACCACGACGACGACGGCCGGCCGGCGCATGCCGGCACGTGCGGCGGCCCCGGTGGCGACCATGCGTACCTCCAAAGATCGACTTCGTGCCCAGTAAACGGGCCGGTCCGGGCCGGGTGCGCGCGAATCAGGGAGCGTGGCACGTCCGGGTTATCGATCCGCGTGGATCTGCCCGACGGCGGGCCGCCCGTACCGGCCTGAGGTCGCCGCGCCGTGCTGGGCGTCGAGGGCGGATCCGCTGGCCGGGGGAGGGGGTCTTGCCAGCCTCATGACGAGGCGCGAGAATTCGATTTCTCACCCAAAAGGTATTCAGCTGGCAAGGTGGACCCTCGGCACCATCCGGTCAGCTGCCCGAGCACCGGAGGCGAACAGTGACCGCAGGCAGACACCGCCCCGACCCGGCCGGGCCGACCCTCGGCCGGCGCCGGCTGCTGACCGCCGGACTCGGCGCCGCCGCCGGCCTCGCGCTCGGCGCCGGCGCGCTGGACCCGGCCGCGGGGGCCGCGGCTCCGGCCGGCAGTGTGCACCCCGACCTGGTCACCGGGTTCAAGGTGAAGAACCTGACCGGCCCGGCCGAGACCGGTGCCTTCGCGGCGCCGTGGACCGACCTCGGCATCCCGGCCCGCTGCCCGGACGGCTCGATCCTGTTCGTCTGCGGCGACACCTTCGACGGCAGCGGGGTCGGCGGCCCGAACTGGCGTGCCCCGGTCGGCCTGCGGTCCTCCTCGGCGAACCTCGGCTCGCTGACCATCGACGGCGCGGTCGGCGGATCGAGCGCCGTCGGCCTGGTACCGGAGGGGCACGCGCCGGTCGGCGGCGGCTACACGACCGCGATCCCGTCCGACGTGTTCACCGTCGGCGACACGATGTACATGCACCTGATGCGTGGGGTCATCTATCAGTGTGACCACACCGATTTCTGGCGCTCCACCGACAACGGCGAGACCTGGGAGTACCTGTGCCAGTGGCCCGCCGAGGTGTACGGCGGGCAGTTCCAGCAGAAGACCTACGCGGTCGCCGACGACGGCTACTGCTACGTGCTGTCCACGGTGTTCAACCGCAGCATCACCTCCGGCCTGTTGCTGCACCGGGTACCGCAGAACCAGCTCGGCGTACCCGGCGCCTACCAACCGTGGGGCTACGCGAACGGCGCCTGGGCCTGGGGCAACCCGCCCACCACGATCACCGGCGCCCGCAGGTGGGGCGAGATCTGCTTCCGCGCGATGGGCGGCCAGTACTCCTTCAGCTGGCTGAACATGGACGCGCTCGGCATCCGCGCGCAGATCTTCCCGCTGCCCACCTCGAACCTGTTCACCACGCCGGAACAGACCATCATCGTGCCGACCTCGCCCGGGCTGGAGGTCGGCAACCTGGTCGCGAGTCCCTACGGCGGCTTCGTCATCCCCGGCTCCACCTTCGACGACTACCACGTCTGCGTCAGCCAGTGGTACGACAACCAGAACTACCGCGTCATGCACTACCAGATCAACGGCCTCGCGCACTGATGCGCACGGCCCCGGCAGCCGGGCGGCTGTCGGGGCCGTGCGTTCGCCGAAGCCGGCCGCGGGCCGCTCGCCGAGCGAGCCGCGGCGGCTCCCGGTCAGTACGCCATGGTGGACAGGCCCGCCGGCAGGCTGCCCGCCGGGTAGTCGACCCTCTGGCCGGAGAGCATCGAGCCGTCCGAGAAGTTGACCGTGATGCGGTAGATGTAGCTGCCTTGCTGGGTGCGCCCCAGCAGCGTGAGCTTGCCGTGGACGAGCGACACCGGTCGCCACTCGCGTACCGCCGCGGCCGTGTCGGCCGGCACTCCGGCGCGGGCGAACGGGGTGCCGAGTGCCTCGGACTTGTTCCCCGGAGCGCTGCCCCGCTTGGTCGGGTCGGAACCGTACGGACGTTCGTCGCCGAGAATCTGCACCTTGCCGATGGTCAGCTTCCCGTTGTCGGGTTCGCTGACCGCGGCGGCGCCGTCGTGGTTGTCCGGCGAGACGACCAGCGGAGTCCGGGCCTGCGGCACCCAGCTCAGCGTCGCCGGGTGGGTGCGCGACGTGTGCTGCGCGCGCCACACCTGTGCGTGGTAGACGGGGTGGTACCTGAGCGCCGTGCCGGTGTCCGGGTCGACCTCCTGGTACTCGCCTGTGGCGTACCCGAGCTGCTTCGCGGCGGTCGGCTTCGCCCTCGGCTTGTCCCGCGGTACCTGGAAGACCGGGTGGCCGTTGGGCAGGATCGCGGCGAGCCGGTCCGCGTCCTGGTTGCCGATGGCGAGCTGGCGGACCGTGCCGTTCGTCAGATCGACCCGGTACAGCCGGTTGTGAATGACGTTGTCGTTCGGCGCGGCGCGCAGCACCAGCCACCGCCCGTCCGCGGACCAGGCGACGGGGAACCCGTCCTTGCCGGCGCGGGCGGTCCGGTAGGTGCGGTGGCTGGTCAGGTCCCGCGCCACGACCTCGTTGCCGACACTGGTGACGACCCAGCGGCCGTCCGGCGACAGTGGGGTGCCGAGCGCCGCGGCGGTCGGGCCGATCCGGCCGGGCAGGTCGTACCGCGCGCCGGAGGTGGTGTGCAGCACCGTGGTGCCGTCCTTGCCCTCCTGCGGTTGGAGGTACTCGCCCGTCCCGACCGCGCGGTCGGCCGGTAGCTGGCTCGCGGCGCTGATCGACGTCGAGGGAGTGCCGATACCGCCGTGCCAGGCGATGCCGCCGGCCACCAGGGCCGCCGCGGCGAGGACACCGACGCCGAACCGGCCGGTGCGGCGACGCCGGAGGCGGCGCTGGATGCTCTCGGTGACCGCCTTCGCCGACGGCGGTCTGCTGGTCTCGGTGGCCTCTTGGTACAGCTGGCCGAGCTCGTTCATCGGACAACCTCCTCCGCGAGCGACCGGCCGGTGCCGATCGCGAGTCCCGGCGCGAGCTCTCGCAGCCGGCGGATCGCTTGATGAGTGCGACTCTTGACGGTGCCGACCGAACAGCCCAGCACCGCAGCGGTGTCCACTTCGGACAGATCTTCGTAGTAGCGCAGCGCCAGCACCGCGCGCTGCTTCGGCGTCAGCATCCGCAGGGCGGCGATGAACGTCTCACGTCGGGTGACCGACTCGGCCACCTCGACGGCCGCCGCGGGATCCCCGGCCGCGGCCAGCGGCGACTCCTGCACCCGCCGGCGGCGGCGCCACGACGTGCTCTCGTTGATCATGATCCGGCGCGCGTACGCCTGCGGCTCATCGACGCGCGCCCAGCGTTGTGCCAGCCGGAACAGCGCGGTCTGCACCAGGTCCTCGGCGAGCTGGTGATCGCCGGTCAGCGCGAACCCGAACCTGGTCAGCGCCGGTAACCGGACGGCCACGAACTCCGTGAACCCGTCGAGTTTCTCCACCCGTACCTCCCTTGACACTGCCTATGAGGGCCAAGAAGCCGGGCGAGGTTCGATCTCGCGGAGATTTTCCGGCCGGCCGCACCGCGGCGTGCGGGCGACCGGCGCGTGCGGCCCGCGGATCCGACACGGATCCGCGGGCCGATTACTGACAGTGATGCGGCCTAGCGGTACGTGCCCGCATGCGGCATCATGTCTCGCGGTGTCCTACCACTGCGATGGCTCGGGTGCCGGCTTCGGGCAGGAAGCCGTACCCGGGTCATCGCGCGGTGGCACACCCCGCGGCGAAGCGTACGAACGCGTCGAACGCGGTCGGGGCCACCGCGAGGGCGACACCGGCCGGGTCCTTCGAGTCGCGTACCCCGACGATCCCGGGCAGGTTCGTCGCCACTTCGACGCACTGGTTGCTGGCGCTGCTGCGGCTGGACTTGCGCCACACCGCGCCGGAAAGGCCACTCACGTGGTCGTCTCCTTCGTGATCTGCCCGATGAACTCGCGGCTGTCCGCGGCGTTCAGGGCGTGCTTGCTGATGTCGGCGAATGCCTCGTCGTAACGCGCCACCTCCTGCGGTTTGTTGAAGTAGTTGTCCCCGAGGAACCCGTCGCAGTAGGCGATGGGCTGATCCTCGGGGAAGCGCAACACGATGAACTGGCCGGTCGTGTAGCCCAGGTGCAGGCCGGCGGCGAACCGGACCACGCGCACCGACACGGTCGGCAGCTCGGTCATCGCGACGATGTGGGTGAGCTGGTCGGCGAGCACCTGCGGGCCGCCGACCGGCCGCCGCAGCACGGTCTCCGAGAGCACCACGTCCAACCGCAACGGGTCGGTCGCGCGGGTCAGCACGCTTTGCCGGCTGCGCCGGAGCCGTACCCGCTTCGCCACCTCGGTCGGCGGCCGGCTGCGGCCGTCGCCACCGGGCAGGCTGGTGATGGCCGACGCGTACGCCTCGGTCTGCAGCAGACCCGGCACCAGGTCCGGCTCGTAGCTGACCAGCTCGGTCGCGGAGCCCTCCAACCCCAGGTACAGGTCGAACTCCGGCGACACGACGTCGCGGTAGCGGGTGAACGGGCCCTTCAGCCGGGTCAGTGCGAGCAGCTCGGTGAGCCGGCGGTGCGTCGCCTCGTCCGCCCCGTACAGCTCGACCAGGCCGTCGATGTCGCCCTTGGGCCGTAACTTCACCCCGGGCAGCCCGTTCTCGATCTTGTACAGGGTGGTCACGTGGCGCTCGATGAACTCGGCGGCGTCCTCCTGGGTGACGCCGGCCTGCTCGCGCAACTCTCGCAGCAGGTTGCCGACCTTGCGCCGGGCCCACGCCGCGCCGACCGACTCGCCGTTCTCGGCCGCCGCCGCGTCGAGGCTCGACCGATTACGCATTGTGCCCCCCTGGCGCTGTGCTCCGATGGTGCCGGAGCGCGGCGGAACGTGCCCGGCTGTCTGGCTCGGCCGAGTGTATTAGGTGGCCGGACCGAACCTGGGGCAGCGGAGGCGGCCGCAACGGCGCGATGCGGTACTTGTCACTCGGATGTTGCACAACGGGTGGCGGCCCCAGTCACGCCGCGACAAGCACGAACAGTCATGATCGGGGTGCCGGGTCGGTTACGCGATACCGATTCCGCTACCTTGTGAAAACCGGCGGCGTGGTGTTCACTGCATGCGTGCCGCGCTGGCACATATGTCTTCCTTGTCCCTACCAGGTGGAGCCGGCGTGAGGTTCAACCAGTACATCACTTTCTGCAGCGATATGTTCCGATTCTCACCCCGCCGCCCGACGCGCCGCGGATAGGACGCAGCCAGCCATGCCGCACCCACGTCCGCGACCCGCGACGCACCCGCGAGGCCGCCGGTGACCGACCCACGGCGGACGAACCACACCGGTTGGTACGAGCAGCTGCACCCCGACGCTGCCCCATCGACCCGGTCGGCCCCGGTCCCACCGCGCGCCGAGCCACCGCCGCGCGCCGTCCCGCCGACCCACGCCGCGCCGCCGCGGGCGCCACACACCGACCCGGCGTACCCGCCGTCCGCTGCCCACCGACCGGCACCCGGCACCGGCGGGGCCAGGGTCCGGCCGATCGCCGACGAACTGTTTCGCGGCGCGACCGACGCGTTCACCGGAGCCACCCGCATCAACCACCGGCTGGTCGACATCGGCTGCGCCGCGGCGCTGGTCGCCGAGCTGATGCTGACCTGGCGGGACGACCCGGTACACGGGCGGCAGCGGCTGCTGCGCACGTTCCCGGCGGCCGAGACCGGGACCCCGGTACTCGCCCCCGACCACCGGCTCTACCTGGAGGCGCCGCCGCGCGACCCGCTGTGCTACCGGGTGCTGTCGGAGATCGTCGAGGACGCCCGGGACCAGCGGCGGCCGGTGGTGGAGTTCATCGAGTACCTCTCCGACCGGGCGTACCGGATGGTCGGCGAGCGGCTCGCGATGGCGCGGCTGGTGGTCGAGGAGCAGCGCCGGTCCGGGCTGCGTCGACGGCAGGTGTTCCTCGACGTCGAGCCGACCGCGTCGGTCAACGCGCTGACCCGGTTGCCGCGCAAGCTGCGCGACCGCGAGCCGGTCGGCGAGGCGGACCGGGTGCTGTTCGGGCTCTACGACGCGATCGGGTTGATGGCCGTGGTCCGTCGGGAGTTCTCCGACCACTTCCCGATGCCCACCGATCTGCGGCTCACCCCCGACCTGCAGTCGGTCCTGGACGCCGCGAGCGAACTGCAGGCCGTCGTGACCCGACGGCACTGACCCACGGCCCCGGTGCACCCGCGACGCCGCGCCGGGGGCGTCACCCCCTCACGAAAGGGTCCTTCCCGTGGCTGTGCAAGCCTTTCCGGCCAGCGCGGTGACCAACCGCCTGGCCCGCAACAGACTGTCCTGGGGCACGCTCGGCGGCTACGTCGTCGCGCTGGCCGCACCGCTGACCGTGGTCGGCGCCGGACTGACCAACGGCTGGGCCGTCACCGGCCTGACCTCCATCCCGATCGCGTACCTCGCGGTGGCGCTGATCCTGTGGTGGTTCGCCGTCGGTTACGTGGCGCTGGGCCGGCGGATCCCGAACGCCGGCGCGCTGTACGTCACGATCGCCGCCGGCATCGGCCGCATCGCCGCCGTCGCCGCCGGCCTGGTCGCGGTCGTGTCGTACGCGGCGATGGAGGCCGGGCTGCTCGGCGGGTTCGGGGTCGCCGGCGGCCGGCAGATCGCCGAACTGTTCGGCCCGAACATCTCGCCCTGGTGGATGGCGATCGCCGCGCTGGTGGTCATCACCGTGCTGGGCGTGCTGAAGGTCAACCTGGCCGGCCGGATGCTCGCCGTCGCGCTGGTCGCCGAGATCCTGGCGATCCTGGTGTTCGACGTCATCGAGATCGCGCACCCGCACGGCTCGGTGTCGCTCGCCGCCCTCAACCCGCTGGAACTGTTCGGCGGCGGCGGCACCGCGCTGGTCGGCATGGTCATCGCGCTGACCGGCCTGGTCGGCTTCGAGGACTCCTACAACTACAGCGAGGAGGCGAAGAAGGGCGCGCCCTGGATCGCCGTGTACGGCGCGCTCGCGTTCACCGCCGCCATCTACGCGCTGTCCGCCTGGGCGATGACCGTCGCCGCCGGACCGGGCAACGTCGTCGCCGGCGCCGGCAAGTACGCCGACCAGTACCTGTTCCACCTGGTCTCGCCGTACGTGCCGAGCTGGAGTCTGCGGATCGCGCAGATCCTGCTGTGCACCTCGCTGCTCGCCGCCGCGATCGGCTTCTCCAACACCGGCGCGCGCTACTTCTTCGCACTCGGCCGCGACCGCGTGCTGCCCGGCGTGTTCGGCCGTACCTGGTCGCGCACCGCCGCGCCGGCCGGCGGAGCCGTCGCCCAGTCCGTGCTGGTGCTCGGGATCATCGTGGTGATGGTCTCGCAGGGCGCCGACCCGGAGACCGCGCTGTTCTTCGGCGGTACCGTGTTCGCCGGGTACGGCGTGCTGCTGCTGATGACGCTGTGCTGCATCGCCGCCCTGGTCTACTTCGCCCGCAAGCGGCGCGCGGAGAACCTCTGGCAGGCCCGGATCGCCCCGGTGCTCGGGTTTCTCGGCCTCGCCGTGATCGCGGCCGTCACCACCATCAACTTCGGCACCCTGGTCGGCATCCCGAACGGCTCGTTCTGGGCCAGGGCGCTGCCGGCCGGCATCGGCGCGGTCGCGGTGCTCGGGATCGTCTGGGGGCTGTTGCGGCGGGCGACCAACCGCACCGCGTACGGTCGGATCGGGCAGGGTGGGCGGCACCTGACCGCCGGTCCGGCGGCGGTACCCGAGCCGAGCCCGGCGGCCACCAGCGAGGCGGTGGTGCTCGGCGGTGACGGGTGAGCGTGCCCATCGCGACGGCCGGTCGGGCCGACGCCGACCGCCTGACCCGGCTGCTGTCGGACGCGTTCCTGCTCGGTGACCTCGCCGACTGGCTGGTACCCGATCTGGCGCAGCGCCGCGAGATCTACCCGCGGTACTGGGCGATCATCGCGCGCCATGCCCTGGCCGGCGCGGCCACCGTGGACGTCACCGACGCCGGCAGCGCCGCGGCCCTCTGGTACGCCGCCGACGGCGGTGAGCCGGACCTGGTACCGGGCGACTACGACGCGTTGCTGGCCAGCGCGTGCGGCCGGCACGTCGGCCGGTTCGCCGCGCTGGACCGTGCGATGCACGACGCGTACCCGGACCGACCCGGCTACGCCTACCTCGGCTTCGTCGGCGTCACGCCCGAGCGGCAGCGGGCCGGACTGGGCGCGGCGTTGCTGGACCACCGGCATCGACAGCTGGACCGGGCCGGTAGCGCGGCGTTCCTGATCGCCTCGTCGGCCGGCTCGGCCCGGCTCTACCGGCGGCTCGGCTACCGGCCGGCTGGTCCGGACATCCGCCCCGGGCCCGACGCGCCCGCCCTCTACCCGATGCTGCGCGAACCCCGACCGGCCACCTGACCGGCCGGCCCTGGACCCGGTGGTCCAGGCCCGAGGCGGGTTGATCATGGTCGGAATCTGGAGATGTGCGCCTACCACGGGGCACCGCACCATGATCAACCTCGCCGAGGTGGGCCCGGGATGGGCTGGGCGCGGGAGACTGGAGGTAGCAGTGCTCCATGCGCGGAGGTGAGTGCAGTGGCGCAGTCGGAGAAGGGTCGGCCGGAACGTCGGCACGACCGGGACGACCGGGACGACCGGCCGGCCCCGTACGGAGTGGATCCGGCGTTCGCCGAAGCCGGCGAGACGGGCCGGGCCGGGCACGCGGCGGTCGGCCGCCCGGTCAGCGAACTGCTCGCCGACGATGCCGGGCCCTCCTCACCGTTCGGCGCGACGAACCTGCCGATGCCACCGCAGGACGTCGACTACGAGCTGCCCGACGACGAACCGCCGCAGATCGACCCGGTCCGCGACTTCTGACCCCGGCAGCTCGACCCGCTTCCCGACGTTCGACGCCGGCAGGGGCGACCCGGTCCGCGAGAGCCGTCGCGGCCAGGAGCGATCCGGTCCGCGAGAGCGGTCGCGGCCAGGTCGGACTGGTGTCCGACTTCCCGCGCCGGAGCCGGATGTCGGGTCACTCGACGGTGCGGCGCATGACGCAGTTGCCCATGCCCTTGCTGCGCACGTAATCGAAGCCGGCTCGCTCGTACAGCGCCCGGGTCCCGTTGTACAGCACCGCCTTGCGCTGGCCGGCGTTGTCGTGCGGGTACCCCTCGACGAGGCCGCCGCCGACCGCCGCGATCAGGTCCAGCGCGCCGGCCAGCGCGACCGCGGACAGGCCCCGGTGCCGGTACCGCCGGTCCACGAAGATGCAGGTGATCCGGTAGTCGGGGGTGAGGTCCAGCTCCGCCTCGTACTGCTTGCGGTGGTGGATGTTCGGCAACTCGGCCGGGCTGCCGAACTCGCACCACGCGACCGCCTCGGCGCCGTCGAACACCAGCGCCGCATGCGCCCGCCGCTGGTCGACCAGCCGCTTCTTGAGCAGCCGGTTCGCCTCGTAGCTGCGTTCCTTCTCGGCCGGCATGGTGTGGAACCAGGTGCACCAGCAGCCACCGAACACGCCGTTGTGCCGCTCCACCAGCGCGGCGAACCCGTCCCAGGTGTCCGGTGTCAGCGTCCGGACCTCGTACTCGCTCATCAGGCCCCCGTCGGGTCGATCGGTCGGTCCCAGAGTCGCACCGAAACCGGACGTTCGCCGACCGGAACCGGAACCGGCTCAACGGTGCAGCGGCGCGGCGCGGTCCAGATGCGCCAGCTTCTCCGGGTTGCGGACCGCGTAGAGCCCGGTGACCCGGCCGCCGTCGACCCGTACCGCCACCGCCGCCCCGGTCCCGTCGGCGAACCGGACGAGCAGCGCCGGGTGACCGTTGACCAGCGCCGCCCGCAGCGACGCGGTACCGGTGATGTTGCCGAGTACTGGAACGACCCGCTCGGCGCCCACGATCGGCGCCAGTGCCGCGCGGACCACGCCGCCGCCGTCGGTCAGCAGCACCACGTCCGGCGCGAGCAGTTCGAGCAGCCGCTGCAGGTCACCGGTCTGCACCGCGCGGTGGAAGGCCTCCAGTACGTCACGGGTCTGCGCGGCGGAGACGACCTCGCGCGGCCGGCGCGCCGCGACGTGGGCCCGGGCCCGGTGGGCGATCTGGCGCACCGTCGCCGGCGTGCGGTCCACCGCGGCGGCGATCTCGTCGTACGACAGGTCGAACACCTCGCGCAGCACGAAGACCGCGCGCTCGGTGGGCGTGAGCGTCTCCAGTACCAACAGCATGGCCATCGAGACGCTGTCGGCCAGCTCGACGTCCTCGGCCACGTCCGGCGTGGTCAGCAACGGCTCCGGCAGCCACGGGCCGATGTAGGACTCCCGGCGCCGGCGCAGCGTCCGCAGCCGGGTCAGCGCCTGCCGGGTGGTGATGCGGACGAGGTAGGCGCGCTGGTCCCGGATCGGTGCGAGGTCGACGCCGATCCAGCGCAGCCAGGTCTCCTGCAGCACGTCCTCGGCATCGGTCGCCGAACCGAGCATCTCGTAGGCAACGGTGAACAGCAGGTTGCGATGGGCCAGGAACGCCTCGGTCGCCGGGTCCGGCCGACCCGCGTCGCCGATGGCCCGCTCGTCCGGCCGACCCGCGTCGCCGGTGGCCCGCTCGTCTGGCTCGTTCATCGACCGCCCCTCTCGTCGCCGCGCCCGTACCTCGGGTCGGCGCCCCGTGCACCAGACGCCGCCGGCCGGTGGGGTGTGACGTCCCGGCCCGGTGCGGCACGTCACAACGCGCTGCGGTCACGCCGGCCCGGGCGCCGGCATCTCCATGGTCGTCCCGAGCCGCTCCGACGGGTGGCTCACCTCGACGAGTGAGGACGCTTCATGGAACCCCGCATCGACCTGTTCGCCAGCCCGACCCCGACCCAGGTGCTCAAGCGCTTCGCGAACGCCGCCCTCGCGCTGGAACGGTCGACCCTGCCGAAGACGTTGCGCGAGCTGCTGCAGCTGCGGGTCGGCCAGATCAACGGCTGCGGCCTGTGCGTGGACGCGCACACCAAGGAGGCCGCGGCCGCCGGCGAGACCCCGGTACGGATCAGCCTGGTCGCCGCGTGGCGCGAGTCGACCGTGTTCACCGCGGCCGAGCGGGCCGCGCTGGCACTGGCCGAGGAGGGCACCCGGCTCGGCGACGAGCGGCACGGCGTCTCCGACGAGACCTGGGCCGCCGCCCGTGAGCACTACGACGACGACCAGCTCGGCACCCTCGTCTGCCTGATCGCGATGATCAACGCGGCCACCCGGATGAACGTCATGGTGCGCAACCCCGGCGGCTCGTACCAGCCCGGTACGTTCGCCGCCGCCGGCAGCGAGTGACCCGCCGCCCGGTCCGGGGCCCGGGCCCCGGACCGGGCCCGCTCAGGGCCGTTCTCGATCTGCGCGTACCGGCGACCCGGGTCCGGCGCCCGACGGCGAGATGATCTCCGCCAGCAGCTCACCCGCCCGCAGCAGGGCGAGCGCCCGATCGGCGATGGCCGCCAGCCGGGCGTCGAGCGCGGCAAGCGAGCCGCCCACCTCGCTGAGATCGCGCGCCGCCGTGATCGCGGCCAGCACGTCGGGGATGCGGTACCCACCGGCGCGCAGGGCCGCGACGATGCGCGCCTCCCTGATCGCCGCCAGCGGGTAGCGCCGCGCGGTCCCGGCGGGCGTGCCGACACGATCCGGCGCCACCAGGCCCGCCTTCTCCCAGAACCGGAGGGTGGACGCCCGGACCCCGAGGGCCTGCGAGAGTTCGGTGATGGTCATCGAGTCGCCGTCGACCGGTTCGGCGTCGGTGCCTGCCTCGGCCCGGATCGACTCCAGCGCCAGCCGGGCGGCGAGCGCCTGCGCCCGCTCCTCGTTCAGCCGGGCGTGGAACCCGCAGATCAGCGCCGCACCCTCCGCCGGCGGCCGGTGCCGGACCGCCCGCATCGCCTGCCGCGCCTCGACCGGGCCCACCGCGTACGCGAGGGCCCGGTAGGCGCGCAGCGCGTCCACGTGTGCCGGGCCGAACCGCCGGTACCCGTTGCCCGATCGCGCGGCGGCCGGGATCACGCCCAGCCGTTCCAGGTCCCGTACCTGCTGGACGGAGTAGCCGGAAGCGGCCGCGACCGCGGCCGTGGTCATCGCCGCCGCCATCCAACCCTCCACAAGCACTTCAAGTACATGCTCGAACCATGAGTATGGACCGACTTCTCGACACGATCCGCGCCTTCGACGGAGTACTGGAGCTTGCGCCGGCCGCCGGCGGCCCGTTTCCGGAGATCGCCTGGGGCGACCACTTCTTCTACTACGCCCCGGACGGGCAGGTGCCCCAGCGGGAGCAGCCCTACGCCACCATCGTGACCAAGAACTATCCGGACGACGACGAGTGCGACCTCGATGCGCCGGACCGCTGGCGGCTGAACATCCACGTCGGCACGGCCGCGTTCGTCGAGCTCACCGGCGAGAACCCGCGGGCGGAGGCGACCCCGCGGGACCGCACTGCCACCGACGTCGTCTTCCCGCACCCGCTGTATCGCACCCAGGGTTGGGTGTCGATCGTCAACCCCGGCGAGCGCACCGGCGAGCTGGCCGTCCGGCTGCTGCGGCAGGCGCACGAGGCGGCCCGGCGCCGGGCGGAACGCAGGCCGGCAGGCAACGGGTGACGCGCGGCCGGTGCGCGAACGTCAGAGGCCGGCGCGCAACGGATGACGCGGCCGGTGCGCGGTCCTCAGGGGGTCGGCGGTGGCACCAGCTCGGCGCCGGTGGGCACGGCTACCGGGTCGGCGACGAGATCTCCGGCCAGTCCGTACCGCGAGCGCTGCGGGCCATGGCCGGTACCGCCCGGCCACCGTTGCGACTTCGCCCGGGCGCACACGACCGGCAAGCTGGTCGTCGCGATCTGACCGGACGGTGCGCCGACCCGCGTCGGCCTGGCTAGGGACGGATGGCGAGGAAGACGAAGGCGGCCAGCAGGACCAGGTGCACGCAGGCGGACAGCCGGGTGACCCGGCCCGGTACCACGGTCAGCACGCTGACCACGACCGTCAGCGCGAGCAGCACGATGTGCGTCGGGCCCAGCCCCAGGACCAGCCGGTTCGGCAGCCAGATCGACGCCAGCGCCATCGTCGGGATGGTCAGGCCGATCGACGCCATCGCCGAGCCGTAGCCCAGGTTGAGGCTGATCTGGATCTGGTCCCGCCGCGCCGACCGGGTCGCCGACAGCGTCTCGGGCGCCAGTACCAGCAGGGCGATCACCACGCCGACGAACGAGGCGGGGAAGCCGACGGCGCGCACCCCCGCCTCGATCGCCGGTGACTCCACCTTGGCCAGCCCCACCACCCCGATCAGCGCGAGCAGCAGCTGACCGAGGCTGGCCAGCGCCTGCCGGCTGGACGGGCGCGGCGCGTGCCGCTCGTCGGCCGGTCGGGTCGTCGCGATCTCCACCGGCAGGAAGAAGTCCCGGTGCCGCCTGGTCTGCGTCAGCACGAACACCACGTACAGGGCCAGCGAGGCCACCGCGGCGAACGCCAGCTGCGGGCCGGAGAACTCGCCGGCCGGCGAGTTCCCGGTGAACCGCGGCAGCACCAGGCTCAGCGTGGCGAGCGCGGCGACGGTGGCGAGCGCGGCGCCGCTGCCCTCCGGGTTGAACTGCGCCAGCCCGCGCCGGACCGATCCGATCAGCAGCGCCAGCCCGACGATCCCGTTCGTGGTGATCATGACGGCGGCGAAGACGGTGTCCCGGGCCAGGGTGTCCGAGTCGGCGCCACCGGACACGCTGAGCGTCACGATCAGTGCCACCTCGATGATGGTGACCGCGACCGCGAGCACCAGCGAGCCGAACGGCTCGCCGACCCGGTGCGCCACCACCTCGGCGTGCTGCACGGCCGCGAGTACCGCGCCGGCGAGCAGCACGCCGACCAGGGCGACCGGTACCGGGCCGAGGTGGCGGCCCCAGGACAGCGCCAGCACGACGACCGCCAGTACCGGGACGATCAGCGTCCAGGACACCCGTACCCGCATGGGCTCAACCCTGGCAGAACCGCCCGTCCGGTGCCGGGCGAACCGTCCAGGAACCGGGTTCGGGTGAGGCTGCGGCGTTCCGGCCCGGCCCAGGCCTTCGGCATCGATGATGAACGCATGTGCCGATGGCTGGTGTACACCGGGTCGCCGATCAGGCCCGAGGAACTGCTGTACAAGGTCGACCACTCGCTGATCGACCAGAGCATGCACGCCAAGCTGGGGGTGACCACCCTCAACGGCGATGGCTTCGGGATGGGCTGGTACGACGGTCCGCGTCGGCCCGGCGTGTTCCGCGGCATCGGGCCGGCCTGGGGTGACCGGAACCTGCGCGAGCTGGCCGAGCACCTGGAGAGCGGGCTGTTCTTCGCGCACATCCGCGCCTCCACCGGCACCGCCGTGCAGGAGACCAACTGCCACCCGTTCCGGTATCGGACCTGGCTGTGGATGCACAACGGCGAGATCCACGACTTCCACCGGATCAAGCGGGACCTGGCGCTCGCGGTCGAGCCCGAGCTGTTTCCGCACCTGGAGGGCTCCACCGATTCCGAGATGATGTTCTACCTGGCGCTGAGCTACGGGCTGCGCGACGACCCGCCCGCCGCCGTCGCCCGGATGGTCGGGCACGTCGAACGGGTCGCCGCCGAGCACGGCATCGCGAACCCGGTGCAGATGACGATCGCCACCTCCAACGGCGAGCGCGTCTGGATCTTCCGGTACTCCAGCGCGGGCGCATCCCGGTCGCTGTTCTTCTCGCGGCGCATCGAGGCGCTGCGCGAGCTGTACCCGGAGAACCCGATGTTTCACCGGGTGTCCGAGCGCACCCGGCTGATCGTGTCCGAGCCGCTCGGCGACCTGCCCGGCGCCTGGCGGGAGGTACCCGAGTCGAGCTACGGCGTGGTCGAGGCGGGCGGGGACTCTCTCCGCGACTTCCACCCCACCCCGGTCTGACCCGGGCCGCGGCCGGTCGGCCGGCGGCGCCGACCGCGGTAGAACTCGCCGCTCGCGAGCCGGTCGTACCCGGCGTGGTCGAACAGGCCCGGCCGAGCCACCCGGAACACGCCCGGCCGAGCCACCCGGAACACGCCGGGCCGGGCGCCGCGGATCTCGCCGGCCGTCAGCCGGTCGGCGGATGCAGCTCGACCAGCTCGGCGGACGCGTCCCCGCCGGGGGTACGCCAGGTGATGGTGTCGCCCACGGCGTGCCCGGTCAGCGCCCGCGCCAGCGGGCTGTCCCGGGTGATCGCCGCGCCGCTGGCGCCGGTCGCCGGCACCGGGGCGATCTCGACCCGTTCGGTGTCGCCGTCGGCGAACCGCAGCACCGCCCGGGTACCGAACGGCAGCCCGGTACCGGTGTCCGCGCCGTCCAGCAGCGCCTGCAACTGCGCGATGCGCGCATCCAGCCGGCGCAGCTCGTTGGCCCGCTCGATGCCCTCGGCCTGGTCGGCGGTGTCCCCGGGCTGCCGGTCGTCCGCCAGCGTCGCGGCCAGCTGGCGGCGCTGCTCGCCCACCGTCTCCAGCTCCTCGCGCAGCCGCCGTACCGGATCCGGCTCGCCCATGCCACCTCCCGAACGGTCTGCCTGATGTCGGACCGTGCCCGCCACGGCCGATTATCGACCCTGGCCAAGAGAGCCGCGGCGGGTTCGCCGATCATGGCTGGGCCGGTTCGGCGGACCAGGGAGGAACGGCATGACGGCATTCGACAGCTACGAACGGGCGCAGTGGCGCGGCGGCGCCGACACCTTCGCCCGCACCTTCGCACCACTGTGCGCGTACCCGGCCGATGCCCTGCTCGACGCCGCCGGGGTCACCGCCGGGAGCCGGACGCTGGATGTCGGCACGGGTACCGGCACCGTCGCGGCGCTCGCGCTGGCCCGGGGCGCCGTGGTCACGGCGGTCGACGCCGATTCCGGCATGGCCGCCGCTGCGCGGTCGGCGGCACCGGGCGCCGCGGTACGGGTCGGCGCGCTGCCCGCGCTGCCGTTCGCGACCGGCGCGTTCGACGCGGTGGTCGCGAACTTCGTACTCAACCACGTCGGGGTGCCCGCCGCGGCGGTCGCCGAGCTGGCCCGGCTGACCCGGCCGGGCGGCCGCATCGCCGTCACGATCTGGCCGTACCCGCCGCCGCGGCTGCAGTCGCTGCTGGGTGAGGCGGTCCGGGCGATCGGCGCGGCGCCGGTCGCGCTGCCGCGGCTGGCCGCCGAGCACGACTTCGCCCGTACCGTGGCCGGGCTGTCCGGGCTGCTGGCCGCCGGTGGACTGACCGAGGTGACCGGGCGGCAGCTGGACTGGCGACACCGGACGACGGTCGCCGACTGGTGGGCCGGCGCCGAGGGCGGGATCGGTGCCGCCAGCGTGCTGCTCGCCGCCCAGCCGGCCGCGACCCGAGACCGGATCCGGGCCGAGCTGGACCGGCTGGCCGAGCCGTACCGCGGCACCGACGGTGTCTGCGCGATACCGACCGCCGCCCTGCTTGCCACCGGCACCGTCCCCGGCTGACCCGCCGGGCATGGCCGCCGTGCGGCGCGGCCGGGTGCGCGGTCTCGCCGCAGGCCACCGTGCGCCGGACGGCGGGTCAGCTCGCCGGGCGGCGGGCCTCGATCAGGAACCGCTCCGAGGTGGCCCGGAACGGGCCGTGCGCGGTGATCTGGTCGTGTAGCGCCAGCAACGGGCCCCGGTAGCGCTCGACGTCGAAGTCCGGCACGATCCAGACCACCGTGCGCAGGAAGACGATCACCGCCGCGATGTCGTCGAACCGCATCGGCAGCGACTGCTGGTGCAGCGCGACCACGTCCAGCCCGGCGGCCTCGGCCCCGCCGAGCGCCCGGGCGGCGGCCCGGACCTGGCTCACCGGCTGGGGGCCCATCAGCGCGTCGGTCAGCTCCCGTACCGAGCCGGCGCCGACCTGCTGGGACAGGTAGCTGCCGCCCGGCGCCAGCACCCGGGCGATCTCCGGCCACCGCAGCACCGTCGGATGCCGGCAGGTGACCAGGTCGAACGAGCCGTCGTCGAACGGCAGGTCGGCGTCGTCGGCGACCTCGGCCACGGTGCCGCCGACCGGTGCCAGCCGCTCCCGGGCCAGCGCCACGTTCGGCGGCCAGGACTCGGTCGCGGCCAGCCGCGGCGGGACGGCCGGTAGCGCGGCGAGCAGATCGCCGGCGCCGGTCTGGATGTCGAGCGCGGCGCGGGCGACGGCCATCCGGTCGGCCACCAGGCGCGAGTAGCGCCACCAGGGCCGAGCCTCGTCGGCGCGGCCGGCCAGCCAGCCGAAGTCCCACCCGACGGGTACCGCCAGCGCCTCGGCGACCAGATCCTCGAACGTGCTGGGCATACCGGCAGTCTGTCCGACCCGCCGGGGGTTTGGCGACCGGTTTGTCGCCGCCGTCAGTCGGCGGCGGGCGGCGGGAAGCCGCCGGTGGCGATCGGACCCCAGCGCTCGATGGTGACCCGGATCAGGCACTTTCCCTGGCGCTGCATCGCGGCCCGGTACTCGTCCCAGTCCGGGTGCTCGCCGGCGATGCCCCGGTAGTACTCGACCAGGTCGTCCAGCGCCTCGGGCAGGTCTCGGACCTCGCCGGTGCCGTCGAGCTGCACGTACGGCCCGTTGAACTCGTCGGAGAGCACGCACAGGGTCACCCGCGGATCCCGCCGGACGTTGTGCACCTTGGCCCGCTGCGGGTAGGTCGAGATGACCACCCGGCCCGCGCCGTCGGTCCCGCAGGTGACCGGGGAGGTCTGCGGCCGGCCGTCCCGGCGGGTGGTGATCAGCACCGCATGATGCCGCGGCCGGACGAAGTCGAGCAGCCCGTCGCGATCCACCGTGTTCGCACTCGCATAACTCACCATGTCCCGACCCTACGGCGGTACCTGCGGGGTCGGGTCGCGGTGGCCCGACCCCGCCACCCGGTAGGCGCCGAGACCATCCGGTCCGCGAGACGTCGGGCCGGTTCAGCGGTCGCCAGCGTCCACTATGGACAGAGCCTCGTCCACCTTGCGGTCGTCGGCGCGGTGCCGGCGCGGCGCGTTCTCCACCCAGCGCGCGTCGGCGGGGGTGGCGAGCGGCGGCGCCGCGTCCCCGGCGAGCGCCTCGACGGTCGACTGGATCGTCGCGATCTCGCGCTGGATGCGGTGCCGCAGCTGGGTCAGCTGGGCGAACCGGTGCCGCGCGTCGACCAGGATCTGCTCGGCCTGCGCCTGCGCCGCGGCCCGGGTCTGTTCGGCCTCGTGGTTGGCCGCCGCCAGCTCGCTGGTCGCCTGCCGGTGCGCCTCGGCGAGCTCGGCGGTGGCCCGCTCGTGCGCGTCCGCCAGCTCGGCGCCCGCCTTCAGCTGCGCGTCGGCCAGCTCCGCGGTGGCCTGGCTGTGCGCCTGCGCCCGCTCCGCCTCGGCCGCCTCGTGTGCCGCGGTCAGCTCGGCGGTCGCCTTGTCGTGCGCGGTCTCCCGCTCGGCGGCCGTCTCGCGCCGCGCGGTCTCCCGTTCGGTCGCCGCCTCGCGCCGGGCCGCCTCCAGCTCGGTGGTTGCGGCCTCGTGCGCCGCCGCGCGTTCGGCGGTGGCGTCCCGTTCGGCCGCGGCCAGCAACGCGGTGGCGTCCCGGTGTGCCGCGTCCCGCTCCGCGGTCGCCGCGGCGGTCGCGTCGCCGCGGATCCGGTCGACCTCGCCCTGCGCCGTCGCGACCGCCTGCTCGGCCTTGGCGCGAGCGGCGTCGATGGTGCTCTTCGCGGTCCGGTGCGCCTCGCCCAGTGTCTGCTGCGCCTCCTGGCGCGCCGCGCCCAGCGTGCCGTCGGCCTCCTCGCGGGCGGCGGACACCAGCTGCTGCGCCTGGGTACGCGCCGCGATCAGCGTCTCGTCCGCCTCCTGCCGCGCCGCGTCCACCGAACCCGCGGCGACCTCGCGGGCGGAGGACAGCGTCGCGTTCGCCTCGACCCGGGCCGAGTGCAGCGCCGCGTCCGCCTCCCGGTGTGCCCCGGTCAGCGTGGTGGTGGCCTCCTGCCGCGCGGCGGAGACCATGTTCGCGGCCTCCTGCCGCGCCGCGCCGAGCGTCTCGTCGATCTCGCGCTGCACCGTACCGATCCGGGCCGCCGCTTCGTTCCGGGCGGCGGTACGGGCGTGCTCGGCGGCGTCGCGCGCCTCGGCCCGGACCCGCTCGGCCTCGGTGTGTGCCTGCTCGACGATCTCGGCGGCGAGTTGCTCCGACTCGCCGAGCAGCTGCTCCATGCGGCCACCCAGGAACTGGGTGTGGGACAGCTCGACGATGGCGACGTCACGTTGCTCGGCGTACCGATCGGCCTGCACCTCCGCCAGCTGGAGCGCCAGCGCGCGCTCCCGGTCCTGGCTGCGGGCCATCCGCACGGCGAGCTCGGTCAGGGTGCGCTCGACCCGATCGGCGTAGCGCCGCACCTGGCCGCGGTCGTAGCCGTGCACCGCAGTCTCGAACTCGGCGTCCGGCCGGAAGTCGGTGTCCTGCAGCGCAACGTCGTGGGTGTCGAAATCCCGTCGGATACCCATGTCCCGCCTCCAGCCCGCCGCGGCGACGACGTCACTCGATCATGAGTTACTAATACCCTCGTATACGGCATTCCAACCAGTCGGGGGATGCACTCTACCGTTTCCGCGACCCTGCGATCACCACCTGCTAGCGTGCCATGCCGCCGGCCATGATCACCGGGCCGAACGAGAACCCGACCCATCGATTGCCGCCGATCCGGTCGGGTGGTCTGTGGGTACGCGGAGCGGCGGCGTCACGGGCGGGGTGTCTTGCGCGGCAACGACATCACGATGATGATCGACCCCACGCCGACGCCGGTGCGCACCCCCGGTGCTCGCAACTCGTGCCCCACCCCCGGCCACAAGGTAGCGACGGCGGCCGGTACCGCGGCGGGCTTTCGCCCAAGATCACCTGGAGGGGCCGGCGGGAGGGCCGAACCCTCTCCACCGGCCCCTCGGTCGGGCCGCTCGCCGGTCGGCGGCGGTTCAGGCGGCGGACGCCAGTACGGCGTCGATCTGGCCCATCGCCAGCCGCATGCCCTCCTGCATCCCCATCTCGAGCATCTTCTCCAGTTGCTCGGTACTGACGAAGTGCGTCACCGTCGTCATCCGGGTACCGCCGTCGGTCGGCTCGAACGTGACCCGCATGGTGACCGGCTCGTCGCCGGGCAGCGGTTCGCCGTCGTCACCCGCGAAGCCGTCCGTGAGCTCCAGCGTGTGCGGTTTGCCGATCGACTCGATCCGCCACCAGGCGTGGTGTTGGTCGCCCTCCGGCCCGGTCATGTGGTAGCGGCACTCGCCGCCCTCGACGAACTCGTGCCGGGTGAACGTCGCCGGGTAGGTCGGCGGCCCCCACCAGCGCTCCAGCTTGCGCGGGTCCTCCCACACCTGCCAGACCGCCTCCGGCGCGGCGTCGAACTCCGCGACGAACGTCATGGTCAGGGTGGCCGGGTCGGTGGTGCTGTCCAGGACTGTCATGTCGTGTTCCCTTCCTCGTCGGCGAGGATGCCGGCGATGCGTGTGGCGCGGTCGGTCCACAGTCGCTCGTACCGCTCCAGCAGCGTGGTGGCCCGGCGCAGCGTCTCCGGATCACCGTGCACGATCTGCTCCCGCCCGTGCCGTTGTTTGTTGACGAGCCCCGCCCGTTCGAGCACGGCGACGTGCTTCTGCACCGCGGCGAAGCTCATCCGGTAGTGCCCGGCGAGCGACGACACCGATTCGCCGGCCCGCATCGTGCGGACCAGGATGTCGCGCCTGGTCGGGTCCGCCAACGCGTGGAAGACCCGGTCCAGCTCGCCGTCCGACCAGTCATCTACAACCATTTGGTTGTACGTTAGCGCCTCCGGCGGCGCCGCGCAACCGGTCGGCGATCCCGGGTCCGGCCGCGGTGCCGTGCCGACCACATGGGGGAGGCGCGACGGGTGCCGGGCTGCGATGGTGGTAGCGGCCGCGGACATCGCGGGCCGAGCGTGCTGCGAGGAGGATTCGATGACCCGGGTTCGGATCGAGACCGCCGGCCACATCATCGAGATCGAAGAGAAGGACGCGGGGCACGCCGACCTCGCGCCGGCTGCGCTGGCACTGTGGCGGGAAACCCGGTTCGGCCGGGGCGAGGCCGGCACCACCTCCGGCCAGTTCGAAACCGGCGACGACCGCTACGCCGAGGAGCACATCGGCATCCTCGGCTTCCGCTCCCAGTCCCGGTAGGCTGCGTCCCCGGCAGGGGAGGAGCGCGGATGTCACAGGAGGCGCGCGACGAGCGGCTCGGGCTGACCGGCCTGTCTCCGGAGCGGCGCCGGCAACGCCTCGACGAGCTGGAACGACGACTCCGCCTGGCCCAGCGGGATGCCCAGGCCCGGCTCCAGGCGCGCCGAGCGGATCCGGATCGCGGCTGACCACCCGGCCCGATCCGGCCGGACAGGCGCACCGGTGCGCGGTCGAGTCGGCGGCAGCTTCCTGGCCTGCCGGCGGAAGGGTGCGCCCGGTAGGACTCGAACCTACGACCGTCTGCTTAGAAGGCAGCTGCTCTATCCACTGAGCTACGGGCGCGTCGCTCGCCGAGGGGATCAGCTCGCGGCTGAAGGCTACCGTGAGCAGCCCCCGGGACATCTTGGCGGAGTGCGAACCGTGACGCCAGCCCCGTCGCGGCGACAACGGGCCGCAACGGGATGGCCCGCCGCCGCGCGCCGGGCCTGCCGGCGTGCGCGCCGCCGGGTGCGCTTCAGCCGGTGGTACCGAGGATCGCGGTGAGCAGGGTGGCCAGTCCCGTCTCGAACTCGTCCGGGCTGCCCGCCGTCGCCACCATTGTCGGCGCCAGCGCGCTCAGGTGAGGGAAATCACCCGACGGTAACGCGCCGAGCGCGCTGCGGGTGTCCGCGGCGTCCTGGCTCGCGTAGGTGACGCAGCCGAGCGTGAACAGGTAGAGCGTCCGGTACCCGCGGACCGCCGCAGCGTCGTCCAGGCCGGCCCGGCGAAGCTGCCCCAGAGCCCGGTCGCACAGCCGCAGCACGCCGGGGCTCAGGAACGGCCGGGACATCCGGATCCGGTACAGGGCGGGATGTTCGGACAGGGTTCGGTGCAGCGCGGTGAACAGTTCGGTCAACTCGTCCACCGGTTCGCTTCCGGTACGGCCGGGATCGCGGTGGTTTGCCGCGCCGGCGGTGGCCGCGTCGACGACCGCGTCGAGCAGTTCCTCCCGGGATCGGTAGTACCCGTACAGCGTCATGGTGCCGACGCCGAGGCGCTGCGCGAGGCCCCGCATGGACACCGCGGCGAGGCCGTCGGAGTCCATCAGGTCGAGCGCGGCGGTGGTGATCTGCTCGGCGGTGAGGCGTTGCGTCGGCATGTCGTACAGCGTACCGTACGTCGTACGATGAAGATCCTGAGCGGGGCCGAGGCGTACCGACCTGCGGCCGAACTGTTGCGTGAATACCTGGCCGAGGTCGCGTCGCGGCTCGCCGACTTCGACGGCGGCGGCGGTGACCCCGACGTCGAGGCGACCGACGGCAGCATGATCGTGTGCTGCACGGACGACGGCACCCCGCTCGGCTGCCTCGCCGTGCGCACCATCGCCCCCGGCATTGCCGAACTCAAACGCATGTACGTGCGCCCGGCCGGCCGCGGCGCCGGCCTCGGCGGCCGGTTGCTCGAGGTCGCCGAGGACGTCGCCCGCGAGCTGGGCTGCCACACGATGCGGCTCGACACCGCCGCCCCGTTGGTCGAGGCGCTGCGGCTCTACCGCCGGCACGGGTACGTGGAGATCCCCCGGTACAACGAGAACCCGTCCGCGACGCACTGGTTGCAGAAGGTGTTGCAGAAGGTGTTGCCGGCCAACGGACTCAGCTGAGCGCGGGGTCGGGTCAGCGCGCACTTGGCGGCAGGCAGTACGTTTTCTGCGTGCAGCCGAGTGTGTCAGCGATCATTCCGATGCCCCTGTCCCGCGACGTCGCGAACTCGTACCCGGCCGCCGGCCCGGACGCGCCGGTGCTGGAGGAGTGGTACGCCGATCTCGTCGTCGGTTACCACCTCCCGCCGCCGTACGGCGACCGCCTGGTCACCGCGGATGACCTGACCGAGCTCGACCTCGGCCACCGGCAACTGCGCCGGACCGCCGCAGGCAACCTGGCCGGGCAGCTGGAGCGGGTCGAGGTGCACGGCCTGCCGCCGGTGTTCACGCTCTCCTTCGACGGCGTCGAGGCGACGCTGCTGACCTCCGACGACGTCTGGTCCAGCCTGGCCGAGCAGGTCGAGGGCGAGGTGGTCGTCGGGGCGCCGGCCCGGGACGTGATGTTCGTGACCGGCAGCGAATCGCAGGCCGGCCTGGAGAAGGTGCACCGCGCCTGCGAGCGGGTCTTCTTCGCCGGCCACGAGAACCTGCTGAGCCGACACCTGCTGGTCTGGCGCCAGGGCGGCTGGGAGTCGCTGTGACCCGCACCGTCGACTGAGCCGCCGCCGGGCCGGCGCGCCGGACGATCGCCGCGGCCGGCGGCGGGTCCGGTGCCGGTGGGCGGTCTCGGCGGTCCGATCGGTCGCCGGCGGCCGGCTCAGCCGGTCGAGCCGCGCACCACCAGCTCCGGGACGAACAACCGGGTGGCGGGCGGCCGCGGCAGGTCGGCGGGCGCGCCCGGCAGCCGCGGTGCCAGTACCGCCATCATCGCCCGGGCCACCTCCTCGACCGGCTGCCGCACGCTGGTCAGGCCGAGCACGTCGGCGGTCGGGGTGTCGTCGAAGCCGCAGACCGCCAGATCCGGGCCGACCCGCAGGCCACGCTGCCCGGCCGCGCGCAACACCCCGACCGCGAACACGTCGGTGGCGGCGACGATCGCGGTGGGCGGATCGGCGGCATCCAAAAGCTCGCCGCCGGCCTGCGCACCCGCCTCGATGCTGTCCGCCGCGTGCCGGGCGAAGCCCTCGTCCAGGCCGTGCCGGCGCATTGCGGTACGCCAGCCGGACTCGCGGTCGTCGCCGATCCGGTCGCCGGCCGGCACCCCGACGTACCCGATGCGCCGGTGCCCGGCCGCGACCAGGTGCTCGGTGGCCCGTTCGGTACCGGCGGCGTTGTCCACGTCGACCCAGACGAACTCGTCGCCGGTGCGGCCGAACGAGGCGAACGGGGCACCCAGCGCCGCCATCGCCGCCGGCCGCCGGTCCCGGTAGTCCAGGTCGGTCAGCACGAACCCGTCCACCGCCCCGCTGCGCAGCAGCCGGTCGCAGGCGGCGACCTCGTCAGCCTCGGCCGCCGCGAACAGCAGCAGGTGATGGTCCAGGTCGCGGGCGGCCTCGGCGAACGCATGCAGGAACCGGTCCAGGATCGCGGCGAGCGCGTCCGGGCGGTTGGGCCGGATCCGGTAGCCGATCAGCCGTGACGCGTGCGCGCGCAACGCGCGGGCGGCCCGGTTCGGCTGGTAGCCCAGCTCGTCGATGACCGCCTGCACCCGCTGCCGGGTCGCCGGGCTGACCCGCTCCGGCGCGTTGACCACGTTCGACACGGTCTGCCGGGACACGCCGGCGGCGACCGCCACGTCGTGCACCGTGACCGGTCCGTCGCCGCCGCCGTGGGTACCGTGCACGGCTCGCCTCCCGGGTCTCGGCCCCGGACGGTACCGGACCGAGGCACCGGCGGTAGCACGAAACTCCCCGCAGCGTCGAGGTGGTCCACAGCCCCCGCGGTTGTCCACAGATCCGCCCGCGGGTCGGACGGCGGCGGGAGCGGCGCGGCACCGTGGCGGCGAGCGGTCATCAGCCGCGGCCGGTCCGATGGTCCGGTCGCCTGTCACGGGAGCCAGCATGTTCGAAACCAAGCTCACCCTGGTCGGCACGGTCATCAGCGAGGTTCGGCTGACGCACACCCGCACCAACGAGGTGCCGGTCGCCAACTTCAGCATCGCGACCACCGCCCGCACCTTCAACAGAGAGAAGGGCGGGTGGGTCGACGCCAACTCGCTGCACCTGCGGGTCAGCTGCTGGCGCCGGCTCGGCGAGAACGTCGCCGCCTCGCTGCACCGCGGCGATCCGGTGCTGGTCTCCGGGAACCTCTACAGCCGTTCCTACGAGGCGTCCGACGGCACCCGGCGCTGGTCGTACGAGGTCGAGGCGACCACCGTCGGTCCCGACCTCAGCCGCGGCACCGCGACGTTCCAGCGGCGCCCCTCGCCGCAGGCCGAGCCCGGCGCGCCGGCCACGGTGCTCGCGCTCGGCGGCGCGGACCCGGAGCCGGCCGTGCCGCAGTCGGAGGCGGCGTGATCGACACGGCCGTCGAGCAACAACCGGTCGGCACATAGGCTGCCGGTGACGAGCGGCCGGACCGGGTGGGGCCGCAGCGTTTCGGGGAGGAATGCCATGGTTCGGGGCGATGAGATCGTCCGACTTGCGGTCGCGTTGCTGGACGGCCGGGCGATCGCGCCGGCGCGCCGCGGTGACCTGACCGCCACGGTCGAGACCTGGCTGCCCGCGGTACGGCAGGGTGTCGCGCTCCTCGCCCGCCCCGCGCTCAGGTCGGGCCTGCCGGCCGATCCGGTCCGCGCACTCGCCGAGCGGTCCCTGTCGCTGCTCGCAGGCCGGCCGGGACGGCTTGGCGACGGTGCCGCGTGGCGGCTGGCGGCGGCGAACGGTGCGGGCCTGCTCGCCGGGGCCGGCCTCGACCTCGTCTTCGGCGATCCACGCCGGCTGCATCCGGTCGCGGGCTTCGGGTCGCTGGTCCAGCGGTGGGAGCGGCGCAGCTACCGGCCGTCCCGGGCGGCCGGGCTACGCTTCGCCGCGGTCGCGGTCGGCGTTCCGGTGGTGGCAGCGCTGGGCGTCGACCTCGTCACCCGGCGCCGACCGCTCGCCCGGGCGGTGGCGATCGCCGGTGGCACCTGGCTGGTGCTCGGCGGCACCTCGCTACGCCGTGAGGCGAACGGCCTGGCCGCCGCCCTCATCGCCGGCGACCTGGCTGCCGCGCGGGGCCGGCTGCCCCGGCTGTGCGGTCGCGATCCGTCCACATTGGACACCTCCGGGCTGGCTCGGGCCACGGTCGAATCGCTCGCGGAGAACACCTCGGACGCGGTGGTCGCGCCGCTGTGCTGGGGCGCCCTGGCCGGGCTGCCCGGCCTGATCGGCTACCGCGCGATCAACACCCTCGACGCCATGGTCGGGCACCGGTCCGCGCGGTACGGCACGTTCGGCACGGTCGCGGCCCGCCTCGACGACCTGGCCAACCTGGCGCCGGCCCGGCTGTCCGCGGCGCTGACCGTCGCGGCGGCGCCGACGGTCGGCGGCAGCCGGCGGGCCACGCTGCGCACCTGGCTGCGCGACGGGCACCGGCACCCGAGCCCCAACGGCGGGCAGGTCGAGGCGGCCGCGGCCGGTGCCCTCGGCGTACGGCTGGGCGGCCGCAACGTGTACGCCGGCCGGGTCGAGCAACGGCCGCAACTCGGCACCGGCCGACGAGCCGAGCCGGTCGACATCGTCCGCGCCGCCCGGCTGTCCGCGGTGGTCGGCGCAGCCACCGTCGCACTCACCGCCGGGCACCTGTTCACCGCCCCGGCCCGACGGGCGCTGCTGCGCCGCGCCGGTCTGCGGTTGGCGGGGCGGCTCGCCGCCCGGCGCGGGCGGTCCCGGTGACCGGGCTGCGCGGCGCCCTGCTGGTCGCCGGTACCACCTCCGACGCCGGCAAGAGCACCCTGGTCGCCGGCCTCTGCCGGTACCTGCATCGGCGGGGCGTGCGGGTCGCGCCGTTCAAGGCGCAGAACATGTCGAACAACTCGGCCGTCACGCCCGACGGCGGCGAGATCGGCCGGGCCCAGGCGTGGCAGGCGGCGGCGTGTGGCCTGGAGCCGAGCGTGCGGTTCAACCCGGTCCTGCTCAAGCCCGGATCCGACCGCCGCAGCCAGGTCGTGGTGCTGGGCGAGGCGCGGACCGAGGTGTCCGCCGGGAAGTACGGCACGCTGCGCGCCGAGCTCGGCCAGATCGTCGCCAGCACCCTCGGCCAGCTGCGCACCGAATACGACGTGGTGATCTGCGAGGGTGCGGGCAGCCCGGCCGAGATCAACCTGCGGGCCGGCGACCTGGCCAACATGGGGCTGGCCCGGGCGGCCGAGCTGCCCACCGTCGTCGTCGGCGACATCGACCGGGGCGGCGTGTTCGCCTCGATGTTCGGCACCCTGGCGCTGCTCGAACCGGCCGACCAGCGGCTGGTCGCCGGGTTCGTGATCAACAAGTTCCGCGGCGACGCGGCGCTGCTGCGACCGGGGCTGGACATGCTCGCCGACCTCACCGGCCGGCCCACCCTCGGTGTCCTGCCCTACGAGCCGGACCTGTGGTGGGACACCGAGGACTCCCTGTCGTACACCGACGGTCGGCTGCTCGGTCGCCCCGGTCCGGCGCGCGGGTCGCAGTGGTTGCGGGTCGCGGTGGTTCGGCTGCCACGCATCTCCAACGCCACCGACGTCGAGGCGCTCGCCGCCGAGCCCGGCGTCTCGGTCCGGCTGACCGCCTCGGCGGTGGAGCTGGCCGACGCGGACCTGATCGTGCTGCCCGGCAGCAAGGCGACCGTGGCCGACCTGGACTGGCTGCGACACCGCGGGCTCGTCGAGCCGATCCGGGCGCACGCCGCGGCCGGTCGGCCGGTGCTCGGCTTGTGCGGCGGCTACCAGATGCTCGGCGCCACGATCGACGATCCGGTGGAGAGTGGGCAGGGGCTGGTCGAGGGGCTCGGGCTGCTGCCGGTGCAGGTCCGGTTCGCGGCCGACAAGCGCCTCGCCCGGGTCGCCGGGACCGCACTCGGCCGGCCGGTGCACGGGTACGAGATCCATCACGGTCGGGCCGACGTGGGCTACGGAGCGACCGCCACGCCGCTGATCCTGGACACCTCGGGTGCGGGCGAGGGCTGCCGGTCCGGTGCGGTGTTCGGCACCCACTGGCACGGCGCCTTCGACGGCAACGAGTTCCGGCGGGCGTTCCTTACCGAGGTCGCGCGGCTGGCCGGCCGCGACGGCTTCCGGGTGGCCGCCGACACCGACGTCCCGGCGTTGCGGGAGGCGTCCCTCGATCGCCTTGGCGACCTGGTCGAACACCATCTCGACGGCGCCGCGCTGGAGCACCTCATCGCGCACGGCGTACCGCCGGGACTGCCGTTCGTCCCACCTGGCCCACCACCACTGCCGCCGACCGCTCGCCCCGTCCCGCCCGCGACCGCACCGACCGACCTGACCGAGCCGCTGGCGCCCGCGTCCGGCCCGCCGGCCCCGGCGCCGGATTCGCCGTCCGGTCCTGACCGGACCACGCCCGGCACCTCAGCCCCGGCTACAGCCTCGGCTTCGCGCTCGGGCTCGGCTTCGCGCTCGGGCTCGGGCTCGGGCTCGGGCTCGGGCTCGGGTCAAGCTTCGGACGAAGCTGCGGGTTCGGCCTCGGGTCAAGCTTGGGACGAACCTTTGGGTTCGGGCCGAGCCTCGGATTCGGACCATGCCTCGGCGCAGGTATCGGCATCGGCTCCGACGTCAGCCTCGGCACCACCACCGTCTGCATCGGCTCCGGCCGCCGCCCCGGCCCCGACGCCGGGTCCGCGGCTCGTGACATCGGCTGTTCCGGATCGCCTCGGTCCGATACTGGCCGTCCTGGACGGCACCGATCGGCCCACCATGGCGGCCGGTCCGCCGCCGGCTCGGCCGGCCGAACCGGTCGTCACCGGCGATCGCGAGATCGTCTCGTTCGACCGGTTGGCCGCCGACGTCCTGGCCGCCCCGGCCCGGTGCGGGTCCATCCGTCTCGTCGCGGTCGATGGGCGTGCCGGCTCCGGCAAGAGCACGCTCGCGGCCCGGCTGACCGACGCGCTGACGGCCACCGGCGTCCGGGTTTACCTGCTGCACACCGACGACCTGCTGCAGGGCTGGTTGGACATCGTGTCGTTCTGGCCACGACTGGTGGAGTGGGTGATCGCGCCGCTGCGCCGGGGCGAGCCGGCACGGTTCCGGCGGTTCGACTGGCAGCGTGGCGCGTTCCCGGACCGGTTCGAGCCGATCGGCCGGCCCGACGTGCTGGTGCTCGACGGGGTCACCACCGCGAGAGCGGCGGCCCGGCCGTTGCTGACCAGATCGCTCTACGTGCAGACCGGCCGCCGCGTCCGGTACGAGCGCGGTGTGCGCCGCGACGGCGCCGGCGTGGTGCCCGACTGGACCAGGTGGATGAGCGACGAGGACCAGCACTTCGCGGTCGACCGTACGGCCGAGCGGGTCGACGTGCTGGTGGATGGTGACCCGGACGTCGAGCACCGGCCAGAAACGCACTTTGTCCGGATAGTTCCCGGCGCCGGATCGTGCCAGGGTTCCCCGTAGGGGCATCTTGCGGGTGGGGAAGGCAGCCGACGGTGGCCGGGACGGCCTAGCTTTGACTGCACACAGACAATCGCGGGAGGGCACGATGACCGACTCGACCGGCAACGGACCGCGCGGGGGCAGCGGCCAGGATGGTGCGGGTGGCGGCCCGGACCGAGGGGACGCCGGCGCCCGACAGCCCGCGCGCCGTCGGGTCACCCTCACCGGGATCAGTTCGCGGGCCTGGGAACACCCCGCCGACCGTGGCGCCCTGGTGGCGCTGCGTGAGCTGCGCGGGTTCGACGAGATCCTGCGCAAGTTCTTCGGCCTGTTCAACGAGCGCTACTTCCGGATGAAGTACCTGGGCTCGTCGATCCGGGCCAACGGCTGGCAATACTCCCGCGTGCACGCCCTCTACCTCGAGGCGGCGGCGGCGCTCGACGCTGGTGAACCGGCCGACCTGCCGGAGCTCTACATCTCCCAGACGCCGTTCGCCAACGCGGGCGCCTTCGGCATGGACAAGCCGTTCATCGTCGTCAACAGCGCCACCGTGCAGATGATGGACGACGACGAGCTGCGCTTCGTGCTCGGCCACGAGCTCGGCCACATCCGCTCCGGCCACGCCGTCTACCACACGCTGCTGGTCTGGCTGCTGGAGCTGATGCGCGGACTGAACTGGATCCCGCTCGGCGCGCTGGCCCTGCGCGGCATCGTCGCGGCGCTGATGGAGTGGTACCGCAAGGCCGAGCTGTCGTCCGACCGGGCGGGACTGCTCGCCGGTCAGGACCCGGCCGCCGCGCTGCGGGTGCACATGAAGTTCGCCGGCGGTGGCGACCTGTCCGACATCGACACCGCGGCGTTCCTGGCCCAGGCCAACGAGTACGACCGGGCCAACGGCGACCTGCGAGACAGCCTGGTCAAGCTGATGCTGCTGGAGGCGTCGACGCACCCGATGCCGGTGGCGCGGGCCGCCGAGCTGCGCCGCTGGGTGGAGACCGGCGAGTACCGGCGGGTGCTGTCCGGTGACTACCCGCTGCGCGAGGACGACGCGGACGCCTCGGTCAGCGAGGAGGTCAAGGCGGCCGCCAAGTCCTACCAGGACGCGTTCGCGCGGTCCCAGGACCCGCTGGCCGGCCTGCTGCGCCGGTTCGGCGACGGGGCCAACGTCGCCGGGGAGTGGGCCAAGGCGGGCGCGGACAAGCTGCGGGCCTGGGTTTCCGGCGACGCCCGTCGCGGCGAGGACCCGGGGGGCGACGATCGCTGACCGGGTGCATACGATCCGGACCATGACGATGACCCCACCCCGACCTGCGCCGTTGCTCGCCTCGCTGCAACCTCGATGCGGAGGTGCCGCGTGAGTACACCCAGCGATGCGGACGTCACGGCCGCGGTCGACCGGGTTCTGCCCGAGGTTCGCGCCGATCTGGAACGGCTGGTCCGGGTGCCGAGCGTGGCGTTCCCCGGCTTCGACCACGAGCAGGTCCGGCGCTCGGCCGAGCTGGTGGCCGAGCTGTGCCGGGACGCCGGCGTGCCGGACGTGCAGATCCTGAGCGTCGAGGGCGGCCAGCCGGCCGTCGTCGGCCGCATCCCGGCGCCGCCCGGCGCGCCGACCGTGCTGCTGTACGCGCACCACGACGTGCAGCCGGTCGGCGACGAGAGCGGCTGGAACACCGCCGCGTTCGAGCCGACCCAGCAGGGGGAGCGGCTCTACGGCCGCGGCGCCGCCGACGACAAGGCCGGAGTGGCGGCGCACCTGGCCGCCATCCGCGCGTTCGACGGCCGGCCGCCGGTCGGGGTCACCCTGTTCATCGAGGGCGAGGAGGAGTGCGGCTCGCCGACCCTGGAACGGTTCCTGCACGAGTACGCCGAGCTGCTCACCGCCGACGTGCTGGTGCTCGCCGACTCTGGTAACTGGGACGTCGGCACGCCGGCGCTGACCACGTCGCTGCGCGGCCTGGCCGACTGCTACGTCGAGGTGCGCACCCTGGAGCACCCGGTGCACTCCGGGATGTACGGCGGGGTCGTGCCGGACGCGCTCACCACGCTGTGTCGCCTGCTCGCCACCCTGCACGACGAGCAGGGCACCGTTGCCGTTCCCGGCCTGCACGAGGCCGGGCCGACCGGCGTGGAGATGCCGGAGAAGCGGCTGCGCGAGGAGTCCAGCGTGCTCGACGGGGTGCAGCTGGTCGGCACCGGTTCGATCACCGAGCGCAACTGGAACAAGCCGGCCGTCACCGTGATCGGCATCGACTGCCCGTCGGTGCAGAACGCGTCGAACACGCTGGTCGCATCGGCGCGTGCCAAGATCAGCATGCGGCTCGCACCCGGTCAGGACCCCGAGGCAGCGATGGCCGCGCTGCTCGAACACCTGCGGACGCACGTCGAGTGGGGGGCCTCGGTGACCGTGACGCGCGGTGAGCTGGGCGCCCCGTACCAGATCGACGCGACCGGTCCGGTGTTCGACGCGGCTCGGGACGCGTTCCGGACCGCGTGGGACGGCGCCGCGCCGGTCGACATGGGCATCGGCGGTTCGATCCCGTTCGTGGCGGAGTTCGCCGACGCGTTCCCGTCGGCGGCGATCCTGGTGACCGGCGTGGAGGACCCCGACGCGCGGGCGCACGGGGCCAACGAGAGCCTGCACCTGGGCGAGTGGCGGCGGGCCTGTGTGGCCGAGGCGCTGCTGCTGGCCAAGCTCGCGCCGGCGTCGGAGCGGTGAGACCCGGGGACCGGCAGCGTCGACCGTCCTGGATCTTCCTCGGGCTGGTCGCGCTGCTGGTGGCCTCCGGCGCCGCCACCTGGTCGGGCGTGGGCAACGTCCGCATCGACGCGTTCCTTCTGGTCGCCTCGGGCTGGCTGGTGTCGCTGTGCCTGCACGAGTTCGGCCACGCGTTCCTGGCGTACCGGTTCGGTGACGACGGTGTGGTGGAGCGCGGGTACCTGACGCTCAATCCGCTCAAGTACTCCAACGTGCTGCTGTCGTTCGTGCTGCCGCTGGTGTTCGTACTGCTGGGCGGGTTCGGCATGCCCGGCGGCGCGGTGTGGGTGGACCGGGCGCGGATCGGTGGCCGGGCCCGGCACAGCCTGGTCTCGGCCGCCGGCCCGGCGTTCAACGTGGTGTTCGCGCTGATTTCGGCGGCGCCGTTCTTCCTCGGCGTGGCCGACTCGACCCATCTGGAATTCTGGGCGGCGCTGGCCTTCCTCGGCTTCCTGCAGGTCACCGCGAGCGTGCTGAACCTGGTGCCGATGCCGGGCCTGGACGGTTACGGCATCCTGGAGCCGTGGCTGCCGCCGCACTGGCGGCGCGGCGCGGCGATGATCGCACCGTACGGGATGCTGCTGGTGTTCGCCCTGCTCTGGGAGCCGCGGGTGAACGCGTTGTTCTTCCGGCTGGTGTTCTTCCTCGCCGACCTGATCGGCATCCCGCTCGGCGCGGTGGCGATGGGCGACCAGCTGTTCCGCTTCTGGACCTGAGTGCCCCGGTGCCGGTCGCGCCGACCGGCACCGGGCCGCACCCAGCGTCGGCCGCGCCGACCACCAGGTGCACCGAGTGTCGGTGGCGCCGACCGGCGCGGTGGCGCACTCAGCCGAGCGCGGAGTCGGCCAGGTGGTGGAGGAATCCGGGTGCCAGCACGGCGACCCCGGCGACGAGAGCGACCAGCACGAACACCGGCAGTAGCAGCCGTCGCTCGACCCCGCCGCCGACCTTGACCGCGATCGCATCGGGCACACCGAACTCGCGCCAGGTGCGCCGCCCGGTCGGCAGTGGCCAGATCACCGGGCAGCCCTCCTTGGTGATCATGTCGCCGAAGGTGTGCACGATGCCGCCGGCGGCGATCGCCGCTCCGATCACCGGATAGCCGCGGCCGGTGGGCAGCAATGCGTACGCGCAGAAGGCGGCGGCAAGCGCGCACAGCGTGGTGATCACCCAGCCACGCTTCTTCGCCCAGGTGTGCAGCAGCCCGCGGATGGCCAGCGCGAACATGAAGAACAGCACGCCTACCACCGCCCACTTGCCGAACCGGGCACACAGCTCGCCGACCCCGAACCCGAGCCCGACGTTGAACAGCCAGGTGTGGGTCAGGGTGCGGTGGCCGTTGTGGCGCTGCGGGTCGCGGCGCAGCCGGGTCAGCTTGTAGACCCCGAGAGAGATCTTCTCGACGCACTCGGCGAGGAACAACGACACGACGCCGAACGTGTGCGCGACGGTGGCACCGCCCTTGTTCGCGGTGACCCGGCCGGACAGGTCGAGGTCGGGCAGTAGCGCCGCACCGGCGCACACCGCGGCGCCGACGCCGAGTTGCACCGGGCCCGGGTGGTAGTCCCACCAGTGGCCGGCCACCCAGCACCCGGCCAGCCACACCGCTGCGCCGGACATCGCATGCGTCGGCCCCATCACCATCGTCGGCGCCCTCCCCAGAATCCGCGCCACCCGGGCGCGGGTGACGTCGATGCGCCGAATGGCACGATCCGCTCACCGCCCGCACCGACAGGTTGGTACGACACCGGAGCGCACCGATCGGCACGGCCGCGCTCACTGTGCCAGATGGGTACGACGTTCCCGGCGTCCGGTCCGACGCGACCCCCGGCCCGGACTCCGCCCTGGCCGGCCGGGCCGAACGCTCCCGCCGGTCCGATCTGGACGGTCGAGCCGCCGGCCGGCCGCGCCGATCACCCGGGACGTGTCGTACCGGGCGGGCAGGATGGGTGGATGTTGTTCGCGGAGCTGGCGTCGACCTCGGCCGCGGTGGCGGCGACCCGGTCGCGGCTGGCGAAGGTGGAGTTGCTGGCCGATGCGCTGCGCCGGCTCACCTCCGACGAGGTGACCGCCGGCGTCGCCTACCTGTCGGGCGAGCTGCGCCAGCGTCAGCTCGGCGTCGGTTGGGCCGGGCTGCGCGAGCTGCCCGCCCCGGCCGACCACCCGACGCTGACCGTCGCCGCGGTCGACGCCGCGTTCGCCGAGATCGCCGGGCAGCGCGGTGCGGGCTCCACCACCCGACGGCGGACCATGCTCGGTCAGCTGTTCGGCGCCGCCACCGCCGACGAGCAGCGGTTGCTGTCCGGACTGGTGGCGGGCGAGGTGCGGCAGGGCGCGCTGGCGGGTGTGCTGGGCGAGGCGGTGGCCCGGGCCGCCGAGGTCGACTCGACCGCGGTCCGGCGCGCGCTGCTGCGCTCGGGCGACCTGCGGGCCGTGGCCGCCGCCGCGCTGTCCGGCGGCGAGCCCGCGCTGGCCGAGTTCGGCCTGACGGTGGGCCGCCCGCTCGCTCCGATGCTGGCCCAACCGGCTCCGGACGTGACCGAGGCGATGCGCCGGCTGGCCGTCGACGGCGCTGCGGTCTCGGTCGACGACAAGCTGGACGGCGTCCGAGTGCAGGTGCATCGGGACGGCGCCGAGGTGGCCGTGTTCACCCGCAGCCTGGACGACATCACCGACCGGGTCCCCGAGCTGGTCGAGGCGGCTCGGGCGATGCCGGCGGGCAGCCTGGTGCTGGATGGCGAGGCACTGGCGCTGACCGACGCCGGCCGGCCCCGACCGTTCCAGGTGACCGCATCGCGCGTCGGCCGGCGCGCCGCCGATCCCGCGCAGCTGCCGCTGCACCCGTTCTTCTTCGACGTGTTGCACGCCGACGGGGTCGACCTGCTCGACGAGCCGGCGTCGGCCCGGTTCGCCGAGCTGGCCCGGATCGTCCCGGCGGCGGCCCGGGTGGGCCGGCGCACCACCGGCTCGGTCGTTCAGGCCCAGCAGCGGTTCGCCGACGCCGTCGCCGGCGGCCAGGAAGGCGTCGTGATCAAGTCGCTCGACGCGCCGTACGAGGCGGGCCGGCGCGGCGGCGGCTGGCTGAAGGTGAAACCCCGGCACACGCTCGATCTGGTGGTGCTGGCCGCCGAGTGGGGGCACGGTCGGCGCCGCGGCCTGCTGTCCAACCTGCACCTCGGCGCCGCCGGCCCGGACGGCTTCGTGATGCTCGGCAAGACGTTCAAGGGGCTGACCGACGCGATGCTCGCGTGGCAGACCGAACGGCTGCAGCAGCTGGCCGTCGACAGCGGGCGCTACCTGGTCCGGGTCCGACCGGAGCTGGTCGTCGAGGTCGCGTTCGACGGCGTGCAGACCAGCCCGCGGTACCCGGCCGGCCTGGCGTTGCGGTTCGCCCGGGTGCTGCGCTACCGGGAGGACAAGCCGGCGGCGGAGGCGGACACCATCGACACGGTGCGGGAGATCTGGCGCGCTTCGGGCGGTGAACCGGCCGGCTGACCTCAGACCGGAGGCGCGCCCGCTGGCTGACGTACAGATCGGCGGCGGGCCGGCTGGCTGAAGTGCAGGTCGGGGACCCGCCGCCGGCTGACGTGCGGAGCCGGTCGGCGCCGATGTGGCGGTGCCCGCTCGCGGTCAGTGCGTGCCGGGGTGATCCTCCGGCAGCCGGGACGAACGATCGGGGACGGCCGGCGCCGCGGTGGCGACGTTGTCCTCCGGCAGCCTCGACTCGTTGCGGCGGCGCCGGGTCCCGACCGGCCGTGGCGCGGCGGGCGGCTCGGCGTCGGGCAAACCCGGGCGGCTGCTCGGCGCCGTGTCCTCCGGTAGCCGGGACTCGCCGCGGGCTCGGCCGGAGCCGTGGCCCGGCTCGTCCTCGGGCAGTCGCGAACCGCCGCGCGCCGCCGGGCCGGCCGAGCGCGCGCCGTGCGACCGGTCACCCGGCGCGGCCAACCCGGCCCGCTTGCGCGACTCCCAGCGCATCAGCAGCACGAACCCCACCAGCGCCATGCCGGAGAACAGCCACCACTGCAGGATGTACGAGAGGTTCATCGCCGCGTTCTGGTGGTCGATCGGGATCGGGACGAACCGGGGGGACAGCGCCGGCGTCTGCGAGGTGGCGGTCACGTAGCCGCCCGCGATCGGGTACGGCACCGCGGAGGCGAGCAGCCGCGGGTCGATCCGGCGCACCTCGACGTGGCCGTTGCGCCGGGTCGGGCCGCTTCCGCCGCTCTCCGGCAGCCGTACCTGGCCGACGACGGTCACCTCGCCACCCGGCGCCGCCGGTACCTTCGGGTCTGCCGCGCCGTCCGGATCGGCCGGCGGCAGCCAGCCGCGGTCGACCAGCACCGCGGTACCGTCCGCGCGCCGCAGCGGGGTGAGGATCTCGTACCCGACGTTGCCGTTGACGGTGCGGACCCGGGCGAGCATCTGGTGCGCCGGGTCGTACCGGCCGATGAGCCGGACGCGCAGGTACTCGTCGGTGTCCGACGGGCTGCGCCCGGCCGGCAGGATCCGGTCGGTGCCGGCGACCGGCGCCGCGGCGGCATGCCGGTCGATCCGGTCGTTGATGCTGGCGCGCAGCTGGTAACGGTGCAGCTGCCAGACGCCGAGGAAGACCATGCCGACCGCCAGCGCGATCGCGAGCAGTCCGAACAGCAGCCAGCGGGGCGTGCGGAGCACGCCAAGGATGCTGGGCCTCGCCTGTGTCGGCGAGCCGGTGTCGGGCACGGGTCAACGCTACCGACCTGCACCGGGCCCTGGCAGCGGGGGCGCGCAGCTGTGGTTTGCACGCGTTGCGCAGACTGACGGGGGCTGTTCGGAGGATCTTCGGACGAGGTTCCCCGGCAGACCCTGAGTGGATCATTGCCCTGGCCCCACCGAGGAGTGCTCCGATGCCCGCCGTGCCCCGCCTTGTGATCACCGCGCCCTCGTCCGGGCACGGCAAGACCGCCGTCTCCGTCGGCCTGATCGCGGCGCTGGCGGCGCGCGGTCTGACCATGGCCGGGTTCAAGATCGGTCCGGATCATGTCGATTCCGGCTATCTGGGCCTTGCCGCGGGCCGGGTCGGTCGCAACCTGGATCCCCGGATGGTCGGTGGTGACCTGCTGCCCGGCCTGTTCCTGCACGGCGCCCGGGACGCCGACGTGGCCATCGTGGAGGGCACCATGGGCCTCTACGACGGCCTGTCCGGCCGGGCCGGCGAGGAGAACACCGCTCAGGTGGCCGGCATGCTCCGGGCGCCGGTCGTGTTGGTGGTGGACGCGGCGGCGATGGGCCAGTCGGCGGCCGCCCTGGTGCACGGCTTCCGGGCGTACGACGACCAGCTGTGGCTCGGCGGCGTGATCCTGACCCGGGTCTCGTCCGACCGGCACGAGCAGATCCTGCGCTCGGCGCTCGGCGAGATCGGCGTCCCGGTGCTCGGGGTGCTGCGCCGGCACGACTTCAGCCAGCTGCCGCCCCGCACGTACGGGACGGTTCCGGTGGTGGACGGCGCGGTCGACGCGGTCCGTGCGGTGCGCCGGCTGGGGGAGCGGATGCTGGCCCGGCTCGACCTGGAGCGGCTGCTCGCGCTGGCCCGGTCCGCGCCGCCGCTGTCGGTGGACACCTGGTCGCCGGACGCCGCCGTCGGCGCCGCGGTGGAGCCCGCCGCTCCGGTCTCGCCGGCCGCCGTCGGGTATGCCACCGACCGGTTGCCCGCGGCCGGGGATCGGCCGATCGTCGCGGTGGCCGGCTCCGACCCGTTCAGCTTCTCGTACCCGGAGACCGGCGAGCTGCTGACCGCCGCCGGCGCCGAGGTGGTGCCGTTCGATCCGGTGCGCGACGAGCGGCTGCCCGCCGGTACCCGGGCGTTGGTGTTCGGCGGTGGCTTCCCGGAGGCGTTCGCGGACGAGCTGTCGGCGAACCGGCGGTTGCAGGACGACGTGGTCGCACTGGCCCGCGAGGACGGCCCGATCTATGCCGAGAACGCCGGCCTGCTCTGGTTGGTCAAGGAACACGACGGCCGCGAGATGTGTGGCATGTTCGATGCCTCCGCGCAGACCACGAACCTGCTGGTGCTGGGCTACCGGGACGCGGTCGCGCGGGCGTCGAGTTCGGTGGTCAAGGTCGGCGCGCGGGTGACCGGGCACAAGCATCACCGCGCGACGGTGACGCCGCGGGCCGGTGACAACGCCGCCTGGCAGTGGAACGGCGGGCGCCCGGAGGGCTTCATCTGGCGCAAGGTGCACGCCTCGTTCTTGACCGTACACTGGGCCGGCCATCCCGAGATGGCTGCGCGGTTCGTGGCGGCCATCGGCTGACTTTCCTGCCGCGTAGGCGATTTTGTTCCGCGGATGGCAGGTGAGTACTGTTGACGTGCTTTGGTCCCGCGGGGGCGGTATGACGAAGGCAGGACGGATGACCGCGCAGACAGTGTCGGCTGCCCGCTTCCCGGAGCTGACCGTGGTCACGCCCCGGCTGCTGGTGCGCCCGCTGACCGGTGCGGACACCTCCGAGGTCACCGGGGTGTTCGCCGACCGGCAGACCCGACGCTGGATGTCGCTCCCCTCGCCGTACACGGACGCCGACGCGAAGATGTGGTGCACCTGGATGGCGGCCGAGCGGCGCACCCGCGGCGACGGCGACCACTACGGCATCGTGCAGCGCGACGATGACCGGCTGGTCGGCCTGCTGTGGACCAAGCGCACCGACTGGGGCACCCGGAGCACCGAGATCTCGTACGCGGTGGCGCCGGACGCGCGCGGTTTCGGTTACACCGCCGAGGCCGCCGACGCGCTCGCCGTCGACCTGATCCTGGAACACCAGTTCCAGCGGGTCGAGGTGCGCGTGGCGGCCGGCAACGTGGCCTCCCGGCGGGTGGCCGAGAAGGCCGGCTTCGTCTACGAGGGGCTGCTGCGCAATGCCGGGGTGGTCGAGTCGGGCCGGGTCGATCTGAGCGTCTGGTCGCTGGTCCCGGCCGACCTGCGCGGCGACCCGCACGCGGCCGGCTGACCGGTCGACGATCGGTAGCTCGATGTCCGTCAGCGCTCCCGGCGCCGCCGTGCCGGTGTCACCGGCCCGTGCCGCCGTGCGGCCGGCCCGCGCCGCCGCGCCGTCCTCGCGGTACGAGACGGCGCGGCCGGGGTGGCCTCAGGTGGTGGCGATGGTGCCCTTGCGGTCGCCGATGACCAGGTGCAGGCGGTCCAACCGGGCACCGGTCGGAATGTCGTACGCGAGCTGGAAGCTAGCCTTGTGCCCGGTTTCGACGATCTCGTTGCGGAACGCGAGCCATTCGGTGACCGGCTCGACGTGGTCCAGCCCGACGTCCAGGTCCGCGGTCCAGGTGCGCAGGTTGATCACCGCGGTCTGCTTGCCGATGTTGTGCGCGGAGATGACGATCGCGCAGTACGCGCCGTGCGGCGTGCCGCGCTCACCGAACGGCGGCGTGGACATCCCGCACTTGACCTGGGTGGTGGTCAGCTTCACGCCCGCGACGGTGGTGGAGCGCCCGCTGACGTAGCCCAGCCCGTAGTAGGGCGCGACCGCGCGGTAGCCGAAGTAGCCGCCGATGACCAGCACCAGCACCACGGCGCCGGCGATGCTGCCGAGGATGGTCCAGCGGCGCCCGGTCCATTTCCGCTTCGGCGCCTCGGCGGTGGTGGTGAGGTTCCTCAGCGCGTCCGGCACGGCGTCCTGCCGCGGCGCGGTGCGTTGCGGTGCGGTGGCCGGAGGCTGCTGGGCGGACATGTCCTTGAGCGACCGGTAACGCCCGGCGGCCGAGGCTTGTGGGGGCGGCAACGGCTCGTTGCGCGGGCCGGGGCGCGTCGACGGCACGTACGGCGCGGCGCCGTTCGGTGGCGGGTAGCCGCCACCGGGCGGTCCGTACGGGCCGGGCGAGCCGTACGGACCCGGCGAGCTGGGCGGTGCGGCGAACCCGTTCGGTGGCGGGCCGGCCGCGGTCGGCGCGTTCGGCGGCTGCATGGGCAGGTCCGAACGGTGCCGACCACTGCCCGGCGGCGTCGCGGTGCGACGGTCGTCGGGCGGGCCGCTCTGTGGAGTCGTCAACGCTGAATCCTCCCCGTACGCCGAGACTGCGGTTCTCGGGACCGCTGCTGCTCCGCCCCGGCCGCTGCGCGGCCGGCATGCCGGGATCGCGGGTCACGAAATCCCAGCGAGGCACATTAAGGCAAGACTGGGCCGCACACACTCGGCCGTTCGTTCGGTTGTGAGAATGGCGTCATGCCTATGGATCTGGGGGGCGCGGTCGACGCCACGCCCGCGGCAGTGTCTCCGGCCGCATCGGCAAGCGGGGACCGCACCGCTGCGTCACCGGACGGAACACTCAGCGTGGCGTCGCGTGAGCGTCTTGTCGCGCTTCCGGAGCGGAGCCTAGCGGCTGACGCCGTCGATCTGAGTCACCATGGCGACACCGAACTGGCACCCGGCCTCGTCGATCTTGCCGTCAACGTCCGGCACGAGCCGGCGCCGGGCTGGCTCGCCGACGCGGTCCGGGCGGCGGTCGACGACCTCGCGCACTATCCCGATCCGGGCCCGGCCCGTGGCGCGGTGGCCGCCCGGCACGGCCGGCCGGAGTCCGAGGTACTGCTCACCGCCGGCGCCGCGGAGGCGTTCGTGCTGCTGGCGCGGGCGCTGCCGGTGCACCGCGCGGTGCTGGTACACCCGCAGTTCACCGAGCCGGAGGCGGCGCTGCGCTCGGCCGGCCACCGGGTCGACCGGGTGTTGCTGGCGCCGCCGTTCGAGCTGGCGCCGGAACTGGTTCCGGACGACGCCGACCTGGTCATGATCGGCAACCCGACGAACCCGACGTCGGTACTGCACCCGGCGGAGACGATCGCGGGGCTGTGCCGGCCCGGTCGCATCGTGGTGGTCGACGAGGCGTTCGCCGACACGGTGCCGGGTGAGCCGGAGTCGCTGGCGGGCCGCCGCGACCTGCCCGGCCTGGTGGTGATCCGCAGCTTCACCAAGACGTGGGGGCTCGCCGGGCTGCGGGTCGGGTACCTGCTCGGGGCGGCCGACGTGGTCGCCCGCTGCGCCGCGGCACAGCCGCTGTGGCCGGTGTCGTCACCGGCCCTGGCCGCCGCTCGGGTACTTGCCGAGCCCCGTGCGGTGGCCGCGGAGCGACGCATCGCCGAGCAGCTCGACACCGACCGGCGGTACCTGATGGCCCGGCTGGCCGCCGCCGAGCTGCCGGTGGTCGGCGTACCGAGGTCACGCTTCGTGTTGGTCCATCGGCCGGGGGCGGATCGGTTGCGCGAGGCGCTTCGTTCCGCCGGGTACGCGGTGCGCCGCGGCGACACGTTTCCCGGCCTCGGCCCGGACTGGCTGCGCATCACCGTCCGGGACGCCGGTACCACCGACGGGTTCGTCGCGGCGCTGGCGGCGGCGGGCGGTGCCCGGTGAGCGAGCTGTACCCGCTGGGTCTGCGGCTTGCTGGCCGCCCGGTGTTGGTGGTGGGGGGCGGCGCGGTCGCGCAGCGCCGGATCCCCGCCCTGCTCGCCGCGGACGCGGTCGTCACGCTGGTCGCACCGGCCGCGACGCCGGCTCTGGACGAGCGTGCCTCCCTCGGCGAGATCCATTGGCAGCAAAGGGCGTTCACACCGTCCGATGTGGATGGTCAGTGGCTGGTACTGGCCGCCACCGATGACCCGGCCGCGAACGCCGCGGTGTCGGATGCGGCGTCCCAACGCCGGGTGTTCTGCGTCCGGGCCGACGACGCGGCGGCGGCGAGCGCCTGGACGCCGACCGTCACCGGTGCCGACGAGTTGACCGTCGCCGTGTGGGGTGGCGGCGACCCGCGCCGGTCGGTACGGCTGCGCGAGGCGATCGCCGCCGGCCTGGCCGACGGTAGCCTCGACTCCCCCCGGTTCCGGCACCCGGAACCGTCGCCCGCGGGCCGGCTGGTACCGGCGTCGCCGCGCCCGGTGCCCGGGGTGGCGCTGGTCGGGGCCGGGCCCGGCGATCCGGAACTGATCACCGTGCGTGGTCGGCGGCTGCTGTCGCGGGCCAACGTCGTGGTGGTCGACCGGCTGGCGCCGCAGCTGCTGCTGGACGGGCTGCGCGGCGACGTCGAGGTGATCGACGCGGCGAAGATCCCGCGCGGGCGTCAGCTCGCCCAGGAGTCGATCAACGAGGTCCTGGTGGAGCGCGCGCTGGCCGGCCGGTTCGTCGTCCGGCTCAAGGGCGGCGACCCGTTCGTATTCGGCCGTGGCGGCGAGGAGGCGGCGGCCTGCCTCGCGGCCGGTGTGCCGGTGACGGTGGTCCCCGGCGTGTCCAGCGCGATCGCGGTACCGGGGCTGGCCGGCATCCCGGTCACCCATCGCGGCCTCACGCACGAGCTGGTGGTGTGCTCCGGTCACCTCCCGCCGGAGCATCCGGGTTCGCTGGTCGACTGGGCGGCGCTGGCCCGGCTGCGCGGCACCGTGGTGCTGCTGATGGCCGTGGCGAACCTGGCCTCGATCGCGGCCCGGTTGATCGAGCTCGGTCGGGCCGGCGGCACGCCGGCGGCCGTGGTGGAGCGCGGCGGGACGCCGCAGCAGAGAACGGTGCGGGCGACGCTGGCGACGATTGCGGCGGCGGCGGACCGGCAGGGGATCGGCGCCCCGGCGGTCGTGGTGATCGGCCCGGTCGTCGACGCCATCGGCGCCGGCTGATCCACGCTCCTGGCAGGGCTTCGAATCACCGCTGGCGGCACTTTCCGGGGCCGCCGGCGGCGGCGCTGGAGGAGCGCAGCGTGCATCAGGGGATCTGAGTTACGTTACCGGTCGGGCGGGTCGCCTGGCCAGAGTTTTTGCCGGATTATTTTCTGTTAATTATGCCACAGTTTCTCGGGATCTGTTGTGGCTATTGGGAATCCGGGCCTTCTGTGGCCCGTTCCGGTTGAGCGGTCAGTGCGCCCCGGCTATCGTCGGCAGCCATGACCGGGCAACCGCAGGATTCGCCAAGCGCGACCGTCGAGTCGATGACCGACGATCGCGGTGGCTCGGTCGTGTTTCGGGCTCCGACGGTTGCCGACGGAACCCGACTCTGGCGGCTGGCGGCCGATTCCGGCACGCTCGACGTCAACTCCGAATACAGCTATCTGCTGTGGTGCCGTGATTTCGCGGCCACCTCGGTGGTCGGCTGTGTCGGTGACTCGGTGGCCTCGTTCGTCACCGGGTACCTGCGCCCCGATGCGCCGGACACGCTGTTTGTCTGGCAGGTGGCGGTCGACGCCGCATACCGGCGGCGTGGATTGGCCGTACGCGCGCTGGACGCGCTGGTCGATCGGGTTGCGAGGACGCAGTCCGTGGTCTTCCTGGAGGCCACGGTGACACCAGACAACGTGCCCTCGGCACGTCTGTTCGCGGGATTCGCCCGCGCTCGCGGTGCCTCGCTCACCAAACAATCCCTGTTTACCGAAGAGCATTTCAGTGGTGGCCCGCACAACGAGGAGGTGTTGTTCCGAATCGGTCCGCTGCCACGCTGACCACAACCGAACAACCGACGGAGGATGATGAATCTCTTCGCCGATCTCGAATCCGAAGTCCGTAGTTACTGCCGGACATGGCCGGTCGCTTTCGACCATGCCGTCGGTAGCCGAATGTACGACGAGAACGGTCGCCCCTACCTTGATTTCTTCGCAGGCGCGGGCGCACTGAACTATGGCCACAACCATCCCGAGCTGAAACGGGCGTTGCTCGCCTACCTCGAGCGTGACGGCGTGACGCACGGGCTGGACATGCACACCACCGCGAAACGCGATCTGCTGGCGGCTTTGCGCGAGTACGTGCTGGCTCCGCGCGGCCTGGACTACAAGGTGCAGTTCCCCGGCCCCACCGGTACCAACGCGGTCGAGGCGGCGTTGAAGCTGGCCCGCAAGGTGACCGGGCGCGAGTCGATCATCAGCTTCACACATGGTTTCCACGGGATGACCCTCGGTTCATTGTCGGTCACCGGAAACGCGATGAAACGCGGCGGTGCCGGCATTCCGCTGGTCCACGCCACGCCGATGCCGTTCGACAACTATCTGGACGGCCAGGTGCCGGACTTCCTGTGGTTCGAGCGGCTGCTGGCCGATTCGGGCAGCGGGCTGAACGCGCCGGCGGCGGTCATCGTGGAGACCGTGCAGGGCGAGGGCGGCATCAACGTGGCCCGGCCGGAATGGCTGCGCTCCCTGGCCGAGCTGTGCAAACGGCACGACATCCTGCTCATCGTCGACGACGTGCAGATGGGGTGCGGCCGCACCGGGCCGTTCTTCAGCTTCGAGGTGGCCGGCATCGAGCCGGACATCGTCTGCCTGTCCAAGTCGATCGGCGGCTACGGGCTGCCGCTCGCGCTGGTGCTGCTGCGGCCGGAACTGGACGTGTGGTCACCGGGCGAGCACAACGGTACGTTCCGGGGCAACAATCCGGCGTTCGTGACCGCGGCCCGGGCCCTCGAACTGTTCTGGACCGACGACCTGCTGCCGGCCCAGACGGCGACGAAGGGCGAGGTGGTCGAGTCGGCGCTCACCGCCATCGCGTCGAAGCACGCCGAGCTCGACATCGCGGTACGCGGGCGGGGACTCGCCTGGGGCCTCGCCTTCGCCGACGCGGACGTGGCGGCGAAGGTGGTGACCGGCGCGTTCGACCGCGGCCTGCTCATCGAGACGGCCGGTGCGGACGGCGAGGTCGCCAAGCTGATGCCCGCGTTGACGATCGGCCACGACGAACTGGGTGAGGGACTCGAGATCCTCACCGACGCGGTCGCCGACGCCGCACACTGAGCTGGAGGACCAATGATCGTTCGTTCACTTGCCGACATCACCGAGACCGACCGCGACGTCAAGGCGGCCACCTGGCGCAGCAAGCGGTTGGTGCTGGCGAAGGAGAAGGTCGGCTTCTCGCTGCACGAGACGGTGATGTACGCCGGCACCGAGACGCACATGTGGTACGCGAACCACATCGAGGCGGTGCTGTGCATCGAGGGCGAGGCCGAGCTGACCAACGCCGAGACCGGCGAGAAGCACCACATCGTGCCCGGCACCATGTACCTGCTCGACGGGCACGAGCACCACATCATGCGCCCCATCACCGACATCCGCACGATCTGCGTGTTCAACCCGCCGGTGACCGGCCGTGAGGTGCACGACGACAACGGTGTCTACCCGCTGATCGTCGAAGAAGAGACCACCCAGGAGGTGTCCGCATGACCACGACCGTGACCCTGCCGACGACCGTGCCCGACGAGTACCCGACGCGCAAGCGTCCGACGCCGAGCCTGATCTTCCGCCGTGACCCGGTGGTCTGGTCGACCGGTGCGACGGGGCCGATCGACACGCAGACCCTGGAGGACTACGACAAGAACGGCTACCTCAGCGTCGACCAGCTGCTCACCGACGCCGAGGTGGAGCTGTACTCCGCCGAGCTGGACCGGCTCGCCACCGACCCGGCGGTACGGGCGGACGAGCGCACCGTGGTGGAGAAGTCGTCGAACGAGGTGCGCTCGATCTTCGAGGTGCACAAGATCTCCGAGCTGGTGGCGAAGCTCGTCGCCGACGAGCGGGTCGTCGGTCGCGCGCGGCAGATCCTCGGCTCCGACGTGTACGTGCACCAGAGCCGGATCAACTACAAGCCCGGGTTCGGTGGCGCCGGCTTCTACTGGCACTCCGACTTCGAGACCTGGCACGCCGAGGACGGCATGCCGGCGATGCGGGCGTGCAGCATCTCCATCGCGCTGACGGAGAACTTCGCGCAGAACGGCTGCCTGATGATCATGCCGGGCTCGCACCGCACGTTCGTCTCCTGTGTCGGTGAGACGCCGGCGGAGCACTACAAGCAGTCGCTGAAGGAACAGGAGATCGGCACCCCGGACCAGGACAGCCTCAAGCTGCTCGCGAACAAGCACGGCATCGAGCAGTTCACCGGGCCGGCCGGGTCGGCGACGATCTTCGACTGCAACTGCATGCACGGCTCCAACGGCAACATCACGCCGTGGCCGCGGTCGAACATCTTCGTGGTGTTCAACAGCGTGGAGAACGCCACGGTGGAGCCGTTCGCGGCCCCGTCGCCGCGCCCGCCGTTCATCGCCAGCCGGGACTTCACCCCGGTCGGCTGACCCACCGCGCCCCCGGGCCGCCGCCCCTCCGCGCGCTCCCCGGCTCGGCCCCCGCGGTTGATCAAGGGGCCGCGTCGTTGATCAAGAGGCCGCGTCGTTGATCAAGGGATCCGTACACGAACGTCCAGGATGTCGTGCGCGGATCCCTTGATCAACTTCCTGGGGCCTTGATCAACTTCCTGGGGCGGGGTGAGGTGGGGTGGGTCAGGGGCGGGAGTCGAGTAGGAGGGCGCAGCGGATCAGGCCCAGATGGCTGTACGCCTGCGGATGGTTGCCGAGGCCCCGCTCGGCGAGCGGATCGTACTGCTCGGGCAGCAGCCCGGTCGGCCCGGCGCACGCGATCAGCTGCCCGTACAGTTCCTCGGCGTCGGCCCGGCGACCGGTGCGCAGGTACGACTCGATCAGCCACGCGGTGCACACGTGGAAGCCGCCCTCGGTGCCGGGCATCCCGTCGTCCGAGCGGTACCGGTAGACCACCGGGCCACTGCGCAGCTCCGCCTCGATCGCGAGCACCGTGGACAGGAACCGCGGATCGTCGTCGGCGAGCAGCCCGGACAGCCCCACCCACAGCGAGGCCGCGTCCAGGTCGATCCCGTCGTACGCGGTGGTGTAGGCGCCGACCTGCTCGTTCCAGCCGTACTCCAGCACGTTCTCGGCGATCGCGGCGCGCAGCTCGACCCAGTCCGGCCGCTCCGGCAGCCCGTGCCGGGCCGCCACGTTCAGCGCGCGGTCGACCGTCTGCCAGCACATCACCTTCGAGTACACGTGGTGCCGGGGCGGCTGGCGCTGCTCCCAGATGCCGTGGTCCGGCTCGAACCAGCGGTGCGCCACCGCGTCGACCATCGCGCTCAGCACCTCGCGGTCGAAGTCGCTGATCACGCCGCGGCGCTGCGCGACCGCGTCGACCAGATCGGCGATCGGGCCGAACACGTCGAGCTGCAGCTGCTTGTTCGCCGCGTTGCCGACCCGCACCGGCCGGGAGCCGGCGTAACCGGGCAGCGTGTCGATGACCGCCTCCGGCCCGAGCGTCTGACCCTCCACCGTGTACAGCGGGTGCAGCCGCTCCGGATGCCCGCCGGTACGGTCGATCACCCCCGCGGTCCAGGCGAGCAGCCCCTCCGCCTCGTCGACCGAACCCAGATCGACCAGCGCCCGGGCCGCCAGCGCCGCGTCGCGCAGCCAGCAGTACCGGTAGTCCCAGTTGCGCACCCCGCCCAGATCCTCCGGCAGGCTGGACGTCCCGGCAGCGAGGATCGCCCCGGTCGGCCGGTAGGTCAGCGCGCGCAGCGTCAGCGCGCTGCGCGCCACCAGCTCGGTGCTCACCCCCGGCAGCCGCAACCCGTCCAACCAGCGCCGCCACTGCGTCGCCGTCTCGTCGGCCCGGTGTTCGACCGGTAACGGCGCCGGATCCAGGCTGTCGGTGCCGCAGCGCAGCTCCAGCACCGCGCTGCCCCCCGCGGCCCGCAGGTCGATCAGCGCGTGGGCGGTGTCGTGCTCGCCCTCCTGGACGATGTCCCAGTCGACGCCGGGGGAGTAGAGCACCGCCGGCTCGTTGGACCCGAGCATCACCAGCCCGTCGCCCAGCGGCTGCAGCCGCACCGCCACCTGGCCGAACTCCGGCCGCGGCGCGAACTGCACCCGGACCGTGACGGTACCGGTCAGCTGCCGGACCAGGGTGGTGCGGTTCGCCGGCCCCGTCGAATCGAGCCAGTCGGTGACGGTCAACCCGGACCAGCGCGTCTGCACGGTCATCGAGCCACCGAGGTACTTCTGCCCCAGCGGCAGGCCGCCCCGCTGCGGCGCGACACCGAAGTACCCGGCCGGGCTGCCGCCGAGCAGGTCGGCGAAGATCGCCGCCGAGTCCGGTCGCGGATGGCACAGCCAGGTGATCCGGGCGTCCGGGGTCACCAGCGCCAGGTTGTCGCCGCCGGCGAGCATCGAGTGCCGCTCGATCGGCACCGCGCGCTCCCCGTACAGCCAGCGGCGGCGGATGTCGAGCACCAGCGCGAGCAGCTTCGCGACCTCGATCGGATCGGCCACCCGGTGCGTCGCCCGCGTGTCGCCGAAGCCGACCTTCACCCCGACGTCCGGGCCGCGCAGCCGGGCGAAGCCGTTCTCGTCCGTGACGTCGTCGCCCACGAACAGCACCGCCGAGGCGCCCAGCCGGCTGCGCAACGTGTCCAGTGCGGTGCCCTTGTCGGTGTGCACCACCGACAGCTCGATCACCTTCTTGCCCTCGGTCACGTGCACCCCGGGCAGCGTCGCCGGGCCGGACCGTACCGCCGCGTTCACGCTCGCGGCGACCTCGTCGCTCGCGGTCCGGGTGTGCACCGCGATGCTGGCCGGCTTCGCCTCCAGCCGGACCCCCGGCGCTCCGGCGGCGATCCGCTGTACCTGCTGCTGCAGCGTGGTACGCAGCTGCCGGGCCTCCTCGGACAGCTGCTGCACGAACCCGACGTCGAACTCCGAGCCGTGGCTGCCGACCAGGTGGATCTCGCTGGGCAGCCGCGACAGGGCGGCCAGGTCGCGCAGCGACCGTCCGGACACCACCGCGACCTTCGTCTGCGGCAGCTCCGCCAGCGCGCGCAGCGCGGTCACCGCCTCCGGCAGCGGCCGGGCCGCCGCCGGGTCGCCCACGATCGGCGCCAGCGTGCCGTCGTAGTCCACCGCCACCAGCAGCTGCGGTACCCGGGCCAGCCGGCCCAGCGTCTCGCGCAGCGCCGCGTCCAACGGCTCGGTCGGCGCCACCGTACTCATGCCGCCTCCGCTGCGGTGATCGCGTCGTCGGTGCTCATGCCGCCTCCGCTGCGGTGATCGCGTCGTCGGTGCTCATGCTGCCTCCGCGGTGTCGGTGCTCGGCTGGCCTTCGGGGTGGCACGTCAGCGGGCGGGACCGCCGTCGCGGCGGACCGGCCGGCGGGTACGACCGGGCGGCGGCGCCGGCGGCACCACGGCGGCGAGCGCGTCGGTAGCCTCCGGTACGCCGAGCGCGGTGAGGAACGACCGGGCCCAGTGGTCCACGTCGTGCCCGCGCAGGAACCGCCGCATCGCCCGCATCCGGCGGGCCGACTCGGTCGGGTCGACCCGGACCGCGCGCACCAGCCCGTCCTTGAGCGCGTCGGTGTCGTGCGGATTCACCAGGTACGCCTGGCGCAGGTCGGACGCGGCCCCGGCGAACTCGGACAGCACCAGCGATCCGCCGAGGTCGACCCGGGCCGCCACGTACTCCTTGGCGACGAGGTTCATGCCGTCCCGCAGCGGCGTCACCATCATCACGTCAGCCGCGCAGTACAGCGCGGTCAGCTCGGTCCGGTCGACCGACTGGTGCAGGTAGTGCACCGCCGGCACCCCGACCTTGCCGTAGTCGCCGTTGATCCGGCCGACCTGCAGCTCCACCGCGTCGCGCAGGGTCTGGTAGTGCGCCACCCGCTCCCGGCTCGGCGTGGCCACCTGCACCATCACCACGTCCGGCACCGCGAGGGTGCCCTCCTGCAGCAGTTCCCGGAACGCCTTGAGCCGGCGGTCGATGCCCTTGGTGTAGTCGAGCCGGTCGACACCCAGGATGATGTGCTTCGGGTTGCCCAGCTCCTCGCGGATCGCGGCCGAGCGGGCCCGGACTGACTCGCTCGCCGCGAGCCGCTCGATCTCGCCCACGTCGATGGAGATCGGGAACGCCGCCACCCGCACGGTGCGATCGTCGACCCGTACCTCCGGGCCCTTCGGGTGCAGGCCGAGCAGGTGGCGGGTCAGCCGCAGGAAGTTCTGCGCGGCGAGCGGGCGCTGGAAGCCGACGAGGTCGGCGCCCAACAGCCCCTGCATGATCTCCACCCGCCGCGGCATCTGCATGAACAGCTCCACCGGCGGGAACGGGATGTGCAGGAAGAAGCCGATCCGCAGGTCGGGCCGCAGCTCCCGGAGCATCGCCGGCACCAGCTGGAGCTGGTAGTCCTGGATCCACACCACGGCGCCCTCGGCGGCCACCTTCGCGGTCTCCGCGGCGAACCGCCGGTTGACCTCGCGGTAGTTGTCCCACCAGCTGCGGCGGTAGACGGGTGGCTCGACCGCGTCGTGGTACAGCGGCCAGAGGGTGGCGTTGGAGTAGCCCTCGTAGTACTTCTCGAACTCCTGCGCGGACAGCGCGACCGGGTGCAGCCGCATCCCGTCGAGCTCGAACTCGTCGGCGGCCGGGCCGGTGCCGCCGGCCCAGCCGAGCCAGGTGCCGTGCTCGGCCCGCATGATCGGATGCAGCGCGGTGACCAGCCCGCCGGGGGAGCGCCGCCACTCCCGGCCCCCGTCCGGTGTGGTCACCTCGTCGACCGGAAGTCTGTTGGCCACCACCACGAACGGGCTGGCTGTCGACACGCCGCCTCCTACCGCCGCCGGACCGGACAGACATCGAGCGTACTTAATGCCTGACTGCCGGTCCCGGGAGCCGTCGGTAGTGTGAATCTCACCGTGAGCACTTTCCGGACGAGCGGGCACGAACGGTGCGGCCCGCACACGCGACGGCCGGGGCATCCGTCGTGGATGCCCCGGCCGTGACCGCGGTGCGCTACTTCACGCTGCCGGAGGTCAGCCCCTCGACGATGCGGCGCTGGAAGAACAGCACCAGGATCACCAGCGGGATGGTCACCACCACGCCGGCCGCCATCTGGGTGCCGAACGGCTGGTCATAGCCGTACTGGCCGGTGAACAGCGACGTGATCACGGGTGCGGTGCGCATCTCCTGCTTGTTGGTCACCGACAGCGCGATGATGAACTCGTTCCAGGCCGCGATGAACGTCAGGATCGCGGTGGTGAACACGCCCGGGGCGGCGAGCGGCAGGATCACCTTGCGGAACGCCTGCATCGGCGACGCGCCGTCGATCTGCGCCGCCTCCTCCAGCGCGAACGGCATCTGCTTGAAGAACGCGGTCAGGTTGAACACCGCGAGCGGCAGCGCGAAGCTCATGCTCGGCAGGATCATCGCCTGGAACGTGTTGATCCAGTGGATCGACACGAACAGCTTGAGCAGCGGCACCAGCAGCGAGATGCCGGGGAACATCGAGGTGGCGATGATCGCCGCCAGGATGACGTTCTTGAACCGGAACTCCAGCCGGGCCAGCACGTACGCCGCGGTGATCCCGATGACCAGCGTCAGGATCGTGGTCAGCCCGGCCACCACGAGCGAGTTGAGCAGCGCCCGGCCGAACCCGTTGGCCGGCTTGAACGCGGACTCGAAGTTGGTCAGCGAGATCGGCCAGGGGAACGCCTTGTTCGAGAACTGGTCGGCCGGCCGGCGCAGGGCCGACACCACCATCCAGTAGAACGGCGCGAGGCAGTAGAGCACGATGGCCGTGATGCCCGCGTACGCCCACGGGCTGGTTCCGGCCCGCCGGGCCCGCTTGCGGGGCGCGGCGGCGGCGACGGCGCTCATTTCTTCTTCCCTTCCACGCCCCGGCCGATCAGGTCGGCGCCGAGCACCTTGACGAACACGAACGCGACCACCGCGATGTACAGGAACAGCACCGTCGAGTAGGCGGCGGCGGTGCCGTAGCGCAGGTTGGACGCCTCGTACCAGGCGAACGTGGACAGCGTCTCCACCGAGTGTTTGTGCGCTCCGATCAGCACGAACGGCAGGTCGAACATGCGCAGCGCGTCCAGCATCCGGAACAGGACGGCCACCACCAGCGCCGGCCGCGCGAGCGGCAGGGTGATGCGGAAGAAGGTGCGCCACGGGCCGGAGCCGTCCACCTTCGCCGCCTCGTACACCTCGCCCGGGATGACCTGCAGGCCGGCGAGCGCGAGCAGGCCGATGAACGGTGCGGTCTTCCACACGTCGGCGATCAGCACCGCACCCCAGGCGTGGAAGCCCTCGGTCGTCCACAGCACGTGGGTGTGCAGGACGGTGTTCGCGATGCCGTCGGACTGGAAGATCCACTTCCACAGCAGACCGGAGATCGCGGTCGGGATCGCCCACGGTACGAGCACGCTGGCCCGCACGATGCCGCGCCCACGAAACGCCTTGTGCATGATCAGCGCCATCGCGACGCCGATCACCGTCTCGATCGCGACGCCCGCGACGGTGAACGTGGTGGTGTTCCAGAACGCGTTCCAGAACTGGCTGGCCGAGTCGCCGCTGAAGATCCCGGCGTAGTTGGCGAGGCCGACGTGGGTGGTGTTCTCCACCATCCCGGTGGTCGGGTTGATGCCCCGGTGGGTCACCTGGAACGACAGCCGCAGCGCCGACACGATCGGGTACCCGATCACGAGCGCCAGCACCAGCACCGTCGGCGACAGCAGCAGGGCGGCGAACCGGCCGACACCGCGCCGCCGGTCCTGCCGCATCGGGCCTACCGTCCTGGCCGGCGGGGTGGGCACCTGGACCGCGGTGGTCATGACATCACCCCCGGTACGGGGTGCGAACGGCCGGCGCCGCCGGGCGGCAGCGGGCAGCCTGCGGGCACGAAACTCATCGATCAGCCTTTCCAGGGCACGCGGGGGGAGAACGGCCGGTCCGGCACGCGCGGCGTCCGGCCAGGAGAAGCCCGACGGCCGAGCCCGGAAACCGGACCCGGCCGTCGGTCGGGGGTTACTTGTCCTTGCTGGTGATCTTCGTGAGGTTGTCCTGCAGGTCCTTCAGCGCTTGGGCGGAGGACTTGCTCCCGGAGATCGCCGCGTACGCCTGTTCCTCGATCGCCGCGGTCGCGTCGCCGTAGTTGACGATCGCCGGGCGCGGCTCGGCCTTCTCGATCGACTGCTTGAGCGTCGACAGGTACGGGAACTGCTTCTGCAGCGCCGGGTCGTCGTACAGCGAACCGTAGACCGGGGCCTGGGAGTTCTTGGTCAGCCAGGTCCGCTCGTTCTTCTCACTGGTGAACCACTTGATGAAGTCCAGCGCGGTCTTCTTGTTCTTGGCGAACTTGCTGATCGCCAGGTTGTGACCGCCCAGGGTGGACTTGCCGGGGCCGTCCAGACCCGGGATCGGCGCCACGCCGTACTTGCCGGCGACCTTGTTGCCCGCGTCCTTCTTGTTCGCCATCAGCGCGTAGCAGTAGGGCCAGTTGCGCAGGAACACGACCTTGCCGCTCTCGAAGCCGCGCCGCGACTCCTCTTCCTTCCAGGTCAGCGCGTCCTTCGGGATCGTCTTGTTCTTGACGCCGTCGACCAGGAAGTCCAGGCCCTTCTTCGCGGCCGGGGTGTTCACGTTCGGCTTGCCGTTGGCACCGACGACCTCACCGCCGGCGGAGTTGACCGCCTCGGAGAAGTTCACCGTCAGGCCCTCGTACTTGTCCAGCTGACCGCCGTAGCAGGACATGCCCTTGCCGGCCGGCAGCTTGAGTACCTTCTGGCAGTCCGCCGTCATCTCGTCCCAGGTGGTCGGCGCCTTGTCGACGCCGGCCTTCTTGAGCAGGTCGGTGCGGTAGTACAGCAGCGCGCCGTCGGACGCGTAGGGCGCCGCGTACAGCTTGTCGAAGTACTGGGCGGTCTTGATCACCGGCGGGAGGTACTTGCTCATGTCGAACTGCTTCTCCGGCAGCTGCTCGACCCACCCGTTCGCGGCGAACTCGGAGGTCCACACCACGTCGAGGTTGAGGATCGTGTACGCGTCGGACTTGGTCTGCGCGTTCTGCACCATCTGCTGCCGCTGCTGGTCGGCGTCCTCCGGCAGCTCGGTGAGCGTGACCTTCTGGTCCGGGTGCGCCTTGTTCCAGTCGGCGAGAATCTCGTTCAGGGTGCCGGTGGTGTCCTTGCCGGTGGCGAGCGTGATGGGGCCGACCCCGGTCAACTTGTCCGGTTTGGCGCCCGACGCCGAGTCGTCACCCGAGTCACCGCAGGCGGCGAGGCTGCCGGCCAGCGCGAGAACCCCGAGCGCGGCCACCGCGCGTCGTGCCATCGAACGCTTGATCCGCATTCCTGGCTGCTCCTTCGACGTGAAGAACGTGGGGTACGCCGGACATGTCAACCACCGGCGCCCCACATTCGTGGTGACACACATCCCAACCGACCCGTTACCTGCTGGCAACCGCCGTTACCTCGCCGACACTTTCGCCCGCCGTGTCCGCCGGTACGTGCCGGAGCAGCGTCCCGGCCGCCCCGGTGCCGGGAATAGCGGCCGGCCTGAGACGATGGAGCGTCCAGAGGTGGGTTCTGCCCCGCCGCAGTCCGGCAGTCGAGAAGTCCCGGAGGTCGTGGCCACCGTGGCCCAGTACATCTACGTCCTGCGTAAGGCGCGAAAGGCGCACGGTGACAAGGTCATCCTGGATGACGTCACGCTCAGCTTCCTGCCCGGCGCGAAGATCGGTGTGGTCGGCCCGAACGGCGCCGGCAAGTCCACCCTGCTGAAGATCATGGCCGGGCTGGAGCCGCTGTCCAACGGCGACGCCGAGCTCGCCCCCGGCGCGACCGTCGGCATCCTGATGCAGGAGCCGCCGCTGGACGAGTCGAAGACGGTGCTGGGCAACATCGAGGAAGCCGTCGCCGACACCAAGGCGAAGCTGGCCCGGTTCAACGCCATCGCCGAGGAGATGGCGACCAACTACACCGACGAGCTGATGGCCGAGATGGGCGCGCTGCAGGAGCAGCTCGACCATGCCGACGCGTGGGAGCTGGACTCCCGGCTCGAGCAGGCGATGGACGCGTTGCGCTGCCCGCCGCCGGAGGCGCCGGTCACCGACCTGTCCGGTGGGGAACGCCGCCGGGTCGCGCTGTGCAAGCTCCTGCTCGAGCAGCCCGACCTGCTGCTGCTCGACGAGCCCACCAACCACCTGGACGCGGAGAGCGTGCAGTGGTTGGAGCAGCACCTGGAGAAGTACCCGGGCTGTGTCATCGCCGTCACGCACGACCGGTACTTCCTCGACCACGTGGCGCAGTGGATCGCCGAGGTCGACCGCGGCCGGGTACACGGCTACGAGGGCAACTACTCCACCTACCTGGAGAAGAAGGCGGCCCGGCTGTCGGTCGAGGGGCGCAAGGACGCCAAGCTGCGCAAACGGCTGTCCGACGAGCTGGAATGGGTGCGCTCCAACGCGAAGGCCCGGCAGACCAAGAGCCGGGCCCGGCTCGGCCGGTACGAGGAGATGGCGGCCGAGGCGGAGAAGACCCGCAAGCTGGACTTCGAGGAGATCCAGATCCCGCCGGGCCCGCGGCTGGGCAACGTCGTGGTCGAGGTCGAGGACCTGCACAAGGGGTTCAAGGTTCCCGGCGACGGCGACCACACGCTGTTCGACGGGCTGTCGTTCACGCTGCCGCAGAACGGCCTGGTCGGCGTCATCGGCCCGAACGGCGTCGGCAAGACCACGCTGTTCAAGATGCTGGTCGGCGACGAGCGGCCGGACGGCGGCACGATCCGGATCGGCGAGACGGTGCAGGTGTCCTATGTGGACCAGAACCGCGCCGGGATCGACCCGGCCAAGCCGCTGTGGGAGGTGGTCTCCGACGGGCTGGACCACCTGATGGTGGGCAAGGTCGAGATGCCGTCCCGGGCGTACATCGCGGCGTTCGGGTTCAAGGGGCCGGACCAGCAGAAGCCGGCCGGGGTGCTGTCCGGCGGCGAGCGCAACCGGCTCAACCTCGCGCTGACCCTCAAGCAGGGCGGCAACCTGCTGCTGCTCGACGAGCCGACCAACGACCTGGACGTGGAGACGCTCGGTTCGCTGGAGAACGCGCTGCTGGACTTCCCCGGCTGCGCGGTGATCACCAGCCACGACCGGATGTTCCTGGACCGCATCGCCACGCACATCCTGGCCTGGGAGGGGCTGAACGCCGACGGCAGCCCGCGCTGGTTCTGGTTCGAGGGCAACTACGAGGCGTACGAGAAGAACAAGATCGAGCGGCTCGGCCCGGAGGCGGCCCGCCCGCACCGGGTCACCTACCGCAAGCTCACCCGGGACTGAGGCGGGGTGCGGGCGCGACACCGGGCGCAGGTGCACTGGTCCGATCCGGACATGCTGGGTCACCTCAACCACGCCCGCTACCTGACCCTGTTCGAGGACGCCAGGATGGCGATGCTGGCGTCCTCGCCGGCCGGGTACGCGGGTGCGCCCGGCGGGCGTGGTTTCATCGCGGCGCGGGTCGCGGTCGACTACCTGTCGGCGGTCACCTACCGGCCGGGGCTGCTGCTCGACATCGACACCTGGGTCGGCAAGATCGGCAGCAGCTCGTGGACGCTGCTCGCCGAGATGTGCGACGGGCCAACCCCGATGGCACGCTGCGAGTGCGTGCTGGTTGGCTACGACTACGACACGGCGCGGTCCCGGCCGCTGGAGCCGGACGAGCGCGACTTCCTCGGCCGCTACCTGGAGTCCTGAGCGCCCCGGGTCCGGCGCGCCCCGAGTTCGACGGGAGGTCCGAGTTCCAGATGGCTCGGTACAGCTACGACTGCCCGGTCCGCTGGTCGGACCTGGACGCGTTCGGACACGTCAACAACGCCCGGTTCCTCACCCTGTACGAGGAGGCCCGCGCGGCGCTGATGTTCCTCGCCGCGCGCGCCGAGGGCATCACCACGCTGGAGGCCGGTACGGTCGTCGCCCGGCACGAGGTCGACTACCTGCGGCCGGTCGACTTCGGTGAGCCGGTGCGGATCGAGCTGTGGCTCTCCGACATCCGCAACGCCTCGTTCCGCGTCTCCTACGAGCTGTTCGACGCCGGCCGGCTGGCGTCGCGGGCCACCTCGGTGCTGGTGCCGTACGACCTGGCGGCCGGGCGACCGCGCCGGCTGTCCGGCACCGAACGCGAGTTCCTGTCCTGCTGGCAGTCCGACTGACCCCGTCGCGGCAGCCGGGTCAGTCGCCGGCGCGTACCGCGTAGGCGGCGAGTGACGGGGCGAGCGCGTCGAACGCGGTCTCGGTGAGCCGGGTCAGCCCGGCCGCGATCCGGTCGTCGTCCTGGCCGTCGAGGGTGCGCCGCAGCGTCTCGGTGAACAGCACCCGCAGCACCCCGGCCAGCTGGGCGGCGGCGACCCGCGGCACGATGTCGTCCGGCTCGGCGCCGGTCTCGGCGGCGAGCGTGTCGGCGAGCGCGGTCTCCCGGTCCTCGTGGAACTCGCGCAGCCGGGCGGAAAGCGCCGGGCTGCCGGTGACCAGCCGGGCGAACTCGGGGCCGGAGAAGCCGATGAGCGGGTTGCGCGCGGACACCTCGGCCAGCTGACCGCGCCGCAGCGCGGCCAGCGCGGACTCGCCGACCCGCCGGTCGCGTACCGTCGTGGTCGGCAGCTGGACGAACTCGTCGTGCGTGTCGAGCGCGAGGTCCTCCTTGCGCGGGAAGTAGTTCGTCACCGTCATCTTGGCGACCTGCGCCGCCTCGGCGATCTCCGCGATCGTCACCTTGTCGAACCCGCGGGCGAGGAACAGCCGGGTGGCGTGATCGGAGATCGCGGCCCTGGTCTGCTGCTTCTTGCGGGCCCGCAGGCCCGTCGGGTCGGTGGCCATGCCGGCACCATACCTGGGTCGAGCCGAAAAATATGCTTGACCAATCGGCGTCCGGGCCGCAGTGTTCGTGGCCGACGACCGCACCAGGCAGGAGCACGGATGACTCGCATCACGATCCAGGAGCACCCCGTCCCCGGCGCAGGGCCGTACGCGCTGGCGACCGGGCCGGACGGCGCGCTGTGGTTCACGCTCGTCCACAGCGGCGGAATCGGCCGGCTGGTGCCCGGCGGCGAGCCGACCCTGCGCCAGCTCGACCCGGGCTGCGGGCCGACGATCGTGGCCGTCGGCCCGGACGGTGCGCTCTGGTTCACCGAGTACCAGGCGCACCGGATCGGCCGGCTCTCCCTCGACGGCGAGCTCGACGAGTTCCCGCTGCCGACGCCGGACTGCGGCCCGTTCGGCCTCGCGGCCGGCCCGGACGGCGCGCTGTGGTGCACCGAGACCGCCGCCGGCCGGATCGCCCGGATCGACACCGCGGGCCGGGCCACCGAGTTCGCGCTCCCGGTCGACGGCGCGTTCCCGGCGGCCCTGACCGCCGGCCCCGACGGCGGACTGTGGTTCACCCTCAACCAGCGCAACGCCCTCGGCCGGATCGGGCCCGACGGTGACGTGCGGCTGCATCCGCTGCCGACCGAGGCGGCGGCGCCGGTCGGAATCACCGCCGGCCCGGACGGCGCGGTGTGGTTCGTCGAGATCGGCGCCGGCCAGATCGGCCGGATCACCCCGGACGGCGACATCACCGAGTACCCGCTGCCCGACCGAGCCGCGCGTCCGCACGCGATCACCGCCGGTGGTGACGGCGCGCTGTGGTTCACCGAGTGGGGCGCCAACCGGGTCGGCCGGATCGACACCGCCGGCGCCATCGAGGAGTACGACCTGCCGACCGCCGGCTCCGAGCCGCACGGCATCGCGCTCGGACCGGACGGCGCGCTGTGGGTCGCGCTGGAGTCCGGCGCGCTCGCCCGCCTCGCCCGCACCGACGGCTGACCGGTCGCCGTCCCGGGCCGGATAGGGTCCAGCCAGGCGCGAGCCGGTGACCGGAATCGCGCGTTCGGCGCGAGCGGAGTGAGGGGTGGCACGGTGCGAGTGATCGCGGCGGAGTCGGTGCCCGACGCCGGTGCGTACTGCGCCCGGCTGGTGCGGTTGGATCCGGCCGCGCTGGTCCGGCTGCGGCCGGCTGCCGGTGGGCTGCTCGCGCTGTGGTCCCGGCTCCCGTTCGGCGTGCTGGTCGCCCGCACCGTGGCCGGCGAGCTGGCCGACGACGCCACGGTACGGGCCGGCGATCTGCTCGCCGCGCTGCCGGACGGCGCGCTGCCCGGCCGGTACGACGCGCAGTGGCGCGGCGCGCTGCCGCCGCGCGAGGCCGAGCCGGTGGAGCAGGTACCGGCGGCCGACCTGCGCCGGATCGCCGAGCTCGCGGCGACGACGCTGCGCGACTCGACCGGCCGCGGCGTCGGCGAGCGCCGGATCCGGGACGCGCTGCTCGACCACCCCGGCATCACCCTGGCCACCGGCGACACCGAGGTCGCGGTGCCGATGCGGGTGGTGCTGGCGCTGGTCCGGATGGGATTCCTGGCCGACGAACCGGTACGTTTCGGCACCGCGGGCCGATGGCTGGCGGCGCAGGCCCGAAACGGCACGGCGTGGTACCAACGCCCCGGTGGGCTGACGCTCGATCCGGTGAACCCTGCCGAGATCACACGCAGTGACGGGTGATCTGTCCAACAGCGACCGCGACGCGCTTGCCGATCGCCGGTAACGTCGGCCACGGAGCCCCCCAAACCGGCGTCCCACCGGTCGGCTCACCGACAACCAGATCCGATCGTGCCGGCGCCGAGAGATCGTGCGTGCGTACCTGCCGGCGGTCGGACAACCTCCCGATAAGCGAGCAGGGGACGACGCGATGCCATGGTGGCGTAAGAGCCAGCGCGACGGTGTTTCTCGAAACGACGGTGCCTCCCGCGGCGGTGCTTCCCGCAACGGCGGCGCCGAGCAGACCGCTGACGACGGGTCGTTCGATCCGGAGTCGTTCGGGCCGATCGACGCGGTGACGGTGCGCCGCCGGGTGCCGGCCGAGCGCACCGGCGTGCACGACCTGATGCCGCTGCTGAAGGCGGCGACCAGCGGGCCGAGCCCGGTGACCACCGACCGGCTGTCGGCCGCGCTGCGCCGGCTCGACGTGTACTTCCTGACCGACCCCGGTACCGGCAACCTGGTCGCCATGTGGGAGCGCCATGCGGTGATGTTCGCCCTGGAGGGGCCGGACCGCGACATTCTGATGGTGCGCGCCCGCGCGCACGGCACGGTGGCACCGGAGTGGGCGTCGCAGGCCTTCCCGGCGGTCAACTCCTGGAACCACGACCGGCGGTTCCTCAAGGCGTACCTGGGCGAGCCGGGCGAGTCGGGCCGGCTCCCGCTGTACGCGGAGATGCAGGTGCCGCTGGTCCCCGGCGCGCACGATCAGCTGCTGGACGAGCTGCTCGGCTGCGCGGTCGACGTGGCCGAGGCGTGGGCCGACTGGCTGCACGGCGACGGCGCGGTCCTCTGACCGACCACCGGCCCGACCAGGGCCGGTTTCGTCCCGCGGGCGGCGTTCGGGTGGTGCCGGGCGGCGCGGCGGCGTGCCCGCCAGGTCAACCCCGCGGCGCCCGCGACGAGCTGCGCGATCCCGGCGACCACGAGCGTGCCGGTGGTACCGGCGAGCCCGATCACCGTGCCGCCGGCGACCAGGCCGACCGACACCGCGCCGGCGTGCACGAAGTCCGCCGCGGCGAACGCGGTACGGCGTTCCGCGCCGGTGGTGCGGGTCCCGATCAACGCGTCCAGCGAGCCGTTGCCGAGTGGTGCGAGCAGCCCGCCGACGGCGGCGATCGTGGCGATCAGCGGTACCGACGCGCCGGCGCCGGCCTCGCCCACGAACATCAGCCCGAGTCCCACCCAGGCGGCCGCCGCGGTGGCGAGCCACGGCAGCCGGGGCAGCAGCCGCGGGCTGGCCAGTGCGGACAGCACCGAGCTGAGCCCGTACCCGGTCATCGCGGCGGCGATCAGCGCGCCGGGCCGGCCCACCTCGGCGCCGCGGACCGCGAGACCGAGCGTGAAGGCAAACCACGCCAACCCGCCGACGCCGGACATCGCCACCCCGACCGCGATCGACGGGTGTGCCCGCAGCGCCGCCCGCATCGTCGGTCGCGCCACCTTCTCCGGGGCCGGGCGGGCGGCACCGGTGGACCGCGCCCGGACGGTGGTGAGCAGTACGGCGCCGACCGCGACGCCCGCGGCCTCGCACCACAGCAGCGGTACCGGACCCCAGGCGCCGACCGCGAGCGCGCCGAGCGCCGGCGCCACCACCATCGAGCTGCGGTGCGCGAAGTCCTGCCAGGCCAACGCCTTGGCCGCGGCGTACCGGCCGAGCGGTTCGGCGATCTCGGCCAGCAGGCTGCGTTGGGCGGGCCCGGCGAGCGCGGTGCAGCAGCCGGAGACCAGGCCGGTCGCGGCGAGCGCGTACCAGCCGACGTGGCCGCCGATCGCGGCGACCGGCACGATCAGCAGCCCGGCGACCTGGCCGGCGAGTACCAGGCCGATGGCCCGGCCGTTGGTGAGCCGCTGCCAGCCACGCCGGGCCCACCAGGGGGCGGTGACGAGCGGCAGTCCGGCCATCCCGCCGACCAGGCCGGTGGACCAGGCGGAGTGGCTGGCGGCCAGGGCCACCAGGGGCATCGCCACCGCGGTGATGCGCTGGCCCAGCCAGACGACGAACGTGGTGCCCAGCATGATCGTGACATCGCGTCTCGGTACGGACATGAGCTCATCGTCGGGGGCCCCGGGGGTCACCGGTAGCCGCCGGAAGTTGGCCGCGTCCCATAGACTCACGTTATGGCCTCCCGACCCGACATCGATGACCTGGAGCTGGTGGTGGCGGTCGCCCGGTGCGGTTCGATCGGCGCGGCGGCCCGGTCGCTGCGGCTCAGCCAGCCGGCCGCGAGCGCGCGACTGACCCGGCTGGAGCGGCGGGCCGGGCTGCGGCTGTTCCAGCGCGACACGACCGGCGCCCGGCCCACCGCGGCCGGCGCCGAGCTGGCCCGGCAGGCCGAGCACATCCTCGGCCACCTGGACCGGGTCTTCACCGCCGCGCAGTCGGCCGACATCGCCCGGCCGATCGTGGTCGGCACCTTCGCCAGCATGGCGGCCGCGCTGTTCCCGGTGCTCGACGCGCTGCTGCCGGACGAGGTGGTCGACCAGCGGGTCGATCACGGCGACCGGCTGATCGAGTGGGTCGCCGAGGGCACCATGGACGGCGCCCTGGTCGCCATCGCCGAGCAGGTCACGCTGCCGCACGGCACCCAGGCCCGGGCGGTCGGCGGCGACGAGCTGGTCGCGTTCCGCCCGGCCGGGGTCGCCGGGCTGGGGGCCGGGCGCACGCCGCTGCGCGACCGTGAGGTCGTCTGTTACACCTACGACATGCAGGGTGCTCCGACGCGGCAGCGGCTGACGCTGCTCGGCGCCGCGGTACGGCGGGGTGCGTCGGTGCCGACCACGGTGGGGATGGCGCGCCGGCGCGGGCACCTGGCCGTACTGCCGCGGTCCGCGGTGGCGACCGACCTGCGCCCGGGCGAGAGCATCGACCGGCTGCCGTTCCGGACCCGGCTGCGGCTGTCGCTCGTGACGCCGCGCCCCGGCCATCCGGAGCTGCTCGCGGTGCTGCCCCGGCTGCGCACCGAACTCGGGTTGACCTGATCGGGATCCACCGCGCGGGCCGGCATGCCATGGTGTGGGGCATGACCGATCACACATACCGGGTGGCCGAGATCGTCGGCACCTCCTCCGAATCGATCAACCAGGCGATCGACAACGGCATCTCCCGCGCCAGCAGCACCCTGCGGCACGTGGACTGGTTCGAGGTGACCCAGGTACGCGGGCACGTCGAGGACGGCCGGGTGGCGCACTACCAGGTCGGGCTGAAGGTCGGGTTCCGGATCGAGGACTGACCGCACCGGCGCCGGATCAGCGCCTGGTCGACCGGAATATTCGATAGGTTCCTTCCGGAGTTTTCATCCCCGGAGGTGAATCTGTGTCCGGTAAGAGAATCGGCAGGGCGCTCACCGCACTCGGCGCCGCGGCGCTCGCCACGGTCCTGGCCGCCGGCGTCGCGCCGGCGGCGGCGACCGCGTCGGGCGGGGTCGGTGCGCCCGGCATCGGCGACCCGTACTACCCCGACTACGGCAACGGCGGGTATCGGATCTCGCACTACGACCTGGATCTGGACTACCAACCCGGCAACGACCACCTGGCCGGTACCGCGACGCTCACCGGCGCCGCGACGCAGTACCTGACCCGGTTCGACCTGGACTTCGCGCTGACCACCGACGCGGTGACCGTCAACGGCCGGCGCGCGCGGTTCGAACGCAGCGGCGATCACGAACTGGTGCTCACTCCGGCCCGGGCGCTGCACGCCGGCCAGCGGATGGTGATCCGGGTGCGCTACCACGGGATCCCGTCGACGGTGGTCGCCGAGGGCTTCACCTCGTGGATGCGCACCGACGACGGCGCCGTGGCGGCGAACGAGCCGGAGGTCTCCTGGTGGTGGTACCCCAGCAACGACCACCCGCTGGACAAGGCGAGCTTCGCGGTCGACGTGACGGTACCGACCGGCTACCAGGCGATCAGCAACGGCATCCTGGCCGGCACGCACCCGGCCGGGCCCGGTACGACGCGGTGGCGGTGGCGGGAGAGCCGGCCGATGGCCACGTATCTCACGGTGCTCGCGGTGGGCCACTACGACCTCGACACGTCGACCGACGCACACGGCCGGCCGGTGATCGAGGCGTACGACCAGGGGTTGAGCGCGGCGCAGGCGCGCAACGCGCGGGCCTCGGTCGGGCTGACCGCCTCGGTGATCGACTGGGAGAGCTCGGTGTTCGGGCCCTACCCCTTCGACGCGCTCGGCGGGATCGTGCCGAACTACGAGGCGGGTTTCGCGCTGGAGGACCAGACCCGGCCGATGTACGGGCTGGACTTCTTCGAGTCTGCCGACGACCCGTACGTGGTGGTGCACGAGAACGCGCACCAGTGGTTCGGTGACTCGGTCTCGGTGCACCACTGGTCGGACATCTGGCTCAACGAGGGCTTCGCCGGCTACGCCGAGTGGCTGTACTCCGAGCACGTCGGCGCCGGCAGCGCCCTGTCGGTGGCGCTGGCGGACTACGACGCGCACCCCGCCGACGATCCACTGTGGAGTGTCAAGGCGGGCGACCCCGGTGCTCAGCACCAGTTCTCCGCCGCGGTGTACGACCGGGGCGCGATGACGCTGCAGGCGCTGCGCAACGTGGTGGGCGACCGGATGTTCTTCACCATCCTGCGCACCTGGGCGTCGAAGCACCGGTACGGCAACGGCAGCATCCCGCAGTTCGAGTGGCTGGCCGAGCGGCTGTCCGGCCGGGACCTGTCGCGGCTGTTCGACACCTGGCTGTTCACCACCGGCAAGCCGCCGCGCTCGGCCTTCCACCTGCCGGCCGGTACCGCGATGCCGGCCGGCACACCGGCCTCGCTGCCACAGCTGCGGCGCACCCACGCGCTGCTGGCCGGGCACTGAGCCGTCCGGGTCGGGGCGGCACCGGTCGCCCCGACCCGTGGCTGCCGTCAGTCGGCGAACAGGGCGGCGGTCGCGGCGTGGTCGTGGAAGTCGCGGGACCAGACGATCTTGCCGGCGCGGACCCGCATCACCTGGATGTTGCGGGTCTCGGCGGTCTTGTCGCCGGCGGTGAGCCGGTAGCGCCACTCGCCGACGATCAGTTCGGGGTCGTCGGTCTGGTGCACTTCGACGTCCTCGGCGGCGAGCGTGATCCGGTTCGCGAGCGGGTTGGAGAAGTGCTCCTTCATCGCGGCGAGCCCGGCCAGCCTGATCGGTTCGGGTCGGGCGAAGGGGATCTCGACGACGCAGTCCTCGGCGTACAGCTGCCAGAGGTCGGCGAGGTTGCCGCTGGTGATGCCGCGCAACAGGCTCTCGAAGACCTGGCGCGGGCCGGCGGGGTCGGACATGGTGAACTCCCTGAGTACGACGACTAGAATATGGAGTTGCCACTCCGTTTCCAACGATACGGAGTGATGACTCCGTCTGTCCAGAGGAGTTCTGGACATGGGGCAGCGCAGCGGAGAGCGGCGGCATGAGCGAGCGTGAGCGAGTGAATCGTGGGTGTGGTGTCCCCGTGCCTCATGGCCGGTCGGAGCGCAGCGGAGAGCGGCGGCATGAGCGAGCGTGAGCGAGTGAATCGTGGGTGTGGTGTCCCCGTGCCTCATGGCCGGTCGGAGCGCAGCGGAGAGCGGCCATGAGTCCCCGGGCGGATGCGGCGCGCAACCGGGCCAGGGTGCTGGAGGCCGCGCAGGAGGTGTTCGCGGCGGAGGGGCTGGGCGCGTCGACCGAGCAGATCGCACGCCGGGCCGGTGTCGGCGTGGGTACCGTGTTCCGGCACTTTCCGACCAAGGAGGCGTTGCTGTCCGCGGTGCTGGCCGCCCGGCTGGAGACCCTGGCCGACGAGGCGGAGCGGCTCGCCGCCGACGGCGACCCGGGCACGGCCCTGTTCGACTTCCTGGCCCGTACCGTCGAGGCGTCCGGCCCGAAGGTCGCCTACGCGGATGCGCTGGAGCGGGCCGGCATCGGTACCGACCAGGTTGTCGCGCCGGTGCGCGGGCGGGTGACGAAGGCGGTCGGTGTGTTGCTCGAGCGTGCCCAGCAGGCCGGCGCGGTGCGTGACGACGTGGCGGTCGCGCAGGTCTTCGTGTTCATCCACGGCGCGTCCCGCGCGGTACCGACGATCGCCGACGACGGGGTGCGGGCCGCCACCCTGCGGATGATGTTCGACGGCCTCCGGCCCCGCTGACCGGCCGGCACGCCCGCGCCGGCCCTGTGGCCGGGTTGACGAGCCCGCCGACCTTCGGTTCGCGCCGCGCCGGGCCGGGGAGACCGCGATCAGGGCAGCGGGAAGGCGCCGATCCGGGCGTGGTACTCGTGGCCCATGTGCTCGGTGTCGCTGCCGACCAGCAGGCCACCGGGATGGCCGGACCCGGCCGGGAAGGTGACGAGCGCGTCGACGCCGTTGCCGCGGTCGTGCGTCGGGTTCCAGGCCAGCGCCCGGCCGGTGTCCGGGTCGATCGCGCCGATGCCGGGCCGGGAGACCGCGCCGGCGCCGGCCGACTTGTCGCCGTACGGGTTGTCCAGCCACTTCTGGTGCCCGCCGACGTACACCGCGGTGCCGGTGCAGGCAACCGACAGCAGCGTGTTCCCGCCGGTGCGGTTGACCCAGACCGGGTGGTGCGCGCCGGCGCCCGTCAGGTCGAACTTCGCCGCCGCGTTGCACATCGTCGTCGGCCCGGCCTGGTGCCCGGTGGTCACCACCACGAACGACGCGCCGTCCGGCGCGAAGTCGAGGTCGCGCAGGTAGCTGTTGTACGACTCGTTGCACTGCTGCTGGTACGCGTCGGTGTACCAGCCGCGCACCGCACCGGTGCTCGCCGACACCACCGCAAGCTGGTTCCGCGACTGCCCGCCGACCTGCGTGAACGTACCGATGATGGCGAGCGCGCCGGTGCCGGACAGGGCCAGCTTGCTGACCCGCAACCGGCCCGAGCGCTGCTGGGCGACGGCCGCGTCGAAGCCGGTGTCGACCGCGCCGGTGCGTCCGGACAAGCGGGCCAGGGCCGGTCGCGCGGTGCCGCCGACGGCGCCGAACGTGCCCCCGGCGTACAGGGTGGGGCCGTCGGCGGCGAGGGTGAAGACGGTGCCGGTGTCGATGCCGGCGGTGAACTCGGGCGAGGCGGTACCGTCGGCGACCGACAGTCGCGCCAGGCCGTGGTGTGCGCCGCCGGCGAGCTCGGTGAACGAGCCACCGACGTACACGGTGCCGTCCGGGCCGGCGGCGAGCGCCCGGACGGTGCCGTTGGGCCGCGGTGCGAAGCGAGTGGAGATCGCGCCGGTGCCGAGCCGGAACGCGAACAGGCCGTCGCGGGTCACCTCGATGCTGCCGTCGGCGCTGGCGACCCGGTGGAAGTCGCCGCCGACGATCGCCTCGTCGCCGACCACGGCAACCGCGTACACGGTGCCGTCGAGCACGTTCGGCGTCCAGGCCACCGGATCCGTCGAGACGAGGGTGGACTGCCCGCCACCGGCGCTCGCTCCCGCGGTCGGTAGCGCGGCGACCAGCAGCGCGGTGAACAGCCCGGCGGCGACCATGGTGACCCGACGCATCGATGCACCACTCCTCATTGCGATGTGATGATCACGTACGGTACCCAACGAATCGTGTCGATCGTGGATGCGTACGCTGCTCGCCGTGTTGTCGGTGATCGTCGCGGTCCTGACCGTGCTGGCGGCGGTGGCGCTCGCGGCCTGGCTGTGGCTCGCGGTGGCGCGCGGCGGCTTCTGGCGTACCGACCAGCGGCTGCCGCCGCCCACCGACCCGCCGGCGCGCTGGCCCGCCGTGGTCGCGGTGGTGCCGGCCCGAGACGAGGCGGCGGTGCTCGCCGACAGCCTGCCCAGCCTGCTCGCGCAGCACTATCCGGGCCCGGCCCGGGTGCTGCTGGTCGACGACAACTCCACCGACGGCACCGCCGCGCTGGCCGCGAAGCTGGCCGCCGCACCGACCGCGCGGCTGCCGCTGCGGGTCCTGGCGCCGGGCGAACCGGCGCCCGGCTGGACCGGCAAGCTCTGGGCACTGCGCGCCGGCGTCGCCGCCGCCACTGCCGCCGAGCCGGCCGCCGCCGAGTACCTGTTGTTGACCGATGCGGACATCGCGCACCGGCCGGGCTCGCTGACCGCGCTGGTCGCGGCCGCGCAGGGGCACCGGCTCGACCTGGTGTCGCAGATGGCGCGGCTGCGGGCCGTCTCGATCGCCGAGCGGCTGGTGGTGCCCGCGTTCGTCTACTTCTTCGCGCTGCTCTACCCGTTCCGCTGGGTGAACCGTCCGTCCGCGCGGACCGCCGCCGCGGCCGGCGGCTGCACCCTGGTACGGGCCGACGCGCTCGCCGCCGCCGGGGGAGTGGCGGCGATCCGCGGCGCGGTCATCGACGACGTGTCGCTGGCCCGCAGCGTGGCGCGGGCCGGCGGCCGAATCTGGCTCGGCCTGGCCGATGCCACCGACTCGGTCCGGCCGTACCCGACGCTGGGCTCGCTGTGGCGGATGGTGGCCCGCAGCGCGTACGCCCAGCTGCGGCACAACCTCGCGTTGCTCGCCGGTACGGTGCTCGGCCTGGCACTGCTGTTCGCGGTGCCGGTGGCGGCCACCGTGGTCGGCGTGGCGAGCGCGCGATGGCTGCTCGCCGGGTTCGGCGCGGCGGCCTGGTTGCTGATGGCCGCGACGTACCTGCCGATGCTGCGCTACTACCGGCAGCCGGCGATCGCCGCGCTGGCCCTGCCGGCCACCGGTTTGCTGTACGCGGCGATGACGGTTCAGTCCGCGATCGCGCACCACCGCGGTCGCGGCGCCGCCTGGAAGGGCCGCACCTACCGCTGAGCGGTCGATCAAGCCCATCCTGGCCCGCGCGTACCCCGATTTCCTGTCCCGCTGAGACTTTCCGGTCCGCCGAACTGCGCGACGGGTCCGGTGCCGTTCCCGTGGCCGGTTCGGCGACGCGGCCAGCCACCGGCGCCGGGCCCGGCCGGCCGCGTCAGAGCAGGCGGCGGCGCTGGAGATAGCCGGCCAGCTCGTCGTACTCGCCGCCGGAGTTGGCGAACAGTACGGTGTTGCGGGCGGCCTCCAGCCACGGACCGGTCGACGGGCGCACCTCGCGCAGCGCGCGGTCGAAGTCGGCCGGCCCGATCATCCGGGCCACCCCGCTGGCCAGCGAGTCGTGCATCGCGTACTCGGCCGCGCTCTGGCACAGGTGCGCCAGATCCGCACCGGAGAACCCGTCGGTGGCCGCGACGAGCCGGCGCAGGTCGATGCCGGCGATCGGCCGGTCCCGCAGGTGGTAGGTCAGGATCGCCTCCCGGGCCGGCACGTCCGGCGGCAGCACCAGCGCCATCCGGTCCAACCGGCCCGGCCGGCGCAGCGCGGTGTCGACGTCCCACGGCGCGTTGGTGGCGGCGAGCACGAACACCCCGTCGTTGTCGCTGCCCAGCCCGTCCAGTTCGGCCAGCAGCTGGTTGACGGTGGCGCGCATGGCGGCTCCGGCCTTGCTGCGCTGGACCGCCAGCGCGTCCACCTCGTCCAGGAAGACCACGCACGGGGCGTGCCGCCGGGCGGAACGGAACACCTCGTGCACGTTGCGCTCCGAACTGCCCAGCCATCGGTCCAGCACGTCCGCCGCGGACACCGACAGGAAACCCGCGCCCAGCTCACCCGCCAGCGCCCGGGCCAGGAACGTCTTGCCGCAGCCGGGCGGGCCGTAGAGCAGGAGGCCGCCGCGCAGGTTCTTCGCGTACAGCCGGCGCAGCTCCGGGTTGCGCAGCGGCGCCAGGAACGCCAGCTCCAGTCGCTGCTTGACCTCGACCATGCCGCCCACGTCGGCCAGCCGGACCGCGGACGGCTCAACGTCGAAGGCCCGGTCCGCCCCGTCGTCGTCGCTCCCCTCGGTGCTGAATCGCGGCGCCGCCACCCCGCGCAGCTCGGACTCGTACGCGCCCCAGTCCACCTCGCCCAGGCTCGCAGCGCCCGGACCCACCCCAGCCGTACCCGTCCGGTCCGGCACTGGCTCCACCGCCGCATCGTCCGGCCCCGCGGCGTCGGGCCCCGGATCGGACTCCGCGCCACCCGGCGCCGGCCCGGCCGCCGCGGGGCCGGACGCGCCGGCGGGTACGGAGCCGCCGGACGCCGGCCCGGGAGCGGACAGGGCGCGGCGCATCAGCGTGCGCGTCCGCTCGTCGGCCGGGTCCTGGGCAAGCGCCGCGCTCAGCTGCGTCAGCGCGTCGTCCGGCCGGTCGGCGGCGAGCAGCAGCTCGGCCAGATGCAACCGCAATGGCAGGTCGTCCGGCCTGGCCTGCACGGCGGCGGCCAGGCTGGCCAGCAGATCAGGATCGGTCACCGGTCACCTCACGATCTCGGACTGCCCACGGGCCGCCGACCGAATCCAGCCGACCAGCCGCACCGCCTGGATCAGCAGGCCGACCGGGATCAGCATGCCGGGCGCCACCGCGCTACCGACCAGCAGCCCCCGGTACGAGCCGGGAACCAGGACCACCGCCACCGCGAACACCAGGTTCGCCAGTCGGCCGATCGCGAAGAACGGCGCGAGCCGGGCCAGCCGGGCCCAGATCGGGGCGACCGACCGGCGCCGCGCCAGCCGTTCCCGGCGCAGCCACCACCGGAACCAGCCGAGGAACCCGACGCTGGCGGCGACGCCCAGCGCGGCCCGGGTCATCTGGTCGGCACCGAGCAGGAACGCCGGTGCCCACAGCACCGCCGCCAGTACGCAGCTCGCCCAGTACACCTGGAACAGCAGGCGGGTGCCGGCACCGTCCGGGCTGGTCGGATCGCCGACGTCGGTGACCGGGCGGCGCCGGTGGGCGATCAGGTCGGCACCGACGATCGTGAGCGCGCTCGCCAGCAGCGCCACGATCCAGCCGGCCAGCGACAGCAGCAACACCGCGCCGTGCGCCGGGGCGTCGTACACCGCGGACACGACTCCCACCGCCACCGCGACCGCCACCAGCAGACCGGTGCCGAGCACGCGCACCAGCAACCGCGCGTCGGTACGCAACCAGCCCCGCGCCGCCGCCCGCGCCGGTGCCGGCAGCGCGCGCAGCGCCCGCCTGGCCCACATGAGGTACCCACCGGCCAGCGCGGCGGCGACCAGCCAGGCGAGCGGGTACCGGCCGAACACCAGGACGATGGTCAGCATCGCCGCGGTCGCCCAGGCCAATCCGGCGATCCGCAGCAGGATGCGGCGCAGGTGGGTGGCGCCGGCGGTGCCCGCCGGGGCGGCCGCCGCGGCCGCACCGAAGTACCGCAGCGCGGTGCCGGCCTGCCCGCGCCGCTCGGCGATGCGGCCGAGCTGTTGCATCGCGCCGGCATGCTGCGGAGCCAGCCGCAGCGCCTGGAGATAGCTGCGCCGGGCCGCGCCCAGCCGGCCACTGGCCTGCAGGACCAGTCCGCGCGCGTGGTGTGCCTCGGCCTGGTCGGGCGCCAGCCGGACCGCCTCGGCGGCCGCGGCGAGCGGCACGGCGCGGCGGCCGGGTCGCGCGCTGGTCGCGAAGGCCATCGTCGCGTGGCACTGCCAGCGGTCCGGTGCGAGCCGTACCGCAGCGCCGGCCGCGGTCACCGCCTCGGCCGGGCGGTCGAGCAGTATCAGCGCCTGCGCCCGCAACCGGTGCGCCCACTCCAGCCGCGGATCGGCGGTGCAGGCGCGCTCGGCGGCGGCGAGCATCGCGTCGTTGGCGCGGACTCGCTCCTCGCACAGGGCCAGCAGGCACAGGCCGCGGGCGTCGTCGGGGTGCCGGGCCAGGTAAGTGCCTACCAGCTCCCGCGCGGCGGTGACCCGGCCCAGGTCCAGCTGCGTCTGCACCCGGTCCAGCTCGGCGCGGTCGGTGGACGGCACCGATCAGCCGGCGATCAGCTGCAGCGTGGTCCAGGCGCCGAGGTGGATCCGGTCGCCGTCGCGCAGCGGTACCGGCCGGTTCGCCGCAATGGGTTCGTCCGAGCCGTTCAGGTAGGTGCCGTTTGCGGAGTCCAGGTCGACCAACGCCCACCCGTCGGCGCCGCGCACCAGCATCGCGTGGGAACGGGACACGCCCGGGTCCTCGGGTGGGCCGGTCAGGTCGATCTGCGGGTCGATGCCGCGGGAGCGGCTGGCCCGGCCCACCAGCACCTGATCGTCCTGCAGCGCGAACTGCCGCTCCGGGGCGAACTTCGGGAACTCCATCTGCTCGGCGTCCGGTCCGTTCATCGCGAGCACCCGCAGGTGATAGTCGTGGTCGGCGCGCACCGCGAGCCGCCACCGGGTACGCGTCGCCGCGTCGCCGGTACCGCCACCGCCCGCCGCGGCGCCGCCTGCCCCGGGGCCGCCTGCCTTGGCACCGCTCGAGCCGGCACCGCCCGAGCCGGCACCACCCGAGCCGGCACCGTCCGCGCTGGCACCGTCCGCATCGGTACTGCCCGCGCCGGCATTGCGTGCGTTGGCACTGCTGGAGTCGGTACCGCCCGCGTCGGTGCCCGAACCGGCACCGGCGGGCCCCGCGCCGGTCAGGTCCGCGTCGTTCGTGGCCGCGCCGTCGGCACCGGGGGCGTTGGTGCCGGCGCCGGGGCCATCGGCCGCGCCGCCGGTCGGCCCCTCGCCGGCGGACGGTGCCGCGGCGTCCGGTCCCGACCCGGTCGTCGCGTCCGGCGCGGGCCCCGGCGACGCGGCGCCGTCGGAGCCGGGCGCCGGATCGCCCGTCCCCGAACCGGCACCGCCACCGGCACCACCGGCACCACCGGCACCGCCGGCACCGGTCGCCGGCTGGTCGCCGCGCAGGTCGGCGGCCACGAAGTCGTACCCGTCCACCTCGCAGAACCGCCCGGTACGGGTCGCGCCGCACTGCGGGCAGGTCTGCGTGGCCGGCGCGGCCGGCTCCTCGGTTGCCACCGCGGTGGCCGCCCCGGAGGACGCCGCCGCACCACCGATCGCCGCGCCGCACTCGTCGCAGTAGTCGGCGTCGGCCGAGGTGTGTCCGTTCGGGCAGGTCGGCATGTGCATGCAGCCTTTCGAATCCGTACCGGCCGGTCGTGCCGGCCCCGTCACCGGGTGCCGGCCGCGCGGGCTGTGCCGCCCGTCAGGACCGCTTGACCCGGATCGTCTTGGTGGATCGGACGTTGGTCAGCTCGGCGTCCAGCGAGGAGGCGTCCCGGCGCAGCCGGACCGTGCCGGTCGCCGCGTCCTCGACGTCGACCACCCGGCGCAGCAGCTTCGCGGTCTGCTCGTGGCCGGACTCGTCGGCCAGCTGCACCGCCCGGCCGAGCTTGGCGGTCGCGGTGGCGTCGTCGCCGGCCTCCCGCGCCTCCAGCCCCTGCTGGATCACCTCGGCCAGCTCCGCCTGCCCGGTGTAGTGCGCGACCCGGTCGTTGATCTGGGTGGACAGCGCGTCGTCCTCGGTCCACCGGGCCAGCACCAGCGACTGCGCGATCACGCTGTCGTCCGAGACCAGGCTCACCCGGGCGGCGAGCCGCTCCTCGCCGAGCGTGCCCGGCGGTACCTGCACCGAGACGTGGTAGTCGCGGCTCTCCGCCCCCCAGGCGCCGGTCGGGTACTCGCCGATCCGGTCGCTCACCGCGACCCGGCGCCCGGTCAGCTCCTCCACCTGGGGGAAGACCTGCTTGACGAACCGGATCGTGGAGCCGGCCGGGGTCCACAGCCGCAGCTTGACGTCGGCGACCGACTTGTCCATCGCCTGCTCGGTCATCGCCCGGAACGCGGCCGGCAGCTCCGCCGGCTCCTCCAGGCCGTCCGCGCTGCCCAGCAGCGCCGAGGCGATGGTGCGCAGCTCGTTTGCCGCCCAGTCCTCGCCGACGCCGCGGCAGTCACAGCTGAACCTGCCCTCGCACTCGGCCAGTACCTGCCGCAGCGCCTCCGGCGTCTCGTGCTGGTTTCGCCCGTCGGTGAGCATGATCCCGTGCTTGACCTGCGCCGGTACCTGGGCGAACAGCCTGTTGGCCAGCGCCAGCCAGCTCCCCATCGCGGTACCGCCGCTGGGGGTCAGCCCGCCGATGGCGCGCTTCGCCGCCGCCCGGGTGTCGGCCGATGCGGCCACCATGCCGCTGCTCGGGTAGACCTGCTCGGCCCGGCTGCGGCCGGCGATGACGGCGAACAGCACGCCGTCGCGCAGCGTGTCCACCGCGACACCGGTCGCCTTGATCGCCTCGGTCATCCGGCTGCGCGGGTACCCCATCGAGCCGGAGCAGTCGATCATGATCGCCTCGGCCGCGCTCGGGGTACCGGCCGGGGCCGGCGCCGCGCCGCCCTCACCGGCGGTCACCGTGATCACCGCGTCGACCGTCTCGGCACCGGCGGCGAGATAGGGGTTCTGATAAACCTCGGCGGTGAAACCGGACTGCGGGCTCACTGGGCGCTCCCTTCGGCCGGTGCCGCCGGCGGGTACGGCACGACCACGACGGTGATGTTGTCGACGCCGCCGGCATCCAGGGCCAGCTGGGTCAGGTGCCGGGCCACCGCGAGCGATGGCCCGGCCGGGGTGGACGACGCCAGTGCCTCCGGCGCCGAACGGTAGCGGGACAGCCCGTCGCTGCACACGATCAGCCGCCCCGGGCCCTCCGGCGTGAACGTGCGCACCTTCGGCGGGCCGTCGTCGGCGTCCACCCCGATCCAGCGCACCAGCGCACCGGAGTGCGGCTGGGCGTGCGCCTCGTCGGCGGGCATCCCGGACGCGATCAGCTCGTTCGCCAGCGAGTCGTCCACGGTCACGCAGCGCGGCGCGCCACGGTCGGGCAGCCAGTACGCGCGGCTGTCGCCGACCCAGCCGACGGTGATCGAGCCGGAGGACACCACCGCGGCGACGAACGTGCAGCTCGGCGGGTTGCCGTGGTCCGGCCCGGCGACCGCGGTGACGGCCTCGCGGGCCGCGTGCACCGACCGGGCGATCGCCCGTTCCGGGTGCGAGCCCTCGGTCAGGGCGGTCCGCAGCACCGGCAGCGCGGCGTCCACCGCCGCGTGCGAGGCGGCGTCGCCGCGCGACGACGAGGACACCCCGTCGCACACCACGACCAGCGGCGTGCCCGGCAGGGTACCCAGCGCGAAGGCATCCTCGTTGCGCTCGTGCCGGTGCCCGATGTCACTGACCCCGGCGACCGGCCCGAGGTCGAACTCGCTGTGGTCCGGGCCGGTCGGACCGCGCTGGCCGCACTGCCCGCAGTACCCGTCCGAGGTGAACGCGGTGTGCCCGCACGCCTCGCACCGCTGCGGCGCGGTCGACGACGAGACCCACTCGGCCGCGGCCGGCGGCACCGGTACACCGTGCAGCGGCGTTCCGCACGCCTCGCAGAACCGGAACCCGGCGGACGCGGGCGCCCCGCAGGCCGGGCAGTCGATCGTCTGCGCGATAACCACGTGTCCTCCTAGACGAGCGTCCTCGGCCGGACCGCGTTCGCGCGGTCGACCAGCGCGTACCGCGCCAGCGGGGTGCGTTCGAGACTGGCCAGGGCACGGTAACCGGTCTCCAGCCCGAGCCGCAGCTCGCGCTCCACCAGCCGCCGGCCGAGCACGCTACCCGTGGTCTGCTGCGGCGGCCGGCCGGGCGGCGTACCGGGTGCCGCGTCGGCGGGGATGCCCAGCCATTCCAGCGCCGCGGTGAAGATCTCCACCGACAGCTGCGCGTGCGTACCGGAGTCCAGTCCGAGCTTCTCCAGCCGGGCCGCGGCGTCGACCAGGTCGGCCTCGGTACGCGCGCCGGCGGAGCGGTCCAGGCGGGCCCGGATCGCCGCGATCTGCGCCGGGGTGTGCCGGCTGGACGAGTCGGGCACCTCGTCCAGCACCGCGATCGCGCCCTGCCGGTCGCGGCCAGCGAGCAGCAGCCGGGACACCGCGAACGCGGCGCTGACGTACCCGTGGTCGACCCGCCACACCCGGGCGTACCGGGCCAGCGCCAGGTCGGCGTGGCCGGACAGCTCCGCCGCCACCGCCTCGGCCAGCAGCGCCGCCGGCTCGCCCGGCAGCGCCGCGGCCACCGCCTCGAACGCGGCGAGCGCCTCCTGGGGTGCCCCGGCGGCGAGGCCGAGCAGGCCGCGATGCCAGTCGTACCGCCAGTCGGCGTCCGGGGTGGCGAGCCGGCCCAGCTCGGCCCGCGCCGCCGGCACGTCACGGGTCTCGATCAGCGCCCGGACGACCCGGTACGACACCTCGACGGTGCGGGCCGGAGCCTGCCGCATCGCCTGGATCGCCTCGGCCGGCGCGGACGCGTCGACGGTGGCGAGGAACGCCGCGGCCGGGTCCGCCGGGTCGACCAGCGGCAGCGGCAGGCACCGCACCACCTCCCGGCCGTCGAGCCGGCCGTCGCCTGCGGGCACGTCGCCGGCGGCCGTCCCGAACGGCCGACGCTCGGCGGTGAACAGCGTCGACATCGACGGCCGGGGGATCCCGTCCGATGCCGACAGCACCTCCCGCAGCACCCCGAGCAGCTGGTCGGCCATCTCCGCCGCGGACGCGAAGCGCCGCTCCGGCTCCGGATGGGTGGCCCGGGCGAGCAGCCGGTGGAACGACGGCTCCTGGGCGAACAGCGGGATCTCCGCCGGCGTCGGCAGCGACTTGGCGTACCTGCTGGAGAAGCCGGTGAAGGTGAAGCTGAGCACGGCGAGTGTCCGGCCCACCGTGTACAGGTCGGACTCCACCGACGGGCCGCGGGTCGCCACGTCCGGCGCCTGGTAGCCGGGGGTGCCGTAGATCGCCCCGTCCGGGTCCTCGAGCCGGCGCACCGCACCCAGGTCGATCAGCTTCAGCTGCTCCTCGGCCTGGATCACGTTGTCCGGCTTGAAGTCGCAGAACACCAGCCCGCGACCGTGCAGGTAGCCCAGCGCCGGCAGGATCTCCAGCCCGTACGCGAGGACCTGCGGCAACGGCAGCGAGGCGCGCTGCCCGACTTCGTCGCGGTGGTCCATCGCGAGGTCCTTCAGCGACTGCCCGCCGACGTACTCCATCACGATGTAGCCGATCAGCTCGCCGGTCCGGGGGTCCGGGTGCCGGGCGAAGTCGTGGATCTTGACGATGTTCGGGTGGTCGACCTCGACCAGGAACCGGCGTTCCGCGACGGCGGACTCCATCGCGTCCGGGTCGCCGGTGTTGATCAGGCCCTTCAACACCACCCAGCGGTCCGCCCCGCCCTCCGAGACGTGCCGGTCCCGGGCCAGGTAGATCCAGCCGAGCCCGCCGTAGGCGAGGCAGCCGAGGATCTCGTACCGGTTGTCGACCACCTCGCCGGCGGTGAGCCCGGGCAGGAACGAGAACTCGGTACCGCACTGCGGGCAGAAGCCCTCCGCCCGCCCCGGCTGGCCGTCCCGCGAGCGCCCGACCGGCTGGTCGCACTTGCTGCAGTAGCGGCGCGACTCCGACACCTTCGGGTCGGTCATCACCGCCGTGGTCGGGTCGCGCAGCGGCACCGGCGGCACGTCGACCAGCCCGGCGCCGAGCCCGCCGCGCGCCGTGGCCCGGCTGCGGCTGCTGCGGGTACCCAGGCTGGACGCGCCACCGAGCCCGGCCCCGGTACGGCCGGCGAACCCGGCGGTGGCACCGGTCGGGCGCCAGCCGCCGGTCATCGCGCCGGTCGGCACGCTCGGCCCGCTGGGCAACGGCTGCGACACCGGCGTCCCGGGTTGGCGGAACGCCGGCCCGGGCACCCCGCCGCCGGGGGCCGGCGGGCCGGAGGTGGGCCGGGCCGGGTCGGGCACCGGGGGCGGGGGAGCGGCCGCCTTCGACCCGCACTGGTCGCAGTAGCCGTCCGCGGCGTAGTGGCCGGCACAGCCCGGCTGCTGGCAGCTCGCCCCGGCGGGCCAGCCCGCCGGCAGCCCGCCGCCGCCCACGCCGGCCGGCACGTTCGCGGCGACCGGCGGCGCACCCACGTACGGTGCGGCTGCCGGCGCGGGGGTGCGCTGGCTCGGCGGCCGGGCAGGTGCCTTCGACCCGCACTGGTCGCAGTAGCCGTCCGGGGCGTAGCGGCCGGTGCATCCCGGCTGCTGGCACGGCGCCTGACTCATGGCCTTTCCTCCTTCGTCGGAACGCCCACCAGGCGCTGGTCCGCGCGACAGCCACGATCCGGTCGCTGCCGCGTCCTCATGCCGAGCCCTCCCGCTGCCGTACCAGCTCGGACAGCGCCTGCTGGTAGCCGTACACGGCGCGGGTGGCGGCCGGCAGGTCGCACGGCGCGGTGTAGAGCAGCCGCTCGGCCGCCGAGTACCGCCGGGCCACGTCGGTGTCCTCCAGCCGGCCCAGCGCGGCGGCCTTCGCCCGGTAGGCGGCGAGCCGGCCGCGCAGCTCCTCGCGCCGGGCGAGCAGCCCGTCCGCCGCCGAGCGCAGCTCGCGGGCCCGGTCGGCGGCCGCGGCGATCTCGCGCTCGGTCGACGCGACGGCGTCGGCGAGCGCCGGCCAGGCCGCGCCGCGGTGCAGCTCGTCCAGGTTCGCCAGCCGGCTCCGCAACTGCTCCGCCGCGGCCGGCACGGGGGGCAGGCCGGGATCGGCGATCTTCGCCGCCGCCGCCCGGTACGCGGCACCGGCCGCCTGCTCCGCCTCGGCCAGCGCGGTCAGCGAGGCGGTCCAGCCCGACCGGCGTCCGGCGTAGTCGTCGCGCAGCGCGACCAGCCCGGACAGCCGGCGCCGGGCCGCCGCCACGGACTCGTCGAGCCGGCCGAGCCGACCGGTGACCGCCGCGGTCGGGGTCCCGTCCGGCGCCGCGGTGAGCGGATCGGCGAGCGCCGGGCCGCGCACCGCGTCCAGCTCGGCGATCAGCGGCCGGGCCAGGTCGGTCAGGCCGAACTCGGCGGCCAGAGTGGTGACCTCGTCGACGGCGTCGGCGGTCGGGGACACCAGGTCGGTCAGCGCGGTCAACGCCCCTCGCACGGCGGCCAGCCGCTTGCCGGCCGCGGCGGCGTCCACGACCACCATCGGGATCAGGTCGACCAGGCACAGCCGCCGGGCCACCGGGTTGCCGGTGCCGTCGGCCGGCAGCCCCGCGGCGTCCAACGCCACCATCGGCTCCCGCAGCAGCGCGGCCAACTCCGCCAGGTCGTCGTCGGACGGGCGGCCGCGCCTCGCCCGTACCGCCCGGGCGGCGTCGAGCAGGTCGCCGGCGACGCTGAAGTGTGCCCACAGCACGCTGACCCGCTGCGGCAGGTCGGCCAGCCGCTCGGCGGTCGCGCCGGTGGCGCCGCCGGCACGCAGCCAGCGCAGCGCCGGATCGGAGTCCAGCGCGTACATCGAAGCGGCGAGCCGGTCGTACTCCTCACCGATCGCGGTCAGCCGCTGGTCGGCCTCCTCGCGCCGCAGTGGTGCAGTGGCCATCGCGGTCAGTCCCGGTACGTGGCGGCCGGCGGCTTCGGCGCCGGACCGAGCACCGTCAACCACTGGTCGTAGCGCTTCTTCCAGGTACCGTCACCGCGGATCTTCGCCAGCACCCCGTTGACGAACCGGACCAGGTCGACGTCGTCGAGGTTCGCCGCGATCCCGTACGGCTCGTCGGTGAACTTGGGGCCGACCACCTTCGTGTTCGGGTCCTGCTTCTTCAGCCCGGCGAGGATGGTGTCGTCGGTCGAGATGGCGGCGACCTGCCGCTGCTGCAGCATCACCAGGCAGTCGGTCCAGTCGTCCACCGCGACCGGGACCGGCTTCGCCGGGTTGGCCGCGATCGCCCGGATCGACGTCGACCCCTTCGCCGCGCAGACCTTCTTGCCGCCGAGATCACCGAGCTTCGTCGCGGTGGAACCGGACGGCACCAGGACCCGCTGCCCGGCGTCGAAGTAGACCGACGAGAACGCCACCTGCTTCCACCGCTCGCAGTTGACGGTCATCACGTCGGCCACCAGGTCGACCTGGTGCTTCTGCAGCACCGGGATGCGCTGCGCGGAGGTGATCACCTTGAACTGGATCTTGTTCGGGTCACCGAAGATCGCCCGCGCCACCTCGCGCAGCATGTCGATGTCGAAACCCTTGAGGTCGTTGTCCTGATCGCGGAAGCCGAACAGGTAGGTGTTCTGGTCGACGCCGACCACCAGCCGGCCACGCTCCTTGATCCGGGACACCGCCGACCCGTGCATCATGTCGGCCGGCGATCCGTGCGGGCGGTAGCTGTCGGCGGCGCAGGAGGTGTCCTGCGGCTCGGCGTCCGGGATCTTCGCCGGATCCTGCACCCCGACCGGCTGCGGCGGCGCCGCCGGCCGGCCGGCGTCCGGCAGCGTCGAGGCCCCGCATCCCGCCACGACCAGCAGGGCCGTCACCGCCACACCCGCCGCGAGCAAACCCCGCACCCGTCGCCGCACCGGCGTGCCCTCCCTCGTCTTACGGGTTGGTGCACGATAGTCTGCCGGGCCGCGCCGGCCCCATTTGCTCGCTGGCCGCGTTGTCGGCACGAGCGCATACGACACCGGTATGCCCTCGCACCTCCGCCTTGCCAGCGAACAAATGGGACTCGCCGCGACTCCGGCGCTGTCGCGCGCCCACCCGTTTCTCATCGGTACTCCGCGACCCGGCGCTGCAGGCCGATCGCGGTGCCGACCACGCACAGCGCGGCGAGCACGCCGAGCCCGATCGCGGCACCGGTCTGGCTGGACGCCGCGGCGCTGGCCTGGTCGGTGAACCGCGCGTTGGCCGCCTCGATCGCGCCCGCGGCGTGCCGGTCGAGACTGCCGAACGCGTCGGCCGCGCTGCCCGGGCCGGAACCGATCGCGACCTTCACCGCCTGGGGATACTGTCCGCCGTCGTCGAGGGAGCGCACCTTGGCGTGCGCCGCCTGCCAGTCGGTGACGTCCTTGCGGACCGCGTCGAGCTGCCGGCGCTGGGCGTCGTCCGCGCCGCTGCGGGCCGCACCGATCAGGCCGCCCTTGCCGTCCGACCCGACCAGGTCGGTCATCCGCTGCCGGAAGTCTCGCTCGAACGACGCGCCGTTGCCGCGGGCGACCAGGGTCAGCGACTCGTCCGCCCGGGCCTGCAGCGCGGTGAGCCGGATCTGCGCGTACGCCTCGACCTGCGCCGAGCCGTGGTCCCGGGCCGAGCCGAGATGGCTCGCCAGCGCACCCCACGAGACGGTGAGCCACAGCAGCGCCACCACCGCCGCCGCGCAGCCGACCAGCAGCCCGCGGTTGAACACCCGGTTGGTGCGCCGGCTCAGGTAGACCTGCCCGACCACCAGACCGGCCAGCAGCAGCAACCCCACCGGGATCGCGACCCAGGGGAACCCGGCCGCCGCCGAGCGGTCGTCGGCGAGCCGCGCGGTCTCCGCCTGGTACAGCGACTTGGCCGCCGGCAGCAGCTTGTCGCGCATCAGGCCGGACGCCTCGCGCAGGTAGGCGGCGCCGAGCGGGATGCCGAGCCGGTTGTAGACCCGGGCGGTCTCGACCAGGCCGGTGTACACCGGCAGCTGGCTGGTGAGCTGCTGCACCACCCGTGCGTTCGCACCGGCGGCGTTGCTGGCGGTGGCGAGCGCCTTGCCCGCCTCGGCGATGTCCTGCTGGTAGCGGCGGGCGGCGCTGGCCGACTCGACGCCGCCGGCGAGGAACGCGGAGGCCGCCGTCGCGTCCGCGTCGGACAGCGACCGGTAGAGCTGCTGGGCCTGCACGGTCAGCGGACCGGAGTGCGAACGCACCTCGTCGAGCCGGCCACCGCGCTGCTGCACGCCGACGACCATGGCGGCCCCGAAGGCCAGGCCGAGCACGACGAGCAGGGCCAGCAGGGTGGTCAACCGGCCCGGGGTGGTGCGGGCCAGGGCGGCGAGGCCCGGCCGGGTCGGGTCGACGGCCGGCGCCGGGGACGCCGGCGCGGTCGGAGCGAGCGTCATCGCGGCACCGACCCGTCGAGCCGCACCGACCCATCGGTGCCCACCGTGCGCCGGCCGGTGGCGCGGACACGGATCCCGGCCTGGCCCGTTCGGCCCGTGCCCGACGTGCTGCCCAGCATCGATGCCCTCCGTCGTGTTTTCGGGCCAACATAGCCGGTCGTGTCAACCAGCGTGATCACGCTGCCGGGCGCCCCGGCGGTACCGATGACGGCCCGGTCCCCGCCGGTCGGTGCCGATGTCCGGCATGTCCCGCCGGGGTGGGACGCGGCCGCGTCACGTCCCGCCGGGGTAGGGGGTCGGTTCTGGTTCCGCCGCGGGACGTACCGGACCCGGGCGCGCTCCTACCGTCACGCCGTCAACGGCCAGACCGGCGGTACGAAGGGGGCGAAGCGGTCGTGCTGACGATCGACGACGCGGTACAGCTCTACGTCAAACACCACGAACCACTGCGGGCGGTACGGGAGGAGCAGCGGCGGCTGCTCGCCGACCGGCCGGGCATGCGGGCGCAGCTCGACGACATCGAGGCCGAACTGACCTACCTGCTGATCCGCCAGGAGCGGCCGGCGCGGGTGGTGGAGATCGGCTGCCTGCACGGCTGGTCCACCAGCTGGCTGCTGCGCGCCCTGCGGGACAACGAGACCGGCACGCTGACCAGCTACGACCGGATCGAGAACGCCCGCCGCAACGTACCGGTGGAGCTCGCCGACGGGCGCTGGCGGTTCGTCGCCGGTGACGTGCGGGAGCAGACCCTGCCGGACGGGATCGACTACCTGTTCCTGGACGCCGCGCACTCGGCCCGGTTCGCCCGCTGGTACCTGGACCGGCTGCTGCCGGCGGTCCCGGCCGCCACCCCGGTCAGCGTGCACGACGTGTTCCACGGCCGGCGGGCCAAGCCGTACTCGGAGGGTTCGGTGCTGCTGCGCTACCTGCGCGACGCCGGCGCCGGGTACTTCACCGCGGCCGCGAAGCGCGCGCCGGGGCAGTACCGGCGGCTGCAGGAGTGCCGGGCCGACCTGGGCTTCGGTGACCCGGTGCATCCGGGTACGCACAACCCGATGATCTGGTTCCGTCGGCCCTGAGGCCCGGGCCTGCGCCGCGCCGCCGGCTTTCGTAGGGTGTCCGCCATGCCGCCGAACGACCCCGAACCCGCCGCAACGCCGCAGGCCACGCCGGAGTCCGGGCTGACCCAGCTGCCGGGCCGGGGACTGTCCCGGTGGTTGCTGGTGCGTGGCCTGCCCCGCGACCCGCAGGCCACCGCGCACCTGACCGCGATGCTGGTCGCCGCGGTCAGCACGGTGCTGCTGGTCCGCGGTGGCCTGGCGCTGGCCGGGTACCCGCAGGTCGGCGGCGGTGGCCTGCACATCGCGCACGTGCTGTGGGGCGGGCTGCTGATGATCGTCGGCCTGGTCCTGCTGCTGTCGTTCGTCGGGCCGGTGATCCGGCCGCTCGCCTCGGTGCTCGCCGGTATCGGCATCGGGCTGTTCATCGACGAGGTGGGCAAGTTCGTCACCAGCGACAACGACTACTTCTACCGGCCAGCGACGGCGATCATGTACGTGCTGGTGGTGGTCCTGGTGCTGCTGGTGCACGCGCTGCACGGGCGCCGGCCGCACCATCCCTCCGAGCACCTGGCGGCGGCGGTCGACCAGGCGGTCGCCGGCGTGGTCGGCGGGTTCACCCCGCGTCGCCGGGCCGCGGCCGGCCGCCAGCTGCACCGGGCCGGTCGGGCGCCGGGCCGGGCCGAGGCGCGGGCGCTGATCGGCGCGGTACCCGACGACCCGGTGGAACTGTTCGACCCGCTGCGGTTCGTCGACCCGCACCGGCTGCTGGCCAGGTTGCGGCTGTGGGCCCGGCGCGAGGTGCACGGTCAGGGGCGGATCGCGCAGGCGCTGCCGACCATCACGGTGGCCGTGCTGCTGGCCCAGATCGCGTACTCGGGTGCACAGTTCGGTGTCCGGCTGGTGGGCCGGCTGGACGGCCCGGCCGGCGCGGTCTGGCGGGGCGCGCCCGGCCCGATCCCGCTGGTACTGGGGCTCGCCTCGACGGTCACGTGCCTGGTGCTGGTGATCGGCGGGTGGCGGCTGCTGCGCCACGACCGGCTGCGCGGGTTCACCTGGTTCCACCGCAGCCTGCTGGTGAACCTGTTGTTCACCCGCGTCTTCGAGTTCGACGTGACCCAGTTCGTGGCGACCGTGTCGGTGCTGGTGGACGTGCTGATGCTGGTCGTCGTCGGCGCCGAGCTGGGCCGGCTGAACCGGCTGGCCGACGCCGCGGAGGCGCAGGCCGCCATCGACGAGGAGCCCGGGACGGGCCGCCCCGCCGCCGGTGACGAGTCCGGTTCTGGGCCGGAGCACGCTGCCGCCGGTGGTGAGTCCGGGTCGGTGGGCGAACATGCTGCCGCCGGCGACGAGGAGCCGCCGGCGGCAGGGTCGAACAGCTAGCTCAACCGCGTTGGGTGGACAGGAACCGGTAGCGCCAGACGGCGTCGTCGGTGGGTGCGTCGTCGCGGCGGTAGTTCAACCGCCAGATGTCGGGCAGTCCGTCCACGGTGCTGTCCACCGTGGTCATCTCCAGGTGCGGGGCTGGTACCGGATCGGTCAGCGGCACCGTGATGCGTTCCCCGTCCCGGGGTCCGCCGACGAGTTCGATCTCCACATCGAGCATGAGTCCGCTCCTTCCCGCGTGGGTGGTGAGCGGCCACCTGCAACGGCGGCCCGTGCGGCCGGGGCCGGGCGCCCAACGGCAACGCACCGGCCTCCCTTCGAGAGTAACGGCGTCATCGGCCCAGGCCAGCGGGAAGCGCGGCCACCGGTCCCGGTCGAGTAACCGGGCGTGGTCCACGGCACGCCGGTACGGCCCCGAACGGCTCCGAGTCGTGTATCCTTTTGGCGTTGCAGTCGTAGTTTCCCCGAACGTTTGATGCGCACGCGGGATTTGTGACAGCGGGGCGTCTCGTTTTTCGGGAAGATCTCTCCGAAGGGTCGATCGGCTCCCGCCGCAACAAGGCGGTCGTCCGCGCGGCGGCCGAGTAGCTACCACAAGGAGAGTCATGGCACAGGGTACGGTCAAGTGGTTCAACCCGGACAAGGGCTTCGGCTTCATCACGCCGGACGGCGGCGAGCCGGACGTGTTCGTCCACTTCTCCGCCATCGAGGGCTCCGGCTACCGGAACCTCGAGGAGAACCAGCGCGTCGAGTTCGACGTGACGCAGGGCGCGAAGGGCCCGCAGGCCGAGCGCGTCCGCGGCATCTGAGCCACGGGCCTGGGTAACACCAGACGCGAAGCGACCCCCGATGCACTCCGCATCGGGGGTCGTTTGTGTCCTGGTTCAGGCTGGTTCGCCGTCGCCCACGCTCCCGCTCACTCGGCGTATGCGTCGGCGACTCTTTACCGGTGAGATTCCCGGATCCTCGCCCGTGCCGGGCAAAAAGCATCGATGATCAAGGATGACCGGCATGGCGGATCGTCGGGCTGATCCGGTTCTGTGCCATTCTGGGTAGGGGAGATCGTTTACACCTCCGTGGCGGGACGAGGGTGGTGTTGGTGCGTCGACAGAATTCGCTGCTGGGTGACCTGGCTTCGCTGTTGGTGTGCGGTGTTCTGGCCGGCATCGTGGTCGCGCTGTTGGCCTTCCCGGGCTTCGGCATCAGCGGCCTCGCGGTCAAGTCGGGTACCGGTGTGTTCACCAACGAGTCCGACCAGCTGAAGATCCCCCCGCCGCCGCAGAACTCCTACCTGTACGCGAACGACGGCAAGACGCTGATCACCACGTTCTACTCGGACAACCGGACGCCCACCACGATCGACCACGTCCCCACGGTGATGCAGCGCGCGATCGTGGCCGCCGAGGACACCAGGTTCTACCGGCACCACGGCGTCGATCCGCGCGGCGTGATGCGGGCGCTGCTGGCCAACCGCAGCGCCGGGCAGGTCTCCGAGGGCGCGTCGACGCTGACCATGCAGTACGTGCGCAACGTGCGGATCTACTCGGCGAAGACGCCGCAGGAGCTACACGCCGCGACCGAGCAGTCGATGGCCCGCAAGATCCAGGAGATGCGCTACGCGCTGGCGCTGGAGCGCAAGCTGTCCAAGAAGCAGATCATGCAGGGCTACCTGAACATCGTCTACTTCGGCCACCAGGCGTACGGGATCGTCGCGGCGTCGAAGGTCTACTTCGACACCACGCCGGACAAGCTGACGCTGCCGCAGGCCGCGCTGCTCGCCGGGGTGGTCAAGTCGCCGGACGCGTTCGACCCGGAGTCCGGCCCGGCCGGGCGCAAGGCCGCCCTGGTACGCCGCTCGTACGTGCTGGACTCGATGGCCAAGCTGCACTACATCAGCAAGGCGGAGGCGAAGCGGGCCAAGGCGGCGCCGATCGGGCTGCGCCCGTCGAGCACGCCGAACGGCTGCACCGAGGTTCCGAGCAAGCACCGGGACTGGGGCTTCTTCTGCGACTGGTTCGTGCAGTGGTGGGACCAGCAGAAGCAGTTCGGTGCGACCTCGGCGGCGCGGGAGAACACGCTGCGCACCGGCGGGTACAAGATCGTCACGTCGATGGACCCGAAGGTGCAGGCGTCGGCCCGCAAGGCCTCGCTCGCGGTGTACTCGAAGACCAACACCAAGGCGCTGCCGATCGCCGCAATCGAGCCGCACACCGGCCGGGTGGTGGCGATGTCGGTCAACCGCGACTACAGCCTGAAGAAGAACCCGGCCGGGATGAAGAACCGGCCGAACACCGTCGACCAGCTGATCGCCGGTGGCGGTGACGTCAACGGGTACCAGACCGGGTCGACGTTCAAGATGTTCACCATGCTCGCCGCGCTGGAGTCCGGGCTGCCGCTGGACACCGGTTTCCACGCGCCCAGCCCGCTGCGCACCAACTACATCGCCGGGAACGGCTACTACTCACCGGTCAACGACAACCCGAAGTGGATGGACGGCTACCGGACCATGTGGGACGGCTACGGCCGCTCGGTCAACACCTACTTCGTCTGGCTGGAGCAGAAGATCGGCGCCGAGAAGGCGGTCAACATGGCCAAGCGGCTCGGCATCAAGTTCCGTGCGCACAGCGACGCGGTGTACGCCTCCAAGGGCCGGTCGAACGGCTGGGGCGCGTTCACCCTCGGCGTCGCGCAGACCACCCCGCTGGACCTCGCCAACGCGTACGCCACGGTGGCCGCCGAGGGCATCTACTGCAAGGAACTGCCGGTGAAGTCCATCGTGGACGCCCGGGGGCACGCGTCGGACGCGGCGAAGCCGCAGTGCCATCGCGCGGTCTCCAAGGACGTGGCGCGGGCCGCCACCGACGCCGCCCGCTGCCCGGTGGGCCAGCAGGGCTTCTACCACAAGTGCAACGGGGGCACCGCCCCGAGGTCGGGAAGATGTTCGGCTCCCGGCCGCTCGGCGGCAAGACCGGTAGCTCGGAGACCAACGCGACGGAGTCGTTCGTCGGGTTCACCCCGCAGATCGCCGCGGCCGCCACCGCCTGCACGCCCGACAATCCGTGGGACTCGGTCGGCGCCGGCATCTCCAGCTCGGTGGACGTCGCCGTCGCGAAGACGATGCTCACCGACCTGTCCGGCCAGCCGATCCGCGGCTTCCACAAGCCCTCGCACCACATCGCGTACGGCTGACCCCGGCGCGGCCCGCCGGGGTCAGCGGCGGGCCAGCCGGCGCCCGGACGACGTCGGCGCCGGGGTGTAGCCCAGTCGGTAGTGGGCGTAGATCTCCGGCTCGCGCTCGGCCGGCAACTCCTCGTCCACGCCGAGCGTCGGCGAGTTCTTGATCTGCCCCTTGTCGTACGGCACCTGCAGGTCGTTGCGGCCCACCCGGGCGCCGTCCAGCGGTACCAGCGCGATCTTGCGCATCCCCGGCATGCCCAGCCGGACCGCGGCGAACATCGGCTCGTCCGAGGCCGCGTCCACGTAGACCGACTCCAGCGTGCCGATCTTCCCGCCTGCTGGACCTACGACAGGCGCACCTTTCCACTGTGAGATGTCCTGAATTCCAATCATTCCTACCTCCGAAGCCACGGGTACTTCACCGATATTCTCCCGCCTTATCCGGTTCCAGGCGGCGAAACGTCACGGCCCGTGCCCATGGTCGATCTTGACCGGACACGTCCATCGGTGCTGAGATCCATCCCAGAGACTGTCGGGGAACCTCATGATCGGCCCGCTCGATCGAAGGTCCCCCGACAGTCTCTTCATCGACAAGGACGGAGACTTCCATGCCCCGCATCCGGTCCCACCGATGGCTCGCGGCCGGGCTCGCCGCGGCCGGGCTCGCGCTCGCCGTACCGGCGTCCGCGGTCGCGGCACCCGCGGCAGTCACCCCGGCCGCCGCGGTCGGCGACGTCCAGCTCACCGGTACCCAGCGGCTCGCGTCCGGGGTCACCCTGGCGACCTTCCAGGCCACCGCCTCGCACGGCACGGTCACCGGCGAGCTGATCACCGCCGACCTCGCCGACCCGCACGTGTCGGTACGCCTGCTGCGCCCGGACGCGGTGGCCCAGCGCGAGACGGTGTCCGGCATGACCGCCGACGCGCACGCGGTCGCCGGCGTCAACGCGGACTACTTCAACATCGACGAGTCGCAGCACCCGGGCGTCGCCGCCACCGGCTCCTCCGACGGCCCCGAAGTCGACGGCGGCCGCGCGATCAAGGCGGCGGTGCCGGACAAGCAGCGGTTCGGCCCGGCGATGGCGCCGGGTACCTCCACCCGGGATGTGATTGGCGTCGGCGTCGACGGCCGGGCCCGCCTTGGCACCCTCACCCTGGCCGGCAGCATCGTCACCCCCGGCCACCGGTACGCGCTGGCCGGGCTCAACCAGTACGCGGTCGCCGAGGGCGGCATCGACGCGTTCACCAGCGCCTGGGGCGCCACCTCGCGGGAGCGGGCGGTGTGCGGCAGTGACACCAGGCGTGGCGACCCGTGCAGTACCGACACCGCCGAGGTGACCATCCGGCACGGCCGGGTCACCGCGGTCGCCGACGCGCCCGGTGCGGGTGCGATCCCGGCCGGCAGCACCGTCCTGGTCGGCCGGGAGGCCGGCGCGGACACGCTGCGCGGGCTGCACGTCGGTGAGCCGGTGCACGTCTCGTACCGGCTGACCGGCGCGCAGGTGCCGTTCCGGGTCGCGGTGGGCGGTGCCCCGATCATGCGCGACGGAGCCACGATCACCGGCGTCGACGACAAGGTCGCGGCGACCCGCACCGGGGCCGGGATCAGCGCCGACGGGCGCACGCTGTACCTGATGACGACCGACGGGCTGGCCGAGTCCGGCAGCGGGCTGACGCTGGCCGAGGAAGCCGACCTGCTCGCCGGCTTCGGAGCGGCCGACGGCATGAACCTCGACGGTGGCGGCTCCACCACCTGCGCCGCCCGGCTGCCCGGCAGCGACGAGGTCACGCTGGTGAACAAGCTGCCCACCGGCGCGGCGGAGCGCCCGGTCGCCAACGGACTGGGCATCGTCGCCCGCTGATCCACCGACTGATTCATGGGCATCGTCGCCCGCTGATCCACCGGCCGGTGCGCCGGTCACGACCGAATCCACCGGCCGGGTCCCTCCGGGCCCGGCCGGTACGGTCTCCCGCCGGCAAGCCCACGATCCGTGGCGACCCGGGGGAGCGGCGGTCAGCGGCTGCCCGGCGCGCGCCGCAACACCAGGGCGAACACCCGGGCGGCGTCGGCGTTGACCAGCACGGCGAGCGCGACGAGGCCGGCCAGCGGCGCGGACACCGCGGCGGCCACCGCACACAGCAGCAGCCGGACGTCGCGGCGCAGCAGCCGCTGCGGCGCACCCGGCGCCAGCACGTTGAGGTACGACACGAGCAGGCTGCCGGCGCCCGCCACGAACCCGAACGCCCAGTCGACCGGCCGCCCGCCGGCCGCGAGCACCAGCCCCGCGATGACGGCGAGGTCGGCGTAGCGGTCCAGGATCGTGTCCAGCAGCGCGCCGCGCCGCGAGGTCCGCAGCCCGATCCGGGCCACCTCGCCGTCCACCCCGTCCAGCGCGTTGCCGGCCTGGACCAGCACGCCGCCGAGCAGCATCGTCCACCACCGGCCGCCGAACCCGATCACCGCGGCGCCGGTCACCGCGACCGCGAAGCTCAGGCCGCTGAGCAGGTCCGGCCACACCCCGGTACGGGCCAGCAGCAGCGTCACCGGCCGCGACAGCGGCCGGTTCAGGTACCGGCAGACGAGCCCGTCGCTGGGCTTCGACCCGTACCGGTGCCACAGCGCGCGGTGCACCCGGCGGACGTCCCGGTCGCCGCCGAGCGTCGTCGCGAACCCGGCCGCCGGCCGCAACACCAGCCCGGCGACCGCGTCCAGTGCCGCATCCGTGGCGTCCGCCGCGAGTACCTCCCGGGCGGTACCGGCGTCGACCACCGCGAGCGTCGTGTCGGTGCACCGCACGCCGGTCCGCTCGGCCAGATCGCGCACGGTCTCCGCGTCGAACACCGCGGCCGCACCGACCAGCAGGTACCGGCCGGGCGGCAGGTCGGCGGGCGGTGGGCACGGCTCGGCCGGGGGCGCGTGCCGGGTGACCAGCCCGGCCACCAGGTCACCGGAGCGCCGGCCGGCGGCCACCAGCACCCGGCGCACGCCGGCCGCGTGCAGGATCCGTACCGTCCGGTCGAGCAGCAGTCGCCCGCCGACCGGGGTCGCCTCCACCGGCCGGTGTGCCGGCGACGGCTCCGCCGCCAGGACGACAACCGCCACCACCGGGCCGGTGGGATCAGACCACCGGGTCGTGTCCGGCGCCGGTTCGCTGTTGCCTGGGGTCATCCAGCACCTCCGCTACGACCGGCGTACGCCGTGGCGCAGGCACGGCGTACGCCGCAACGGATCTGTGGGATTACCTCTCGATCGTAGAACCGCCTGGCCCCGGTGGCGGAGGTGGATTCTGCCCGCGGCGAGGCCCCGGCGGGCCGGCGGCAGCGCGGCGGCGGATGGCCGCGGGACCGCGGTCAGCTGCGCTTGTAGCGGCGCATCGCGGCCGGATAGCCGAGCACGCCCGCGTCGTACAGCGGGATGTGCAGCTCGGTCGCGAGCCGGCTGGCCACTCGGGCCGAACCGACGCGGCGCCGGATCCACTCGCCGTCGGCGGCGACCGCGGCGACCGTGGTGTCGGTGGCGGTCGTCTCCGGCTCCAGGTAGAACTCCACGCCGGTGCGGGTCGCGACGAACTCGCGCAGCTCGTCCAGATCGGTCGGGGTCGCCTCCCGGTCGAGCATCGACTGGTATCCGCCGCGGTGGGCGCGGATCTGTCCGGCCGACCGGATGCCGCGCGGGTCCGACGGCGCGAACAGGCGGCGCAGCCGCGCTCGCAACCCCATCCCGACCTCCCCGTTCGTCCGGGGCTCCGGCTCGGTGCCCCTCTCGGCCGAGGCTACGACGGTTGGATGGAGCGAGCCTGCCGGCGAGCTGGGAACAGCCTGGGTGCCTCAGCGCGATCCGGACCGGTCACCGCGCTCCGGATTCGTGGCGGACTGCGACCGTCCGTCCCTCTCGTCCGGTTCCGCGGCGGGGACGCCGGCGCCGCGCAGCGCACCAGGGACGGTCGTCAGCGGCCAGATCAGCCAGATCGCCAGCACCAGTCCGATCCGGGGCAACCAGGACAGCAGCGCCGCCGATCGGTGCAGATCACCCAGTACCAGGGCCATCAGCCCGAGCAGCGCGGCGGCGATCGCGCCGGCGAGCACCGCCTTGCCCCACTCCCGCCACTCGTACCGGGCGCGCACCGGGCCGGACTTCGGCAGCTTCGGTGGCCGCGGCCCACCGGCGAACCGGTACGCGAACCAGCGGTCCGCCCACCGCACCATGCCGCGGCCGAACACCACCGTGCCACCCAGGTACACCGCGGCCAGGCCGTGCTGCGGCCCCGCCACCGCGTGCCTGGCCAGCAGGTCGGCCACGGTGGCGATCAGCAGCACCAGGTCCAGCACCGGTACCGCGGCCAGCAGCACGGTGCTCGCCCGGCGCCGGCGCAGCAGGTACCGGCAGGCCAGTCCGGCGCCGACGAGCAGCCAGAACCCGATCTCGCATCCCACGATCACCGCGAACAGCACCAGACCAGCGTCTCGACCGCGAACCGGTACCGCATCGTCGCACCAGCCGAACCCGGCATGATCCGAACGATGTACGGCGGGGCCCGCCCGCGCCGCGGCCGGGTGATGTTGAGATGTGGTGATGGCGGTGACCGGATGGTGGCCGCGGCGCCTGCCGCCGCGGCGCGACGTGGGCTCGGCCGCGGCGTGCGCCGCGGTCGGTGCCGTACTGTTCGCGGTCGGGCTGTACGAGCCGAACGCCCGACTGGCCCTGCTGCTGATCCCGTTCTGCGCGATCGTCGGCGCGGACCTGCTCCGCAGTACCGCGCCGCTGCTCGCGCTCGCCGTCGGGGTCGCCGCGGTCACCGCGGACCTGCTGCTCGGCGGCTCCATCAGTACCTGGCAGGTGTTCTTCGACCTCGTCTACGCGGCCTGCGTCTACGGGCCGCGCGGCGCCGGCCGGTGGCTGCTCGGCGGCTCCGTGGTCGTCTCGCTCGCGGCGCTGGTGGTGCTGCTGGCGGTACTGCGGGCCGACGGACAGAGCTGGCGGCTCGCGCTGCAGGCCGGCGTCGCGATCGGGATGACCGCCACCCTGGTGACCGTCCTACCGGCCACCACCGGCGCGGTCGTGCGCGTGCACCGCGACCAGCTCGCCGAGCATCGCGAACATGCCCGCCAGCTGGCCCGGCTGACCGAACTGGACCACCGCGCCGCGGTTGCCGCCGAACGGGCCGCGATGGCCCGAGAACTGCACGACGTGATCGCCGGCCACCTCACCGCCATCGCGGTCGGCTCGGCCGCCGCGCTGCGGGTCGCCGGCGACTCGGCGCCGGCGCTGCGCGAGGCGGTACAGCTGGCCCGGGACAACAGCGTGCAGGGGCTGACCGAGATGCGCGCGATGATCGGACTGCTGCGCGAGTCCGGCGCCGACGAGCCGTCGGTCACCCGGCCGGGCCTCGCCGGCGTCGCGCAGCTGGTCGACGCCGCCGGCCTCGCCGTCACCCTGCACGACCAGCTCACCGAGGCGGACCGCACCGCCCTGCCCACCGCGGTCGATCTGGCCGGCTACCGGATCGTGCAGGAGGCGCTCACCAACGCGCTCAAGCACGCCGGCCCCGGTCCCGTCGAGGTACGCCTGGGCCGCACCGCCGCCGCCGTCACCGTCCAGGTGGAAAGTCCGCTGGCCGGCGCCGACCCGGACCCGGCGGTACCCGGCTCCGGGGCCGGCCTGATCGGCATGCGCGAGCGGGCGACCCTGCTCGGCGGCACCCTGACCGCCGGCCCGGACGGCACCCGCTGGGCGGTACGGGCCAGCCTGCCGCTGCGCGCGCCGGAGGCCGCGTCGTGATCCGGGTCCTGATCGCCGAGGACCAGCCGACCGTGCGCGCCGGCCTGTCGATGATCCTGGCGGCCGAGGCCGACCTGACCGTCGTGGGAGCCGCCGGCGACGGCGCCGAGGCGATCGCGCTCGCCCGCGAGCTGCGCCCGGACGTGACGGTGATGGACATCCGGATGCCCGGCGTCGACGGCATCGAGGCCACCCGGGTACTGAGCGCCGAAGCGCTCACCGAGGTCCTGGTGCTGACCACGTTCGACACCGACCGGCTGGTGTTCGGCGCGCTGCGCGCCGGTGCCGCCGGCTACCTGCTCAAGGACGCCGACCCGCAGCAGTTGGTGGACGCGGTACGGGTGGTGGCCGCCGGCGACGGGATGGTCGCGCCGGGCGTGACCCGGCGGCTGATCGCCGCATTCGCCGCCCGGCCGGCGGCGCCGGCCGCGCCACCGGAACTCGCCGAGCTGACCCCGCGCGAGCGGCAGGTACTGGTGCAGCTCGGCCGCGGCGCGTCCAACGCCGAGCTCGCCGCCGCGCTGGGCATCGCCGAGCCCACCGCGAAGACGCACGTACACCGGGTACTGGCGAAGCTGTCGCTGCGTAACCGGGCCCAGGCCGCCGTGCTCGCCCGCGAACTCGGCCTGGCCGACGGGCCGGCACCGGGCTGAGCCGGCGGGCCGACACCGGAGCGCGCCGGTGATCCGGCGCCGACCGAGCCGGCGCTCCGGCACCGGAACGACCGGTACGGGTGCTGGCACGAATCGGTGATCCGGTGGTTGTGCGGCTCACCTAGGGTTACGTCCAACGCGGTGCACGAGGGCGCCGCATAGGACAACCTGGGGGATCCCCGATGAGCGACTTCGACACCGGCCACGACGACATCCAGGTCGAGTACACCGATGGTTCCAGCGCCGACGTCATCGACGCCAACCACGACGGTTACGCCGACCAGGTGGATCTCGACTCCAACGGCGACGGCCGCACGGACACCTGGGAGTACGACTCCGACGGCGACGGCAAGGTCGACCAGGTCGACTGGGACGCCAACGGTGACGGCTCGCCCGACCACGGCGAGATGGACACCAACGCCGACGGCCGGGCCGACACCTGGAGCGTGGACACCAACGGCGACGGCTCGCCGGACGAGATGGCGGTCGACAGCAACTACGACGGCCGGGTCGACGAGGTCGGCGTGGACAGCAATTACGACGGCAAGATCGACGAGGTGGCCGCGGACACCGACCACGACGGGCACGTCGACGCGGTGGCGACCGACACCGACCACGACGGCACGTTCGACACCGTGCACTACACCACCGACGGGGCGACCAACCCGTTCGCGACCGGCGCCTGAGCCGACCGCGACACCGGGCACTCGCGCCCCTGTCCGTCCGGAGGCGCACCGCGGTACGCGGTGCGCCTCCGTCGTGTTCGGATGCGGCCCGCCGGCAGTGCCTTCGCCGGTGCCGCGGGCGGCCCGGCGGTCAGGAGGCGAGCATCGAGGTGCCGCCCTGGTCGGCCAGCCAGGCCGCCACGAACGACTGGTTCTCCCGCCAGTCGTGCGTGCTGATGGGCGGCAGGATGTCGTCCCACATCGACAGGAACGAGCCGCGCAGCTGCAGCGCACCGGCCGGCCGGGCCAGGAAGCAGAAGTGCAGGTGTGCGGCGCCGTCGCCCCACCGGTTGACGTGCACCCGGGCCACGCCCGGCAGCGAGCGCATCGCCCGCTCGATGCGTACCGTCAGCAGGCCGAGCTCGGCGGCCTCCAGGTTGGGCAGGTCGCCCAGGTCGAGGTGCATGCGCGGTTCCAGGTAGAGCACCAGAGGCAGGCCGGGCGGCTGGTCGGTGGCCTTGACCCGCCAGCGCTCGTCGACCCAGATGTACGCATCGTCGTGGGCCTGGCAGGCCCGGCAGTTGGCGATCTCCTCGCCGTCCCGCGGCGGCTCGGGCAGGGCCGGCGGTTCCAGCGGACGCACCGTGAGTGAACCGCTGAACGGGAACGTCGGCCAGTTGACGAATTCGGGAAGGGGTGTGTCCACCCGGATCACAGTAGTCACTGCACGCACCGGCGGAACCGCCCGAGTCGGCCCGTCTCACGTCGAACGTCGCAGCCCGGTCGCCGGGCACCGCACGGGGCGACCCGCTCCGGTACCGGCGGGTCACCCGAACGGTGCCGCCGCGGCCGGACGCCACGATGCCCCGGTGCGGGCACCGGGGCATCGTGGCTTGCGACGTCAGCGCCGACCGGGTCGGGCGCGGACCGGGTGGATCAGGCTTCACCGAAGACGCCGGCGTCGACCAGCCGCTTGGTGGTCACGTCCCAACCGTGGTCGGGGAAGGCGACCTGCAGGCCCTCGAGCTCGGCCTTGATCTTGGTGCCGTGCCCGCCCTCGGCCAGCGACTTGACCTCGTCGACGAACTTGTCCGAGTCGGTGCGCAGCCGGGTGGTCTTGCCGTTCAGCAGGTTGCGCACGTAGACGTTCTTGCCGCCGTTGAGCGGGATCAGGTACTTGTACTCGCCGAGCACGCTGAGGGCGCCACCGGACGCCTGGCCGGCGCGAACCGAGGCGCGTGCGGTCTTTGACTGGGCCACGCGTGGAACTCCTTGCACTCCTCGATCGCCACGCGGCGGATCACCGCCGGGCGATGCTGTCGGGTCGCTGAGCGCCGAGCCGGGGGGCTGAACACTCAACCTGATGGGGACAGCGTCGGCGCGCGACCCCGTCCACATCCCAGCGTATCCGATGCGGTACGGCACCGGCTCGGTCGGGATGGGGCACCGCCGGGTCATCTTGACCACTCCGGCTACCATTCGGCCCGCCCGCCGAACCCGACTCCGCTAGCGTTTCCACCCGCCGGCAGACAACCACATCATCAAAATCCGCAGAACGCTGGCGCAACGCCAGTGCCACAAGTCATCATGTTTCCGACCACCTGGCAGAGCGAGGACGCGGGGGAAGGCGCACCTCGTCAACCGGGAGGTCGATCGTGCCGACTAGAGGCGTCGTGTACGTCCATTCGAGCCCGCCTGCCGTGTGCCCGCACGTCGAGTGGGCCATCGCGCGTGTGCTGGGCACGCCGGTTCGACTGGAGTGGACCCAGCAGCCCGCCGATCCGACCACCGTGCGGGCGGAGTGCTCGTGGTCCGGTCGGGCCGGGACCGGGTCGGAGCTTGCCGCTGCCCTCCGGCAGTGGGCGATGCTGCGGTTCGAGGTGACCGAGGAGCCGAGCCCCGGCGTCGACGGCGAACGCATCATGTACGCGCCGGGTCGCGGCATCTTCCGCGCCTCGGTCAGTGCCAACGGCGACATCGTGGTGCCGGAGGACAGGCTGCGCTCGCTGCTGGCCACCGCGGCCGGCCCCGAGGCGCTCGCGCACGGGCTGGAGCGGCTGCTCGGTGCATCCTGGGACACCGAGCTGGAGCCGTACCGGCACGCCGGCGACGGCGCGCCGGTCACCTGGCTGACCCAGGTCGGCTGAGGCACCTCGCGGTACGGCCGGTCCCCGCCGTGGGCCGGCCGTACCGTGCTGTCTGGCCGCCGTGCGTGCCGCAACGCCCGGGTGCCGCCGCCGCGGATCCGATCCGCGGGGATCCGGGGTGCGGGCCGGGCCGGGCCGAGCCCGGTCGCCGCGCCGGGGTCTCCACCGAGGTCGGATCGGGTGCGGCGACCCCGGTGGGATCCCGCGATCGTCCGGCTGGTGTGCTAACCGCCGTGACCCGTCCCTCCCGTACCTCCCGGTCGTTGTCCGTGGCCGCCGCCGTGCTGGCCGGCCTGCTGTGCGCCGCCGGCTGCGGCTCCGACGGCGGTTCCGGTGGCGGCGACCACCCCGGCCGGTCCACCGCGCCGACCCCGACCCCGTCCGGCGATCCGGCCGAGCAGGCCGCGTACCTGGTCCGGCACCTGTCGGACGCCGAGCTGGTCGGCCAGGTGCTGATGCCGGTGGCGTACGGCTACCGGGCCGACTCGGTGTCCAAGCAGTCCGCCGCGCACAACCGGAGCATCGCCGGCGCCGACACCCCGGCGCAGCTCGTCCGCAGGTACCACCTGGGCGGGTTGATGCTCGTCAACGAGGGCGGCGGCGCCGGCGACCCGACCGCGCAGACCAATCCGACCAGCAACATCGCCACCCCGGGGCAGGTGCGGCGGCTGACCGGCGGGCTGCAGCAGGCGGGCCGCACCGCCGGGCTGCCGATGCTGATCGGTACCGACCAGGAGTTCGGTACGGTGCTGCGGATCGGTACCGGGATCAGCCCTCTGCCGACCGGGTTGGGCGTCGGCGCGGCGCACGACGCGAAGCTGACCCGTACGGCCTGGGCGATGGCCGGGTCCGAGCTCGCCGCGCTCGGCGTCAACGTCGACTTCGCGCCGGACGCCGACGTGCTCGGCGGGCCGGGCAACACGGTGATCGGGTCGCGCTCGTTCGGCTCGGACCCGACCGCCGTCGCCGGCCAGGTGTCCGCCGCGGTCGGTGGGCTGCAGAGCGCCGGGGTCGCGGCCAGCCCCAAGCACTTCCCGGGCCACGGCCACACCAGTACCGACAGCCACCGGGCGATGCCGGTGCTGACGCAGAGCCGGGCGCAGCTCGACGCGCAGGATCTGCCCCCGTTCGAGGCGGCGATCCGGGCCGGCAGCTGGCTGATCATGGCCGGACACCTGGACGTGCAGTCGATCGACCCCGGGGTGCCCGCCACGCTGTCCCACAAGCTCCTGCACGACGTGCTGCGCGGCCAGCTGCACTACGACGGGGTGGTGGTCTCGGATGCGCTCAACATGGCGCCGATCACCGACCGGTACGACGGTGGGCAGGCCGCGGTGCACGCCCTGCTCGCCGGCAACGACCTGCTGCTGGAGCCGCCGAACCTGACCGCCGCCCAGCACGGGCTGCTGGCCGCGCTCAAGTCCGGTCAGCTGCCGCGCTCCCGGCTGGTCGAGGCGGCCCGGCGGGTACTGACGCTGCGGGCGCGGCTGGCGAGGTTCGGCCAGCCGGCGGCGTCCACGGTGCACAGCGCCGGGCACGAGAAGGTGGCGCAGCAGGTGGCCGCCGCGGCGATGACCGTACTGCGGGGCCGCTGCTCGGGCCCGCTGGTGTCCGGCACGGTGCGGCTGACCGGCGGTACCGAGCAGAAGCGGGCCTGGCTCGCCGCCGCGCTGCGCGCCGACGGGGTGTCGGTCGGCGACTCCGGCGGCACCCAGGTCGCCCTGACCGGGTACGGCGACACCACCGCCGACCTGGCGCCGGACGCCGCGGTGACAGTGGCGATGGACGAGCCGTACCTGGCCGCGAAGGTGCACTCGCCGACCGTGCTGGCCAGTTTCGGTGCCACGAAGGAGTCGATGGGGGCCGTCGCCGACGTCCTCGCCGGGAAGGCGGCCGCGCCCGGCCGCTCCCCGGTCGACGTGCCCGGCCTGCCCCGCTCCGCCTGCTGACCCGCCCGGTGGACGCGTCGCCCGGTCGGGGTCAGGCTGCGCCGCGAGGCCTCACGGACGGGCGAGGACGGCGGACAGTTCGGCCGGGCTGGCGTTGCCGCCGGTGACGACGATGCCGACCCGGCGACCTGCGTACCGGTCCGGGTCGGCCAGCAGCGCGGCGAGGCCGGCGGCGCCGGCCGCCTCCGCGAGCGTGTGCGCCCGGGTCAGCAGCACGTGCTGGGCGGCGCGCAGCTGCTCGTCGCTGACCAGGACGAAGTCGCGCAGGTGGGCGCGCAGCAGCCGCTGGGTCAGGGGGAACCCGCTGCCGGTGGCCAACCCCTCCGCGGCGGTACGGTTCGGCGCCTCGACCGGCTCGCCGGCGCGCCACGAGTCGTGCGCGGCGGGGGAGGCCTCCGACTGCACGCCGATCACCGCGCAGTGCGGCGCCAGGGCCGCGGCGACCACGCCGGCCGCGGCGGCGCCGGAGCCGCCGCCGACCGGTACCAGCAGCGCGTCGAGCTCGGGGTGCGCGGTGAACAGCTCGGTGTAGGCGGTGCCGACGCCGGCGATCAGATCCTCCTCGTGGGCCGGCCCGACCAGCCGCATACCGTCCGCGGTGGCCGCCGCGTACCGTTGCGCCGCGGTCAGGTCCGCGCCGTGGCAGTCGGCCCGCGCACCGAGCGCCTCGACCGCGGCGAGCTTGGTCGGGTTGGGGTCGGCGGGCATCACGATCCGGCACGGCGCGCCGAACCGCCGGCAGGCGTACGCGATCGACTGGGCGTGGTTGCCGGTCGAGTAGGTGACGACACCGCGGGCCCGGTCGGCGACCGACATCCCGGCGAGCAGCGCCAGACCACCGCGTACCTTGAACGCGCCGGTCGGCTGGACCTGCTCGTGCTTGACCACCACCCGCGCCCCGGTCACCTCGTCCAGCAGCGGGTACGACCAGGCCGGGGTCGGCGGCAGCAGCCCGGCGATCGCCCGGCCGGCTCGCAGTACGTCGTTGAGATCCATGCCGCCAGTCTCGCCACGACGCACCGATCGGTCCAATGTCAGCTTTCGTCCACACCCATCGACGACGTTGATAGATTTCGGCAATGCTCTCCGTGCCCCGACTCCGGGTACTGGCCGCGGTGGCACGCCACGGGTCGGTGACCGCGGCGGCCGAGGCGCTGCACTACGCGCAGGCGTCGGTCAGCCATCACCTGGCCCGGCTGGAGGCCGAGACCGGCGCGGTACTGACCCAGCGGGTCGGCCGCGGCATCCGGCTCACCGAGGCCGGCCGGCTGCTCGCTGCCCGCGCCGAGGAGATCCTGGGCCGGCTCGACACCGCCGAACGCGAGGTCGCGGCGCTCACCGGGCTCGCCGCCGGCCGGGTCCGGCTGGCCGCGTTCCCGTCCGCGCTCGGTACCTTCGTGCCGGCCGCGCTCGGCGCGCTCGCGGCCGACGTGCCCGGCCTGGAGGTCTCGCTGGTCGAGGCCGAGCCGCCGGCGGCGCTGCGGCTGCTGCGCTCCGGCGAGGTCGACGTCGCGGTCGTCTTCGGCTACCCCGCCGACCCGGCGGCCCCCGCCGGCTCTGCGGCCCCCGCCGGCCCCGCCGGCTCTGCGGCCCCCGCCGGCCCCGCCGGCTCTGCGGCCCCCGCCGTGCCTGCCGAGCCCACCGATCCCACGGCCCCTGCCGAGCCCGCCGACCCCGCCGACCCCGCCAACTCCGGCCACGCCGCTGAGTCCGCGGAGCCCAGCTACCCCGCTGAGCCAGCCGAGCCCGGCGACTCCGGTGTGGGCGGCGAGCGGCACGCCGCGGCCGACGGTCCGCGCCGGCACCGTACCGGTGGTACCGCCGGCGCCGGTACCGCGGGTTCGTCCCGGGCCGGGCGCGCCGGGCCGGGTGACGGGGACCTGCGTGGCGCGGACCTGCGCAGTACCGAGCTGTTGGTCGAGCCGATGTGGCTGATCACGGCGGAAGTCGGCGGGACGCAGCTCACGGACTACCGGAACGCGCGGTGGATCGCCGGTTGCGAGCGGTGTCGCGCCGACCTGCTGCGCCGGTGCGGCGTGGCCGGGTTCGTCCCCGACATCGCGTTCACCACCGACGACTACGTCGCGGTGCAGCGGCTGGTCGCGGCGGGCGTCGGGGTGGCGACGCTGCCCGGACTGGCGCTCGCCGCGCACCGGCACCCGGCGGTGTCGGCGGTCGCGGTGCCGGGCTGGCTGCGTACCGTGTGGGCGGTCAGCTACGGGGCGCCGCCGGACCCGCCGGCGGTCACCGCGCTGCTCGCGGCGCTGGCCGCCGCCGCCGAACTGTCCACTGTGGATGGTCAGAGCGGGTTGGGCTCGCCGACCGGGGTGGTGGTGAAGCCGCCGCCGAGCAGCTCGTCGCCGGGCGCCGGGGACGACTCGGCGAGGATCTTCTCGGCGAAGCGTTCCGCGTCGTCGCGCGGGGAGTAGCCGAGCGCCCGCGCCTCGGCCAGCGAGTAGTGCCCGCGGGTGTTCGCCGAGGCGCCCCACACCACCCGGAACCCCGGGCTCGGTGCGCTCAGGCACGCCTCGAACAGCCGGGCCCCGTCGTCCGGCGACAGCCAGGTCGCGAGGCCGCGGACGCCCGGCGGTTCCGGAAAGCAGGAGCCGATCCGGATGCACACCACGTCCAGCCCGAACCGGTCGTGGTACAGGCTGCCCAGCGCCTCCATCGCGGCCTTGCTCACGCCGTAGTACGTGTCCGGCCGCGGCGTCGCGTCGCCCGGAACGCCGGCCGCGCCGGCCTCGGCGACCGCTCGCATCCCGACCGCGTGGTTGCTGGACGCGAGGATCACCCGCCGTACGCCGGCGAGCCGGGCGGCCTCCAGGACGGTCCGGGTCCCGTCGATGTTGACCGCGAGGATCTGCTCCCACGGCGCCTCCCGGCTGATCCCACCGAGATGGATCACCGCCGCGACGCCGCGGCACGCCGCGGTCATCGCGGCCGGATCGGTCACCGAGGCGGTGACGAGCTCGACCTGCTCGTCCGGGCCGGCGGGCGGCTGCTCGACCCGGTCCAGCAGCCGCAGCACCCGGCCGGGCCGGGCCAGCCGGGGCCGCATCAGCCGGCCGATGGTACCGGCGGCGCCGGTGACAAGTACCGTCTCGGTCACGAGAGATGCATCCTTTCGGTTGCGGGACAAGGGTTCTGCGGACTCGTGCCGGATCGAGCGGCGGGTCGGGTCAGCGGATGCCGGCGCGGCGCAGCTGGGCGCCGAGTTCCTCGGTGATCTCCCGCAGTAGCGCGCAGACCCGCCGTACCGTGGCGTCGGTGGCCTTGTCGACCGGCATCGAGCAGCTCAACGCGTCGGTGGCGGGGATGCGGTAGCCGATCGCGACGGCGGCGCACGCCACCCCGGGCGTGCCCTGCTCGGACTCGGTCGCGTACCCCCGGGCGCGGATGCCGGCGAGCTCGGCGCACAGCGCGTCCCGGCTGGTGACGGTGTGCTCGGTCAGCGCCGGCAGCCGGGCCGGTAGCAGCCGGGCGATCTCGTCGTCGGTCAGCTCGGCGAGCAGCGCCTTGCCCAGCGCGGTGGCGTGCGCCGGCAGCGTGCGGCCGACCCGGGAGATCAGGTGCACCGAGTGCCGCGACTCTCGCGTCTCCAGGTACACCACCTCGTCCCCGCGGCGCCGCGCGTAGTGCGTGGTGAACCCGGACCGCTCGCGCAGCCGCTCCAGCGCGTCGGTCACGTACGGCAGGGCGGGGTCGCGGTCGAGGTACGCGGTGCCGCAGATCAGCGCGCGCACCCCGAGCCGGAACCTCGTACCGCCCTCGTCGGACTCGATCCAGCCCAGGTCGTGCAGGGTGCGCAGCAGGCCGTGCAGGCTGGAGCGGGGCACCCCGGTGCGGGCGTGCAGGTCCGACAGCGAGGTCCAGGCGCGGTCGGCGGCGAACGTCTCGAGCAGCTCGATCGCCCGCCGGGCCGACTTGACCCCCGCGCCGGCATCCACCGTGTCGCCGGCCGTCGTGCTGCCGGCGCGGGTCGGTGCCGTGTCCCGTACCTGCCGTGCCATGGCGCTCCTCTCCTGGGCGGCCTGCCCGCAATCGTGCGTACATGCGCATTGACAGGCACGCGACCCCACACTAGCTTCTCCGGCAGGATTCTCGTACACGACATTGGTTCACAGCTCAGACGTCGTTCAGATATGTGGACAACCCCGAAGAGGGTGGAATCGTGCACGCACTCGACTGGACGGTCCTCGCCGGCTACTTCGGCGTCATGGTGCTGATCGGACTGTGGTCGCACCGGCGCATCGGCAACGTCAGCGACTACTTCACCGCCGGCGGCCGGATGCCATGGTGGCTCGCCGGCATCTCCCACCACATGTCCGGCTACAGCGCGGTGCTGTTCGTCGCGTACGCCGGGGTCGCCTACACCGACGGCATCACCATCTACTTCTGGGGCTTCGCCACCATCGGGATCGGCGTCGGCATCGGCAGCTGGCTGTTCGCACCGCGGTGGAACCGGCTGCGCAGCAGGTACAAGGTCGCCTCGCCGCTGGAGTTCCTCGCCCGGCGGTACAACGTGACGACCCAGCAGCTGCTCGCCTGGAGCGGCGCGCTGCTCAAGGTGTTCGACGTGGCGAGCAAGTGGGCGGCCATCTCGGTGGTGCTCCACGTGTTCGCCGGGGTGCCGCTGACCTGGGGCATCCTGATCACCGGCGCGATCACCCTGGTCTACTGCACCGCCGGCGGGCTGTGGGCCGACGCGCTCACCGACTTCGGCCAGTTCGTCATCCAGGCCATCGCCGCGATCGTGATGATCGTCGTCGTGCTCGGCAAGCTCGGCGGCATCTCCGCGATCTGGACCATGTGGGGCCAGCTGCCCGCCGGCCACCTGTCACCCACCACCTCCAAGTACACCACCGTGTTCCTGCTGGTGTACGTGCTGGAGAAGACCATCGAGTACAACGGCGGGATGTGGAACCTGGCGCAGCGGTACATGGCGGCCGAGGGCGCGCCGGCCGCCCGCCGCACCGCCCGTCTCTCCTCGCTGCTCTACCTGCTGTGGCCGATCGTGCTGATGTTCCCGATGTTCGCCTCGCCGCTGCTGGTGCACGTCTCCGACGCGACCACCTCGTACGCGGTGATGGCCTCCACGTTCCTGCCGCACGGGCTGATCGGGCTGGTCCTGGCGGGGATGTTCTCGCACACCATGGCGATGGCCTCGTCCGACGCGAACGCGATCTCGTCGGTGGTCACCCGCGACATGCTGCCGGTGATCACCAGCCGGCTGCGACATCGCGCCCACCGCGGCAGCCTCACCACCGCGCGGGTGGTCACCGTGGTGTTCGTGGCGCTGAGCATGCTGGTCGCCACCCAGTCGGCGAACCTCGGCGGGGTCCTCGCGATCGTGGTGTCCTGGGTCGCCGCGCTGATGGGACCGATCTCCATCCCGCTGCTGCTCGGCATGCTGCCGTGGTTCCGGCACAGCGGGTCGCGCGCCGCGATCGCCTCCTGGGCCCTTGGCCTGGCTGCCTACGTACTGGTCTACTACGTGATCCCGTCCAGCCAGGTGGTCGTGGTCGCCACGCCGATCCTGACCTCGCTGGTGGTCTACGTCGGGCTCGGGCTGCTCGCCTCCGAACGCAGCCCCGGTACCGACGAGATGCTCGCCGCGGTCGATCACGACGACGCCGACGAGCCGGCCGAGCCCGCCGCCGCACCGGCCGCCGGCAGCTGACCGGAGGGTGGCTCCGTCCACCGTGGACACGGCCACCGCGGCTCAGCCACCCGGGCTCAGCTGCGGGTCAGGACGAGTACGGTCGCCTCCGCCGTCGGCTCGGCGGCACCCGGGTCGGCGTCGACCTCGCGTTGCAGCGACGCGAAGCCGGCCGCGATCTGCTCCTCGGACATGTGCTGGAACACCGACATGGACCGATGCCGCAGCCGGGCCAGCCGCTGCGCCCTGGTCTGCGTGGACGGGTCGCGCACCATCCGCAGGTCCGGCCGCGCCGCGAAGCCGGCCGCCTCGAACGTCTCGATCTCGGCGGCCAGCGGCCGGTACATCCGGGCGTCGAGCTCCAGCCCGCCCGGGAAGTGCCGCAGCCACCAGATGTCCGGCATCCGGTCGCTGAACTGCGCGCGTACCAGCAGCGTGCCGCCCGGCCGCAGCACCCGGGCGATCTCGCGCGCGGCCGCGTCCTTGTCCGCCACGTGATGCCACACCAGAAACAGCAGCCCGTAGTCGAACTCGCCGCCGGCGGCCGGGATCGCGGTGGCCGAACCGGCGACGTACCGGACCAGCGGATGGGCCGACTCGCGCGTCGCGACCGCCCGCATCGCGTCCGCCGGCTCGACCCCGGTGACCGGCCCGAACGCCTCGGCGAGCAGCGGCGAGAACCGGCCCGTACCGGAGCCGAGGTCCAGCCCGGACAGCGGCCGGCGGGCGGGCAGGATCGTGTCGAACAGCTCCAGCCACGCCCGGCTCGTCTCCTCGCCGAGGGCTCGGCTGGCGTGATAGTCGCGGTGGATGGGTCCGTCGTAGTCGACGCGTTTCATCGAGACTCCCGGGTAGCGCACAGCGGCCCCGTCCATTGTCCCGGACGGGGCCGCCGTGCTCGCGCGAGAGCTACACGCGCTGGAAACAGAGCGCGCAGTTGTGCCCGCCGAAGCCGAACGAGTTGTTCAGCGCGGCCGGAACCTCCATCCGGCGGGCGACGTTCGCCGCGACGTCGAGGGTCAGCTCGTCGTCCGGGTCGTCCAGGTTGATCGTCGGCGGCACGACGCCGTCTCGTACCGCGAGGATCGTCGCGATCGACTCGATCGCGCCGGCCGCGCCGAGCAGGTGCCCGGTCATCGACTTGGTCGAGGTGACCACCGGCTGCTCGCCGACCGCCTTGCGGATCGCCGCGATCTCCCCCATGTCGCCGATCGGGGTCGAGGTGGCGTGCGCGTTGACGTGCGCGATGTCGGCCGGCGACAGGCCCGCGTCGGCGATCGCCAGCCGCATCGCCCGGGCCTGCTGGGTGCCCTCCGGGTCCGGCTGCACGATGTCGTACCCGTCGGAGGTCAGCGCCGCGCCGGCGAGCCGCGCGTACACCGTGGCGCCACGGGCGGCGGCCCGGTCGGCGCGCTCCAGGACCACCACGCCGGCGCCCTCGCCGAGCACGAACCCGTCCCGGCCCTTGTCGAACGGGCGGGACGCCCGGGTCGGCTCGTCGTTGCGGGTCGACATCGCCCGCATCGCCGCGAACCCGGCGATCGGCAGCGGGAACGCCACCGCCTCGGTACCGCCGGCGAGCACCACGTCGGCCCGGCCGGACCGGATGATGTCCAGCCCCAGCGCGATGGCCTCCGAGGAGGTCGCGCAGGCGCTGGCCGCCGAGTGCACCCCGCCGAGCACGTGGAACTCCAGCCCGACGTACGCGGCCGGGCCGTTCGGCATCAGCATCGGCACCGTGTGCGGGCTGACCAGGCGCGGGCCCTTGGCGAGCAGCCGATCGTGCTGATCGACCAGGGTGCGGGCGCCGCCGATGCCGGTACCGACGCTGACCGCGACCCGCTCCCGGTCCGGATCGTCCTCGTCCAGCCCGGCGTCGCGCCAGGCCTGCCGCGCGGCGACCAGCGCCGCCTGCTCGGAACGGTCCATCCGGCGGGCCTTCACCCGGTCGATGTGGTTGGTCGGGTCGTCGACCATCAGTCCGGCAATGCGCACCGGCAGCTCGGCCGCCCAGTCGGCATCCAGGGCCCGGATGCCGGAGCGGCCGGCGACCATGGCCTCCCAGGTGGACGCGACGTCCCCGCCGAGGGGTGTCGTCGCGCCGAGCCCGGTGACTACCACTTCCGGCGTGGAGTGGCTCGTCATCGTGATGTCGCCTCCAGCATTTCGATCGTCACCGGTCTGCCTGTGCGACCGGTGTACCAGCCGTGCAACACGGACAGGATGGCGGTCCGGCGGCCGGCCATCCTGTCGGTGCGGGTAGCGGCTGTCGGGGGGACCTCGGATCCAGCGAGCGAGCGAGGCCCGCGCAGCCGATCATGACGTTCCCCAACAGCCTCTCAGGCCGCGTTCTTCTCGATGTAGGTGACCGCGTCGCCGACGGTCTTCAGGTTCGGGACCTCGTCGTCGGGGATCTTCACGCCGAACTTCTCCTCGGCGGCGACCACGACCTCCACCATCGACAGCGAGTCGACGTCCAGCTCCTCGGTGAACGACTTCTCGTCGGCGACGTCGGACTTGTCCACGCCGGCCACCTCTTCCAGGATGTCGGCCAGGCCGGTGCGAATCTCGTCGCGGGTCATGCGGTGTTCCTTCCTTGTCCTGCCGGGTGTCGCGGCGCCTTTCGCCGCACCCGACGTCTCATGGTGCCGTACCCGGGGTGTCGGGTCGGCGACGGCTGCGAAATTCGGTTACGGGCAGCGCACGACCTGCCCCGCGTAGGTGAGCCCGCCGCCGAAGCCGAACAGCAGCACCGGCACACCGGAGGTGAGCTCGCCGCGCTCGATCAGCTTCGACAGCGCCAGCGGTACGGACGCGGCCGAGGTGTTGCCCGACTCGACGATGTCGCGGGCGACCACCGCGTTGGTGGCGCCGAGCTTCTTCGCCAGCGGCTCGATGATCCGCAGGTTCGCCTGGTGCGCGACGAATCCGCCCAGCTCGGACGGCTCGACACCGGCCCGCCGGCAGGTCTCCGCGATGAGCTTGGGCAGCTCGGTCTGGGTCCAGCGGAACACCGTCGGCCCGTCCTGCTTGATGTAGCCGCGGCGCCCCTCGATGGTCAGCACCGAGCCCTTGCTCGGGTCCGAACCCCACAACACCGGGCCGACGCCGGGTTCCTCGTCGTCGGCGACCGCCTCGACCACCGCGGCCCCCGCAGCGTCGCCGAACAGGATGCACGAGGTGCGGTCGGTGTAGTCGGTGACGTCGGTGAGCTTCTCCGCGCCGATCACCAGCGCCCGCCGGGCCGCGCCGGCCCGGATCGCGTGGTCGGCGGTGGCGAGCGCGTACTCGAAGCCGGAGCAGCCGGTGTTGAGGTCGAACGCCGCCGGTGCGGTGATGCCGAGGTTGTTCGCCACCCGGCAGGCCACGTTCGGGCACCGGTCGATCGACGAGCAGGTGGCCACGATGACCTGGTCGATGTCGTACGGGGTGAGGCCGGCGTTGGCGAGCGCCTTCCCGGCGGCGGCGGTGGCCATGTCGGCCACCGTCTCGTTCTCCGCGACCCGGCGTTCCTTGATACCCACCCGCGAGGTGATCCACTCGTCGGTGGTGTCCACGATGCGGGTCAGGTCCTCGTTGGTGAGCACCTTCGCCGGCTGGTAGTGACCCATCGCGACGATCTTGGTGCCGCGGGCTGGTCCTCCGGGGGTGATCATGCGTTGTCTCCCGTCTCGGCGAAGCGGGCCGGCTCGCCGTGCCGTGCGATCAGGTCCCGAGCGGCGGGCAGGTCGTCCGGGGTGTTGAGGGTGACGATCTCGGGCACGCCGCGGCTCTTGAGTTCCCGCTTGACCAGGCCGGACAGCGTGCCGGCCGGCGGCAGTTCGAGCACCGCTGTGACGCCCAGGTCGGCCAGCGTCGCGAGGCACAGGTCCCAGCGCACCGAGCTGGTGACCTGGCGGACCAGCCGGCGAACCAGCTCGGTACCGGAGCCGACCGCGGTGCCGTCGGCATTGGACAGCAGCCGCCGCTGCGGGTCGCGCACGGTGATGCCGTCGGCGAGACGCTGCAGCGCCTCCTCGGCCGGCGCCATGTACCGGGTGTGGAACGCGCCGGCGACCGCGAGCGGCCGCACCCGGGTACCGGCCGGCGGCTCGGCGGCGAACTTCTCCAGCTCCGGCAGCGAGCCGGCGGCGACGATCTGGCCGGCGCCGTTGCGGTTGGCCGGGGTCAGCCCGGCGGCCTCGATCGCGGCGGCGACCTCGTCCGGCTCGCCACCGAGCACGGCGCTCATCCCGGTCGGCTCGATCGCGCAGGCGGCGGCCATCTCGCGACCGCGCACGCCGGCGAACAGCATCGCCGACTCGGCGCTCAACGCACCGGCGACGGCGGCGGCGGTCAGCTCACCGATGGAGTGCCCGGCGACGACCGAGACACCCGCCAGCGGCAGCTGCTCGGCGGCGACCAGCCCGGCGGCGACCAGCAGCGGCTGGGTGCGCGCGGTGTCCTTGATCTCGTCGGCGTCGGCCGCGGTACCCAGGTGCACCAGATCGGCGCCGGCGGCGGTGGACAGCCAGCGCAGCCGGGCCTCGACGCCGTCCACGTCGAGCCACGGCGCCAGGAAGCCGGGCTTTTGCGACCCCTGTCCGGGGGCGAGTATCGCGAGCACGCGTCGACTCTGACCGATCCCGCGCCCTTCGCGACCGGTTCTGATCAACCAAACCCGACCACGGACGTTGTGGAGAGTCAACAAAACGAGCGTTCAACCCGCGTGATTGGCGGTACGCGGGTCCTCCGGCGGCGCTGTGAGTTGTGTCGCCTGACCATCCGGTACGTCGCTGTCCGTGCCGGTTTCTGACGCGCTGGGTAGTGTCGATCCGCCGGTACTGCCGTCGGCCAGCGCCGGCGCGGGCAGCGGCGGCCGCGGCGCCGCCTGGTCCAACCGGCCCACCACCAGCGCCACCCGCAGCGCGAACGAGTCCCGCGGCGCCGTCGCGGTGAACCCGGTCAGATCGGCGATCCGGCGCAGCCGGTACCGGACGGTGTTGGGGTGCACGTACAGGGCGCGGGCGGTGGACTCCAGCACGCCGCCGGCGGCGAAGAACGCGTCCAGCGTGTCCAGCAGGTCACCGGCCCGCTGCAGCGCCCCGTACACGTCGGTGCGCAGCAGCCGGCGCGCCTCCGGGTCGCCGGCCAGCGCCCGCTCCGGCAGCAGGTCACCGGCCGACACCGGGCGCGGCGCGCCCGGCCACGTGTGCGCCGCCCGGTACCCGGCGATCGCGGCCCGCGCCGACTCGGTGGCCTCGTCCAGCGACGGCACCGCCGGGCCGACCACCACCGGCCCGTCGCCGAAGTCCTCCAGCAGCTTCGCGGTCGCCGCCACCGGGTCCGGCGCGCCACCGAGCACGGCGACCAGCCGGTTGCCGTGTACCCCACCCAGCACCTCGACGCCGATCCGGCGCGCGGTGCGGTGCAGCCCGTGCAGTACCGAGGTGGCGTCGCCGGCGGGGGAGCGGCCCACCGCCACCGCGACCGGCGTCGCGTCCGACCAGCCCAGCGCGGCGGCCCGGCTGGCCATCGCGTCACCGACCTCGCCCCGCAGCAGCGCATCGACCAGCATCGCCTGCAACCGGGCGTCCCAGGCACCGCGCGACTCGGCGGCCCGCGCGTACACCCGGGCGGAGGCGAACGCGACCTCGCGGGAGAACCGCAGCAGCGCCTCGGCCAGCGCCGACTCCTCGCCCGGCGCGGCGAGCTCCGGTACCCGCTCCTCGACCACGTCGATGGTCACCTTGATCAGCGCGACCGTGTGCTGCAGCGAGATGGACCGGGCCAGCTCGCGCGGCGCGCCGGCGAACACCTCGTCGCCGAACTCCGGCGGCTTGGCCGGATCCCGGGTCCAGGCGGCGAACGAGTTGACGCCGGACTGGCAGATCAGCATCACCCAGCTGCGCCGGTCGGCGCTGAGCTCGCGGAACCACGGCAGCGTCGCGTCCATCCGGGCGACGCTCTCGGCGGCGAGCCCGCCGGCCGCCCGTTCGATCCGGCGCAGGGTCGCCTCCAGCGCGACGCCGCCTGGCCTCGCCCTGCCGGTCGCGCGGGTCGGCGGGTCGGCGGCGTCCCCGTCGCGGGGCTGCGCCTCGTCTGGCCGGTCCGCTGTACTGCTCACACCGTGCAGCCTGCCACGTCGTACCGAGGCCGCCGCCGCGCAGCCCGCCTCCCGTCCTGTCGATCACGCACCCGCCCGCGTCGATCAAGCCCCGCCCGCGTCGATCACGCGCCCGCCCGCGTCGATCACGCGCCCGCCCGCGTCGATCACGCGCCCGCCCGCGTCGATCAAGCCCCGCCCGGCGTCGTTGATCAAGGCCCGGTGTCGTTGATCAAGGCCCGCCCGCGTTGATCAAGGGATCGGTTCGCGGAGCCCTGGGACGTTGTGTCGCGTTCCCTTGATCAACGGGGCGATGGCCCTGGTTGGGTGACGGTGCGGAGGGGGTGCGCTGCGGATCGGGGTCGCGGCGGTGCTCGGTCGGGCGATAGGTTCCCAGTTATGACTGATACGTCCGACTCGGCTTCCGGGGGCGTTTCCCGGGCCGCTGTCCTGGTTCCCGGCCGCAGCTACCCCGTCGAGTCACCGCTGCTGTACTTCGCGCAGGAGGCGGTCGAGGTGCGCGACGGGTACGTGGAGCCGGTCCGCTGGACCGCCCCCGAACTCGACCAGGCCGGCACCCGCGCGTGGCTGACCAGCGCAGAGTCCGAGGCCTGGGTGTGCGGCCAGGTCAGCGACGCCCTCGCCCGGGTGGAGAAGAGCCTGCCCGGCGCCGCCACGGTGCTGGTCGGCAAGTCGCTCGGTACCCGTGCCGCCTCCGTCGCGGCCGACCGCGGGCTGCCGGCGATCTGGCTGACCCCGCTGCTGCACACCCCGCGGGTGGTCGCCGAACTGGGCCGCAGCGAGGCACCGTTCCTGCTCGTCGGCGGTACCGAGGACGAGGCCTGGGACGGCGCCGAGGCGCGCCGGCTGACCCCGCACGTCGCCGAGATCCCGGGCGCCGATCACGGCATGCTGCTGCCCGGACCGCTCGCCGCGAGCCTGGCCGCGCACGCGGTGGTCGCCACCGCGATCGAGCACTTCCTCGACACCGTCGTCTGGCCCACCGGCTGACGGTGTCCCGGCCGACTGTCAGAAGCGGGCGGTCACCCGTTTGCCGTCATGCAGCCACCGGCGGCTCGGCGTCCGCGCCGCGGTGGCGGGTGTTCCAGTGTCGAGGATGCTCCGGCCGCAGCGGTCGTTCAGTCGTTCGGGGTGGGGGTGGGGCTGGGGGAGGAGGACGGCTCGGACGGCGTGACACCGCTGCTGGGTGTCGGCGAGGCGCCGGTGTCGACCTGGAACGGCTGGGAGACGGTACCGAGCGTGCCGCCGCGGTCGTCCTGCGCGGTGACGGTGACGGTGCCGCCGGCCGGCTCCGCCGAGGTGAACGTCCGCAGGTACGACAGGGTGCCGGTGACGGTGCGCTGGGCGCCGGGGGCCAGGTCGTGCAGCGTGCCGAGCTGGCAGCCGTCGACGGTGCAGGCGCCGCCGTCGTGCACCGACCACCCGTCCTGCGGCAGGATCGACACGACCGCGTTCGCGATCGGCTCGGTGCCGGTGTTGCGGATGGTCACGGTCACCTGCGTGTCGTGGCCGGGTCCGGTCACGGCGACCGGGCCGGAACCGACCGACACGGCCATCGACCCGGCGCCGGGCGTGGGGACACCGCCGGGTCCGGTGCTGCCGGTGGGTTCGCTCGGCCGGGTCGTGTCGCCGGGCGACGCGGTGTCGCCGGGAGCGGCGGTGGTGCGATGCGCGCTCGACGGCGAGCTCGCCGCGGTCACGTGCTGTGGAGGGCGGCCCTGCTGGGTGGCGAGCAACGCGCCGCCACCGCCGAGGACCAGCACCAGGCCGGCGGTCGCGGCGACCACGACCCGGTGCATCTGCCGGCGGTGTCGGGCCGCCTGCCGGACCGCGTCGGCGCTCGGTGCGGGCAGGTCGTGCAGGGCGGCGGTACGGAGGCTGTCGAACGCGGCGCGCAGCTCGCGGTCGTCGTCCGGGTCTGTGTCAGGCATCGTTCACCTCCCCGCTGGGTGTGTCGGTGAGTCGTTCGGCGAGTGCGTTGCGGGCCCGGTACAGCCAGGACTTGACGGTGCCGGGGGCGACCCCCTCGCGTTCGGCGATCTCCGCGACGCTCTGATCGGCCAGATAATGCAACACCACCGCACGGCGCTGCCGGTCGGGCAGGGTACGCAGCGCCTCGGTGAGGGCGACGTGGTCCGGGCCCGGGCCGGGGATGTGCTCCTCGCGCTGCTTGCGGGCGAACTTCATCGCGGTCCGCATCCGTCGCCACTTGCTGGTGGCGAGGTTCCAGGCGACCCGGCGCACCCAGGCGACCGGGTCGTCGTAGCCGCGCAGCGTCTCCCAGCGCGGGTACGCCCGGCAGAACGCCTCCTGCACCACGTCCTGGGCGTCGGAGATGTTGCCGAAGTATGCGTAGATCTGCACCGTTATGCCGCGAACGTTGGCCGCGTAGAACTCGTCGAAGCTGCGCTCTGCACTCGACGCGGAATCCGTGGCACTCACCACCCGTAGCCTAGGGGTGCGCGTCAGTGCGGCCGACGCCGAGGTCGGACGTACCGCGATTCCAGGCGCATTCATCCCGTAGAGCTCCCGTGTGGGTGGCGGTGCTGCTGCCACAACACGCCACCGTCCGATCGCCGGTTGCGTAGCCTGCGCCACACGGTGCCCGCGGAGCGTTGCGGGTTGACCTGGAGTGCACTCCAGGTGGGATCCTCGGCGGGTGAGCGAGTACCTGACACCCGGCGAGGTGGCGGCGCGTTTCGACGTCAGCCACGACACCCTCCGCTACTACGAACGCGCCGGCGTGCTCGGCGTGGTCGAGCGCTCGACGAGCGGGCACCGGCGGTACCGCAGTGCCGACGTCGAGCTGCTCGACTTGGTCCGCTGCCTGCGCGAGACCGGGATGCCGATCGCCGCCCTGCGCACCTTCGCCGACCTGGTCCGCGCCGGCGAGGGCACCGTGGACGAGCGCATCGACCTGCTGGTCGAGCACGACGCCCAGCTCGGTGAGCGGATCGAGGTGCTCACCGCCCGCCGCCGGCACATCCAGGGCAAGATCGCCTACTACCGCTCGCTGCGCGACGGGTCCGCGGGCTGAGCGGCCCGCGGACCCGTCGCCGCCGTCCGCGGTCGGCGCCGCCTGCGTCACAGCAGCGCCGTGCGGGTCCAGCCGCGGCGCATCCGGACCGCGACGACGGCGCCGGCCGCGACCGCCAGGGCGAGCAGTACCGCGGCGTCTCGTACGGTGCCGGCGACGTCACCGGCCAGCGCGGCGTGCAGCCCGCCCATTGCCCAGTACCCGGGGGAGACCGGCGCGACCGCCCGCGCCCAGCCCGGCATCGCGGACAGCGGGGCGAGCGCGCCACCGAGCCCGGCCAGCAGGAGGCCGCCGACGTCACACGCCGCGGACAGCTGCCCGTGCCCGCGGACCACGACGGCCAGCGCGGCGCCGCCGGCGAGCAGCGCGGCACCCCAGCACAGCACCGGTACCGCGAGCAGCGCCGGCTGCGGGCCCAGCCGCAGCCGGAGCACCCCGGCGCCGAAGCCGAGCAGTACCAGCTGTTGCAGCAGCAGGACGGCGAAGACCGCGGCGGCCTTGCCGACCATCAGCTCGCCGGCGCCGGCGGGAGTGGCGCGCAGCCGGTCCCAGGTGCGCCAGGTGCGTTCGGCGAGCACCGCGTTGCCCACGATCGACAGCGCGAGCAGCGAGAACATCACCAGCATCCCGGACACCACCTGGGTGGTACCAGCGACGCCGCGCAGCGCCCGCTGGTACAGCGGCGCCTGGACCGCCATCAGCACCATCGGCATCACCAGGTAGGCGATGAGGTGGCCGGGGTCGCGGGCGACCAGGACGAGGTTGTGACGCAGCAGCACGGCGACGCGGTATGTGCGGTCAGGCAGCGACATGGTGGGCCTCCTGGCTCAGTGCGTGGTAGAGGTCGTCCAGCGAGGGGCGCCGGATGTCCACGGTGGACAGCCCGGCGGTACGGGTCGGGTCGGTGACGGCGGCGGCGAGCTCGGCGCGCGGATCGGTACTGCTGATGCGGCGTTCGGTGCCGTCGGTGTAGCCGAGCAGCAGCTCGCCCGGCAGCCCGGTGAGCAGCTCGTCGCGGGTGCCGCGGGCGATCACGCGGCCGGCCCGCAGCACCGCGAGGGTGGCGCCCAGCTCGTCGAGTTCGGGCAGGTAGTGAGTGGTGTAGCAGACGGCGACGCCGGCGTCGGCGCGCTGCCGGACCACGGCGAGCATCGCCTGCCGGGTTTGCGGGTCGGCGCCGACGGTCGGCTCGTCGAGCAGCAGCACGGCGGGGCGGTGCAGCAGCGCCGTCGCGGTCTGGGTGCGCCGCTGCTGGCCTCCGGACAGCAGTCCGACCGGCCGGTCGAGCACGTCGGTCAGTTCGGTGGCGGTGGCGACCTCGTCGATCGCGGCACGCAGCGCGCGGCGGCGCAGGCCGGCGAGGCCGCCGAAGACGGTGAGGTTCTGTCGCACGCTGGCGCTCGGGTAGAGCGCGAGGTGCTGCGGGGCGAGACCCAGGTGCCGGCGGGCCGCGGCGGGGTGCCGGACGGCGTCGATGCCGGCGATCTCGACGGTGCCGGCGTCCGGCCGGGTCAGGCCGGCGGTGATCTCCACGAAGGTGGTCTTGCCGGCCCCGTTGTGGCCGATCAGGCCGACGATCTCGCCGGGACCGACCGTCAGGTCGAGGCCGGCCAGGGCGGTGGTCGACCCGTACCGCTTGGTCAGGCCGGTGGCGTGCAGCATGGCTGTCTCCCGTAAATGATCTACGATGTATAAGGCGATGATCTACACTGTATAGCGAGTCCGGCGGGAAGGGAAGAGATGATGATCTACGGTGTCGAGATGACCGATCGACGGCGCGAGATCCTGACCGAGGCGCTGGCCCTGGCCGACGAGCGGGGCCTCGCCGCCGTGTCCATGCGGGCCGTGGCGCAGCGCGTCGGCGTCACGCCGATGGCGCTGTACCCACACGTCGGCAGCAAGCAGGACATGCTCGACGGGCTGGTCGAGCTGCTGGTCACCGACCTGCCGATGCCGGCCGGCGGGCTGTCCTGGCCGGAGCGGTTCGCCGGGTTCGCGCAGGCCGCCCGGGAGAGTGCCCGGCGCCACCCGACCGCGTTCGCGCTGCTGTTCGACCGCCCGGCGGTCACCGCCGACTCGGTCCAGGTGATCGACTTCCTCTACCAGCTGCTGCTCGACGCCGGGGTGCCGCCCGCGGAGATCGCCCGCGCCGAACGGATGCTCTCGACGTTCGTGCTCGGCTTCGCGGTCAGCGAGCAGGGTGGCCGGTTCGCCGGCGGCAGCCTCCCGCTGCCGGCCCGCCGCGCCCAGCTACCCGCCGACGAGCTGCCCGCGCACCACCAACTCGGCGCCGAACTGGACCGCCCACTCGACCTCGACGCCGAGTTCGACGCCGACGTCGCCGACCTGATCGCCTTCATCGAGAACGTCCTCGCCGCACCCCGCTGAGCCGGCACGACCGTACGACGGCGGCGCCCAGCGCCGCCCGGGTGTCGGTGGCGACCCGGCGTTCGCGGCGACGCGGGCTAGCCCGGGGCTCCGTGCAGCAGGACCACGTCGAGGTGGCGAGGCCCGTGCACGCCCTCGACCCGGTCGAACTCGATGTCGCTGGTGGCCGACGGGCCCGCGACGAACGTCAACGGCCGCACCGGATCCAGCCGGGCCAGCGCCTCGGGCACCGTACCGACGACCTGGTCGGCGCCGACCACGCAGACGTGATGGTCGGGTACCAGGGTGATCGCGCGTCGGCCCTGCGCCATCCCGGCGTCCAGCACCAGCGTGCCGGTCTCGGCGATCGCCACCGCGCAGCCGGTCAGTACGGTGTCGGTCGCGTCGAGGGTGGCCAGCGGGTACGGGAAGTTCGCCGAGTCGCGGTAGATCGTGCCGGTGTACCCGGCGTGCCAGTCGTCCGGCAGGTCGTGCGGAACGAGCAGGGTCGCGGTCTCGTGCCCGGCGAGGATCGTGCGGACGGTGGTTGCCAGCTCGTCGGCGCCACAGCGGTGCACGGTGGCGCGGTAGTCCGCGACCCGGTCGGCGAGCAGGTCGCGCAGCCGCGCCGGGTCGGCGCCGGTGCCGTCCCGCCGGTAGTCGCGGGCCACCGGTGCGTCCTCGATCGCTTCGTCGGCGGGCACGTCGCGCAGCGCCGTCCGCAGCCGGGCCATGATCTCGGCGCGCGCCTCACTCATCGCCGCCCTCCTTCGGCCGTGCCGCACCGGAATCCGGCCGTGCCGCACCGGAATCCGGCCGTGCCGCACCTGGATCCGGTCGTGCCGCACCGGAATCAGGCGGTGCCGCACCGGGATCCGGTCGTGCCGCACCGGAATCAGGCGGTGCCGCACCGGGATCCGGTCGTGCCGCACCGGAATCAGGCGGTGCGGCACCGGGACCCGGCCGTGCGGCACCGGGATCGCGGTCGATGCCCGGGTCCGCCTGCGGTCGGGCCGCGCCCGCGGCGTCTGGTGTCGGACGTCCTGGTCCGCTGGCCTGGCCGCGCCACCAGTCCCGGAACGACTGGCGGGCCGGTAGCGGCGCGTCCCGGGAGGTGGTCCAGGCCGACAGCGGCCACGGCAGGTGCGCGAGGCTGCCGGCGGGGCCGCCCGGGCGCCGGCGCCGGCCGCGGCCGGTGACCGAGGCGATCGGGCCGGTGGAGATGCGCGCCGCGCGCAGCGCGTTCTCGTACCGGCGCTGGTCGGACATCACCCAGGACAGGGTGCGCATCGCAGTGCGCTCGGCCGAGGGGCGATCCCGGGCACCGTCCACACCGGACTGCCGCAGGTGGACCAGCACCTCCGGAATGTCGATCTTGACCGGGCAGACCTCGTAGCAGGCGCCGCACAGCGACGAGGCGTACGGCAGGGACTTGTTCGCGGCCACGCCGGTCAGCTGCGGCGAGATGATCGCGCCGATCGGGCCGGGATAGACCGAGCCGTAGGCGATCCCACCGGTCCGCTCGTACACCGGGCAGACGTTGAGGCAGGCCGAACAGCGGATGCAGGCGAGCGCCTGCCGTCCCACGGTGTCCGCGAGCGTCGCCGACCGGCCGTTGTCCAGCAGCACGACGTGCACGTCGCTCGGCCCGTCGCCGGGCGTGCTGCCGGTCCACACCGAGGTGTACGGGTTCATCCGCTCCGCGGTCGAGCTGCGCGGCAGCAGCTGCAGGAACACCTCCAGGTCGGCGAAGCTGGGTACCAGCTTCTCGATCCCGACCACGCTGATCAGCGTCTCCGGCAGGGTCAGGCACATCCGGCCGTTGCCCTCGGACTCCAGCACCACCAGGCTGCCGGTGTCGGCGACCGCGAAGTTCGCGCCGGAGATCGCCACCTTCGTGGACAGGAACTTGCGCCGCAGGTGGCGCCGCGCTGCCTCGGCTAGTACCGCCGGCTCGTCGGTGAGGTCGGCCGGCGCGTCGGGCATCTCGCGGCGGAAGATCTCCCGGATCTCGGCCCGGTTGTAGTGGATGGCCGGGACCAGGATGTGCGACTGCTCGCCCTCGTCGAGCTGGACGATCAGCTCGGCCAGATCCGTTTCGTACGCGGTGATGCCGGCGCGCTGCAGGGCGTCGTTGAGCTCGATCTCCTGGGTGACCATCGACTTGACCTTGACCACCTCGTCGCTGCCGGTGGCCCGGACCAGGTCGGTGACGATCCGGTTGGCCTCGACGGCGTCGCGGGCCCAGTGCACGGTGGCGCCGGCCGCGATCGCCGCCTGCTCGAAGCGCTCCAGCAGCTCCGGCAGGTGCCGGGCGACCCGGCGTTTGATGGTGCGGCCGGCCTCCCGCAACTGCTCCCAGTCGTCCACTTCGGACACCGCGGCGGCGCGCTTGTCGCGGATGGTGCGGGTGGCGCGCCGGATGTTGGCCCGCAACTGCGGGTCGGCCACCGCGGCCCGGGCCCGCTGCGGGAACGGTTGCGGCGGCGCCAGGTGTCCGGATCCGTGCGGCAGCACCGGAAGCAGCCGCCTACCTCGAGGATCGACGCTCATCGGCGTGCTCCCTTCGGTACCGGGCGGGACCTCGGTGCGGTGCTGGTCGTGCCGGTGCGCCTCATCGGGTACCTCCGGTGGTGGCGAGGATCTCGGCGTAGTGCATGGCGCGCACCCCGGTGCGCATCCGGGTCAGGCCGCCGGCGATGTGCGCCAGGCAGGAGTTGTCGGCGGCGGCGAGGACCTCGGCGTCGGTGTCGAGCACGTGCCGGGCCTTGTCGGCGAGCATCGCGGTCGACACGTCCGGGTTCTTCAGCGCGAACGTACCGCCGAAGCCGCAGCACTGCTCGGCCGCGTCCAGCTCGACCAGCCGGATGCCGGCCACCGAGCGCAGCAGCCGCAGCGGTTTGTCGCCCAGCCCCAGCATCCGCAGCCCGTGGCAGGTCGGGTGGTAGGTGACCCGGTGCGGGAACTCGGCGCCCAGCTCGGTCACGCCGAGCACGTCGACCAGCAGCTCGGACAGCTCGTACACCCGGGGGCGAGGGCGGCGACGCGTGCGGCGAGGGCGGGATCGTCGGCGGCCAGCCGGGGGTACGACTCGCGCACCATCGCCGCGCACGAGCCGGACGGCGCGACGATCGCCTGGTACGGCTCGAAGACGTCGACGAACCGGCGCAGCAGCGGCATCGTCTCGGCCCGGTAGCCGGAGTTGGCGTGCATCTGGCCGCAGCAGGTCTGCGCGGCCGGGAAGTCGACGTCGTGCCCGAGCCGCCGCAGGATGGAGACCACCGCCTGCCCGGTGCCCGGGTACATCAGGTCGTTGACGCAGGTGACGAACAGACCGATCCGCACTGGCTCACTCCTTGCCGGTCTCGGTGGTGCTGAACGCGACGATATGCCGCGCGCGGGTCGCGGTCAGGTGTTCGGTCATCGCGGCGGCCGCCGCGGCCGGCTCACCGGCGGCGATCGCGGCCGCCACCGCGCGGTGCTCGGCGACCGTGTCGGTGGCCGGCCCGGCCGGCAGGTACAGCCGGTGCAGGTGCAGGTGGGCATGCAGCCGGCCGATGGCATCGGCGAGCATCGGGTTGCCGGACAGCCGGGCGAGCCGGTCGTGGAAGGCGGCGTCGTGCGCGGTGAACGGCGCGTACCGGCGGTAGTTGCTCGGGTCGATCTCGGCCGACGGCGGTGTCACCGCCGCGGTCAGCGCCGCCCGCGCCGCCGCGTGGGGGTGGTCCGCCGCCAACCGCGCCGCCGGCACCTCCAGCAGCGCGCGCAGCTGGCACAGCTGCTCGAACTCCGCCGCGGTCAGCAACGGGCTCGCGGTGTAGCCGGACATGGCCCGCTTGCGCACCAGCCCGTCGGACTCCAGCCGCGCCAGCGCCTCGCGGACCGGGGTGGGGGAGACCGCCAGGTCGCGCGCCAGCGCTTCGATGTTGACCCGGGCGCCCGGCTCGATCACCAGGTCCATCAGCTGGGCCTTGACCGACTCGTACACGTCGTCGACCAGCGTGGTGCGCCGCGCCGGCGGGCTCACCGGGGCCGGTCCAGGATGGTCGTCACGGCAAAATCCTATAGGATCTGCCGGCACCGGCACGAGGAGGAAAGCATGGACCCGACCGGCACCATCCGGCTCGGCCGCACGAACCTGCAGGTCACCCGGCTCGGGCTGGGCACGGCACCGCTCGGCGGGCTGTACGACGCGGTCGGCGACGAGGCCGCCGTCGACACCGTCCGCCGGGCCTTCGACCTGGGCCTGCGGCTGTTCGACACCGCCCCGCTGTACGGCGCCGGCCTGGCCGAACGCCGCCTCGGTCGCGGACTCGCCGGGCTCGACCGCGACGGGTACGTGCTCGCCACCAAGGTCGGCCGGATGCTGGTGCCGCGCGGTACCGCTGCCAACGCCGTGGCGCAGGACTTCTACGTCGAGGACTCGGGGATGGAGCCGGTGTTCGACTTCTCCTACGACGCGACGCTGCGCAGCATCGACGACAGCCTGCGCCGGCTCGGCGTGGACCGGATCGACATCGCACACATCCACGACCCGGACGACCACTACCCGGCCGCGCTGGACGGTGCGTACCGGGCCCTGCACGACCTGCGCGAGCAGGGGGTGATCGGCGCGGTCAGTGCCGGGATGAACCAGTCGGCGATGCTGACCGACTTCGCGCGCGACGGCGACTTCGACTGCTTCCTGCTGGCCGGCCGCTACAGCCTGCTCGACCAGGGCGGCCTGGCCGACCTGCTGCCGGTCGCCGCGGCGAAGGGCATCGCGATCATCGCCGGCGGGGTGTACAACTCCGGGCTGCTGGCCGACCCGCGGCCGGGCGCCACGTTCGACTACGTGCCGGCGTCGGCCGAGCTGGTGGCGCGGGCCCGGCGAATCGGCGCGGTGTGCGCCCGGCACCAGGTGCCGCTTGCCGCCGCGGCGATCCAGTTCCCGTTCGGGCATCCGGCGGTGGCCTCCGTGGCGATCGGTGCGCGCAGTGTGGCGGAGATCGAAGAGAACGCAGCCATGTTCACACATCCGATCCCTTCCGCGCTATGGTCCGAGCTGAAGGCGGAGAATCTGCTGCGGGAAGGGGTACCGACGCCGTGACGCCGGCCGATACATCCGATCACCCTGCGGCAGAGTTCGGGTACGTCGTGATCGACGCCCACCACCACCTCTGGGATCTCGACCAGGGGTACGGCTGGCTCGACGCGCCGGAACTCGCCCCGATCCGCCGCCCGTTCACCGCCGACGACCTGCGCGCGGAACTCACCGCACACGGCGTCTCTCGTACCGTGCTGGTCGAGGGTGGGTGCTGCCGGGCCGAGGAGGTACCCCGACACCTCGCCATCACCGCCGCCACGCCGGAGATCGCCGGCGTCGTGGCCTGGGCCGACCTCACCGACCCCGACCTCGCGGGCACCCTCGCCGGCTACCGCACGCTGGCCGGCGCCGCCAAGCTCGTCGGCATCCGCGACCAGGTCCAGGGCCGCGTCGACGCCGACTTCCTGGACACCGACGCCGCGCACGCCGGCCTCGCCGCCGTGGCCGACAGCGGCCTCGCCTTCGACCTCGTCGTCCGGGTCGACCAGCTGCCGGCCGCCGCCCGCGCCGCCACCGCCCACCCCGACCTGCGGTTCGTACTCGACCACCTGGGCAAACCGCGCATCACCGCCGGCGCCGCCGGCTTGGCACAGTGGCGTACCGCGATCGCGCCGCTCGCCGCCTGCCCCAACGCCACCGCGAAGCTGTCCGGGCTGGTCACCGAGGCCAACTGGGCCAGCTGGAGCGTCGACGACCTGCGCCCGTACGTGGCCGCCGCGATCGAGGCGTTCGGCGCCGACCGGCTGATGTTCGGCTCCGACTGGCCGGTGTGCACCACCGCCGCCGACTACGGCCGGGTACTCGCCGCACTGCGCGACGCGCTGCCCGACGGCACGACCGACACCGAGCGCGAAGCCATCTTCGGCACCACCGCGCGGACCACCTACCGACTGGAGGCATGAACGTGAAGCTGATGCGGGTCGGCGCGCCCGGCGCCGAGCGCCCGGTGCTGCGCACCGACGACGAGCGCCACCTCGACCTGACGCCGGTCACCGCCGACATCGACGGCGCGTTCCTTGCCGGCGGCGGCGTCGAGCGGGTGCGTGCCGCGCACGCCGCCGGCGAACTGCCCGACGTGGACATCGCCGGGCAGCGGGTCGGCGCGCCGATCGCCCGGCCCGGCGCGGTGCTGTGTATCGGGCAGAACTACGCCGCGCACGCCGCCGAGTCCGGCTCCGCGCCGCCGAGCGTGCCGATCCTGTTCTACAAGGGCAGCAACACCGTCGTCGGCCCGTACGACGAGGTGGCGATCCCGCGCACCAGCGTCAAGACCGACTGGGAGGTCGAGCTCGGCGTGGTGATCGGGCGCACGGCGTCCTACCTGGACTCGCCCGAGCAGGCGCTGGCGTGCGTCGCCGGGTACGCGGTGTCCAACGACGTGTCCGAGCGCGCGTTCCAGAACGAGCAGTCCGGCGGCCAGTGGTCCAAGGGCAAGAGCTGCGCCACGTTCAACCCGCTCGGCCCGTGGCTGGTCACCGCCGACGAGGTCGGCGACCCGCAGCAGCTCGGGCTGCGCTCGTACGTCAACGACGAGCCGCGGCAGGACTCCAGCACCGCGGACATGATCTTCACCGTCGGCTACCTCGTCTGGCACCTGTCGCAGTACCTGGTGCTCGAGCCCGGCGACCTGATCAACACCGGCACGCCGCAGGGGGTCGCGCTGTCCGGCCGCTTCCCGTACCTGGCGGCGGGCGACACGATGCGGCTGTCCATCGACGGGCTCGGCGAGCAGCGCCAGCTCCTCATCAACGCGTAAGGCGGCACCATGGCGACGATCACCGCGGTGGACACCGTGGACATCCGGTTCCCCACCTCGCGGGAGCTGGACGGCTCCGACGCGATGAACCCCGACCCCGACTACTCCGCCGCGTACGTGGTGCTGCGCACCGACGATCCGGCGGTACCCGACGGGCACGGGTTCACGTTCACCATCGGCCGCGGCAACGACGTGGTGTGCGCGGCGATCGGTGCGCTGGCGCCGCTGGTGATCGGTACCGACGTCGACGCGCTGTGCGCCGACCTCGGCGAGTTCGGCCGGCGGCTGACGCACGACTCGCAGTTTCGCTGGCTCGGCCCGGAGAAGGGTGTCATGCACCTCGCCGCGGCCGGCATCCTCAACGCCGCCTGGGACCTCGCCGGCAAGCGTGCCGGCAAGCCGGTGTGGCGGCTGCTCGCCGAGATGACCCCCGAACAGCTCGTCGACCTCGTCGACTGGCGCTACCTGACCGACGCGCTGACCCCGGACGAAGCGCTGGACCTGTTGCGGGACAAGGTATCCGGCCGGTCGGAACGGGCCGCCCAGCTGCTTGCCGGCGGGTACCCGGCCTACACCACCTCGCCCGGCTGGCTCGGCTACTCCGACGACAAGGTGGTCCGGCTGGCGAAGCAGGCGGTCGCCGACGGGTTCGGACAGATCAAGCTGAAGGTCGGCGCCGACCTCGACGACGACCTGCGCCGGTTCGCCGCCGCCCGCGCCGCCGTCGGCCCCGACCTGCCCATCGCCGTCGACGCCAACCAGCGCTGGGACGTACCCGCCGCGATCGAGTGGATGGCGGCCCTCGCGCCGTTCAAGCCGTACTGGATCGAGGAACCGACCAGCCCCGACGACGTGCTCGGCCACGCCGCGATCCGGCGCGCGGTGGCACCGACGCTCGTCGCCACCGGCGAACACGTACACAACCGGGTGATGTTCAAGCAACTGCTGCAGGCGCAGGCGGTCGACATCGTGCAGATCGACGCCGCCCGGGTCGGCGGCGTCAACGAGAACGTGGCGATCCTGCTGCTTGCGGCGAAGTTCGAGGTACCCGTCTGCCCGCACGCCGGCGGCGTCGGACTGTGCGAGCTGGTCCGGCACCTGTCGATGTTCGACTACGTCGCCGTGTCCGGATCGCTGACCGGGCGGGTCATCGAGTACGTCGATCACCTGCACGAGCACTTCGTCGATCCCGCCGTGATCGACCGCGGCCGTTACGTCCCGCCGGCCGTACCCGGGTTCTCCACCGAGATCAAGCCGGAGTCGATCGCCCGCTACCGCTACCCGGACGGGCCGGCGTGGCGCTGAGAGTCGACCTGGCCGCCCTGTCGGCCGGGACGGCCGAGTCGGTCGTGCTGTCGGCCGGGACGGCCGAGTCGGTCGTGCTGTCGGCCGGGACGGCCGAGTCGGTCGTGCTGTCGGCCGGGACGGCCGGTGCGGGTGTGCCGGTTGAGGCGGCGCCGGCGGCCTGTGGGGCGGCCGGGGGTGGATCGCGCGACACACCTTCCCCCACCCTCCCGGGGGGCGACCCCGGCACAACGATAGCCCGCGATTCGGTTCGTGGCAGCGGATCGCGGGCCGGCTGTGGACAACCCCGGGGGGCTGTGGACAGGGTGGACGCTCCCGGCATCGCCGCGCTACCTGGCCCGCCCGGGACCGCGGGTCCAGCCGCTGCCGGGCCCCCTGACCCGGCGGGTGAGCCGGCGCCGCTCGCCGCCCTGCGCATCCTCGCCGACGCGGTCGCCGCCGGTCACCGTGACCCGTTCGACCCCGCCGTACCGCTGATCCTCGCCGCCGGCCCGCTCGCCGGCAGCGGCGCACCCGGTACCGCGCGGGTCGCCGCGATCGGGCTGTCCCCGCTGTCCGGTGCGGTCGGTGAGACGCGCGCCGAGGGGCCGTTCGGCGCCGCGCTGCGATCGGCCGGCGCCGCCACCCTGGTACTGACCGGGCGCGCCGCCCGGCCGTCGATCCTGGTGCTGCACAACGGCTCCGCCGAACTGCACGAGTCCGCCGAACTGCACGGGGCCGCCGAACCGCACGAGGCCGCCAAATTCCACGGGGCCGCCCAAGCGCACGGGGCCGCCCAACCGCATGCCGCCGAGCTGGCCGACGCCGGTACGGTCGCGGCCACCGAGACGCTGCGGGCCCGGTACGGCGTGCGGGCCGGGATCGCGGTGATCGGTCCGGCCGGCCGGCGCCGCGCCCGGGCCGCGACGATCCTCACCGACCGGTACTTCCCGCTGGCGCGGCTCGGCTTCGGTGCGATCCTGGGCGACCGCAACCTCACCGCGATCGTGTGCCTGCCCGGCACGCCACCGCCGGCCCCGGATCCGGCCGGGCTGGCCGCGATCGCCGCGCGCTACCGGGCCGAGCAGCCGGACAACCCGCTCACCGCCTGGCAGCACGAGCCGCCCGGCTTCGGCGTCTGGCCGTACGAGGCGGCACCCGGGTACGGCGCGCGCCGCAACTTCGCCGACACCGCCACCGCGGCCGGCGACGGCCTCGCCCCGGAGCGGTTCCTGGACCGCTACCGCGACGCCGCACCGTGCCCCGACTGCCCGACCGACTGCCTGAAGGTCTTCGCGCCGCCGGCCGGCCCGCCGGTCGCGCTGCACCAGGAGGCGGTTGCGGCGCTCGGCCCCAACCTCGGCGTCGACGACGCCGGCACGGTGCTCGCCGCGGTCGCGGCCTGCCTCGACGCCGGTCTGGACCCGGTGTCGGTCGGTGGCACCCTCGGCTGCCTGTACGAGGCCGCGGAACGAGGTCGGCTCCCGGCCGGCTGGCCGCGCTGCGGCTTCGGTACCGACCCCGCGCCGTTCGTCGCCGCCGCCGCGCACGGCGACGACGAGTTCGCCACGGCGCTGCGCGACGGCGCCGCCCGGCTCGCCCGCCGCCTCGGCGTCGCGGACGCCGCGATGACCGTACGAGACGTCGAGCTGCCGCCGTTCGACCCGCGGCTGCAGCCCGGCCTCGCGCTCGCCTACGCCGCCGCGCCGACCGGGCCGCGCTACGACGCGGTCGAGCACGACCTCGACTTCGACCCGGTGCACGGCGCCCCGCACTGCTGGCCGCAGCTGCGCGAACTCGGCCTGACCGCACCGGAACCGGCGCAGCGGCTGGACGCCGGTCGGGCCGACCGCACCGCGGTGCTGCTCGCGCTGTGGTCCGCGCTGGATGCGTACGGAATCTGCCCGTACGCGTCGACGCCGACCCGGCCGCTGTCCCTGGCGCTGCTCGGCGAGCTGGTCGCCGCCGGCACCGGGTACCGGCCGGACACCGCCGCGCTGCTGGAGCTGGGTGCCGAGCGGCTGCGCCGGCAGCACCGGATCAACGCCGCGCTCGGCGTCGCCGAGCCCGACGGGCTGCCGTACCGGATGCACGCCGAGCCGGTGGCGACCGGGGCGCATGCCGGCGCGGTACTCGACCCCGAAAGCTTCGCCGCTGCCCTCACGCGGCTGCGGAGAAGGCTCGGACTGTCCTGAACGGAGGAATGCATGGGTGAGTTGGACGGGCTCGTCGCGGTCGTCACCGGCGGCGGCTCCGGCATCGGCAAGGCGTGCGCGGAGGCGTTCGTCGCCGCCGGTGCCCGGGTCGGCGCGCTCGACGTGCACCCCGGTGCACCGGCGGACGGCGTGCTGCCGGTGGCTGCGGACGTGACCGACGGGGCGGCGCTCGACGCGGCGATGGCGGCGGTCGCGGACGCCTTCGGCGGCATCGACATCCTGGTCAACAACGCCGGCATCAGCTCGGTCGGCACCGTCGCGGACAACGACGACGCCGAATGGCACCGCAACCTGGACGTCAACGTGGTCGGGGTGGCCCGCGCCACCCGGGCCGCGCTGCCGTACCTGCGGCGCAGCGAACGCGCCGCGATCGTCAACACGTCCTCGATCGCCGCCACCGCCGGCCTGCCGCAACGCGTGCTGTACTCGGCGACCAAGGGGGCGGTGCACGCGATGACGCTGGCGATGGCCGCCGACTTCGTCGCCGACGGGATCCGGGTCAACTGCGTGGAACCGGGCACCGTGGACACGCCGTGGGTGGCGCGGCTGCTGGCGCGTACCGACGACCCGGCGGGGGAGCGGGCCCGGCTGCAGGCCCGGCAGCCGATCGGCCGGCTGGTCACCGCCGACGAGGTGGCGCGGGCGATCCGCTACCTCGCCTCGCCGGCGTCCGGCTCGACCACCGCGACCGCGCTGCCGGTCGACGGCGGCATGGTCGGCCTCCGCCTGCCCCGCGCCTGAGCACGCAGCGCCGCCGCGCCGGGATCGCCCCGCCCGGCGACGCCCGGCGCTGGGCGCCGGGGACGATCGGGCCTGCGTGCTAGCGTGTTGCCCGGTCGTACCGGGGGTGGGCGCCGCAGCGCCGCTCGCCGGCACCGATGACAGGAGAGAACGCATGCAGGTGTTGGTGACCGGCGGTGCCGGGTTTGTCGGCAGCCGGCTCATCCGCGGGCTGCTGGCCGAGTTCGGCGACATCCACATCGTGTCGGTGGACAACTACTTCACCGGAACCCTCGCCAACCACGTCGACGACGAGCGGGTCGAGTACCTGCACGACAGTACGGTCAACGTGCGCAAGCTGTGGGCCGACCGGGGCGGCGACCTGGACGCGGTCTTCCACCTGGGTGAGTACTCCCGCATCCCGCAGTCGTTCGACGAGCCGGACCGGGTCTGGGAATACAACATGTACGGCACCAAGGAGGTCGTCGCGCTCGCCCAGGAGCACGGCGCCAAGCTGGTGTACGCGGGCTCCAGCTCGAAGTTCGGCAACGGCGGGCAGGACGAGAACCTCAACCCGTACGCGTGGATCAAGGCCAAGAACGTCGAGTACATCCGCAACGTGTCCGACTGGTACGGCCTGGACTACGTCGTCACCTACTTCTACAACGTGTACGGGCCGGGTCAGATCACCGACGGCCCCTACGCCACGGTGATCGGGATCTTCGAGCGGCAGTACGCCAAGGGCGAGCCGCTGACCGTGGTCGAGCCCGGCACCCAGACCCGCGACTTCACCCACGTCGACGACATCGTCTCGGGCATCATCACCTGCTACCGGCACGGCAGCGGTGACGGCTACCTGCTCGGGTACGGCAAGGAGCGCAGCCTGCTGTCGGTCGCCCAGATGTTCGGTGCACCGTACGTGCTGATCCCGGCCCGGCGCGGGGAGCGCACCCAGGGCCAGGCCGACACCTCCAAGGCCCGCGCGCTGGGCTGGCAGCCCACCGTCGACCTGCCCGACTACATCGCCCGCATCACCGGCGAGCACACCTGACCCGCGCCCGTCACAGCCGCCGCTCGAACAGCCCGACGCCCACCGACGCGCGGCCGGTGCCAGGAAAGGCCCGGCACCGCAGCGGTGCCGGGCCGTCCACTGTGGACAGTACGTCAGCTGTCGCCGCCGGCCTCGGCCTGCGGTGCCGCGTTCACGTCGTCCAGCTGGTACTTCTTGAACGCCTGCGCCGGTACCTGCGCATCCACCTCACCGCGCCGGGCGAGCTGGCGCAGCGCCGCCACCGCGATCGACTCGGCGTCGACGTGGTAGTGCCGGCGCAGCGCGCCGCGGGTGTCGGAGTGGCCGAACCCGTCGGTGCCCAGCGCGGTGAAGTCGGTCGGCACGTACCGCGAGATCAGGTCCGGCACCGCCCGCATGAAATCGCTGACCGCCACCGCCGGGCCGGCCGCCCCGGCGAGTTTGGTCGTCACGTACGGGGTGGCCGCCTCCCGCTCGGGATGCAGCAGGTTCTGCTCCTCGACCCGGTCGGCGTCGCGGCGCAGCTCGGTCCACGAGGTCACCGACCACACGTCGGCCGACACACCCCAGTCGTCGGCGAGCAGCTGCTGCGCCCGCAGGGCCCACGGCATCGCCACGCCCGAGGCGAGCAACTGCACCTTCGGCCCGTCACCGGCACCCTGCGAGTACCGGTACATGCCGCGCAGCAGCCCGTCCACGTCCAGGTTCTCCGGCTGCGCCGGCTGGACGATCGGCTCGTTGTAGACGGTGAAGTAGTAGTAGACGTCCTCCGGGTGCTCGCCGTACATCCGGCGCAGGCCGTCCTTGACCAGGTGCGCGATCTCGTACGCGAACGCCGGGTCGTAGCCGACCACCGCCGGGTTGGCGTACGCCAGCAGCGGCGACTGGCCGTCCTGGTGCTGCAGCCCCTCGCCGTTGAGCGTGGTCCGCCCGGCCGTCGCGCCGAGCACGAACCCGCGCGCCATCTGGTCCGACGCCGCCCAGAACCCGTCGCCGGTGCGCTGGAACCCGAACATCGAATAGAAGATGTACAGCGGGATCATCGGCACGCCGTGCGTCGCGTACGACGTACCGGCGGCGGTGAACGAGGCGACCGAGCCGGCCTCGGTGATGCCCTCGTGCAGGATCTGGCCGTTGGTCGCCTCCCGGTAGGCGAGGAACAGCTCCCGGTCGACCGGCGTGTAGGTCTGCCCGTGCGGCGAGTAGATCTTCGCCGTCGGAAACAGCGAGTCCATCCCGAACGTGCGCGCCTCGTCCGGGATGATCGGCACCACGTGCGCGCCGAACTCCTTGTCCTTCATCAGCTCCTTGAACAGCCGCACGATCGCCATCGTGGTGGCGACCTTCTGCTTGCCGGAGCCGGCCGCGAACATGTCGTACCGCTCCGGCTTCGGCTGCGGCATCGCGATCACCGGGTGCCGGCGCTCCGGCAGCGGCCCGCCGAGCTGCTTGCGGCGCTCCATCATGTACTGCCACTCGTCGGAGTCCTCGCCGGGGTGGAAGTACGGCGGCAGCACCGGGTCCAGCGCCGAGTCCGGGATGTCGAGGTAGAGCCGGTCGCGGAAGCTCTTCAGGTCGTCGGCCTTGAGCTTCTTCATCTGGTGGGTGGCGTTGCGGGCCTCGAAGTGGCTGCCCAGCGTCCAGCCCTTGATGGTCTTGGCCAGGATCACCGTCGGCTGCCCGGTGTGCGAGGTCGCCGCCCGGTACGCCGCGTACAGCTTGCGGTAGTCGTGGCCGCCCCGCTTGAGGTTCCAGATCTCGTCGTCGGTGTAGTTCTCCACCATCTTGCGGGTGCGCGGGTCGCGCCCGAAGAAGTGCTCCCGGACGTACGCGCCGTCCTCGGCCTTGTAGGTCTGGTAGTCACCGTCCGGCGTGGAGTTCATCAGGTTGACCAGCGCGCCGTCCGCGTCGGCGGCGAGCAGCGGGTCCCACTCCCGGCCCCAGATCACCTTGATCACGTTCCAGCCGGCGCCGCGGAACAGGCTCTCCATCTCCTGGATGATCTTGCCGTTGCCGCGCACCGGACCGTCGAGGCGCTGCAGGTTGCAGTTGACCACGAAGGTCAGGTTGTCCAGCTCCTCCCGGGCGGCGAGGGTGAGCGCGCCGAGCGTCTCCGGCTCGTCCATCTCCCCGTCGCCGAGGAACGCCCACACCCGCTGCTGGCTGGTGTCCCTGAGGCCCCGGTTGTGCAGGTACCGGTTGAACCGCGCCTGGTAGATCGCCCCCAACGGGCCCAGACCCATCGAGACGGTCGGGAACTCCCAGAAGTCGGGCAGCAGTCGGGGGTGCGGGTAGGACGGCAGCCCGCCGCCCGGGCTGCTGAACTCCTGCCGGAACCCGTCCAGCTGCCGCTCGCTCAGCCGGCCCTCCAGGAACGCCCGCGCGTACATCCCCGGGGAGGCGTGCCCCTGGAAGTAGACCTGGTCGCCGCCACCCGGGTGGTTCTTGCCGCGGAAGAAGTGGTTGAACCCCACCTCGTACAGGCTGGCCGCCGAGGCGTAGGTGGAGATGTGCCCGCCGACCTCGACACCCGGCCGCTGCGCCCGGTGCACCTGGATCGCCGCGTTCCACCGGATGTACGCCCGGATCCGCCGCTCGATGTACTCGTCACCCGGGAACCAGGGCTCCTGCTCCGGCGAGATCGTGTTGATGTAGTCGGTGCTGGTCAGCGCGGGAACACCCACCTGGCGCTCCCGAGCCCGCTCCAACATGCGCAGCATCACGTAGCGCGCACGCTGCCGGCCGCGGTTGTCCACGACCGCGTCCAGCGACTCGACCCATTCGGTGGTTTCCTCCGGGTCGATGTCCGGAATCTGGCTCGGGAGCCCGTCGCTGATCACCGGGCGCTTGCGTTCCGTGGCCACGGGTCGTCCCTCGTCGTCTCTCGTGGAGTGATGTACTGCTGCCATCCTGCCCCGGATCGCCGGGTCGCGTCACGCGGGCCCGATCGGTGGGCGAGGATCGGCGCATGTACTCCCAGGAGATCACCGTCCGCACCGGGGACAGCCCCACCGTCGCCGACCTGACCGATTCCGCGCAGCGATTCCTGGCCGGTGCCGGGCGTGTCGACGGGTTGCTGCACGTGTTCGTCCCGCATGCCACCGCCGGCGTGGCGATCCTGGAGACCGGCGCCGGCTCCGACGACGACCTGCTCGCCGCCCTCGACGAGTTGCTGCCCCGCGACGACCGCTGGCGGCACCGGCACGGCAGCCCCGGCCACGGCCGCGACCACGTACTACCCGCGCTCGTTCCCCCGTACGCGACGGTCCCGGTGCTGGACGGCCGGCTCGCGCTCGGCACCTGGCAGTCGATCTGCCTGGTCGACACCAACATCGACAACCCGGTCCGTACCGTACGGTTCTCCCTGCTGCCCGCCTGACCGTGCGCCGAGGCCGCCCGCGCTGGCCGGCGACGATGCCCTACGGTGTGCCGGTGTCCCGGCCCCGGATCAACCCCATCCTCGCGATCTGGCTCGGCGTCCTGGCGCTGCTGGTGATCATCTCCGGCATCGTCGGTGGTTTCCAGGCGCGCACCTACGTCCGCGGTGAGAAGGTTACCGGGACTGTCGGTTACTGCGAGTCGCACCAGGAGTACTCGGGTGGCGACCGCCACGACGAAACCACCTGCTACGGCCACTGGGCGACCGCGGATGGGACGCGGCACGACGGGAAGATCCCCAACGCCGGGCTGGCCGACGAGGGCCATCAGGTGACGCTGCGCGCGCTCGGCGACCGGGTGGTGTCCAACAACGTGTTCGGTGCGCTGTGGCCGTTCGCGCTGTCCCTCGGCGGGCTGGCCGCGGTCGTGGCCATCCTGATCATCCGGCGTCGGGTGCGCCGGCTACAGGCGCGGGAGTCTCGGCGGGACCCGGGCGGCACTGTCCGACCGGTCAGCTCACCCTGACCGGTCCGGTGCCGCCGGTACGGGCGCGCAGCGGCGCGGGCCAACCGGTGGCCGCGCTCCGGGGTACCGCCGGAAACGTGCCCCGGTGTCGCAGAAGTCCGGCCGCGGTCGGTCGGCTGGCCGGTCCGGTGGGCGCCGACAGTTCATTTTGTGACGGCCACTTACAGTGGGCGGCGTGTTCATGACCCCCGTGCGGACCATCGGTTGGCTGGTCATCGCCATCCTGATGACCGTCATCTTCACCGGTGTCGGCATCTTCCAGGCGCACACCTACTTCTCCGGTGAGACCGTCACCGCGCACGTCGACCGGTGCGAGACCCACCGGGTCTACTCGCGCCACGGCAGCCACAACGAGACGGACTGCTACGGCACCTGGAAGACCGCCGACGGCAACCAGCACGACGGAGAGATCCCCGGCGCCGACAGCTACTCCGACGAGGGCAAGGACGTGCAGCTGCGGGCGCTCGGCGACGACGTCGTCGAGGACAGCACGCTGGGCGCACTCTGGCCGCTGGGGGTCGCCGCGCTGGGCGTGGTGCTGTCGATCGCCGCCGGCTTCGCGGTGCGCAGGGCCCGGCGCCGGTCCGGCGGTGGCTCGTTCGTCGGCGGCCTCGCCCGGTTCCGCCGCCCGCCCACCCAGTACGGCCCGCCGCCCCCGCCGTTCGGCCAGCCGTCGGCCCCGTATCCGCCGCCCCCGCCGTACGGGCAGCAGTACGGAGCGCAGGGCGCCCCCCAGTACGGACCGCCGGGTGGATTCCCACCGAGCGCCGGCCAGCCCGGCCAGTACGGCCAGTACAGCCAGTACAGCCAGCCGGGCGCGCCCCAGTACGGTCAACCGCCGGTGCCCCCGCAGTACGGGGCGCCGCCCCCGCCGGGTCAGTACGGCCCGGGCGGCCCGCGGGCCGACCCGACCGCGGCGCCGCCGGCCGGTGGTTACCCGCCGTCCCCGGGCGGGTACCCGACTCGGTAAGGGTGGGGCTCCCCGGACGGCCCGAGACAGGTTAGTCTCCCGCCAGCCCGTGTGTCCCGCTCCGGCCCGGTGCCGGGATTCGCCGCGCCGGGACGGCTCGGGGAACGTAACTTGGTCGGTGCGGCACCATTGCGGTGGCGTATGGGACTATCCGCTGCGGCGCCCGATCGGGTGCCACGGGGGCGACGACGAGGAGGCACTCGACAGTGAGCGCGACGGCTGGTCAGGCCGACGGCGTGACGAACGTGGCGGAACGGCTCGGGATCGAGCCGAGCAGCATCGTCACGGAGATCGGCTATGACGAGGACGTCGATGAACAACTCCGCGAGGCGGTCATCGACCGTTGTGGGGAGATCGTCGATGAGGACACCGACGAGGTCGTCGACGTGGTCCTGCTGTGGTGGCGGGAGGACGACGGCGACCTGGTCGAAACCCTGATGGACGCCCGGAGCCCACTGGCCGACACCGGGATGATCTGGCTCCTGACCCCGAAGCCGGGGCGGGACGGCCATGTCGAGCCCAGCGAGATCTCCGAGGCCGTGCGCACGGTCGGGTTCCAGCAGACCAGCAACATCAACGCGGCGCGGGACTGGTCCGGCGCCCGGCTGGTCACGCCGAAGGCGGGTCGCGGCAAGCGCTGACCGTCGGGGCCGTCGCTGACCGGCGGCCCGGGTCTCGGGGGTGCGCAGCCGTCGGTGGGCACCGCGCCCGCCGACGGTGACTGGGTCCTGCCCGCCGGCGGGCTGCCGGTCGGGTCGGCCCCGCCCGGTGGCATGCTGGGCACGACCATCGGCGCCGTGGCGGCGGACCGTCGGCGCCCGCGCCGGCACGACACCACCGCGCCGGCCGCCGTCGGGCAACAGACGAGGAGCGTTCGAGAGCACATGCCGATCGAGGTGGGCGCGCAGGCGCCGGATTTCACGCTGAAGAACCAGAACAACCAGGACGTGGCGCTGTCGGACTTCCGCGGCGACAAGAACGTCCTGCTGGTGTTCTACCCGCTGACGTTCACCGGCGTCTGCCAGGGTGAGCTGTGCGAGCTGCAGGAGAACCTGACGCAGTACCAGACCGACGACGCGCAGGTGCTCGCGGTCAGCGTCGACTCGCCGTACGCGCACAAGGTGTGGGCCGACCGGGAGGGCTACGACTTCCCGATCCTCGCCGACTTCTGGCCGCACGGCGCCGTGGCCACCGCGTACGGGGTGTTCAACGACGCGGCCGGCATCGCCAACCGTGGCACGTTCCTGATCGACAAGCAGGGCGTGGTGCGCTTCGCCGAGATGAACCTGCCCGGCGACGCCCGCGACCAGACGGCCTGGCGCAAGGCCCTGGTCGAGGTTGCCTGATCGTCCTCGACTGGCGACGGGTACCCTCGTCGCCAGCCCGGGCGCGTAGCTCAGCGGAAGAGCACTCGCCTTACAAGCGAGGGGTCGCAGGTTCGAACCCTGCCGCGCCCACCACCCGGCCCCTGCCGGTAGCTTCGAGCCGCGCTTGACGTGCGGAGTCACAGTCGTGCCCGATCGGTACGAGAACGTCGGGCAGTCGATGCCCGAGTCGGGTGACTGGACCTTCTTCGCGCGGGCGCTGGCTGCGGCGGGCGTCTACGAGTGAGTCACGTGCGCGGGCATGCCACAATCGTGGTGGATGCTGGCGGACGAGGGACTGGCGGACGAGGGAGTGGTCGTGGCGAAGCCGGTGAGCGGGTGCGAGGCGATCATCTGGGCCTCGACGGCGGTGGCTCTGGTCTGTGCGGTGATCACCGCGCTGGTGCAGCACAACCGGGCCGGTGCGTGGGTGTCGCTGATGGCCGCGCTGGTCATGATCATCATGGCCGGTGCCGAGCGTCGCCGAGTCCAGCGCCGAGCCCAACACTGAGCGGATCGCCCGGTGCCACCGGCACGGTCCGCTCGAGCCGTGCCGGCGCCGCCTGACCGGTTGGGGTGACGCGGTGCGGGTGGTACGGGGCGGGTTGTGGCTGCTGACGCTCGTCGTGCTGGCGTGGGCGGCGGTGCGGGTCGCCGGGGTGCTGCCGCCGTGGCCGGGTGTCGCGGTGCTGGCGCTGACGCCGTGGTCGGTGCTCGCTGCCGCGGTGACCTGCGTGCTCGCCCTGCTCGCGCGGGCCGTGTGGGGCGGGCTGGTGGCCGCGGTGGCGATGCTGGCGCTGGTCGCGATGGTGTTCCCGCGGGTGTGGGGATCCGGCGAGGAGCGCGCCGGCCATCAGCTGCGGGTGATGACGGTGAACCTGCGACTCGGCGAGGCAGATGCCGCCGACGTGGTACGGCAGGTCGACGCGGGAAGGGTCGACGTGCTGGCGCTGCAGGAGTACACGGCGGCCGCGCAGCAGCGGCTGGCCCGGGCCGGGCTCGACCGGCGGCTGCCGCACCACGTCACCGATCCCGAGCCGTACGCCGCGGGTTCGGCGCTGTACTCCCGGTTTCCGCTCTCGGGCGAGCGGACGCCGACCGGGATCGGCGGGTTCGTGCAGGCGTCGGCGACGGTGACGTTGCCCGGCGGTGACCGGATCGCGCTGCGTTCGGTGCATCCGTGCTCGCCGTACACCGCCGACCACCAGAGCTGCTGGTCCCGGGGTATCGCGGCGGAACCCGCGGCGACCCCGCACGGCGTGCGGCGGGTACTGCTCGGCGACTTCAACGCCACGCTGGACCACCCGCCGCTGCGCCGGTTGATCGGTACCGGCTACCGCGACGCGGCGGACGTCACCGGCTCCGGGCTGCGGCCGACCTGGCCGGACGACCCGTTCCCGGCGGTCACCCTCGACCACGTGCTGGCCGACCGCCGCCTTGCCGTGCACGCGTACCAGGTGCGCCGGGTCGCCGGCACCGACCACCGCGCGGTGCTCGCCACCCTCATCGTCACCTGACCGGCCCGCGGGCCGCCCACCACCGACCACGGTCGGGCGAGGCGTGCGTCGCTGCCGGTCAGGCCGGGCGGACCGGGCGGCGCATCGCGACCCGGGTCGCCGGATCGAGGCCGAAGGCCGCCTCGGCGCGCAACAGCGCCGCGAGGCCGGGACCGGGCGTGCCGATCTCGACGAAGCCGAGCCGGGCGTAGTACGGCGCGTTCCACGGCACGTCGCGGAAGGTGCACAGGGTCAGCGCGGGCAGGCGACGGGCGGCTGCCCACCCGTCCACGTGATCGATCAGCCGGGCGCCGAGCCCGCGCCGGGCGTGGCTCGGGGCGACGCTGAGCTGCTCGACGTGCGCCGCGCCGTCGACCAGGTCCACGAGCACGAACCCGACCGGTACCGCGCCGTCGGCGAGGACGAACGCGCGGCCGTCCCGGACGTACCCCAGGTACTGCTCGTCGGTCGGCACCGGGTTGTCGGCGATCCAGCCCAGCCCGACGGTACGAAACGCCGCGCCCGCGGCGACCTGGATCTCCGCGAGGGCACCGACGTCGCCCGCCTCCGCTGCCCTGATCTGCGTCATCCGACGACCCAACCACGCCGCGCCGCCGCCGCGCACCCGGGATTGGTCGGACCCCGGTCGCGGTATCCGAACAGGCTCGCGCCAGCGGCTCGGAGTGGCAGGGCGGTCGATCCGCAGCCAGCCGGCGGCGCCGGACCGGGGTGTGCGGGAGGCGAGAGAACAGCGAGCCCGGGCGGACTCGGTATCGCTCCGCGGCCCGGTCGTGACCGAGCGCCGCGATGCTGACCGGATGCGAACCGTCGGTGTCGCGGCGCGGTGGGTGGCGCATCCGGTGACGGTGGCCGCCGCCGACATCCTGCTGCTCAACGATCGGGTCGGCAAAGCGCTGTGGCCGGGTCTGGTCACCGGCAAGGCCAGCGATGTCGCCGGTCTGGTCGTCGCGCCCGCCGCGCTGTCGGTGCTGGTGGCCCTGCTGGTACCGCAGGGATCGGTGCGGCTGGTCGGCGGCGTGGCGCTGACGGCGACCGGTACCGGCTTCGTGCTGGCCAAGGTGACCGCGGCGGGCAACGCGGTGGCCGTCGCCGGGTGGGAGCAGCTGGCGGGGAGCGCCCAGGTGGTCCGCGACCCGACCGATCTGGTCGCGCTGCCGGCTCTGCTGCTCGCCGCCCTCGTCTGCCGCACCGTCGCCCGTCGTACCCTCGCCGCCGGCCCGGTGCCTGCCCGGCCCGCCCGCCGCCGTACCACCGGGAGCGCCGTCGTTCGTCGGGCCGCTACGGGCGGTGTGGTTGTTCGACGTGCCACGGAGTCTTCCGGTGGGGGCGTCGGCCGGTTCGGACGGTGGCGCCGGTCCGGTTCGGGGCGGCCCGCGGCGCGGTGGGTCGGCGCTCTGCTGGGCGGGCCCCTCGTCCTGGTGGCGTTGGCCGGCACCTCGGCGTTGCCGCAGCAGCCGGCGGTGACCAGGGTGCTCGCCGACGGGGACCAGGTCGTCGTGGCCGGCACGATCCGGCCGGCGATCGGAACCCCGGACCGTGGGTGGCGGCGTCTCGACCGCGCCGACGCGCGCCGGCTCGGCATCGACCGCAGCGGCGCCGAACTGCCGCCCGCGCACACGCTCGCCTGCGTACCCGGCGTCACCGGGCACTGCTTCCGGATCCCCGGTGCGGTCGAGGATCCCGGCTCCGCCGAACCTCCGTGGGGTGCTGCCGCGTTGTGGGTGCAGGAGAGTACCGACGGTGGAGCCAGCTGGCACCCGGCGTGGCGGCTGCCACCGGGGCGCTGGGAGTACCTGAGGCGGGCGCACGATCTGCTGCCCGGCCGCGACGACGGCCTGCTGGCCAGCACCGACATCGTGGTCCGGCCGGTCGCCGGCGGCTACCAGGTCGTCGTCGCGAACGGAGTGGAGGGGCTCGCGGTACGGGACCCGGGAGGCCGGTGGCGACGCGTCGCGGTGCGGCTGCCGGAGACCAGCGCGATCACCCCGCTGCCCTTGTCGGGCTTCGCGGTGGGCGTCACCGGTCGGCTGGCCGCGGCGCCGCTGCTGGCACTCATGGGCGCCGTTGCGGCGATACTGGCGACGTTCGTCCGGTGCCGCCGTGCCGCCTGGTGGTCGGTATCGAATGGCGAGTTCTCCGCGGTCACGGTGGGTGCGGTCGTGGGCCTACCGGTCGGCGTCATGTTCGCTGTCGCCGGCGACCTCGTGCAGGCGTGGCAGCCGACGATCGCGTTGGGTGTGCTCGTCCTTGCTGGGACGGTGGCGGCCGTGCTGGGCCAGTCCGCGGTGCCACGCCGTCGTGCCTGGCTGCTGATCCTGGTGCCGTTCGTGGTCGGCGCCGGCTACGCGCTGCCGTACCTCGGCTGGTCGCTCGGGCTGCCGGTGAACCTGTCCGCCGCGTCGCTGTTGGCTTGCGTCGCCACCGTGGACTCGTTGGCCGCGTCGGTGGCGCTGGGCTGGTGGCTCGGTGACTCGCCGACCGTCGCGGCGCGACCGCTGGCCGTCGTAGACGTGCCCTCCTGGTACACCGAGCCGCGCCAGTCCTGACCCCTTGGTCAACCTGAGACGCCGGGTCAGCTCTGAAACTTCGGGGAAGCTCTGGAGCCCGGGTCAGCCCGCGTACGGGAGGGGTGGCAGGCCGCCGACGGCGGGGCGGTGGGTGAACAGCGCGCCGGCGTACCGGTGCTCGTCGTCGGTGGCGTCCACGGTCGAGGTGGTGATGTAGAGGGTGGCAAGGTCGGCGCCGCCGAAGGTGCACGCGGTGACGTGCCGGACCGGTACCGCAACGTGCTCCTCCAGCTCGCCGGCGGGGGAGTAACGGCGGATCGCGCCGCCGCCCCACAGCGCCACCCACAGGTGCCCCTGCGCGTCGAGGGTGAGCCCGTCCGGTGCGCCGTCGCCGGGCGGTACGGTCGCCAGCGGTCGCCGGTGCGAGAGCGCGCCGTCGTGCGCGTCGAAGGCGTCGATCCGGCCGGTCGCCGTGTCGACGTAGTAGGCGGTGGCGCCGTCCGGGGTGAACGCCAGCCCGTTGGAGATGGTGACACCGGTCAGCACGGTGTGCGTGCTGCCGTCCGGGTCGAGCCGGTGCAGCGCGCCGGCGCCGGGCCGGCTGTCGTAGCCCATCGAGCCGCAGTAGAACCGGCCGGCGGGGTCGCAGCCGCCGTCGTTCATTCGTACCGTCGGGTCGGTCCACAGCTCCGGCAGCGGCCGGGGCTGCGCGTCCGGCGCGTCCAGCAGGGCGAAGCCGCGTTCCACCGCGACCACCAGGCCGCCGGCGGCGCGCGGGCGCAGCGCGGCGGTGACGGTACCGACGTGGTGCCGGGTGACCGGGCCGCCGCCGGGCGGCGTCGCGAGCAGGTCGCCCCGCTCCAGGTCGACCCAGCGCACCAGGCCGGCCGCCGGGTCCCAGCACGGACCCTCGCCGTGTCCGGCCACCGGTGCACCGAGCTGCTCCACCATCGCGCCCTCCCGCGTCGCCCCATCGCCCGCGTCAGTCTGGCAGAAATCGCGACCGCGGGTCGGGGCGCAGGTACGCGGCCGGGGAGGCGATGGACAGCCCGTCGTCCACCGGCAGTACGGCGCGGTGACGAACCCGGCGGCCGCCGAGGCAAGGTAGTGCACCGCCCGCTACGTCCGCGGGCGTGCCGACCCGGCCGAGCGGGTACCCGTCGGTCACGTGCGGCGGCGGCGAGCGCGCCACAGGGCGTCGGGCCCGGTCCGCGCGGGGCCCGGTCCCGGATCAGGCGGCGGGGTGGGCGAGCGCGTCGATGGCCCGGTGCAGGTCGGACAGCCGCAGGGTGACGGTGCTGTCGGAGTGCGCGGCCCGCGCCGCGGCGGCGACCAGGTCGCGCAGCACCGTGCTGGGGGTGCCGTGCCGGTGGTCGGCCTCGCCGGCGAGCCAGTCGGCCAGCTCGGCCGGCAGCCGCACCGAGAACACCGTGGAGGCGCGCCGAGGCGAGCGCTCCACCTGCGCGCCGGACCAGTCGTCGGACGCCATCGCCTTGATCGCGTCGTCCCGGTTACCTGTCATGCCGAGCCTCCCTCGATCAGCCGGCGCACCGTGGCCTGCTCCGGGTCGGACAGGTCGCGGGCCGAGACCACCAGGTAACCGTCGTCGCCCTCCTCGATGAGCGCCACGGTCAGCCACCGGCCGTCCCGGTCGGCGGCGGCGACCCGCAGCACGCCGCCGAGGTGCTGTCGCAGCCGCGGCCGGGCGTGCAGCACGTCGAGCACCGACTGCCAGCCGACGCCCGCCGCGCCGAGGTGGCGGTAGCTCTCGTCGTCGAACCGGTAGGTCTCGTCCACGACCATCTCCACTGTATACGAACGTAAACGGCGAGGCACCCGATCGGTGGCCCGGAATGTCGCCGACGACAGGGCCGGCCACCCGGCGCTCGTGCCGGGGCACGACCGTCGCGCCGGACCGGTGCGGGATTCGGTACCGACGCTAGCCGCCGGGTGTGACATTTCCGGCCGACTGGGTGGGCCGTCCCGGTCTCCACCGAACCGCCCGGCAACCCGGTTGTACCCGGTCCGGCCGCCGCATAGCCTGCCGCTCGAACGGCACCGGGAGGAGAAGCCGATGCACGTGCTGCTGTCCGGTGTGGTCGGCTCCACCGCGTACGGCCTGGCCGGCCCCGGCTCCGACATCGACCGGCTCGGCGTCTTCGCGGTACCGACGGTCGAACTGCACGGCCTGCGCCGGCCGACCGAGTCGGTGGTGACCACGGCGCCGGACGTGACGATGCACGAGGCGGCGAAGTGGTGCCGGCTGGCGCTGAACGCCAACCCGACCGCCACCGAACTGCTCTGGCTGCCCGCCGAGCTGTACGAGGTGCGCACCGAGCTGGGCGAGCGGCTGATCGCGATCCGCGCCGCGTTCCTGTCCGCGCCGCGGGTGCGCGATGCGTACCTGGGCTATGCGACCCGCCGGCTGCGGGCGCTGTCCGGTGCCGGCCCGGTGCCGGCCGCCGACCGCGGGCGGGTGCGGCGCCGCGAGGCCAAGCACGCCCGGCACCTGGCCCGGCCGGTGGCGCAGGGCGAGGAGTTGTACCGGACCGGTACCGTGCGGATCCGGCTGGCCGACCCGGCCGGGGTCCGGGCCTTCGGCGAGCGGGTGGCCGACGGCGACCGTGCCGCGGCGCGGCGGCTCGTCGACCGGGCCCGCGAGACGCTGGACACCGCGCGCAGCGCGCTACCGGACCGGCCGGACGAGCCGGCGGTGGAGCGCTGGCTGCGATCGGTGCGGGCGGCACGATGGACGGAGGGCGTGGCGTGACGAAGCGGCCGAGCGCGGTGCTGGTCGACGTGGACGGGACGGTGGCATTGCGCGGCGACCGCTCGCCGTACGACGAGAGCCGGGTCCACCTGGACACGCCCAACCTGCCGGTGATCACGGCGGTGCGAGCGTTGCACGCGGCGGGGCAGCGGATCGTGTTCTGCTCCGGGCGCACCGACGGCTGCCGGGCCGCCACCGAGCGCTGGCTCGGCGAGCACGTCGCGGTGGCGCACGAGGGGCTGCACATGCGCCGCGCCGGCGACCGGCGCAAGGACTGGGTCGTCAAGTCGGAGCTGTACCGCGAGCACATCGAGCCGTGCTACCAGGTGCTGCTCGTGCTCGACGACCGCGACCAGGTGGTACGCGCCTGGCGCGAGCTCGGCCTCACCGTCTTCCAGGTCGCCGAAGGCGACTTCTGACCCAGGTCGCCGAGGGCGACTTCTGACCCGGCCCGCCGAGGGCGAGTTCACCGCGGGGCGCCGGCGCGGCGGCATCCGCGCCGGCGATCCGCCGGTACGCTACGGCGCGATGTTCTGGTTGTCGTGGAACAGGTTCCCGGGGTCGTAGCGGCGCTTCACGTCGACGAGGCGGTCGTAGTTGACGCCGTAGGAGTCCCGCAGCTTCTCCTGGTCGTCGCCGGCCATGAAGTTGACGTACTCGCCGGCCTGCGACAGCGGTCGCAGCGCCGCGTAGTAGTCCCGTACCCAGGCGATGTTGGCGTCGTTGTCGGCGGCGTCCGGCCACATCCCGGCGATCACCGTGGCGTACTTGGCGTCGCGGTGGGTGAAGGCGGTCGCGTCGGCGGCGACGTCGTGGCTGGCGCCGTTGATCGGGTAGATGTGCATCGTGGACTGCAACGCCGGTACCCGTGGTCCGTGCTCGGCGTGCACCGCGATCACCTCCGGGCTCAGCGGCGGCGAGAACACCGTCTTCCAGTAGTGCTGGAGTCCGGCCGGCAGCAGCTCGTCGAACAGCGAGTTGAGCATCGGATAGGGCATCGGGGCGACCATCTCGGCCACGATCGGCGCGGCGTCGCGCAGCGGCGCGAACACCTTCTCGCCGTCCTCGGGCGGTCCGGACCAGCAGGCCACCGTGATCACGAACGGCTTGCCGTGCTCCTGTGGCGGGATGAACGGCAGCGGCGGCGCGATCTGGAACGCCGGGAAGGCGCCGAGTTCGGCGGGCGCGTCGGCGATGTAGGAGTCGTACGCCGCGAGCACGTCGGCGGCCCGGTCGAGCGGGTAGAAGAAGATCCCGGCCATGATGTCGCGCACCGGATGCATCCGGTACCGGAACCCGGTGACCACCCCGAAGTTGCCGCCACCGCCGCGCAGCGCCCAGAACAGGTCGGGTTCGCTGTCCGCACTGGCGGTCACCGCCCGCCCGTCGGCGAGGACCACCCGGGCAGCCAGCAGGTTGTCGATGGTCAGCCCGTACCTGCGGGTCAGGTACCCGATCCCGCCGCCGAGGGTGAGCCCGCCGATGCCCGTACTGCCGATGATCCCGCCCGTGGTGGCGAGCCCGTAGCCGTAGGTGGCGTGGTTGAAGCTGCCCCACGTGTTGCCGCCCTGGGCCCAGGCGGTCTGTCCCGCCGGGTCGACCCACACGCCGGTCATCGCCGACAGGTCGCAGACCACGCCCCCGTCGTTCGTGCCGAAGCCGGGCACGCTGTGCGCGCCGCCCCGCACGGCGAGGTCGAGGTCGTTGTCCCGGGCGTACCCGACGGTGGCCAGCACGTCGGTGTCGTCCGCGCACCGCACCACGACGGCGGGGTGCCGGTCGATCATGGCGTTGTAGACCCGCCGGGCCTGGTCGTACCCGTCGTCCTGCTCGGTCACCACCGCTCCACGTACCTGTCCGCGAAGCTCGTCCAGCGTCGTCATCTCGCACCTTGCTCTCCGGGCTCGCCGACCGGCGTCACCACCACCGGTACTCGCTGGGCCGCGTTGTTCGCCATGCCCTGCACGTTCCAGGCCGGGTCGACCGGTTGGGCCACGCCGGTCGCGTCGGTGGCCCGCACGCTCAGCACGTACCGGCCGGGGGCCGCCCGCCACCGCACGGTGAACGGCCGCCATGCCCAGCGCCCGGGTGCCGATCCCAGGTCGGCGTCGACCCAGTCGCCCCCGGCGGAGAACTCGACCCGGCGTACCGGGCCCGCCCCCGCCCAGGCGCGCCCGGTCAACACGTGCTCGCCGGCGGGCAGGAACCGGGTGCGGGACATGAAGTCGGGATGGCCGGGCGGCACCAGCAGGGCGCGCGGCCGGATCCGGGTGACGGGCTCGCCGTCCTCGCCGGCGGCCTGCTTCAGCCGGTACGCCACGGTGTTCTGGAAGCCGTCGAACCCGCCGGTCAGCACCGTGATCGCACGCAACCACTTCACGTGCGCCATCCCGTACCACCCGGGCACGACCAGGCGTAGCGGGAAGCCGTGCTGCGGTGGCAGCGGAGCGCCGTTCATCTCGTCGGCGAGCAGGACCTCCGGGCGCATCGCCTCGGCCAGCGGCAGCGCTCGCTGGTAGTCCTGTTCGACGCCGCGTTCGGTGCCGTGGTCGGCGCCGGTGAACACGACGGTGGCCGCCGCGTCCGCCGGCGCCACCTCGGACAGCAGCGCGGCGAGCGGTGTCCCGGTCCAGTCGGCGGTACCGACCGCCTCGTCCAGCCAGGGCTGGCTCACCGGCCGCGGAACGAGGCGGGCCCGCCCGTTCCCGGCGCACTCCAGCGTCACCCGCACCGTCTGGCGGGGACCGGCCCGCAGGTCGGCGGCGGAGTAGCGGCGCGGCCGGCCAACGGCGCCGTCGACGGTCAGTTCCCAGCGCTGCGGGTCGACGTCGGGGATGTCGTAGTGGGTGAGCACGTAGTGCAGCCCGGGCGGCGTCACGTCGTACCGCAGCGCCTCCAGCGGCATCCCGTGGTTGCGGGCGGCCAACCGCAGTTCGTCCAGTCCGATCAGCTCGGCCGGCCCGGCCACTCGGGCCGGCGTGCCGGGTGCGGTGTCCACCCTCCTCAGGGTGAACCAGCGCGACGGCCCGCGCGGCCGGCCCGGCGCCGAGGGAGTCGAACGGCGGCGCGGACCGACCGTCCGGACGGGGCGAGCCGGCCGTTGGTCCACCCCGCCTCATCCGGTTCGACCCGGCGCGGGCCGGTGGCTAGACTTGTGGTCGGCCGTGATGGGGACAGGTAGCGGCGCTGGCGGTCCGGGTCGTTGCTGGCCCAGCGAGCCGGGGGCGGTGGGAGCCCGGTGGGTGCGCGCGCGGTGAGATCACCCCGGAGCCGTCGGAAGAAAACCGGTCACCGGTGAGTAGAACCGACATCGCACCACAAGAGTGGGTCGCGCCCGGCGCGGCCAAGGAGGGTGGTACCGCGGGGCCTGGTCCTCGTCCCTTCGACGGAGTCGCACACACGCCCGCCGGAGGAAGCGTCGATGACCGACACGCCGCTGTACAACGAGGTGCCCGCGCAGGTCGACCTGCCGGCGCTGGAGCACGAGGTGCTCGCGCTGTGGCGGGACAACAAGATCTTCGCCCAGTCGATGGCGCACACCGAGGGTCGCCCGGAGTGGGTGTTCTACGAGGGCCCGCCGACCGCGAACGGAATGCCCGGCGCGCACCACATCGAGGCGCGGGTGTTCAAGGACGTCTTCCCGCGGTACAAGACGATGAAGGGGTTCCATGTCGGCCGCAGGGCGGGCTGGGACTGCCACGGCCTGCCGGTCGAGCTGGCGGTGGAGAAGGAGCTGGGGTTCCGCGGCAAGCCCGACATCGAGGCGTACGGGGTGGCCGAGTTCAACGAGAAGTGCCGGGCCTCGGTGCGGCGGCACGTGGACGCGTTCACCAAGCTCACCGAACGGATGGGCTACTGGGTCGACCTGTCCGAGGCCTACTGGACGATGGACCCGAGCTACATCGAGTCGGTGTGGTGGTCGCTGAAGAAGATCTTCGACGACGGCCGGCTGACCCAGGACCACCGGGTGGCGCCCTGGTGCCCGCGGTGCGGCACCGGGCTCAGCGACCACGAGCTGGCGCAGGGGTACGAGACGGTCGTCGACCCGTCGGTCTACGTCCGGTTCCCGCTGACCTCCGGCCCGCTGGCCGGCAACGCGGCGCTGCTGGTCTGGACGACCACGCCGTGGACGCTGGTGTCCAACACCGCCGTCGCCGCGCACCCCGAGGTGGACTACGTGGTGGCGACCGACGGTACCGAGCGGCTGGTGGTGGCCGAGCCGCTGGTCGGCTCGGCGCTGGGGGAGGGCTGGACGCTCACCGGTGAACGGTTCACCGGCCGCGAGATGCTGCGCTGGAGCTACCAGCGTCCGTTCGAGCTGGTGGACATCCCGGACGCGCACTACGTGGTCAACGCCGACTACGTGACGGTCGAGGACGGCACCGGCCTGGTGCACCAGTCGCCGGCGTTCGGCGCCGAGGACATGCAGGTGGCCCGCAGCTACGGGCTGCCGGTGGTGAACCCGGTGCGCCCGGACGGCACGTTCGCGCCGGAGGTGGGCCTGGTCGGCGGGGTGTTCTTCAAGACCGCCGACGAGGCGCTGACCAACGACCTCGCCGCCCGTGGCCTGCTGTTCAAGCACGTGGCCTACGAGCACTCCTACCCGCACTGCTGGCGCTGCCACACCCCGCTGCTGTACTACGCGCAGCCGTCCTGGTACATCCGCACCACGCAGGTCAAGGACGCGCTGCTGCGGGAGAACGAGCGCACCACCTGGCACCCGGAGACGGTCAAGCACGGCCGCTACGGCGACTGGCTCGACAACAACATCGACTGGGCGCTGTCCCGGACCCGCTACTGGGGCACGCCGCTGCCGATCTGGCGCTGCGAGTCCGACCACCTGACCTGCGTCGGGTCGCTGGCCGAACTGGCCGAGCTGGCCGGGCGCGACCTGACCGGCCTGGACCCGCACCGGCCGTACATCGACGAGGTGACGATCACCTGCCCGCAGTGCGGCGACGAGGCCCGGCGGGTACCGGAGGTGATCGACGCCTGGTACGACTCGGGGTCGATGCCGTTCGCGCAGTGGGGCTACCCGCACCGCAACGTCGAGCAGTTCGAGTCGACCTACCCGGCGCAGTTCATCTGCGAGGCGATCGACCAGACCCGCGGCTGGTTCTACACGCTGATGGCGGTCGGCACCCTGGTGTTCGACCGTTCCTCGTACGAGACGGTGGTGTGCCTGGGGCACATCCTCGCCGAGGACGGCCGCAAGATGTCCAAGCACCTGGGCAACATGCTGGACCCGATCGAGCTGCTGGAGGCCAACGGCGCGGACGCGGTGCGCTGGTTCATGGCGGCCGGCGGTTCGCCGTGGGCGGCGCGGCGGGTCGGCCACGGCACCATCCAGGAGGTCGTCCGCAAGACGCTGCTGACCTACTGGAACACCGTGTCGTTCCAGGCGCTGTACGCGCGGCTGGCGAACTGGTCGCCGTCGGCGGCCGATCCGGCGCCGGCGCAGCGCACGCTGCTCGACCGGTGGCTGCTGTCCGAGCTCAACACGCTGGTCCGGGACGTGGACGCGGCGCTGGACGGGTTCGACACCCAGCGCGCCGGGCGGCTGCTCGCCGCGTTCGTCGACGACCTGTCCAACTGGTACGTGCGCCGGTCGCGGCGTCGCTGCTGGCAGGGTGACCCGGCGGCGCTCGCCACCCTGCACACCGCGATCGAGACGGTGACCCGGCTGCTCGCGCCGATCGTCCCGTTCATCACCGAGCGGGTCTGGCAGGACCTGGTCCGGCCGGTGACCCCGGAGGCGCCGCAGTCGGTGCACCTCACGTCGTTCCCGGAGCCGGACGAGGCGCTGATCGACCCGCGGCTGTCGGCGCAGATGGCGCTGGTTCGCCGGCTGGTGGAGCTGGGTCGCAGCGCCCGCGCCGAGGCGAAGGTGAAGACCCGCCAGCCGCTGTCGCGGGCGCTGGTCGCCGCCGCCGGTGCCGACGAGCTGCCGGCCGAGCTGGCGGCGGAGGTGTGTGCCGAGCTGAACGTCACCGAGCTCGGTTCGCTCGCCGCGGTCGGCGGCTCGCTGGTGGACGTGGCCGCCAAGGCGAACTTCCGTGCCCTGGGCAAGCGGTTCGGCAGGCGCACCCAGCCGGTGGCCGCGGCGATCGCGGCGGCCGACGCGGCGGAGCTGTCCGCGGCGCTGCGCGCCGGTACCGCCGCGGTCGAGGTCGACGGGGAGCGCATCGAGCTGTCCGCCGACGAGGTGGTCGTCACCGAGACCCCGCGGGAGGGCTGGGCGGTCGCCGCCGAGTCCGGCGCGACGGTCGCGCTGGATCTCGAGGTCACGCCGGAGCTGCGCCGGGCCGGGCTGGCCCGGGAGGCGATCCGGCTGATCCAGGAGGCGCGCAAGTCGAGCGGGCTGCAGGTGTCCGACCGGATCGCGGTGCGCTGGGACGCGGCGGAGGCGGAGACCGCCGACGCGCTGACCGAGCACGCCGCGCTGGTCGCCGACGAGGTCCTCGCGGTCGACTTCGCGCACGGTACCGGTGACGGCAACGGGTTCGGCACGCCGTTCACCGACGACGGTCTCGGCCTGACGTTCCGGCTCCGCCGGGCCTGAGCGGCGGGGCCGTACCGGCAGCCGGCACGGCGCCCGACGGGTACGGCCCCGTGGCGGGTCGTCGGTACGGCCCGGCTGCCGTGCCGGGTCGTCGGTACCGCCCGGGGCTGGGCGCCGTGTCGTCGGTACGGTCCGGCGTCCGGTCACCGGCGCGGTCGGGTGCCGGCGACCGCGGTCGTTACGCTGCTGCGGTACGGGCGCCCGACAGCGAGGGGTGACGATGGAAGGTCCGGATGCGGTGGGCGGGCGGGCGGCACGGCCGACGCTGCGCCAGGTGGCGGCCGAGGCCGGGGTCAGCCTCAAGACCGCCTCGCGGGTACTGAACGGGCATCCGCACGTCTCGGACGCCACCGCGGCGCGGGTGCGCGGTGCGGCCGACGCGCTCGGCTTCCGGCTCAACCGGATCGCCCGGGAGCTGCGCTCCGGCGCCACCTCGACCTCGGTCGGGTTGATCATCTCGGACCTGGCGAACCCGTTCTACTCGCGCATCGCCCGCGGCGCCGAACGGGTGCTGCGCGCCTCCGGCCTGCAGCTGGTGACCGCGAGTACCGACGAGGACTCGACCCAGGAGCGGTCGCTGGTCGAGGAGCTGCTGGAGCGGCGGGTGCGGGCGCTGCTGGTGGTGCCCAGCGGTACCGACCACGCCTACCTGGAGCCGGAGCACGGCCGGACTCCGGTGGTGTTCCTGGACCGCCCGCCGGTGCGGCTGGCCGTCGACACCGTACTGGTGGACAACCGGGCCGGTGCCCGCGCCGGCGTGGCACACCTGCTGCGCGCCGGGCACCGGCGGATCGGGTTCGTCGGCGACCTGTCCCGGCTCGCCACCCAGCGGGAGCGGATGGCCGGCTTCGCCGACGCGATGCAGGCGGCCGGCGTGCTGCAGTGGGAGCGGTACGTGCGAGCCGACTCGCACGACCAGGCCACCGCGGCCCGCAGCACCCGCGACCTGCTGGCCACCGATCCGGCCCCGACCGCGCTGTTCACCAGCAACAACGTCAACACCGCCGGCGCGCTGCGGGCGCTGACCGGGGTGCCCACGCCGCCGGCGCTGGTCGGCTTCGACGACTTCGACCTGGCCGACGTCCTCGGCATCACGGTGGTGGGCCACGAGCCGGAGGAGATGGGGCGCATCGCCGCCGAGCGGGTGGTGGCCCGGCTCAACGGGGACGACAGCCCGCACCGCACCGTGGTCCTGCCGACCCGGATCATTCCGCGCGGCTCCGGAGAGCGCGCAGCCGCTGACATCCGATGAGCAACCGCTGATTCCGGCACTGTCTCGCCTGTTTCGGCATTCGTGCGGTCTTGTCATCCGATGACTGCCTGGTTAGTGTCGCGCTGCGACGTGAATTGTCTATCCAAGACGGTCCACGCGGGAACCGATCCGGCGGAGGGGGACAGGTGGGCACGGATGGTACGCGGCGTACCGGTACGGTGTGGCCGCGCAAGGTGGGCTCGACCAGGCGCGGCGCCCGACGGCTGATCGGCCTGGCTGCGGTGGCGGCGCTGCTGGTGGGACCGCTCGCGGCCTGCTCCGAGTCGGGCCCGGGCTCGGCGTCCGGCGGTTCCGGCGGCAGCAAGCTCGGCAAGACCGAGACGTTCAAGCTGGGCGTCTCGCTGGCGCTCAACAACACCGACTTCTGGACCTCCTACATCGGCTACCAGAAGCAGTACGCCAAGCAGTACCACGCGAAGCTGATCGGGCCGCTGGTCAACAACAACGACTCGGGCAAGCAGATCTCCGACATCCGTACGTTGATCTCGGAGGGCGCGCAGGCGCTGATCGTCAACCCGGTCGACTCGGCGGCGATCAAGCCGGCGCTGGACTACGCCAGGAGCAAGGGCATCCCGGTCGTCTCCGTCGACGTGGCGCCGACCGCCGGCGACACGTACATGATCGTGCGCGCCGACAACGAGCTGTACGGCACCGAGTCGTGCGAGTACATCGGCAAGCACGCCACCTCCGGTACCGTCGCCGAGCTGCAGGGTGACCTGTCGTCGCTGAACGGCCGGGACCGCTCGACCGCGTTCGAGAAGTGCATGGCGAGCAAGTTCCCGAAGCTCAAGGTCGCGAAGTACCCGACGAAGTGGGATGCGAGCACCGCGACCACGGCGGCGGCCACCGCGATGTCCAGCCACAAGGACCTGGTCGGCATCTACACCCAGTGGAGCGGCCCGGTGCCGGGCATCATCCAGGCCGAGAAGAGCGCCGGGAAGTACAAGCCGGTCGGCAAGCCGGGCCACATCATCATGGTGTCCAACGACGGCGTGCCGTTCGAGATGAAGGACATCCGGGACGGCGTGCTGGACGCGACGGTCTCCCAGCCGGCCACCCTCTACGCGAAGTACGCGGTGTCCTACTCGCGGGACGCCCTGATGGGCAAGAAGTACGCCAAGGGGCAGCAGGCGGCGTCCGGCGCCGGGCCGCTGGTGACGGTCGGCAGCAACCTGGAGGACCCGATCAAGGCGCCGCTGGTCACCAGCCAGAACGTCGACGACCCCAGCCTGTGGGGCAACCAGGCGGCCACGAAGTGACCTCGACCGCCGTCATCGAGGCCGCGGGCCTGTCCCAGACCTTCGGTCGCACCCGCGCCCTCGACGACGTCAGTCTGGCCATCGAACCGGGCAGGTGCCTGGGACTGGTGGGCCGCAACGGTGCCGGGAAGTCGACGATCGTGTCGATCCTGACCGGGCTGCGCCGCCCGGACGCCGGCCACGTCCGGCTGTACGGCGAGCCGGCCCCGCCGGTCGGCGACCCGGCGGCGTGGCGCCGCAAGGTGGCCTGCGTGTACCAGCACTCGATGCTGGTGCCGACGCTGACGGTGGCCGAGAACATGTTCCTCAACCGGCAGCCGCGCCGCCGGTGGGGCCTCATCAGCCCGGCCGCGATGCGTACCGAGGCGGCGCGGGTGCTGGCCGACTGGGGTGTCGAGCTCGACGTGACCGCGCTGGCCGGCGCGATCTCGGTGGAGCAGCGGCAGATCGTGGAGATCGCCCGCGCGCTGTCGGCCGGTACCCGGTGCCTGATCCTGGACGAGCCGACCGCGGCGCTGGAGCGGGCGGCGGTGAGCCGGCTGTTCGACCGGATCCGGCCGCTGCTGTCGGCCGGCGTCGGCATCCTCTACATCTCCCATCACCTGGAGGAGGTGTACGAGATCTGCGACGAGGTCACCGTGCTGCGCGACGGCCGGCACGTGCGGACCGCGCCGGTCGGTGAGATCGGCCAGGACGAGCTGGTGGCCGCGATGGTCGGCGCCGCCGACGCGGCCGGCGTGCACGCCACCACGATCGACGCCGCACCGACCGGCGACACCACCGCCGAACCGGTACTGAGCGTGCGGGAGCTGACCGCGGTCGACGGCCGGGGCAGCGTCACCGGGGTGAGCCTGGACGTGCGACCCGGCGAGTGCGTCGGGCTGCTCGGCCTGGCCGGCTCGGGTACCACCACGCTGGCCGATGCGGTCGCCGGCCTGGTGAAGGCGCTCAGCGGCCAGATCCTGCTGGACGGCCGGGTGGTACCGCCGGGCCGGCCGGACGTGGCGCTGCACCGCGGCGTGGGCTACGTGCCGGAGGACCGGCACGACCGCGGCTACGTGCCGCTGCTCGGGGTGGCCGACAACATCACCATGACGATCAACGACCGGCTGACCCGGTACGGGGTGCTCGCCCCGGCCCGGCACCGGTCCGCCGCCCGCACTCTGGCCGGCCGGCTCGACGTGGTCTCCGCCGGTACCGCACAGCCGGTCGGCGAGCTGTCCGGCGGCAACCAGCAGAAGGTGGTCGTGGCGCGGGCGCTGGCGCGCGAGCCGAAGGTGGTCGTGGCGGTCGCGCCGACCCAGGGCGTCGACGTCGCGTCGAAGCGGTCGCTGCTCGGCGCGCTGGAGCAGGCCCGGGACGGTGGCGCCGGCGTACTGCTGGTCTCCGACGACCTGGCCGATCTGGCGATCGCGAACCGGATCGTGGTGCTGGTCCGCGGCAGCGTGTTCGCCGAGTTCACCGAACCGCCCTGGGACCGGGAGCGGCTGATCGCCGCGGCCGAGGGGCTGGCCGGCGCGGCTACATCGTCCACTGTGGACAAGCAGGACGGCAGGCAGGCCGGTACCGAGGGAGAAGCGCAGCAATGAGCGAGCGCCAGCGAGCGAATCATGGGCATCGGGTGCCTTGGTGCCTCATCGTCGTTCCGACGGAGGAGGAACGACGATGAGCGACACGACTGTCGAGCCGGCGCTGGTGGCCGCGGGCGCCCGGCGCGGTGCCGCGGTCAACCTGATCCAGCAGTTCGCGCTGATCCCGGTGATCGTGATCCTGTGCGTGGTCGGCGCGTTCGTCAGCGACTCGTTCCTGACCCTGACCAACCTCGCCAACGTCGGCCAGCAGATCTCCGCGCTCGGCGTGGTGGTCGTCGCCGAGACGCTGATCCTGATCGCCGGCAGCATGGACCTGTCGTTGCAGTCCAACTACGGGCTGTCGGCGATGGTGGCGGCGTGGCTGGTGGCGCCGGCCGCCTCGTCCGGGCTGGGCATCGAGATCAACCCGCTGCTCGGGCTGCTCGCCGGGCTGATCGTCGGCGGGCTGATCGGACTGTTCAACGGCGCGATGATCGTCAAGGCGAAGATCAACGGGTTCATCCTGACGCTCGCGATGTACATCCTGCTCGCCGGGGTGCAGACCGGCATCGTGTCCGGACACACCGTCGGCAGCCTGCCGAAGTCGTTCATCGCGCTCGGCTCGTTCTACTTCGCCGACATCCCGATCTCGGTGTGGGTGGCCGCGGTGATCTTCGTGGTCGCCGGGCTCTACCTGCGGTACACCCGGACCGGCCGGTCGCTGTACGCGATCGGCGGCAACCGGGAGGCGGCCCGCGCGGCCGGCATCAAGGTGGACCGGATCCGCATCGGGGTGTTCATCGTCGGCGGCGGCCTCGCCGCGCTCGGCGGGCTGATGGAGGCCGGCCGGGTCGTCGCGGTCACCGCCAACCAGGGCACGAACCTGATCTTCACGGTGTTCGCCGCGGCGGTCATCGGCGGCGTCAGCCTCAACGGCGGGCGCGGCAACATGCTCGGCGCCGCAACGGGTGTGGTACTGCTCGGACTGGTGCAGAACCTGCTCGCACTCGCCCAGGTGCAGAGCTACTGGATCGACGCGGTGGACGGCGCGGTCATTCTGGTCGCCCTCGCCCTGTCCCGGCTGGTGGGTGGCGAACGCAGCAGCGAGTGAGCGACGCACCGCCATGCGGTGCGCGGACCGGGGTGCAGGCGGCGCGATCCCGAGCGGTGCGGGCCGGCCGGGCGGTATGGCGGTGCGGGCCGCCGGGCGGTGTGGTTCGGCCGGGCGGTGTGACTCCGCCGGGCCGTGCGGTGGGGGCAGGCGGGCGGCGGAGCACCGCCCGTTACCGTTGCCGGGTGCGGGTACCCGAGTTCGACCGGCCGGCCACCGCCGCGCAGGCCCGGGCCGAACAGGACCGGCTGCGGCCACTGGTGCGCACTGCCGGTTCGCTGCCGGCGCCGCTGCGCACGGTGGCCGGCCTGGACGTCGCGTACGGTGCCGACGACCGGCTGGCCGCCGCGGTCGTGGTGCTGGACGCGGACACGCTCGCCCCGGTCGACCAGGCCACCGCGGTCGGTGTCGCCGCGTTCGACTACGTACCGGGGTTGTTCGCGTTCCGCGAGCTGCCGGCGCTGCTGGCGGCGCTCGCGGCCCTGGCCACGGTGCCCGACGTGCTGGTGTGCGACGGACACGGGCTGGCGCACCCGCGCCGGTTCGGCCTCGCCTGCCACCTGGGCGTACTGCTGGACCGGCCGGCGGTCGGCATCGCCAAGACCCCGCTGTCCGGCCGGTACGAGCAGCCCGGCCCGCGCCGCGGCGACGGCTCGGCGCTGGTGGCCGACGGCGAGGTGGTCGGGCGTGCGCTGCGCACCCGCGACGGCGTCAAGCCGGTGTACGTCTCGGTCGGTCACCGGCTCGACCTCGACGCGGCGTGCGCGCTGGCGCTGCGGCTGACCCCGCGGTACCGGCTGCCGGAAACCACCCGCCGCGCCGACCGGCTCAGCCGCGACGCCCTCGCCGCCGGCGGCTGACCGCCGCGGCCCGCCGGGCCGACGATGGCTGCTGACCGCCGTGGGACGCCGGGCCGACGATGGCGGTGGTCAGCGGGTGTCGGACTCCCGGCGCCGGGCGCTGGTGACCAGGCAGGTCGACCAGGTGTGCACGCCGTCCGGGCCTTCGTGCCGGGCCAGCGCGGCGTGCAGGTCGGTACGGGCGGCGTCGAGGGCGGCCGGAGCGGCGTCGCGCAGCCAGTGCCGTACGGGGCCCCAGCCGAGCAGGAATTCGGTCGCGTCGGCCGCGTCGTGCCCCCACCGCAGCGGTACCCGGGCCGGCTCGACGGCGATGTCGGTGAACCCGGCGTCGCTCAGTACCGCGGCGATGTGCGCCGGGTCGGCGAGGGAGTCCGGCTGCGGGCCGGTGTCCGGCGTCGCCGTGCCGTGCGCCCGCACGGTGCCGAACAGCTGCCACATCTCGTCGTCGGCGTTCGGCGCGCCGAGCGAGACGAACGCGAGCCGCCCGCCGGGGCGCAACGCGCGGCCGATGTTGCCGAACGCGGCCCGCTGGTCGGCGAAGAACATCACCCCGGCCCGGCTGATCGCGACGTCGAAGCCGGCGGCGCCGAGGTCGTAGATCTGGGCGTCGCCCTGCACGTAGTCGATGTTGTCGAGCCGCTCGGCGGTGGTGCTCGCCCGGGCCGTGGCGAGCATCGGCCCGGACAGGTCGATCCCGAGCACCCGTCCCGGCCGGGCGGCGCGGGCGGCGAGCCGGGTGGTCGCGCCGTTGCCGCAGCCGACGTCGAGCACCCGGTCGCCCGCGGTGATGCCGGCGGCGGCGAACAGCGGCCCGTTCAGCTCGGCGTTCAACGCGTCGTACCGGTCCTGGTGCCGGGCCCAGTGCCGGCCTTCGTAGCCGTTCCACGCCTGCGCCTGATCGGTGTTGGCGGGCTGCGCCATGAATACCTCCCGGGGGTGTTTTCGCCAGCATCGCACCGGCACCCCGGGCCGGACATCGTGCCACGGGCGCATCGCCGGCTACATCCCCGGTGGTACTCCCCGGGGGTGTAGCCGACGGCCTCGGTACCGCCGGGCCGGTCAGCCCGGCCAGGAGATGCGGAACGTCCACACGTACCGGCCGGCGTCGGCCGCGGCGGACGGCACGTCGACGACCAGGGCGCCGTCGTCGCGGTGGTGCCAGGACAGCTCCGGCCGGTACCCGAGCAGGTGCACCCGGTCGCCGGTGGTGACCGGCACCGGCGCGTGCACCACCAGCTGGGAGCCGGGCCGTACCAGCGAACTGACGTAGAACGCCCGGTCGCCGGCGACGGTGAACCGCAGGTCGCCCTCGGCGGCGCCCTTGTCCCAGTAGGTGGTGCCGTAGACGGCCTCGCCGTTGACATCCAGCCAGGAGCCCATCTCGCGCAGCCGGGTGGCCATGATCTCCGGGATGGTGCCGTCCGCCCGCGGGCCGATGTCCAGCAGCAGGTTGCCGTTCTTGCTGACCACGTCGACGAGCTGGCCGACCAGCTCTTCGGCGGTCGCGTACGCGTCGTCCGGGGTCGCCGCGTTGTAGCCGAACGAGAACGGGTCGATGCCCCGGCACGCCTCGAACTTCGCCGTCGACAGCGCGAACGACGACGCGTACTCCGGAGTGCTGAAGTCGCTGGTCGACAGCCCCATCCGGTTGTTCACCGTGACCTGCCGGCCGGACTCCAGCGCCTGGTTGAAGTGCAGCGCCACCACCGACGGATCCGTTGCGGGCGTGCCGATGTCACCCCACAGCACGTCCGGCCGGTACCGGGTGATCAGCTCCTTGAGCTGCGGGATCTGCAGCTGGTGCAGGTAGTCGGTCTCACCCCGGTCACCGGTGTAGGGCTCCGCTGCCCCGGTGTAGGGATTCTGCGGACCGTGCCCGCGCCACGGGTCGGCCGGGTTGTACCACTCCGGCAGCGAGTAGTAGACGCCGGTGTGCAGCGACGGCGCGTGCCGCCGGGCGGCGTCGAACAGCTCCCGGACGAGATCCCGGCGCGGCCCCATCCGTACCGCGGTGCGGTCCGAGACGTGCGAGTCGAACAGCGCGAACCCCTCGTGGTGCTTTCCGGTCAGCACGAAGTAGCGCGCGCCGGCCTGCTCGAACAGCCGTACCCACGCCACCGGGTCGAACGCCGCCGCGGTGAACCGGGGGATGAAGTCGTCGTACGCGAAGTCCTCGCCCCAGGTCTGTGCGTGGTGGGCGTAGGTGGGGTCGTCCGGGTTGTTCATCTGCGCCCAGTACCACTCGGCGTACTCCTTGCCGACCGGTGCCCAGGCGGGCACCGAGTAGACGCCCCAGTGGATGAAGATGCCGAACTTGGCGTCGTCGTACCAGTCGGGCGCCTGGTGGGTGGAAAGCGACGCCTCGGTGCCGCGGTAGCGCGGGATGCCGGCGGTCAGCGTCACGTCCCGCTGCGCGGACACGCCCTGCCCGGTGACCTCGACGGTGCCGTCGACCTTCGTCCCCGCCGGCAGGCCCGGCGAGCGGATGCCGACCTGCACCCGGGCCTGCTCGCCGGGCAGCAGCCGGGCGATGCGGGCCGGCGCGGTGGTGTGCACGCCGTCGGCGACGACCCGCACCGTCAGCTGGTGCGCGGCGGTGACCGGCTCGCTGCCCAGGTTGGCCACGGTGACCGCGACGACCTGCGAGCGCCCGGTGCCCAGCCACAGCGTGGTGGACGCGGCGGCCCGGACCGCCACGGCCCTGCCGGCGGTCACCGGCTGCATCGACAGCGCGAACACGTGCAGGCTGGCGCTGCCCGCGGCCGGCTGCGCGGTGGTCGGCAGGGTCAGCCCGGTCGCGGTGCGGTTCGGGTCGCACCACACCGACACCGGGAAGATCGAGACCGGGTGGTGGTCGGTCCCGCTGGGGGAGTACCGGTCGGTGGTGGCGAGCTGGCCCGAGGTGGCGTACCAGTCCGGCGCGGACAGCGGTGCCGTGCTGGTACTGCCGTCGTCGTAGTGCACGGTCGCGTCGCCGCCGGCCGGGCCGTAGGTGGCGGTGGCGAGCAGGTACGCGGCGAGGTACCGGCCGGGCGGCAGGTCGATGGTCTGGCCGGCCGCGACGAGGTTGTCCGGTGCGCCGGCGGCGGTCGTGGCCGGAAACTCGTACGGCACGCCGTCGACGGTCACGCTGCCCGACGGCAGCTGGCCGGCCGGGAACCCGTACCCGCTGCCGTCGATGTTCGCGTCGCCGGGCGCGGTGCCGATGCCGTTGTTGTCATACTTCGCGGCGATCGGTACCGGTACCGGGGCGGCCGGTTCCGACCCGCCGGCGGCGGTCTTGCCGGTGCCGGCCGGTGCGGCCAGGGCGGGCGCCGCGGCGCCGAGCGCGAGGGCACCGCCGGTACCGGCGGCGGCGGTCAGCAGGTGTCTTCTGGGCAGTCCCATGCAGTCCTCCCGATCCGTGGTTTCACCCGATCTCTAATCGGTCAGCCGCCGTGTTTTGCGGATCAACGCGGGACCGGGCCGGAAAGAGGTCGGATGTATCGACCACGCGCCATTGGACCGCGACCGGGCGAAGACGTCAACCCCGACGACCGGGTACGCACCGGCGCGATCACCCGGCGGTCCGCCCCGGCACGGCCGACATGTCCACTGCGGCGCGCCGGGCGGCACACCGAACCACTCGGACGGTGCCGCACCCGGACGTCGGGCCATCTAGCATGTGCCCGTGCCGATCTCCAGTTCCGAACCGTCCGCGCCCGGGTCGACCGCGCCGGCCGGGTTCGTGCCGGTCGAGTCCGCGACCCCGGGCGCCGCGCCGTCCCCGCTGTACGTGGTGGGCGACGTGCACGGCCAGTACGGGCCGCTGCTCGCCACGCTCGCCGCCAACGGTCTGGTCGACGCCGACGGACACTGGTCCGGCGGTACCACCCGGCTGTGGTTCCTGGGCGACCTGACCGACCGTGGCCCGGACGGGATCGGGGTGGTCCGGCTGGTGCGCCGGCTCGGCGGCGAGGCGGCGCCGGTCGGCGGCCGGGTCGACACGTTGCTCGGCAACCACGAGATCCTGCTGCTGGGCAGCCGGCGGTTCGGCGACGAGCTGATCGACCTGCCGGCGGGTGCCCGCAGCTTCCGCACCACCTGGCAGCTCAACGGTGGCCGGGACAGCGACCTGGACGCGCTGACCGACGACGAGGCGGAGTGGCTGACCGAGCGGGCCGCGATGGTGCGCGCCGACGACTTCCTGCTCGCGCACTCCGACACGGTGGCGTACCTGGACTACGGCGACAGCGTCGAGCAGATCGTCGCCGCGCTGCGCGCCGAGCTGGTCGACGGGGACGCACCGCGGTGGTGGGAGTGCTTCCGGCAGCTGACCCGGCGACACGACTTCCGCGGCGAGGACGGCGTGGCCCGGGTGGCGGAGATGCTGGACACCCTCGGCGGCCACCAGTACGTGCACGGACACAGCCCGATTCCGGAACACCTCGCCGTCGATCCGAGCGAGGTCACCGAGCCGCTGCTGTACGCCGACGGCCGCGCCCTGTCGGTCGACGGCGGGCTGTTCGCCGGCGGCCCGTGCCTGGTCACCCGGCTGCCCTACCGGGCCGCCGCGCGATAGCCGGACCGCCCGGCCGGTCCGCCGAAGCCCGGCCGGGCGCGTAACGATCAACTGCGCCGATTGCGACAGTCACCGGGCCGGGTGACGCGAACGGCCGAATTCTCGTCACCTGCCCCCGTTCCGGTTCGTTGCGCCATATGAAGTGGTCGACCAAGATGGTAGAAATCTTATGAAACGCGACCACGATGGTTAGTTGCGCAGCGCAAGACCGGTGATGTTCGTACGAGTTCCGGCAGGCGCGGCCGCCCCCGCGAGGGCCCGACCGTGTCGATGGCGTCGGTGATCCGCCGACCCGCAGCCGAGCGGCGCACAGGGGGTCAGGAATGGACGAGCTGCCTATCGGGCGCCGAGTCGCCTACTGGCGGGCCCGACGAAGGATGTCCCAGCAGTTGTTCGCCGACCAGATCGGCAAGTCGAAGAGCTGGGTCGACAAGGTCGAGCGCGGCGTGCGGCGGCTGGACAAGTTCTCCGTGCTGTACGAGATCGCCGACGTGCTCAAGGTCGACCCGCAGGTGCTGTTCGGCGGCGAGAGCCACCGGCAGCCCGACAGCGTCAACTGCGTCGACCAGGTCGAGGTCGAGGAGATCCGGGCCGCGCTGGAGAACTACGACCAGGTGGTGGCGTTCTTCGAGCCGCCGCTGGTCGAGCAGGTCTCCCTGGACGAGCTGCGCAAGGCCATCTCGCACGCCTGGGCCTCGTTCCAGCACGCCAAGTACGGCATGGTCGCGCGCTCGCTGCCGAAGCTGCTGCGCGACGCGCAGAGCGCCGACGCCGCGCACGAGGGCTCGGCGGTGACCGCGACCGAGAACGGCACCCGGATCAACGCCGCGCACCTGCTCGCCCAGACGTACCAGATCGCCGCGTCGGTGCTGCGTAAGCTCGGCGAGCACGAGCTGGGCTGGCTCGCCGCCGACCGGGCGATCGGCGTCTCGCACCGGGCCGGTGATCCGCTGCTCGCCGGCGTCGCCACCTTCCGGGTCGCGAACGCGATGCTCGCGCTCGGCCGGGCCCGGCCGGCGCTGGATCTCAACGTGCAGGTGGCGCACCGGCTCGCCCCCGCGTCCGGTGCCGAGGCCACGCCGCAGCGGCTCAGCGTGTACGGGATGCTGCTGCTGCAGGGCGCGATGGCCGCGGCGCGGGTCGGCGACCTCGCCACCAGCCGCGACCTGCTGCGCGCCGCCGACGAGGCGGCCGAGCGGCTCGGCCGCGACGCCAACCACTACTGGACGGTGTTCGGCCCGACGAACGTGGCACTGCACCGCGCCGCCGCCGCCGTCGATCTCGGCGAGCACGGCATCGCCATCAGCACCCACGAGTCGCTGGAACTGGAGGCGTTCGGCGCGATGTTGCCGGAGCGCCGGGCGCACCACCTGGTCGACGTGTGCCGGGCGTACACCCAGCTCGGCGACCTGGACAAGGCCGCCGAGCTGCTGGTCGAGGCGGACCGGCTGGCGCCGTCGGAGATCCGCTGCCGGCCGCACGCGCACGAGGTGCTCACCGGCGTGCTGCGGCGCAGTCACGGCGCCCCGGCCGCGCCGCTGGCCGAACTCGCCGACCATCTCGGCGTCGCGGTGTGAGCGCACCCGCCGGCGATCACCCGCCGGCCGGCCCCGAAGTGCCCGGTCCCGCAGCGTCCGGCTCCGGCCCGTCCGGCTCCTACGCGTCCAGCTCCGAGCCGCTCGGGCCCAGGCCGGGCAGGTCCGGGCCGCTCGGTTCCGGGCCGCTCGGTTCCGGGCCGCTCGGTTCCGGGCCGCTCGGTTCCGGGGCGGGCGGGTCTGGGGCGGGCGGGTCTGGGGCGGGCGGGTCCGGGCCGGTGCTCTACGCGTTGGTGTGCGGCTCTCCGGCCGCGGCCGGGGTGGGGCGGCTGGTGACCGCGGCACAGCGGGACGGCTGGCGCGTCTGCGTGCTCGCCTCGCCGTCCGGGCTGCGGTTCCTCGACGTGCCGGCGCTGGTCGCGCAGACCGGGTTCCCGGTCCGCAGCGAGTACAAGTCGCCCGGTGCGCCGGATCTGCTCCCCGAGCCGGACGCGATCCTGGTCGCCCCGGCAACCTGCAACACCGTCAACAAGTGGGCCGCCGGGATCAGCGACACGCTGCTGCTCGGCATCGTCGTCGAGGCGTACGGGCGGGGCCTGCCGATCGTGGCGGTGCCGTACTCGAACCGGTTCCACGCGGCCCATCCGGCGTTTCGGGCCAGCCTGGACCGGCTGCGCGACTGGGGTGTTGGAGTGCTGTTCGGCGACGACGTCTGCCCGTTGCCGCTGCCCGGCGAGACCACGTCCGCCCCGCTGCCCTGGCGGCTCGCGCTGGATGCGCTCGCTCGTACCCCGCAGCGCGCCTGACGCGCGGGCGCAGCGGACGCGATCCGGCCAGACCCGGCCGGTGGCCCCGCGGCGTCGCGGGCGGGCGGGCCGCGGTGGCCGGCCGGACGGTAGCCTGCCTCAGTGGTGACAGTGGCGGACGTGTGTGACGCGATGCGGCGGTGGTACCCGGAGCAGTGGGCCCAGCCGTGGGACCGGGTCGGGCTGGTCGTCGGTGATCCGGCCGATCGGGTCCGCCGGGTGCTGTACTGCGTCGACTGCGTGCCGGCGACCGTCGAGCAGGCGATCGAGGTCGGTGCCGAACTGATCGTGGCGCACCACCCGTTGCTGCTGCGCGGCGTGTCGAGCGTCGCGACGACCAGCTACAAGGGCCGGGCGGTGCACCGGTTGATCCGCGCCGGGATCGCGCTGTACGTGGCGCACACCAACGCCGACGTGGCCGGGACCGGCGCCGCGACCGAGCCCGATGCGGCCGCCGGCGTGCCCGGCGTCTCCGACGCGCTCGCCGCCACCCTGGCGCTTGCCGACCTGCACCCGCTGGTACCGGCGGAGGGCGCCGCCGCGGGCGACGGCCGCGGCTTCGGCCGGATCGGTACGTTGCCAGCGCCGGTACCGCTGGCCGAGCTGACCCGGCGGGTCGCGGCGGCGCTGCCGGCCACCGCCTGGGGGGTGCGCGCCGCGGGCGACCCGGCGCGGATGGTCCGGACCGTGGCGGTCTGTGGCGGCGCGGGCGATACGTTCCTCGACGCCGCCACCGCGGCCGGCGCCGACGCGTACCTGACCGCGGACCTGCGCCACCATCCGGCCAGCGAACATCTTTCCGAGGGCGGCCCGGCGCTGCTGGACGCGGCGCACTGGGCCACCGAATGGCCGTGGCTGTCGCGGGTCGCGGCAGGGCTGACCGACCGACTCGCCGTGGAGGGAATAGTCTCCTCGGTGGTGACCGATCCGTGGACCGTGCACGCCGCGTCCGGGACCGCCGGCGCGGGTTCCGCCGCCGGCGGTACGAGTTCCGCTGCCGCCGACGGCAGCGGAAGTGAGGAGTTTCGTTCGTGAAGGCCGACCCGGCTGACCAACGCCGACTGCTGGACCTGCAGGCCACCGACACCGCGCTGACCCAGCTGGCCTACCGGCGCAACCACCTGCCCGAACTCGCCGAAGTGGACAAGCTCGACGGCGAGCTGCGCGCCGCCACCGACGAGCAGGTCCGCGCCCAGACCGCCGTCGACGACCTGGACCGCGACATCAGCCGGGCCGAGCGCGACGTCGAGCAGGTGCGTACCCGCGCGGCGAAGGACCAGGCGCTGCTGGAGTCCGGCCGCGGCGGAGCCAAGGAGCTGGAGAGCCTGCAGCACGAGCTGGCGTCGCTGGGCCGGCGGCAGAGCGAGCTGGAGGACGCCGAGCTGGAGCTGATGGAGCAGCGCGAGCAGGCCGCCACGGCGCTCGCCACCGCCACCCAGCAGCAGTCCGAGGTACGGCAGCTGCGCGACGCCGCCGAGCAGCGGCGGGACGAGTCGCTGGTGCAGCTGTCCGAGCAGGAGCAGCAGCGGCGGGCCGAACGCGACCCGCTGGCCGCCGCGCTGCCGGCGGAGCTGCTCGCGCTGTACGAGCGGATCCGCGCCAACACCGGCATCGGCGCGGCGATGCTGCGCGCCCGCCGGTGCGAGGGCTGCCGGCTGGAACTGTCCGGCTCCGAGCTGGCGCAGGTGCGGGCGGCCGCGGCGGACGAGGTGATCCGGCACGAGGAGTGCGGCCGGATCCTGGTACGCACCGACGAGTCGGGGCTGTGACTGCGAACCGCCACGAGCGGGTCGTCGTCGAGGCGGACGGCGGGGCCCGCGGCAACCCCGGCCCGGCCGGGTACGGCGCGGCCGTGCTCGACGCCGACACCGGCGAGACGCTGATCGAGCGCGCCGCCTACCTCGGCGTGACCACCAACAACGTGGCCGAGTACTCCGGCCTGATCGCCGGGCTGAAGGCGGCCGCGGCGCTCGGCGCCCGGCAGGTCGCGGTCCGGATGGACTCCAAGCTGGTGGTCGAGCAGATGTCCGGCCGATGGCAGGTCAAGCATCCCGGCCTGCGGCCGCTGCACGCCGAGGCGGCCAAGCTCGCCGACGGGTTCGCCGAGATCGGCTACGAGTGGATCCCGCGGGCCCGCAACACGCACGCGGACGCCTTGGCGAACAAGGCGATGGACGCCGGTGAGTTCGGCACCGTGGAACTGGTCGACGTGCTCGCCGATCCGTCCACATCGGACGGCTCCGGTCCGGCCCGGCCGAACGACCCACCTGCGGATGCGGCGCCCGCACCCGGCTCCGACAATCCCGCCGACGCGGGGCGGTCCGATGTGGACGGCGCCGGAGCGACCGCCGACGCGGCGCGGTCCGATGTGGACGGCGCCGGAGCGACCGCTGACGCGGGGCGGTCCGATGTGGACGGCGCCGGAGCGACCGCTGACGCGGGGCGGTCCGATGTGGACGGTGCCGGGGCGACCGCCGACGCGGCGCGGTCCGATGTGGACACCGCGACCCTCGCCGAGGGCGCGGACGATCCGGTCGACGCCGCGTTGCGGGCCATGGTCGGCGGACCGGGTGTCGCCGCGGCGCGACCCGGCGGCTCGGTGGCGGCGTCCGCCGCACCGGTGGCCGGCCGTACCCGGCTGATCCTGGTCCGGCACGCCGCGACCGCACAGACCCGGCGCGGCGCGTTCTGCGGTGCCGAGTGCGATCCGGAACTCGACGAGATCGGGCGGCGGCAGGCGGCGGCGCTGGCCGACCGGCTGGCCGTACTGGCGCCCGACGCCGTCCTGGTCACCTCTCCGCAGGCCCGGGCCCGACAGACCGCCGAGGCGATCGCGCACCGGCTGGACACCGTGCCGCGGGTCGAGCCGCGGCTGGTCGAGGTCTCGTACGGCGCCTGGGACGGGCTGACGTTCGACCAGGTCGCGGTCGGCTGGCCGGCCGAGCTGGACGCGTGGCTCGCCGCCACCTCGGTTCCGCCGCCCGGTGGGGAGAGCATGGACTCGGCCGGTGCCCGGTACAGCGAGGCGCTGAACGAGGTGCGGCGACACCAGCACGAGCGGACGATCGTCCTGGTCGGGCACGGTTCGATGGTGAAGCTGATGCTGCGTGACGTGCTCGACGCCGGCCGGCGCTTCCTGGACACCATTCAGGTCGATCCGGCCGGGCTGTCGGTGGTCGACCTGTTCGACGACGGCAACGCCGCGGTCCCCACCATCAACGACACCGCCCATCTCACCGCTTAGGGTTGTTGCGCTGAACGAGTCACCGCCTAGGGTCGTTGCGCCGAGCAGTCACCGCCTAGGGTCGGTGGGGTGAGCGAGTTGTGGCAGGACGGTGCGGCGGGTGTGCTGCGGCTGCCGTCCGGTCGGCTGGTGCGGGGCCGCGGGCTGAGCCGACCGCTGCCGGACGGCCCGGAACCCGCGTTCGGCGTGTACCTGCTGGGCCACCGCCCGCCGCAGACCCGGTGGGCGGCGCGCTGGGTACGGTGGCGCGACTTCTGGCTCCCCGCCGACCCGGACGACGCGGCCGCGGCACTGCGCGAGGCGTGGCGCCGCGCGGCGACCGAGCGGGTGGAGCTGGCCTGCCTCGGCGGTAAGGGCCGTACCGGGACCGCGCTGGCCTGTCTCGCCGTGCTCGACGGGGTGCCCGCCGCCGACGCGGTCGACTACGTCCGGACGCACTACTCGCCGCACGCCGTGGAGACCCCGTGGCAGCGCCGCTACGTTCGCGCCTTCCGGGCCTGACCAGGCCCGATGGGCGCGGTGACCGGTTCGCCGCGATCGGTACCGGGGTTTATCGCCGGGACCCGCTGGGCACACCGGTAGATGACCCCGGAGTGGCGGCTGGGGGGTACGCCGCCGGGGTCGCCGAGAGGCGGCGGACCGGTCGGTGCCGGCGCGGTACCGGCCGGTCGGAGACAGAGGCGCAGATGACGGTCCCGGACCCGACCAATCCCGTACCGGTACCGCCGCAGCGACCGCCCGGTCCGCCGCCGCAGCCGCCCGAGCCACTCCCGCCCGAGCCGGGCGGCCCACCGGCCCCGCCCGGTCCGGCGCCAACGCCACCGACACCGGCGCCGCCGGTCCCGGAACCACCGCTACCGCCGCAGCCGGAGCCGCCGACTCCCTGAGCGAGAAAGCCGGCCTCCCGAGCGGGACCGTGGTCGGCTGGCCGGGCCGGCGCGGTCAGTCCTTGACCAGGCCGGCGCGGTCAGTCCTTGACCAGGCCGGCGCGGCGCAGCGCGTCGGCGAGTGCGGTGTCGGCCGGTGCCGCCTGGCCCGGCCGGCCACGGCCGCCGGACTGCCGCCGGTCGCCCCGCTGCCCGGTGCCCTGACCGCGCTGACCAGCCCCCTGACCAGCCCCCTGACCGCGCTGACCAGCCCCCTGACCAGCCCCCTGACCGCGCTGACCGGACCCCGGACCGTGCTGGCCGCCTCCCTGGCCGCGCTGACCGGCGCGGTCGCCCGGCTGGCCGCGCCGCGGGCCGCCGCCGCGACGCTCCCCGGCGGCGCCCGGCTCGTCGTCGAGCCGCAGCGTCAGCGAGATCCGCTTGCGCGCGATGTCCACGTCGAGCACCTTGACCTTGACCACGTCGCCGGACTTGACCACGTCGCGCGGGTCCGACACGTACGTGTTCGACAGTGCCGACACGTGCACCAGGCCGTCCTGGTGCACCCCGATGTCCACGAACGCGCCGAACGCGGCGACGTTGGTGACCGTGCCCTCCAGAACCATGCCCGGCTTCAGGTCACCGAGCGTCTCGACACCCTCGGCGAACGTCGCGGTGCGAAACTCCGGCCGCGGATCCCGGCCCGGCTTCTCCAGCTCGGCCAGGATGTCGGTGACGGTCGGCACGCCGAACGTCTCGTCGACGAAGTCGGCCGGCTTCAGCGCGCGCAGCACCCGGCCGTTGCCGAGCAGCTCGGTGACACCGGTTCCGGTGCGTTCGATGATCCGGCGCACCACCGGGTACGCCTCCGGGTGCACCGCGGAGCCGTCCAGCGGGTCGTCGCCGCCGCGGATGCGCAGGAACCCGGCGCACTGCTCGTACGCCTTCGGGCCCAGGCGCGGCACCGACTTGAGCGCGGCGCGGGAGGCGAACGGGCCGTTCGCGTCGCGGTGCAGCACGATGTTCTCGGCCAGCCCGGTGCCGATGCCGGACACCCGGGTCAGCAGCGGCGCGGAGGCGGTGTTGACGTCCACGCCGACCGCGTTCACCGCGTCCTCGACGACCGCGTCGAGCGAGCGGGACAGCTTCCCGTACGACAGGTCGTGCTGGTACTGGCCGACCCCGATCGACTGCGGATCGATCTTGACCAGCTCGGCCAGCGGGTCCTGCAACCGGCGGGCGATCGACACCGCGCCGCGCAGCGACACGTCCAGCTCTGGCAGCTCGGACGATGCGTACGCGGAGGCCGAGTAGACCGACGCGCCGGCCTCGGACACGACGACCTTGGTGAGCGGCAGCTCCGGATGCTGCTTGATCAGGTCGATGGCGAGCCGGTCGGTCTCCCGCGAGGCGGTGCCGTTGCCGATCGCGATCAGCTCGACGGAGTGCTTGGCGCACAGAGCGGCCAGGGTCGCCAGCGACGCGTCCCACTTGCGCTGCGGTACGTGCGGGTAGATCGTCGCGGTGTCGACCACCTTGCCGGTCGCGTCGACCACTGCCACCTTCACGCCGGTCCGGAAGCCGGGGTCGAGGCCCATCGTGGCGCGCTCGCCGGCCGGCGCGGCGAGCAGCAGGTCGCGCAGGTTCGCCGCGAACACCCGCACCGCCTCCTCCTCGGCGGTGGCGAACAGCCGGGTGCGCAGGTCGATGCCCAGCCGCACCAGGATGCGGGTCCGCCAGGCCCACCGCACCGAGTCGGCGAGCCACCGGTCGGCCGCACGTCCCTCGTCGCGCACCCCGAACCGCGCCGCGATGCGCTGCTCGTACGTGGTGGGGCCGGGCGCCGGTGCGGCCCCCTCGGCGGGCGGCGCGTCGGCGGTGAACGACAACTCCAGCACCTCCTCCTTCTCGCCGCGCAGCAGCGCGAGGATCCGGTGCGAGGGCAGCTTCGGGTAGGGCTCGGCGAAGTCGAAGTAGTCGGCGAACTTGGCGCCGTCCTGCTGCTTGCCGTCGCGCACCTTCGAGACCAGGTGACCGCGCGAGAACATCAGCTCGCGCAGCTCGCCGATCAGGTCGGCGTCCTCGGCGAACCGCTCGACCAGGATGGCCCGCGCCCCGTCCAGCGCCGCGGCGGCGTCGGCCACCCCGTCGGTGGCGAAGCCGGCCGCCACCTGCTGCGGATCCTGGGTCGGGTCGGCGAGCAGCGTGTCGGCCAGCGGCTCCAGACCCGCCTCGCGGGCGATCTGCGCCTTGGTCCGCCGCTTCGGCTTGAACGGCAGGTAGATGTCCTCCAGCCGGGCCTTCGAGTCGGCCGCGAGGATCTGCTGCTCCAGCGCGTCGTCGAGCTTGCCCTGGCCGCGGATCTCGTCCAGCACCGCGGTCCGGCGCTCCTCCAGCTCGCGGAGGTAGCGCAGCCGTTCCTCCAGGGTGCGCAGCTGCGCGTCGTCCAGCGCGCCGGTCACCTCCTTGCGGTACCGGGCGATGAACGGCACGGTGCTGCCCGCGTCGAGCAGCTGCACGGCGGCGGCCACCTGGCCGTCGCGCACCCCGAGCTCCTCGGCGATCCGCTGGTTGACACTGACTGCCACGAGAGCCACCTTCGTACGACGTCGTGTTGCGAAGCATTCTGCCGCCCGCCCCCGACAACCCCACGGCCAACCCGCCCAAACCGGTTGTCGCACCGGGTCCTCGGCGGTGACGATTCGTGGATGGCCGACATCCTGGAGTACTACCGGCGCGGCGGCGAGCAGACCCGGCTCGGCGCCGGCGCCGGGCTGCTGGAAGCGCTGCGGACCCGAGACATCCTGGCCCGGTACCTGCCCGCCCCGCCGGCGAGTGTGCTGGACGTCGGCGGCGCGACCGGTGCGTACGCCGGCGCGCTCGCCACCGGCGGGTACCGGGTGCACGTCGTGGATCCGGTACCCGAGCACGTCGAGCGGGCCGGGACGGTGCCGGGGGTGACCGCCGAGGTCGGCGACGCGCGCCGGCTGCGGCAGCCCGACGCGAGCGTCGACGCGGTACTGCTGCTCGGCCCGCTCTACCACCTGCTGGAACGGGCCGACCGGGTCACCTCGTGGCGCGAGGCGGCCCGGGTGTTGCGCCCGGGCGGCGTCGTGTTCGCGGCGACGATCAGCCGGTTCGCCTCGCTGCACGACGGCTTCGTCCGGGGCCACTACGCCGATCCACGGTTCCGCCCGATCGTGGACCGGGCGCTGGACACCGGCGTGCACCGCAACACCGAACCGGGTCGCGGCTTCTTCACCGACGCGTACTTCCACCGCCCCGAGGAGCCGGTCGACGAGGCGCGGGAGGCGGGCCTGGCGGTCGACCGGGTACTGGCGGTGGAGGGGTCGCTGTGGCAGCTCGGCGATCGACTGAGCGAGCTGCTGGCCGATCCCGACTCCACCCGGCTGGTGCTCGACCAGCTGCGCAGGGTGGAGGCGGAGCCGAGCCTGCTGGGCGCCTCCAGCCACCTGATCACGGTCGCCCACCGGCACGCGGACCGGTGATCGGCGCCGCGCCGGGTGGTGTCGGCGGCTCGCCCGGCGTGGCCGCGTGGCATGCTGCGGGCCGTGGACGACGCGGCGACCGACCCCGGTGACACCGATCCCCGTGACGCTGCCCCGCAGTACGTGCTGCCGCTGGTGGTGCGGCTGGAGCGGGACGCGCCGCCGGAGCGCACCGACGCGCTGGAGGCCTCCGCCCGGGCGGTGCTGACGTTCCTGACCGACCCGCGCAGCACCGAGCCGGCGGGGGAGTGGCACGACGCGGTGACCGCGTGGACCGACGGCCGGATCCGCAAGGTGGTACGCCGGGCCCGCGGCGCGCAGTGGCGGCGGGCCGAGGCGCTGGACGGGTTGACGCTGCAGCATCGCACCGCGACCGTGCGGGTGTTCCCGCCGGTACCGCTGGACGGCTGGCCCGCCGACCTCGCCCGGCTGCAGGTCGGCGGTACCGACTTCGACGACACCGAACCGCCCGCCGCGCCGGCCGCCGGTACCCCGGTGCTGTGGCTGAACCCGGCGCTGTCGATGACCGCCGGCAAGGCGATGGCGCAGACCGGACACGGCGCCCAGCTGACCTACGCGGCGCTGCCGGCGGCGGCCCGGGAGATCTGGGCCGACGCCGGCTTCCCGCTCGCGGTACGCACCGCGGCGACCGCGGCGTGGCGCCGGCTCGCGACGGCCGGATTGCCGGTCGTGCACGACGCCGGCTTCACCGAGATCCCGGCCGACTCCGCGACCGTGATCGGCGACCACCCGGCGCTGCGCCACTGATCGCCCGGCCGGGTCAGGACAGGGACTCCCGGACGGTGCCGCCGGCGACCGCGCACCAGGTGGTGAGGTCGAGCGAGCCCGTGGTGGGCAGGCCGTGCAGCTGCTGGATCGCGGTGACCGCGGCCTGCGTCGCCGCGTCGTAGTTGCCGGTCGCGCTCACCGCGTAGCCCTTGTGCGCGAGGATGGTCTGCGCTCCGGTGACGGCGGCGCCGGTCGCGCCGGGCTCGAGCGCCGGTACCAGCGTCTCCCAGGTCGCGGTGGTGAAGGTGGCGTCCGGGTCGACCGGGATGCCGTGCTGGGACTGCCATTTCTGCACGGCCTTGATCGTCTTCTGGTCGAACGTGCCGCTCGCCGTGAGTTTCGCGCCGCTGGCGATCAGCAGGTACTGGCCGAGCTGGACGACGGGTCCGCCGACGAACTGCCAGATGTCCGGCCAGCGCCGGGCCGGCGCATCGGCCGCGGACTCCCCGAGTCCGGCCTGCACGGCGCGCCGCAGCTGCGGGAACTCGCGGTAGAACGCCGCGCCCGGGCAGTCGGTGTCGCGGAAGTCCCAGTGCCCGAACAGGTCGTACGCGTGCAACCGGTACTGCCGGCAGACGGTGACGCACAGCGTGGTCAGCGCGTCGAACAGCGCCTGCGGCGGGGTCTCGGTGAAGTACGTGCCCTCGTTCTCGATGCCGATCGCGTTGCCGTTCTCGCCGGGGCAGTGTGCGGCGATCACCTGCTGCTGACCGGCTTCCAGCGTCTCCAGGCTGCGGTGGCGGCCCTCCAGCACGTACCCGCCGCGGCTGACGGTGAAGTGCTGGCCGGTGTCGGCCCAGCCGTTGGTGTCCATGTGCAGGTCCTGGCAGTCCCGGGCGAGCTGCTTCGCGTGCTCCAGCGAGTAGTCGGTGCTGTTCGGGAACTCCATGTGGTGCACGATGATCTTGTTGGTGACGTTGCCGCTCAACTGGATCGGGCTGGACGGCGGGCGCGCGCCCCAGTCGTCGCAGTCGACGACGAAGTCGAACCCGTCGGCCGCCGAGGCCGCGGTGGGGGCCAGCTCGGAGCCGACGACCGCGACGGTCGCGGCGCCGAGGGTGGCCTTGAACAGGGTGCGCCGGTCCAGCGCGGAGTGATCCTCGGTCATCGTGGCGAACTCCATCCGTTGATGACTTTCTGCCGTTCGCTGACCAAAGAAGGATATTGCCGCACATGGCGGTGCGCGACCCGCCGGACCGGCCGTGGTCGCCGCCGCGGTCAGGCGGCGTCGAGCAGCTTGCGCAGCTGGTGCCTTGGCTGCGCGCCGACGACGGTACGGATCAGCTCGCCGTCGCGGTAGAGCGCCAGCGTGGGGAACGCCAGCACGTGCAGCGCACGCGCGGTCTCCGGCTGGTCGTCGGCGTCCATGCTGCGAAACTCGACCCGGCCCGCGTACTCGACGGCGAGCTCGGCGAGCACCGGGGCGAGCCGCTTGCACGGCGGGCACCAGTCGGTCCAGAAGTCCACCAGGACCGGCAGCGAGGCGCCGAGCACCTCGGCGGCGAACGTGTCGTCGGTGACGGGCCGGACCTCGCCGGTGTCGATCATGACTGCCCCTCTCGGGTCGATGCCGCCGGATCGGCGGCGGTGAACTCGCAGCACGGTTCGGCGAGCGCGCCGGTACGGCGGGCCAGGGCCGCGGCGAGCTGGCTGCGGACCTGGTCGCGGGCGGCGGTCAGCCGGGCGATGCCGGTGTCCAGCGCCGCCAGCTTGTGCTGGTACACCTCCAGCGAGGCGGGACAGGCATCCCCGCTGTCGTGCCCGGAACGCAGGCACTCCACGAACGGTTTCGCCTCCGCCAGCGTGAACCCGATCCGTTGCAGCGCAAGGATCTCCTGCACCAGCCGGGCGTCCGACTCGTGGTAGCGCCGGTAGCCGAGGCTGTCGCGCCGGTCGGCCAGCAGCCCCTGCTGTTCGTAGTAGCGCAGCATCCGGGTGCTGGTACCGCACCGCTCCGCCAGTTCGCCGATCCGCATGCGCCCCACGCTAGCGATGCACACCGCTGTCAACGCCAACCGAACGGGGGTCATCGCCTGACCCGGGCGGGGTCAGCAGGTGAAGCCGCCCTGCTGGATCCGGTCGATCAGCCAGTGACCGTGTTCGTGCACCAGCGTGTGCGCGATCGGCAGGATGTTCTGCTTGCCCGGTTCGGCGACCTTGTTGCCGTTGGCATCGGTGAGCCGGGACCGGCTCTGGTCGATGCAGGCGTCCACCGTGGCGGTGTCGCCGCCCATCCCGACGCTGCGGATGTTCACCACGAGCTTGCCCCGGTACCGCTGGTTCTTCGCGGCCAGCGCGTCCACCAGCTTGCCGGTACCGGCGACTCCGGTCTTGCTGGTCACGACCTCCGCGAGCCCGGAACCCGGCAGGTCCCGGGTGGAGACCGCGGTGCCGTAGCGGGTCCAGTACGCAACGACGGCGTCGGCGGGCGGTTGCTGCGTCTCGGACAGCTCGATCGGCGCCTCGCTGACCGCGAGCAGGCTGCGCGGCCCGCCCGACCGGGTGGGCGCCGGCGACGGGGACGCCGGCTTCGCGCGGCTGGCGCTGGCGCTGGGCCTGGCCGAGGCGCTCGCCTTCGCCGCCGCGTGCCGGTCGGGGGCGCTGCCGCAGCCGGCCAGTACCAGGGCGGCGGCGGTGGTGAGGGCGGCGAGGGCCATGGTGGCGCGCACGGGGTCTCCTAAGGCAGTTCGACGGCATGAGGTTCGACGGCGCAGCGTCGTGCTGCGCTCACTCCGCGGTGTCTAACGGCCCGCGGCTTCCCGCGTTACCGCGACCCGGTTCACCCTCTCCGGCCGCGCCGCCGTCGTTAGGGTCGAAGGCACACCGTCGGCGCGCCGGCGCGAGCAGGCAGGGCGCAGATCGTTTCCCGGAGCGGCGGCGCGAGCAGGTAAGGAGCAGATCGTGACCCGGAACAGTCCCGTCGCCGCGGCGAGCGGCGAGTTCGTTCTCGGCGGCGCGCTGACCGTGCGCCGGCTCGGCTTCGGTGCGATGCGCATCACCGGCCCCGGTATCTGGGGCCCGCCCGCGGACCCGGACGAGGCGGTACGGGTGCTGCGCCGTGCCGTGGAGCTGGGCGTGACGTTCATCGACACGGCCGACTCGTACGGGCCGTACGTCTCCGAGGGGCTGATCCGCACCGCCCTGCACCCGTACCCGGACGACCTGGTGATCGGCACGAAGGCGGGCTTCGTGCGAACCGGCCCCAACGAGTGGCACGTGGTCGGGCACCCGAAGTACCTGCGCCAGGAGGTCGAGATGAGCCTGCGCCGGCTCGGCGTGGAGCGCCTCGAGCTGTTCCAGCTGCACCGCATCGACCCCGCCGTACCGCTCGGTGACCAGCTCGGTGAGCTGCGGATGATGCAGCAGGAGGGCAAGATCGGCCAGCTCGGGCTGTCCGAGGTCAGTGTCGAGCAGATCCGCCAGGCCCGCGAGATCGCCGACATCGTGTCCGTGCAGAACCTGTACAACCTGATGGAGCGGCGGTCGGCCGACGTGCTGGACTACTGCGCGGCGGAGGGCCTCGGCTTCATCCCGTGGTACCCGATCGCGGCCGGCGAGCTGTCCGGCACGGTGGCCCGGATCGCCGCCGCGCACGACGCGACGCCGGCCCAGGTCGCGCTGGCCTGGCTGCTCGCCAGCTCGCCGGTGATGCTGCCGATCCCGGGCACCGGCTCGGTCGCGCACGTGGAGGAGAACACCGCCGCCGCGCAGCTGACGCTCAGCGACGAGGAGATGCGTGAACTGTCCGCCGGCTGAACACGTAGCGTGATCGCGTTGTCCGCGGAACATTGAGCTGTTTCGCACCGGAAACTGGCGAATATTCGGGTCGATGCGGCCCAGCTCACGCACGTGCGGTCCGTCCCCGCCGGCACCTGCCGCGTACGGTGGGGAGCCGGCCGGGCCGTACCCCGGCCACGCGCACCGCCCGCCGCACGAGCCGATCGCGCGGCGCGGCCGACCGACTGACCCGGGAGACCGACACGATGCGTACGAGACGCATGACGCTCGCCGGTGCCCTGCTGGCAGGCGTGGCGGCACTGTCCGGCTGCGCCCGGCTGGAGCACCCGACCGCGAACGAGCCGAAGACCGCGACACCGGCACCCGTCGGCGCCGGGGAGTTCGAGAAGGCGCCGAGCCCGTCGGCGTCACCCACCCCGCCGAGCAAGGCGGGCGGCACCTGCACCCTGCTCGACTACGCCAGCGTGCAGGCGGCCACCGGTACCGAGTTCCAGGTCGCGGCGGCGAGCAGCAACTCGGGCGCGAAGGCCTGCGCACTGCAGGTGCTCTACTCCGACTACCCGTCTCTGGTGCTCAGCGTGATCGGCACCGAGGCCGACGCGAAGGCGTTCGGCAAGGCCGCCTCGGACGACGCGGACGACGTGGCCGACCTGGGCTCGGCCGCGTACAGCCGGATCCTCGCCGCTGGCGACGGCGCCGGTCCGGCCGTCGAGATCGCCTGGCTCGGCAAGCACCAGCAGATCGTGACGCTGCGCTACACCTATCCCCAGAACGTAGGCGCGCACACCGCCCGGGAGAACGTCGGCAAGCTCGCCGACTACGCCCGCAAGCTCGAAGCCAAGCGCTGAGGCCGGCGTCGCGCCCGACGCTCGGGCGCCCGACCGGCCCGGGTTCGGCGGCTCGTGTCGCCCGCGCGGTCAGTCCGCCGGCTGGACCGTTCCGCCGGCCCACTCCTGGATCCGGGCCACCACCTTCGCCGGCTCCGGCACGGACCACAGGCTCATCCGCGGGATCCAGCCACTCGGCGACTGCGCCCCGATCAGGATGTTGCCGACGCCCGGCCCGACCTCGTCGATCCGGTAGGTCGGCGGTACCTGGCCGGTCGGCGCGAGGTCGTCCGGCGAGTACTCCCGGCCCGAGCCGCGGGAGGTCCGCACCACGAGCAGCCGCCGGTCGGTGATCACGTACAGCAGGTCGGACACCACCCGCGGCGGCGGGGGACACGCCGGTTCGGGTACCAGCAGGGCGAGCACGCCGACCGCGAGCAGCAGCACGCCGCCGGCCACCACCAGCGCCGCGCCGGCCAGCAGCGGCAGCAGCCACGCCGTGACGTCCGGCCGGACCGACGACAGCAGCGGCAGCACCACGCCGAAGGTCAGCACGCTGGCCACTCCCGCGATCGCGAACGCCGCGACCGCACGGGAGAACCGGCGGACCAGGTAGCCGCCGCGGCTGCCGGCCTCGGTCGGCCGCAGCCACCACAAGATCTCTTCTCCCGGCTGGAACAGCTGACCGTCCGCCGGGCGTACCGGTGCGCTCATCCACTTCTGGGTACCACGCAAAACCGTTGGCACCAGCCCGAATCCGGGAAAGTCGCACCGCACGAGCAGTGACGGTGGTCGATGTCGGCGGACGGGACCGCTCAGGCGGTGACGAACACCCGGCTGGCGACGGAGGAGGGCAGTCGCAGCTCCGCCCCGTCATGGGTGATGGTGACGGTGTCGCCGTCCTGCTCGACATGGACCTTCGCACCGGGGTCGATGCCCGCCGCATGCAACCGCTCCAGCAACGCCGCGTCGGTCTGCACGCTCTCGCAGATGCGTCCCACGGTCACCGCGCCGCGCACGGTCGCGCTCGCCAGGTTGTGCTCGTCGCTCGCGGCCGGCTCGACCGCCGCCGGATCGAACACGTGCAGCCCGGGGATCGGGTTCCCGTACGGCGAGTGGGTCGGCCGGCCGAGCAGCTCGTAGACCCGGTGTTCGACGTCGGAGCTCATCACGTGCTCCCATCGGCAGGCCTCGTCGTGGGCCGCCTCGTACTTCATCCCGATGACGTTGATCAGCAGCAGCTCGGCGAGCCGGTGCTTGCGCATCACCGCGACGGCGTGCTCCCGGCCGGCATCGGTCAGCGCCAAATGCCGGTCACCCTCGACCCGCAGCAGACCGTCCCGCTCCATCCGGGCGACCGTCTGGCTCACCGTGGGGCCGCTCTGGTGCAGCCGCTCCGCGATCCTGGCGCGGAGCGGGGCGACGCCCTCCTCCTCGAGCTCGAGGATCGTGCGGAGGTACATCTCTGTGGTGTCAACCAGATCGTTCAACACACCCTCCCGGGGCACCATGCTACCTGAAAATGATTGCGGAACACTGGGGTCGTGACGCCCATGACGACTCCCGGCACCGTGGTCGATCCCGCCTGGTTGCGCGCGGCCCTCGACCAGGCCGAATCCCCAGCAGATTCCTACCAGTACCCCCTGACGATCCTGGATGTCCGATGGCGGCTCGGCGCGCCGTCGGCCCGTCCGGACCATCTGTCCGGGCACGTGCCCGGCGCCGTGTTCGTCGAGTTGTCCGACGATCTGACCGGCCGGCACGGCCCGACCGGCGGCCGGCACCCGCTGCCCGATCCGGACCGGCTGCAGGAGGTGCTGCGCGCCGCCGGCGTCCGTGCCGACTCGACCGTGGTGGTGTACGACGACGGCGACGGGCTGCCCGCCGCCCGGGCCTGGTGGACGCTGCGCTGGGCCGGGCACGACCGGGTTGCCGTCCTCGACGGTGGCTACCGGGCCTGGCTCGCCGCCGGCGGCCCGGTCGAGACCGCCGTACCCGAGCCGGCGCCCGGCGACGTGACGGTACGGCCCGGGCAACTGCCGACGCTCGACGCCGCGGCCGCCGCCGCGCTGCCGGCCACCGGGGTGCTGCTGGACGTACGGGCCGCGGAGCGCTACCGGGGCGAGCGGGAGCCGATCGACCCGGTGGCCGGGCACATCCCCGGCGCGGTCAACGTGCCGAAGACCGGCACCGTCGGACCGGACGGCCGGCTGCTCGACCCGGCCCGGTTGCGCGAGCTGTTCGCGGCGGCCGGAGTGCGCGACGGCGCACCGGTCGGCGCGTACTGCGGGTCCGGCGTCACCGCGGCGCACACCGCCCTGGCGCTGACCGTCGCCGGCTTCCGGCCCGCACTGTACGTCGGGTCGTGGAGCGACTGGATCTCCGACCCGTCCCGCCCGGTGGCGACGGGAGAGTAGCGCCCGGAGCCGACCGCCGGGTCAGCTCATGGAAACCCGGATGCCCGGCGGTGGGCGTGGCGTCCGCGGTTTCCTGGTCCGGGCGCTCGGCGGTGGGTGTCGCGTTCGCGGGTTCTGCTCCGGGCGCTCGGCGGCGTGGGGTGACTTACTGCTTGGGGTGATCCCGGCCGCCGCGCCGGGACAGCCGGGTGGCCCGCCACGACTCCCACCGCTTCGCCCGCTGCTGCTGACCGCGCGCCGGCCGCAGCAGCGGGCTGCTGCGCGCCCACCATTCCCGACCGTCCCGCAGTGTCCAGTTGCGGCCCTGCGGGAGGGTCCAGTGGAACTGGATGCTCAGCAGCCGCAGCCCGGCACCCACCAGTACCCCGGCCGCGACCCCGATCGTGGGCTGGCCGAGCTGGGTGCAGAGCACGACCACGATGCTCGCCACGAGCGCGGCCCCGGCGTACAGGGTGCCGCCGAAGATCGCCGGTACCCGGCGGATCAGCACGTCGCGCACCACGCCGCCGCCCACCGCGGTGATCAGTCCGAGCAGGACCGCCGGCAGCCAGCCCAGCCCGCTCTCCAGCGTCTTCTGCGCGCCGGCGACCGCCCAGAAACCGAGCGCCAGCGCGTCGACGAACAGCAGCGGCCGCCGCCACGCGGACCCCTCCACCTTGATCAGGAAGGCCACGCCGGCGCCGGCCAGTGCGGTCAGCAGGTACGCGTAGTCGGTCAGCGCGACCGGAGTACCGCGCTGCAACAGCGTGTCGCGGATCAGCCCGCCCCCGGTGCCGGCGATGACCGCCAGGGTGACCAGGCCGATCACGTCCAGCCGCTCGCGGGCCGCAAGCGCGCCGCCCAGGACCGCGTTGGCGAACACACCGGCCAGGTCGATGGCCCGGGTGACCTCCGACAGGGTGTCGGCGCTCAGCGCGGCCATCGGCCCGCCGCCGGCTCAGGGCGGGTACGGCCAAGATCCACCGGGTACGCCCCAGCGCACCGGGTCAGCGACGGCCCTGGCCGGGCTGCTGCGGTTGCAGGTACTGGGCGCGGCGCGGGGTGCGGTTGTTCTGCCGGTCGTCGCGGGACCCGTTGCCGTTGTTGTGGTCGGCAGCCGGGTCGGCGGTGATCGGCTCCAGGATGGTGGTGCTGTCGGTGAGCACCGCGGTGTCCTCCGCGGCGGTCGCCGACTCGGTCGGCTCGTCCGCTGCGGCGGACCCGTTGACCCGGGTCGGTTCCTCGGCTGCGGCGGACCCGTTGATCCGGGTCGGTTCCTCGGCTGCGGCGGACCCGTTGATCCGGGTCGGCTCGTCCGCCTCGGCGAGCGGCACCGCCTGCTCGTCGTCGTCATCGTCCAGCAGCGCGGCGCTGGCGCCGGTGAGCCGGGTCAGCGTCTCGCGCAGCTTGCCGATGTCGCGCTTGATCACCTTGCGCCGCTCGTCCAGCTCGCTGACCTTGCGGCCGGCCTCGGCCACGATCCGGTCGGCCTGCGCCCGGGCGGTCCCGAGGATCGCCTCGGCGTCCCGCCGGGCCGACTCGTTCGCCTGCCGGGCCGACTCCTCGGCCTTGCTGCGGACCGCCTGGGAGTGCTCCTCGGCCGCGGTGCGCAGCTGCTGCGCCGCCAGCTCGGCCTCGGTGCGCACCTGCTCGGCGTACGAGTCGGCGTCCTGCCGGGTCTTCTGCGCGTACGCATCGGCGTCGCCGCGGACGTTCGCCTCGTGTGCGGCGACGTCGTGCCGGATCTGCTCGGCCTCGGTCTCGGCCGCGGTGCGCAGCTCGGCCGCCTTCTGCTCGGCGGCGGCGGTGGTTTGCTGGGCGATCTGCTCGGCCTCGCTGCGGACCCGGCTCGCGTAGCTGGTGGTCTCTTCCCGCAGCGTGCGCAGTTCCTCGGCGACCGCGGCCCGCTCCTGCTCGGCCTCCGCGCGCTGCGCGGTGATCTCCTGCTCGGTCTGCTCGCGCAGCGTCGCGGCGTGCTCCTCGGTGGCCGCGCGCAGCGCGGTGGCCTGCTGCTCGGCCTCGGCGAGCAGGCGCTGGGCGCGCTCGGACTTCTCCGCGAACTCGGCCTCGACCTCGGCCCGGTGCGCCTCCTCGGCCTCCTCGGTCTCGGCCCGGCGGGCGGCCAGTGCGGTCTCGAAGTCGTGCCGGGCCTGCTCGGCCTTCTCCCGGGCCTCGGCGAGCACCTGTTCGGCCTGGGCGCGGTTGTCCGCGATCTCCTTCTCGGCGCCGTGTTTGATCGCATCCGCCTCTTCCTCGGCGAGTGCGAGGATCTGCTCGACCCGGGGGCCGAGGTGGCGGTAGGAGGGCTGCTCGTCGACGGCGGCGCGGCGGCGCAGATCGATCAGCTCGGTCTGCACCTGCTGCAGCTGGCTGGCCGCCTGCTGCAGCTGGGTGTACGCGTCGTTTCGTTCGGTGGCCAGTGCGGTGAGGTCGGCTTCGACCTGTGCCACGAACCGATCGACCTGGCGCCGATCGTATCCGCGCAGCACCATCTCGAAGCTCGCCTCGCCCCGCGAGCCACCATCGGTCAACGAGAAGAGACCCTGTTCCCCGCCGTGCGCCATGGTCCCATCCTCACACGTGACGGCCCGTCACACACGGAAGGCAGCACAGTGACGGGGGTCGCGTTTCGTTTGCCTGCTGGATTCTGGTCGGCACGCCTGCCTCGGGACGGCCGACCCGACGAGAGTACACAGGCGTGCCCGAACGAAAAAATCGCACCGGACGCGCGTGCCGTCCGGTGCGATTTTCCGTACTGGGTAAGGATTCTCAGCTGCCGCTGGTGGCGGGGATGCGCTGGGTCTGGTCGTCGCTGCCGGACTTGCCGGCCGACTTGCCGGACGACTTCTCCGAACTCGCTTCGGATTTGCTGTCCGTACCTTCGGCGACCGCGGCCGCCGCGGCGGCCGGTGCGCCGCCGAAGTTGGCCAACCCGCCCAGCATCTCGCGCAGCTGTCCGAGCTGTGCGGTGATCTGGTCGCGCTGCCGGGTCAGGTCCTCCACCTCGCGGCGGGCCGCGGTGGTGGTGATGTCGGCCTCCGACCGCGCCTCCGAGGTGACCCGGGTGGCTTCGGCCTGTGCGTCCGAGAGCGTCTTGTCGGCCAGCGCCTTGGCCTTGTCGACGGTTTCGTTGGCGGTACGCTCCGACTCCTGCCGGCGCGCCTCGGCGCGGTGCTCGATCTCCTTGGCCCGCTCCTCGGCCGCCTTGGCCCGCTGCTCGGCCTCGCTGACCAGCTTCTGGGTCTGGGCGACCGCCGCGGTGTGCCGCTCGGACTCCTCGCGCTCGGACTTCTCCCGCCGCTCGGCCAGCTCCAGCGCCAGCGCCTGAAGTTCCTTGTCGCGCTTGTCCTTCGCCTCGGCGAGCAGTTTCGCCGCCTCGGCCCGGCGCTCCTCGGCCTCGCGCATCGCCTTGGCCCGCAGCTGGGTGATCTCGCGCTCGGCGGTGGCCCGCATGGTGGACACCTCGCGCTCGGCGGTCGCCTTGGTCTCGGCGATCTCGTGCGCGGTGGCGGTGCGCAGCTGCTTGGTCTCGCGCTCGGCGTCGGCGCGCAGGTTGTCCGACTCCCGGCGGGCCTGCACCCGGGTCTCGGAGGCCTCCCGCTCGGCGGCGGTCTTGGTGGCGGTGGCCTCCCGCTCGGCGCCGGACTTGACCGCCGCCGACTCGGCCCGCGCCTTGTCGGTGATCTCGCGCGCCTCCAGCCGGGCCGCGGACAGGATGCCCTCGGCCTCCCGTTTGGCCTCGGCGCGGTGCTCGTTGGCCTGCTCCTCGGCGAGGCGCAGGATGTGCTCGACCTTGGTACCGAGTCCGGACAGCGTGGGGCGGCTGTTCTCCTCCAGCTGCTTGGACTGGTCGCCGAGCTTCTGCTCCAGCGCGGCGTTGCGCTGCTCGGCCTGACGCAGCCGGCGCTGCGCGTCGTTCATCCGCTGCTCGGCCTCGCCGCGGTTGCCTTCGGACTGGCTGAGCGCGGCGTTGAGGCGCTGCACGAAGTCGTCGACCTGGGCACGGTCGTAGCCGCGCAGCACGACGGTGAAGTCGGGCTGGCTGTTGGCTTGGTCGAAGAAGTTCAGGGAGGGCTGCTGCTGGGCCATGGACACATCCTCGCAGACCCCCGGGCTGCCGAGGGAGGCCGCAGGTCCCTGTCCGTACCGGGGGGAGAACGGCGACCACCGACGTTGCGGGGGGATGTCATTTGTCGGTTTGCCGATGGTTGGTGGGGTTATCCGGGGCCGATCGTACTAGCCCGAGATCTGTCGTGCCGAGCCGGAAATGCCGGACTCCGCGTCAGACCCGACCGGTGGGTATCGGTGCGGCGCTGCTGTCCGATGCTCGACCTGATGGGCCGAACGGACCATGCGGAGTGGCGGCGTCACCGGCGGTACGGTTCGTCGCGTCAGCCGACATAGTCCCCCAACGTCTGGACGGGTGTCTCGGGTCGGATCAGTGACCTTGGCCACGTGCATCCGTGTGCGCCACTTTAGGCCTGTGCACCGGATTGCTCCACCCGTGCGGGCGGCGGTTGTGCCACACCGCAGCGGGCACGGCACAGCGGTCGGTCCGACACGCACAACGACCGATCGCGCCGAAGGGGACGGCCTGCGCCGTATCGGTACCCTGCCGGCACGTCCGATCACGATGTGTGATTGTCGGCCGGTTCGACCAGCTCGACCAGGACCCCGCCCGCATCCGCCGGATGGACGAAGTTGATCCGGGAGCCCGCGGTGCCCGTCCGGGGCTCGTCGTAGAGCAGCCGCAGCCCGCGTTCGCGCAGCATGGCGGCGGCGCGGCGCACGTCGCGGACGGTGTACGCCAGCTGCTGGACGCCCGGCCCGCGCCGGTCCAGGAACCGGGCGATCGAGGAGTCGGGTGACACCGGGGCGAGCAGCTGCAGCTGGGCACCGGCGCGGTCGTCGCCCACCCGCAGCATCGCCTCCCGTACGCCCTGGTCGGCGTTGGTCTCGGTGTGCACGCAGGTCATCCCGAACGTCTCGGTGTAGAAGGCGATCGCCGCGTCCAGCTCGGGCACCGCGATGCCGACGTGGTCGACGCGCAGCACGCCCAGCTCGTCGGCGCCGGGTACGCCGGTGGTGAGATGGTCGGCGTCGGTACTGCGCAACTCGTGATCGGTGGGCATGTCGGTAGTCTGGCTGGTGAACGGTCGTTAAGCCAGCGGTACGGCCGGGACCGCGTCGCCCGCCGACCGGCCCGGTGCACCGCGACGGTGTGAGACGTGGAGGGACATCACCATGACAAGCGTGCTCGTGCACGGCGCCCGTACCCCGATGGGCCGGCTGCTCGGCGGCCTGGCGAGCTTCCCGGCGACCGCGCTGGGCGGCGTTGCGATCTCGGCCGCGCTGCAGCGGGCCGGCATCACGCCGGAGCAGGTGGAGTACGTGGTGATGGGGCAGGTGCTGCAGGCCGGCGCCGGGCAGCTGCCGGCCCGGCAGGCGGCGGTCGCCGCGGGCATCCCGATGACCACCCCGGCGGTGACCGTGAACAAGGTCTGCCTGTCCGGCCTGAACGCCATCGCGCACGCCGACCAGCTGATCCGGGCCGGCGAGTTCGACATCGTCGTCGCCGGCGGGATGGAGTCGATGACCAACGCGCCGCACCTGCTCACCGGCCAGCGCACCGGGTACAAGTACGGCGACGTGACGCTGCGCGACCACATGGCGCTCGACGGCCTGACCGACGCGTACGACCAGGTCGCGATGGGCGAGTCGACCGACCGGCACAACACCCGGCTGGGCATCGGCCGGGCCGAGCAGGACGCGTTCGCCGCCCGCAGCCACCAGCTCGCCGCCGCCGCGGCCAAGAACGGCGTGTTCGCCGAGGAGATCACCCCGGTGTCGGTGCCGCAGCGCAAGGGCGAGCCGATCGAGTTCGCCGCCGACGAGGGCATCCGGCCGGACACCACCGCCGAGACGCTCGCGAAGCTGCGGCCGGCGTTCCTGCCGGACGGCACCATCACCGCGGGAACCGCCTCGCAGATCTCCGACGGCGCCTGCGCGGTCGTGGTGATGAGCAAGCGCAAGGCGCAGGAGCTGGGGCTGACCTGGCTGGCCGAGATCGGCGCGTACGGCACGGTCGCCGGGCCGGACAACTCGCTGCAGTCGCAGCCGGCGAACGCGATCAAGCGGGCCCTGGACCGGGCCGGCAGGAGCGTGGCCGATCTGGACCTGGTGGAGATCAACGAGGCGTTCGCCGCGGTCGCCGTGCAGTCGAGCAAGGAGCTCGGCGTCGACGCCGACCGGGTGAACGTGAACGGGGGCGCGATCGCGCTCGGCCACCCGATCGGCATGTCCGGCGCCCGGCTGGCACTCACCCTCGCGCTGGAACTGCGCCGCCGCGGTGGCGGCCTGGGGGCCGCCGCGCTGTGCGGTGGCGGCGGGCAGGGCGACGCGCTGCTGCTGTCGGTGGGGGAGTGACCGGTGCCTGACCGGTCCGCGGCGCCACGGGCCAGCGTGGCGCAGCTGGTCGCCGCGGCGCGGGCCGGCCGGCCGCGGGCGGTGGCCCGGCTGATCAGCCTGGTCGAGGACGGCGCGCCGGAGCTGCGGGAGGTGGCCGCGGCGCTCGCCCCGCACACCGGCGGTGCCCGGGTCGTCGGGCTGACCGGCGCCCCCGGCGTCGGCAAGTCGACCACCACCTCGGCGCTGGTCGGTGCGCTGCGCTCGCGCGGCGAACGGGTCGGCGTGCTCGCCGTGGACCCGTCCTCGCCGTTCACCGGCGGGGCCATCCTCGGCGACCGGGTGCGGATGCAGGAACACGCGCTCGACGAGGGCGTGTTCATCCGCTCGATGTCGTCGCGCGGCGAGCTCGGCGGGCTGGCCGCCGCCACCCCCCAGGCGGTACGGATCCTGGACGCGGCGGGCTGCGACACGGTGCTGGTGGAAACGGTCGGCGTCGGGCAGGCGGAGGTGGCGATCGCCAGCCTGGCCGACACCACGGTGGTGCTCACCGCGCCCGGCATGGGCGACGCGATCCAGGCGGTCAAGGCCGGCGTGCTGGAGATCGCCGACGTGTTCGTGGTCAACAAGGCGGACCGGGACGGCGCCGACGCCGCCGCGCGGGACCTGCGCGGGATGCTCGCGCTGGCCCGCCGCGAGCCGCACGAGTGGCGCCCGCCGGTGCTGCGCTGCGTCGCGTCCACCGGCGACGGGCTGGACGAGCTGGTCGAGTCGCTCGACAAGCACCGGGCGCACCTGGCCGAGCACGGCGAGCTGACCCGGCGCCGGGCCGCCCGGGCCGCGGCGGAGGTACGGGCGATCGCGATGGGGCAGCTGAGCCGGCGGCTGGACGACCTGGCGCCGGACGCCTCGGCGGGCGCGCTGGCGCAGCGGGTCGTCGCCGGCGAACTCGACCCGTACGCGGCGGCCGACACCCTGGTGCACACCCTCACCGGCCGCTGAGCGGCCCCGGTGCACCGCGGTGCGGCATCGGGGCGTCACGGTACGCGCTGGCACGGGCGGTGAGCGCGTTGCGGGGTGGCCACGGCGACGTCACGGAACCGCGTACCGGCAACGATCGGGTCACGGACCCTGCGCCGGGCTGAACCGGCCGGCCCGCTCGCGGGTCGAGCAGTCAGGGCATGGCCGCGACCCGCGCGGCCGTGCGGTGCCGGGGAGGTGCGGTGGCTGCCGTCGGGGTGACTGTGCGCGGGATCCGGTACCGCGCGGGCCGGTCGCTGGTGGTGTTCGTGCTGGCGGTGGTCGCCACCACCGCGGTCGTGCTGGTACCCGGCTACACCCTCGCCGCCGAGCAGTCCGCCCTGACCGACCAGCTGCGTTCCCGGCCGGCGGCGTCGCTCGGCCTGACGGTCTCCGGGGACGAACCGGACACGCTGGACGCCACCGCGGACGGGATGCTGCGCGACACCCCGCGGCTGGCCGCGGTCACCGGCCGCCGCTGGTCCGGCGCGTCCGGCACGGTCAGCCTCGCCTCGCAGTCGGGCCTGCCGGACGCGGCGCTGGTGTACCGGTCCGGACTGTGCGGCCAGCTGCGGCTCACCGCCGGGCACTGCCCGTCGAGCCACGACACCGGCCTGCTCGCCGAGGCCGGCACCGCCCGGCGGTACGGGCTGTCGGTCGGGGACACCGTCCGGTTCCAGCGCGGCGACGACGACCCGAAGGGCGAGCAGCCGGGCCGGTACCGGCACCGCATCGTCGGGCTGTACCGGCTGCCCGACGCCGGTGCGACCTACTGGTGGGGCGGCGGGCTGTTCGGCACGCTGGACGCCGAACCGCTGCTGTCCACCAACCCGAGGTCGGTCGCCTTCCCCGGCCTGCGCGACCAGGCCGCCGAGGTCGACATCGAGGTGCTGCCGGACCGCATCTCGCTCGCCGACGCGGCACCGTTGCGCACCGCGACCGTCGACGCGGGCGTCGCGGTGGAACAGGCCGGCAGCCACCTGAGTACCGCGCTGCCGGCGGCGATCGGCGCGGCCGGCCGGGACCGCGGCGCGATCCTGTCGTCGGTGCCGGTGGTGGTGGTCCCGCTGGTGCTGCTGTGCCTGTTCGTGCTCTACCTCGCGGTGGCCGCGGTGACCGAGGAGCGCGGCCCGGAGATCGCGCTGGCCAAGCTGCGCGGCTTCGGTGGCGCCGGCGCGGCCCGGTTCGGGCTGGCCGAGACGCTGCTGGTGATCGTGCTGGCGGTGCCGGTCGGGCTGCTTGCCGGGCTCGGCGGCACCGAACTGCTCGCCGCCCTGGTGCTGGCGCCGGGCACGCACGTCGCGCTGTCGCTGCCCGTCCTCGCCGCGGCCGGGTTGGCGCTGTTGGGCGCCGCCGCGGCGGCCACGGTGGCGGCCCGGCACACGGTACGGGCGGCGCCGCTGGCGCTGCTGCGCCGGGTGCCGGCGCGCGGCCGGTGGCGGGCGAACGTGCTGGAGGGTGCGATCGCGGCGCTTGCCGCCGCGGCGCTGTACCAGGTGCTGTCGGATCCGGGTTCGCAGGTGGGGCTGCTCGCCCCGCCGCTGATCGCGCTGGTGGTGGGGCTCGCCGCGGCCCGGCTGACCGCGGTGCTCGCCGGTCGCCGCCGGGCGGCCGGGGCCGGGCGGGTCCGCCCGTACCGGCTGCTGGCCCGGGCGCAGCTGGCCCGGCGGCCGCTCGCGCAGCGGCTGGTGCTGGCCGTCACGGTGGCCGTCGCGCTGCTCGGGTTCGCCGTGGTGGCAACGGACGTGGCCGCGCACAACCGCTCGGTGGTGGCCGCCGACCGGGTCGGCGCGCACGCCGTGTACACGGTGCGGGCCGGTAGCGCGCAGCAGCTGCTCACCGCGGTGCGGCGGGTCGATCCCGGCGGGCACGGCCTGATGGCGGCGATGCAGACCAGCGTGCACTACGGCGACGGCACCGTGTCGGTGCTCGCGGTCGACTCCGGCCGGCTGCCGGCCGCGGCCACCTGGCCCGGCCGTGCCGCCGGGTCGCTGCGGTCGATGGTCGCCGCGCTGCCCAGCCACACCGCCGCGCCGCTCGCGGTGCGCGGCCCGTTCGTGGCGACGGTACGGGTCGACGACGCGCCGACCGGTGCCCACGCCCTGACGTTGACCGCGCAGGTCGCCGATGCGGCCGGCGCCGCCCGCACGGTCCAGCTCGGCACGCTGCGCGCCGGGACCCACCCGTACTCCGCGACGCTGCCCGGGTGCGCGCGCGGATGCGACCTGGTCGGCCTCGGCATCGCCCGCTATCCGGGCGACGCCACCCAGGTCAGGGCGAGGCTCGCGATCACCGCGCTGACCGACCACGGCGCCGCCCTCGACGCCGGCCTCGGCACCGACGGCCGGTGGCGGGCGATGGGCGCCGACTCCGGGTTCACCCTGGAACCGTCCACCTCCGACGGCCTGGTGCTCGGGTACGCCGGTGAGCAGGACGCCGACGCGCTGCTCGGGTACGCGAGCGTCCCGCGCCGGCTCCCCGCGGTACTGGCCGGGCCGGCGCCGGCCGACGACCCGCACGCGACCCGGTTCGCGTTCCCGGCGCTGGGTGGCACCCCGATCCCGTTCACCGTCGTCGGGCACGACCGCGAGATCCCGCGGGCCGGGCGGCACGCGCTGCTGACCGACCTGACCGGGCTGCAGCGGCTGGTCGCGATCACGCCGGACGCGACGGCCGACGCCACCCCGACCTACGAGGTGTGGGCGGGCCCGGACGCGCCCAGCGACCTGCCGGCCCGGCTCGCCGCCGCCGGCGTGCCGGTGACCGGTACCGCCACGCTCGCCGGCGAGCAGCACCGGCTGGCCCGGCAGGCGCCCGGCCTCGCCCTGCACCTGTACCTGGTGGCCGGGGTCGCCGCGGTGCTGCTGGCGCTGGGTGCGGTGCTGCTGAGCTGCTACGCCGGCGCCGCCACCCGCCGGTACGAGACAGCCGCGCTCGCGGTCGCCGGGGTGCCGGCCGCGGAGTTGCGCCGCGCGCTGCGCACCGAGTTCCGGGCCGTACTGGGCATTCCGCTGCTGGCCGGGTTGGCCGCCGGCGCCGTGGGCGCGGCCCTGCTGCTGCCGGTGATCAAGCTGGTGACCGCCACCGACGCCGGGGTGCACCGCAGCTACGCGCTCGGCCCGTTCTGGCTGCCCGGCGCGGTACTCGCCGCGGTGGCGGTGATGGTCGCGGTGACCGTGGTCGCCACCCGGCTGCTGGAGCGCATCGAACCGGTGCTGCTACGGGGAGGGGCACGATAGTGCACACGTTCCGGCTGGCCCTCGCCGGCTTGCGGTACCGCGGCGCCCGGTCGGTGGTGGTGGGGCTGATCGCGGCGGTCGCGGTGGCGGCCGCGGTCATCGGGCCGGCCAGCGCCCGCGCGGCCGAGCAGTCGATCCTGCTCGACCGGCTGCGCGCCGAGCCGAGCTGGCTGACCGGCTTCACCGTCGGGTCCATCGGTACCGCCGGCGACGAGTCCCCGGCCGTGGTGACCGGCGGCAGCGGCCCCTCGCCGTCGTCGGACGCGCTGGCCCGGATCCCGGTCGGCTACCTGACCCGGCACGCCGCGCGGACCATGCAGGCGCAGCACTACTACGCGGCACCGATCGGCGGGGTGGTCACCGCGGTCGCGCTGCCGAGGATCTCCGGCGACCGCACCACCGGACGGCTGGTGTACCGGCACGGCTTCTGCCACCACCTGACCATCACGTCCGGGCACTGCCCGACGGCGACCGGCGAGGTGCTGGTGAGCAGCCGCTCGCCGTACCGGACGGGGCAGCGGATCCCGGTCACCGCGAGCGGCGTGTCCAGCGCGGACGCCGGTACGCCGGGGACGACCACGGTGCGGGTGGCCGGCCGGTACCGGGCGCCGGGCGGCGCGGCGGACTACTGGTTCGGCCACGGCTACTTCGATGCCGCGGTGTACATGGACGAGCAGGAGGAGGTCCGGCGGATCGACTCGTTCTTCGGCACCGAGGCGACGGTGCGCTCGATCGGTGTCGGCCAGTTCCAGAACGTCGCCGACTTCCGGCTGCTGGTCGAGCGGGTCCGGCTGGACGACGTTGCGACCCTGCAGGCGCGGCTGGCCGCCGGCGCCACCCGGATCGAGGCGGCCGGGCTGCGTGCCACCACCCCGCTGCCCGGTGTGCTGTCCGATGTGGACCGCGAGCGCGACCAGGTGGTCACCGCGGCGCTGCTGGTCGCGGTGCAGCTGGTGTTGCTGTGCTGGTTCGTGCTGTTCGGCGTGGTGCGGGCGGCGATCGACGAGCGGGTACCGGAGCTGGCACTGGCCAAGCTGCGCGGTCTGCCCAGCCGCGGTGTCACCGGCTTCGGGCTGGCCGAGATCGGCGTCCTGGTGCTTGCCGCGGTGCCGGTCGGCATCCTGCTGGGCCTCGCCGGCAGCGAGCTGTACGCCCGGTTCGGGCTCGCCGCCGGCGCGCACGCGCAGCTGCGCTGGCCGGTGCTCGCCGCCGCGGCCGGCGCGTTCGCCGGTGCGTTCGTGGCCGCCGCACTGGCCGCCCGGCGTACCGTTGCGACGCCGGTGATCGAGCTGCTGCGCCGGGTGCCACCGCGGTCGGGCCGGCTGCGCGCCGGCATCGCCGAGGGTGCCCTGGTCGCGATCGCGGTCGCCGCCTGCTACGAGCTGCTCACCGGCGCCGGCGGCCGGCTCGGGTTGCTCGCCGGCGGGCTGGTCGCGGTGGTGGCCGGCATTCTCGCCGGCCGGCTGGTACCGCTGGCGATGCGCCGCGGCGTGGCCCGGGCCCGGCGCCGTGGCCGGATCGGTGCGCTGCTCGCCGCGGCGCGGGTGGCGCGGCGCGGGCAGGTGCCCCGCACCGTCGCGCTGACCACGGTGGCCGTCGCGCTGCTGTGCTACGGCGCGGTGGTGTGGGACGTGGCCGGCCGCAACCAGGCCCAGCGGGCCGGCGCCGAGATGGGTGCCCCGACCGTCTACTCGGTGCAGGTCGCCTCGGCGCAGCTGCTGCGCGACGCGGTCCGCCAGGCCGACCCGTCCGGGCACCAGGCGATGGCGGTGGCCCGCGGGCTGTACGGCAACGGGGCGAAGACCACCGAGGTGCTCGCCGTCGACTCCAGCCGGTTCGCGGACGTCGCCTACTGGCAGTCGTCGTTCGCGGCGGACTCCCCGGCGCGCCTTGCCGGGCTGCTGCGCCCGCCCGCGCCGCCGATGCTCACCGCCCGGGACGGCGCCCTCGGCGTCGGGTTGCGAGTCCGCGCCATCAGCCGGGACGTCACCCTGGTGGCGTTGCTGTCCGATGACCGGCGTGGCCAGCACGTCGTGCGGCTCGGCGGGCTGCACACCGGCCGGTACCGGCTGACCGGTCGGTTGAACGGGTGCGGCAGCGGCTGCCGGGTCGTCGGGTTCGATCTGTACCGCGGGCCGGACGCGCCGGCGCGCATCCGCGGCGACCTGACCGTCACGACGCTCACCGGCGCCGGCCGCGAACTTGCCCCGATGAACCGGCCCGGGTCCTGGCGCGGCGTGGAGCCCACCATGCACCAGCCGGTCAGTACGGTGGCCGTCGGCTCCGGCGGTACCTCCGTGCGGTTCGACGCGCCCGGCGGCGAGGACCTGCGGGTACTGCGGGTGGACGCGCCGAACCCGCTGCCGGCGGTGAGCACCGGCCGGATCGACCGGCAGCTGGGCCGCAGCACCGGTCCCGGCCTGTACGGGCTGGACCAGCCGTACCGGGTCGTGGCGCGGGCGCGGACCGTACCGGCGATCCGCAACGGCCTGCTGGTCGACCTGACCTACGCGGACCGCTCCGCGCCGGACGGCTCGTCGCTGGACACCCCGATGGTCTACCAGGTGTGGGCCGCCGCCGGCGCGCCGGCGAGCCTGCGGTCCCGGCTGACCGCCGCCGGGCTGACCATCACCGGCACCGACACGCTCGCCGCGCACCAGGCCCGGCTGGCCCGCCAGGGGCCGGCACTCGCGCTGCGGCTGTACCTGGTCGCCGCGTTCGTGGCGCTGCTGCTGGCCGCGGCCGCCGTGCTGGTCACCGCGCACCTGACCGCCCGGCCGCTGCGGTACGAGCTGGCCGCGCTGCGGGTGGTCGGGTTGTCCCGGCGGCTGCTGCGCCGCGCCGGCTGGCGCGAGTACGGGCTGCTGCTGGGCACCGCGGTGCTGGCCGGCGCGGTCGCCGGCGGCATCGGCGCGGCGCTGGCGGTACCGCGGCTGCCGCAGGTCACCGCGAACGGCGGGCCACCGCCACTGTGGCTGCCCGGGGCGTGGTGGCCGGGCGGTGCGCTGGCCGCATCGGTGCTGCTGCTGGGCTTCGCCGCGGCCGTGGCGGTCGGTGCAGCGGTGCGGGGCGGCCGACCGGAACGCCTCCGGGAGGGGTCGACATGAGCATGCGCCAGCGAGCGAATCGGGGGCGTTGCGACGCAGGAGGAAGGTCCGCGAGTTCCACGAGAGGGGGCGGGTCGTGAGTACCGCCAGCGTGACCGAGGTCGCCGGGATCGGGGTGACCTGCCGCGGGCTGGTCTACATCTACCGGCTGGAGGGCTACGACGTCGTCGCGCTGTCCGGGGTGGACCTGGACATCGAGCCCGGCGAGTCGGTGGCGCTGCTCGGTCCGTCCGGCGCCGGCAAGTCGACGCTGCTGTCGCTGCTGGCGGGGCTGCTCACCCCGGCCGCCGGCCGGCTGACCGTCGGCGAACACGACCTGGCGCGCGCCGGTGCGGCCGAGCTGTCGTACCTGCGGTCCACCGACGTCGGCGTGATGCTGCAGGGCGCGATGCGCAACCTGCTGCCGTACGTGTCGGCCGCCGAGAACGTGCGGTTCGCGCAGTCCGGTGTGCCGAAGGCGCGGCGGACCGGGCTCGCCGGGCCGCGCGAACTGCTGGACATGGTCGGCCTCGCCGACCAGGCGCACACCAGACCGCCGGATCTGGCGCCGGGTGCCCGGCAACGGCTGGCGATCGCCACCGCGCTGGCCAACGGCGCCGGGCTGCTGCTCGCCGACGAGCCGACCAGCCAGCTCGACACCGCCGCCCGGGACGAGGTGCTCGAGGTGCTGTCGGCCGTCAACCGGGCCGGCCGCACGGTCGTGGTGGTCACCCACGACCCGGACGTCGGCGGCAGCATGGGCCGCACCGTGACGATCCGGGACGGCCGGGTCGGCGCGGAGGGCCGCCGCGGCGAGGAGTACTCGGTGGTCGGCCGGGACGGCTCGGTGCACCTGCCGCCGGACGTGCTCGACGAGATCGTGCCGGGCACGCTGCTGCGGGTGGAGCTGATCGACGGTACGGCGGTCCGGCTCACCCCGGCGCAGGACGCATCCCGAGAGGAGCCGCGGTGAAACCCCTCGACACCGACCGCACCACCGGCGAACCCGCCGACCGCACCGATGCCGACCCCGCCGCCGGGGTCGACGGCCACCGCACCGGACGCACCGCCGACGCCGCGGAAACGGGGGGCGACGTCGGCGACCGGCCGTCCGGTGCGGTGGCCGGCGCCGATCCGATGGCCCGGTTCGACCCGGGCCCGCGCTACCACGCCGAGCTGGGCGGTTACCGGGACGAGGCCATCGTCGACTTCGGCGGCGAGGCGCCGACGGTGTCCGGCTCCGACACCCCGGATCCCGGCGCCGGTTCGCGCGCCGGCGACACCGAGGGCATCGGCGCCGGTCCGCGGGCCGGTGGAACCGGGCGGAGCGGCGACCGGTCGCCCGGGCCGTCCGCGGCGGCCGAGGGCGATGCCGCCGACACGGACGGGTCCGCCGGCAGCCGGGCCGGTCAGGTGGTCCGCGTCGACGACATCACGATCAGCTACGGCGGGCACCCCGTCCTCGCCGACGTGTCGGTGCGGGCGATGCCCGGTCAGTTGCTCGCGGTCACCGGGCCGTCCGGAGCCGGCAAGACCACGCTGCTGTGGACGATCGCCGGCCTGGTCGCCCCGGACACCGGCGCGGTCCGGCTGGACGAGCAGCAGGTACGCGACCGGGACCAGACCCTCGCCGCCGGCGTGGCGCTGATCCCGCAGGACAACGGCCTCGCCGCGATCCTCACCGCGCAGGAGAACGTGCTGGTACCGCTGCTCGCCACCGGGGTGCCCGCGGACGAGGCGGTGGCCCGTACCGAGCGGACGCTGGCGGCGGTCGGGCTCGGTGGGCAGGCCGACCAGCTGGTCGAGGAGCTGTCCGGTGGCCAGCAGCAGCGGGTCGCGATCGCCCGCGGCCTGGCCGCGAACGCCCGGGTACTGCTGGCCGACGAGGTGACGAGCGAACTGGACGCGCAGAACCGGCAGCGGGTGGTGGAGCTGCTGCGCGAGCAGGCGTGGCAGGGCGCCACCGTCGTGTTCGCCACCCACGACCCGGACGCCGCCGCGGCCTGCGACGCCGAGCTGCACCTGCGGGACGGCAAGGGCGAGCTGATCCGTGGCGGTGACTGACCGGCCGGCCACAATTCGGTGATCGCTGCCGGTGGCTGCGGGCCGCGCCGGTCGTTGGACACTGACGTGGGCGGGACCCGGTGGTGGCGGCAGTGCCGGGTGTCGGGCGTGTCACCCGACGACCGGACGACACTCGGCACGGCCGGTTGGGTCGGGATGTCGGTGCCGGTACCCTCGCCTTCGCGTATCACCGTGCCGACGGGGGCGGGCAGAGATCATACGGAGAGGGCATGACCGAGACCGAAGCTGGGCGTAACGCGGGATCGCATGCGGCGGGACCGCGCGGGGGGAAGCCGGCGCACGCCGCGGACGATCCGGACCGACGAATGAACGGATCGGCCGCGACCGCGGTCGCCGACCTGCCGGTGCTTTCGGACAACGACTCGACCACGATCATTCCGCGCATCCCGGCCGACGGTCTGCCGCCGGCCGCCGTCGCGCCGGTACCGGCACCGCGGCCGGGTCGTTCGCACGTGACGACGGAGCCGGCGGTGGTTCCGGTGGCGGCCGCCGAGGCGACGGGGGAGCGGCCGGCGCGACTGCGCGGTACCACGGCGGTCGCCGGCGACGTGGTGGAGAAGATCGCGGCGTTCGCCGCCGAGCAGGTCGACGGGGTGTACGACCTGGGCGGCGACGTGGCCCGGGCGATCTCGACGGTGCGCGAGTCGCTCGCGATCGGCGAGGGCACCTCCCGGCGCGGCGTGCACGTGGAGCTGACCGAGCAGCAGCTGCGCATCACGCTGACCCTGGTCGTCCAGTTCGGCCACCCGGCGATGCAGGTCGCCGAGCAGGTCCGGGAGAACGTGATCGCGGCGGTGGAGACGATGATGGCCACCGACGTCGGCGAGTGCAACGTGATCATCGACGACATCCACGTCGAGGACTGAGGGGCGGGCCCATGTCGGTACTGGTGGCGTTCTCGGTGGCGCCGAGCGGGGTGGACGGCTCGGTCGCCGAGTACGTGGCGGAGGCGGTCCGGATCGTCCGCGAGTCCGGGCTGCCCAACCGCACCGACTCGATGTTCACCACGATCGAGGGCGAGTCGTGGGACGAGGTGATGGACGTGGTCCGGCGGGCCACCGAGGCCGTCCAGGCCCGCTCGTCGCGGGTCTCGCTGGTGCTCAAGGCGGACATCCGGGACGGTGTCAGCAACGCGATCGAGACGAAGGTGCAGCGGGTCGAGGAGCGCCTCGCCGGCCAGTGACCGCCGCTGGCTACGGTGGGGCGGTGGGCAAAGAGCTGAACCTGCCGTTCGACCCGATCGAACGGGCCGGCGCGCGGTGGGAGACCGAGTTCGGTCCGAGCGGCCCGATGATGGTGGCCACCTCGATCATGCGGGTGCAGCAGTTGCTGCTCGCCTCGTTCGATGCGTTGCTGAAGCGCTACGAGCTGACCTTCGCCCGGTACGAGGCGCTCGTGCTGCTGTCCTTCGCCCGGCACGGTGAGCTGCCGATGCGGGTGATCGGCGAGCGGCTGATGGTGCATCCGACCAGCGCGACGAACATCGTCGACCGGTTGGTCGGGCAGGGCTTGGTGACCCGTCGGCGCAACCCGACCGACGGCCGGGGCGTGCTGGCCGCGATCTCCGCGACCGGTCGCCGGGTGGCCGCGGAGGCCACCGACGAGCTGATGGCGGCCGGCTTCGGCTTGGATGCGCTGGCCGAGAACGAGCGCGACGCGGTGTTCGCGGCGCTGCGCCGGGTGCGGCTCGCCGCCGGCGACTTCGTCGCCGATCACCCCTGACCGGCCGGGCCGCCACCGTGATCCCGGTGCGGAGCACGCCTCTCGCTGCCGGCTCGGCCCCACCGGTTCGGCCCCACCGGTTCGGCCCCACCGGTTCGGCCCCACCGGCGGTTCGGCCCCGCCGGCTCAGCCGGCGAGCAGCGCGTCGATGCGCTCCCGGACCAGGTGGCGGGCGAGCCCGCCGCGGCGCAGCCGGGCGAGCGGGCCGAGCCGCGCGGGCGTCTCGTAGCGGCGGCGGCGGATGTCGTCGCACAGCGGCGCCGGCGCGCCGGTGGCGGACAGCAGCCGCAGCGCCTCGCCCTTGCTGATCAGCCGCCCCTGCGTCAACGTGACGCCCGCCCGGGCCACGGTGAGCGGACCGAGGTCGACCCACACGTCGCGCAGCCACCAGGTGGGGTGCCGCGTCGCCGGCCGCCAGAACTCCGCCAGGTCGGTACGGACGAACGCGGCCAGCTGCGCGTCGGTGACGTCCGGGATCAGCTCGACCGGCTCCGGGCCGTACAGGGTGTGGCCGCCGACGGCGAGCTCGCGCCGGGTCACCGGTGTCACCGGCCGTTCCAACAGGTGCCGGTGCGCCCAGGTCAGGTGGCGTCGGCCGGGGTCGGTCAGCTGGTCGCGGCGCAGGTACGAGCAGTGCAGCTTGTCGGCGAACGGCTCGGCATCGAGGCGCCGGTGCAACCGGCCGATCCGGTCGCGGTCCGGTGCGGAGTCCACGACGGCGAGCAGGTCGAGGTCGGAGCGGCCGGGCTGGTGGTCGCCGAGCGCGAGCGAGCCGTGCGCCCACACGGCGACCGGCCCGACCGCCTCCCGCAGGTCGGTGACGAACCGGTCCAGCAGCGGTTGTACCGGCGAGGTCGACACACCAGCAGCATGGCACGCATCCGCGACCCGCCCGGTGGGCCGGCACGATGCCGTGGCCGGCGCACCGTACTGTCTGGTGCGTGTGGCGTCGCCCTCTGGTACGGCTGCCCCGCCGGGAACGACCGCCGCTGGTCGAGGTGGGGCTACGGGTGCTGCTCGCCCTGGCGCTGCTGTTCGCCTCGGCCGTCGTGGTCTACCTGGACCGCGACGGCTACCACGACTCGGCCGGCGGCCCGCTGAGCTTCCTGGACGCGCTGTACTACGCGACGGTCAGCCTGACCACCACCGGGTACGGCGACATCGTGCCGTTCACCTCCGGGGCCCGGTTGCTCACCATCCTGCTCATCACCCCGCTGCGGGTCCTGTTCCTCGTCATCCTGGTCAGTACCACCCTCGCGGTGCTGACCGAGCGGGGACGCGAGCAGCTGCGGGTTTCGCGTTGGAGGTCGTCGGTGCGCAGACACACCATCATCTGCGGGTTCGGTACCAAGGGCCGGGCGGCGGCGCGGGCCCTGATCGCCGACGGCACCAACCCGCGGCGCATCGTGGTGGTCGATCCGCGGCAGGAGGCGGTGCTGGCGGCCGAGGCGATGGGCCTCGCGGTGGTCCAGGCGGACGCGGAGCGGACCGAGACGCTGCACCAGGCCGAGCTGAAGTCGGCGGCATCGGTGCTGGTCACCGTACACAACGACAACAACGCTGCGATGATCACGCTGACCGTCCGGCAGATCAACCCGACCATCGACGTGTTCGCCTCGGTCCGCGAGCAGGAGAACGTTCCGCTGCTGCGGCAGAGCGGTGCCCGTACCGTGGTCACCTCGTCGGAGACGGCGGGCCGGCTGGTCGGGCTGTCGGCGTGCAAGCCGTCGGTGGCGACGATCGCGCAGGACCTGTTCTCCTACGGGCACGGCCTGGACCTCAAGCAGCGCCCGGTGACGCCGGACGAGGTGGGCCGGCGTGCGGCCGAGCTGCCCGAGGTGGTGCTCGCGGTGGTGCCCGCCGGCTCGGACGCGCCGGTACCGCTGCCGGCCGCGAGCGCGCCGCTGGCGGCCGGTGACGCCCTGGTCTTCGTCCGCTTCCCGGACGACTGACCCCACCCCCACCCAGACCCGCCCGCGCGCCCCGTCCGGCCCCCGGCCCCACCCCGCCCGGTTGATCAAGGGACCGTGGGGTTGATCAAGGGATCGCGCGGTTGATCAAGGGATCGGGGCGCATTCCTCTCGGTCGATGTGACCGCATCCCTTGATCAACCGCCGTGGGCGGTGGGTGGTGGGCGGATAGTTGGGCGTCCTAGTATCGTGTGGCTGAGGGATCGTTAAGGACGCGAGGAGTGCTGATGGATTCGGCCGACATCGAGGCGGGCCGCGAGCGCTGGCAGCGGCGGTACGACGCGGCGCGCAGGCGCGACGCCGACTTCAGCACGCTGTCCGGCGACGACGTCGACCCGGTGTACGGCCCGCCGCCCGGCGCGGACGTGCCCGGTTTCGAGCGCATCGGCTGGCCGGGCGAGTTCCCGTACACCCGGGGGCTGCACGCCACCGGCTACCGCGGGCGCACCTGGACGATCCGGCAGTTCTCCGGGTTCGGCAACGCCCAGCAGACCAACCAGCGGTACAAGATGCTGCTCGGGGCCGGTGGTGGCGGGCTCAGCGTGGCGTTCGACATGCCGACGCTGATGGGCCGGGACTCCGACGACGAGCGCTCGCTCGGCGAGGTCGGCCACTGCGGGGTGGCGATCGACTCGGCGGCCGACATGGACGTGCTGTTCGACGGCATCCCGCTGGCCGACGTGACCACCTCGATGACGATCTCCGGTCCGGCGGTGCCGGTCTTCTGCATGTACCTGGTCGCCGCCGAGCGGCAGGGCGCCGATCTGTCCACACTGGACGGCACGCTGCAGACCGACATCTTCAAGGAGTACATCGCGCAGAAGGAGTGGCTGTTCGCGCCCGAGCCACACCTGCGCCTGATCGGCGACCTGATGGAGTACTGCAACGCGCAGATCCCGCGGTACAAGCCGCTGTCGGTGTCGGGGTACCACATCCGGGAGGCCGGCTCGACCGCCGCGCAGGAGCTCGCGTTCACGCTGGCGGACGGGTTCGGCTACGTCGAGCTGGGGCTGTCCCGGGGGATGGACGTGAACACGTTCGCGCCGGGGCTGTCGTTCTTCTTCGACTCGCACGTCGACTTCTTCGAGGAGATCGCGAAGTTCCGCGCCGCGCGGCGGATCTGGGCCCGGTGGCTGCGCGACCGGTACGGTGCGACCAGCGAGAAGGCGCAGTGGCTGCGGTTCCACACGCAGACCGCCGGGGTCTCGCTGACCGCGCAGCAGCCGTACAACAACGTGGTGCGCACGGCGGTGGAGGCGCTCGCCGCGGTACTCGGTGGCACGAACTCGCTGCACACCAACGCGCTGGACGAGACGCTGGCACTGCCCACCGAGCAGGCCGCCGAGATCGCGCTGCGGACCCAGTCGGTGCTGATGGAGGAGACCGGCGTCACCAACGTGGCAGACCCGCTCGGTGGCTCCTGGTACGTGGAGGCGCTGACCGACCGGATCGAGCAGCAGGCCGAGCAGATCTTCGCCCGGATCCTCGCCATGGGCGGCGGCGACTCCGTCGAGCACGCCATCGGGCCGATGACCTCCGGCATCCTGCGCGGGATCGAGGACGGCTGGTTCACCGGCGAGATCGCCGATTCCGCGTTCGCCTACCAGCAGGCGCTGGAGAAGGGCGACAAGCGCATCGTCGGCGTCAACACCCAGCTCAACACCGTCAGCCGCGAGCTGGACATCCTGCGCGTGTCGCACGAGGTCGAGGTGGAGCAGAAGGCGCTGCTGGCCCGGCGCAGGGAGGATCGCGACGAGCCGGCGGTACGGGCGGCGCTGGCCGAGCTGGTCGCGGTCGCCGGCGGCGACGGCAACATGATCCCGGCGATGCTGACCGCCTGCCGGGCCGAGGCGACCCTGGGTGAGATCTGCTCCGCGCTGCGCGACACCTGGGGCGCCTACACCGAGCCGGCCCGCTTCTGACCGACGGATGGGCCGGCCCGGCCGGGCCGGTCAGCGGCCCACACCGAGCGAGGCGGTGGTGGCGTTGCCGCCGCACAGCACCAGGCCGATCCGGGCCTGCGGGCCGACCCGGTCGAGGACGCGCCGGGCGGCCGGCAGCAGGCACCCGGCGGCGGGCTCGGTCCAGACCTTGGCGTGGTCGGCGATGTCCAGGGTGCCGCGTACCGCCTCGGCGTCGGACACCACGACCACGTCGGTAACCAGCTCGGCGACGTGGTCGTAGGTCAGCTGTGACACGCGGGGTGCGCTCAGCGTGGTCACCACCGACGACAGCTCGACGTCGACCGGACCGCCGGCTGCCAGTGCGGCGGACATCGCCTGCGCCCCTTCGGTTTCCACGCCCCAGACCCGTACCCCGGGGCGGCGGGCGTGCAGCGCCGCCGCGATGCCGGCGATCAGGCCACCGCCACCGATGCTGACCAGTACGTCGGTGAGCTCGCCGGCGTCGTCGGCCAGTTCCAGGCCGGCGGTGCCCTGGCCGGCGAGCACCGCCGGATCGTCGAACGGGTGCACGGCGACCAGCCCGTCCGCGCGCAACGCCGCGCTGAGCGCGAACGCGCCGGGCATGTCGTCGGTGATCCGTACCGTGGCGCCGGCATCGGCGGCGGCCTGGCGGGCGTGCTCGGGTGCCGAGCGCGGCATCACGATCGTCGCCTTGACGCCGAGCTCGCCGGCCATCACGGCCACGGCGATCCCGTGGTTGCCGCCGCTGACCGCGACGACGCCGGCGCCCCGGTCCGCGTCGCCGAGCTGCAGCAGCGTGTTGGTCGCGCCGCGCACCTTGAACGATCCGGTGCGCTGCAGCACCTCCAGCTTCGCCGTGACCGGGACGCCGAGCAGCGCGGACAGGCCGGGGGAGGCCACCGTCGGGGTGCGCAGCACGTACGGTGCGATCCGGCTCGCGGCCGCCTGGATCTCGGTCAGTGCGATCATGCCCCCACCGTCTCACGCCGCCGGGTTCGGTGCCGCCGGCCGGGCGATCGGCCGGTCCGCGCGGCGCCGCGGCGTCCGGCGCGTGCCAGCACCCGTCACCGCGGCGTCCGGCGCGTGCCAGCACCCGTCACCGCGGCGTCCGGCGCGTGGCCGCACCCGTGCGGCGGGGGCGTCAGATCCAGCCGCGGCGAGCGGCCTGGACGCCGGCCTGGAACCGGTTGGTGGCGTCGAGCCGCTGGTGCAGCCGCTGTACCCGGCGCCGCATGGTGCGCAGCGACCAGCCCAGCTGGCGCGCCACCGCCTCGTCCTTCAACCCGCTGACCAGCATCGCGAGCAGTCCCCGGTCGTCCGGGTCGGTGTCCTCGCCGGCACTGCGCGCGACCGCCTCGGCGGCCGCGCCGTCACCCGGCCCGGCGTCGTGGCCGGCCCGGTCGGCGAGCACGGTCGACAGCGGTACGGCACGGCGCCAGTACGCCTCGAACAGGTCGACGACGCCGTCGAGCAGCGTGGAACGGTGCACCACCACGGCGGACCTCGGTGAAGTCCAGGCTCAGCGGCAGCAACGCGCGGCGCCGGTCGGCGATGGTCATCTTCAGCAGCAGTCCGCGACCATGCCGCGCCCGGCCCGCGGCCCGGTCGACGCCGACGCCGACGGCTGGCCGGGCGACGACGCGCTGCTGGTGTCGCAGGAGAACGGTGGCCTCTACACCACCGCCGACCACGGCGAGCACTACCGGCGGATCGGCGTACCCGGGGCCGAGGTCGCCGACCTCGCGGTGGCCACGGACGCGGACGGCGCGGCGCACCTGCTCGCCGGCGCGCCGGGTGCCGGCACCTACAGCACGCCGCTGCCGACCGGGCGGATCGACGCCGGTACCGCGGAGTGGGGTCCGGCGAAGGAGGGCTGCAACTACTCGGCGCCGCACTACGGGGTGTCACCGAAGCGGCCCGGCCTGGCCGTCACGTCGCTCGGGTTCCCGGCGGTGGACAGCTACGAGCTGCAGACCAGCACCGACGGCGGGCGTACCTGGACCCGCGCGGACCGCACCAACGGCGTCGCGTACGCGGTGCTGGCCAGCCCGGCGGACCGGACCGGGTGGTGGTGTCGATGAAGAGCTACGCCCACGGGTACGGGCTGCGGGGCACCGCCGACGGCGGCGCGACCTGGAAGAACCTGTACCACCCGCGAGCGTACACCGCGATCGCCGGCGACCCGCGCGACGCAGACCGGCTCTGGCTCGGCGCCGCGGACGGGCTGTACCGCTCCGGCGACGGCGGTGTGACCGCGGTCAAGGTGGCTGGCGGCCCGGACGGCTCGATCCTGGTGACCGGGTCACGCATCGTGGTCGGCGGCTCGACCATCCGGGTCAGTACCGACGGCGGCAGGCACTTCGCCACCGCGGACAGCGGCGGGTTGCCGATGCGGGTCAGCGACCTGTACGCGCCGCCCGGCGCCGGGCACACCCTGTACGCGGCGACCACCTCGTCCGCCGCGAACGGGCTGCCGCAGGGCGCTCGGGGCGTACTGCGCAGCACGGACAACGGTCGCACCTGGCACAACGTGTCCAGCGGCCTGCGCAGTACCGCGGGGACCAGCCTCGCCGGCAGCCCGGACGGCCGGTGGCTGTTCGCCGGCACCGCCGACGGCGGCGTGCACCGGCTCCGGCTGCGCGGCTGAGTCACCGGTGCGGCCGGCCGGTTCGTCCGATCGGCCGCACTCGCGGCCCGGACCGACCGTGCGCCCACCCGGCGTACGGTCGATCCGGGCTCTGGCGTGCCGTTGTTACGCTGAGCGGCGGCTCGACCGGGTGGTGCGTGCGCGAAGGGAAGCTCATGGGGTTGATCGACAAGATCAAGGGCGAGTTCATCGACATCGTCGAGTGGCTCGACCAGACGCGCGACACGATCGTGTGGCGCTTCCCGCGGTACGACAACGAGATCAAGATGGGCGCGAAGCTCGTCGTGCGCGAGTCGCAGGTCGCGGTGTTCGTCAACGAGGGCCGCATCGCCGACGCGTACGGGCCGGGCACCTACGAGCTGCAGACCCAGAACATGCCGATCCTGTCCACCCTCAAGGGCTGGAAGTACGGCTTCCACTCGCCGTTCAAGGCCGAGGTCTACTTCGTCAACACCCGGCAGTTCACCGACCTGAAGTGGGGCACCCAGAACCCGGTCATGGTGCGCGACCCGGAGTTCGGCATGGTGCGGCTGCGCGCCTTCGGCGCCTACTCGATGCGGGTGGTCGAGCCACGCCGGCTGCTGACCGAGCTGGTCGGCACCGACCCGCAGTTCCGCACCGAGGAGGTGTCGGAATACCTGCGCCAGATGCTGGTCGGCCGGCTGTCCGGCGCGCTGGCCAAGGCCGAGGTGCCGATGCTGGATCTCGCCGCACACCAGCAGGACATCGGCGACCGGCTGGCCGGCGCGCTCAGCCAGGAGCTCGCCGAGGTCGGCATCGCCATCCCGAAGTTCATCATCGAAAACATCTCGGTGCCGCCCGAGGTGGAGAAGGCGATGGACAAGCGCACCGAGATGGGCGTGGTCGGCGATCTGGACAGGTACACCAAGTACCAGACGGCGAACGCGATCGCCGAGGCCGCCGGGACCCCGGGCAGCGGCATGGGGGAGGGCCTCGGCCTGGGCATGGGCGTCGCCGCCGGCCAGCGCTTCGCGCAGAACATCAACCCGCAGCAGGGCTACCCGCAGCAGCAGTACCCGCCGGCCGCCGCGCCGGGCTACCCGCCGCAGGGTGCGCCCCAGCAGGGTTACCAGCAGCCGCCGGCCCAGGCCGGCCCGCCGCCGCTGCCGCCGCAGCCGCAGTGGTACATCGCGGTCAACGGCGCCCAGCAGGGCCCGTTCGACGCCGCCGGCCTGTCCGGTCAGGTGTCGACCGGCGCGCTCACCCGCGACACCCTGGTGTGGCGCAACGGGATGGCGCAGTGGACCGCCGCCAGCCAGGTCGGTGAGCTGGCCACCCTCTTCGGCGCGATCCCGCCGCCGCTGCCGCCGCAGTCCTGACCGCGCGCCGGCCCCGTCCCGGCGCGCACCCCGTCGACCGTCCGTTCGAGTAGGGCCCCTTTCATGACCGAGCAAGCCACCTCGACGCCGCACGCCTTCCCCTGCGCCTCGTGCGGTGCGCGGGTCGAGTTCGCCCCGGGCACCAACACGCTGCGCTGCCCGTACTGCGGGCACGAGCAGGCGATCCCGCTCGCCCAGCGGCAGGTGCTGGAGCACCACATCGAGGAGCTCGCCACGCTGCCGCGCAAGCCGGTCGCGCGGCTCGCCCCCCAGCAGTACGCCTGCCGCAAGTGCGGCGCCCGCACCCAGGGCACCACCCTGTCGCAGTCGTGCCAGTTCTGCGGCGCACCGATGGTGGCCGACCTGACGGGCGGCGAGCAGGTCGTGCCGGAGGCGGTGCTGCCGTTCCAGCTGGACGAGAAGGCGGCCCGGGGCGCGCTGCGCAAGTGGACCTCGTCCCGCTGGTTCGCGCCGAGCGCGCTGAAGAAGGTCGCCACCGCCGAGTCGACCAAGGGCACCTACCTGCCGCACTGGACCTACGACGCGCACACCGCCTCGCGCTACACCGGCGCCCGCGGCGAGCACTACTACACCACCGAGACCTACACCGACTCCAACGGCAACCAGCAGACCCGCCAGGTCCGGCACACCCGGTGGTACCCGGCGTCCGGTGAGGTGCGGCGGTTCTTCGACGACGTGCTCGTGGTCGGCACCCGGCAGCTCGACGCGTCCCGCACCGAGAAGCTGGAGCCGTGGCCGCTGCAGCAGTCGGTGCCCTACCAGCCGGCGTTCCTGGCCGGCTACCAGACGTTGCGCTACGACGTCGAGCCGGAGCAGGGGCTGGAGGTCGCCAAGGGCAAGATGGCCGTGGTCATCAAGGGCGACATCCGCCGCGACATCGGCGGCGACGTGCAGCGCATCGACTGGTTCGACACTCAGTACGCGCAGCTGATGTACAAGCTGATGCTGCTGCCGGTGTGGCTCGCGAACTACGTCTACGGCGGCAAGACCTACCACGTGATGATCAACGCGCGCAGCGGCGAGGTGCACGGCGAGCGGCCGTACAGCGCGGCCAAGATCGCCGCCGCGATCACCGCCGGCGTCCTGCTCATCGCCGCCATCATCACCCTGATCGTCCTGTCCCAGCACTGATCTCCGACCGGTCGTCGCGCGGTCGGCTAGCGCGGCTCGCGGACCAGCAGGCCGGTGAGGCGGACGTAGTAGGTGCGGACGACGGGGTCGCCGTCGATGTCGTCGATGGGCACCACCCGCAGGTAGGCCGCGCCCGCGACCAGCGCCGGAGTGGTCGACACGACCATCGCCCAGAACGAGCCGAGCCCGTGTACCCCGGCCGCCGGGCTGATCCACACCTCCGACCCCGCCCGAGGCGCCTGCGCAGTGCGGTGAAACAGATGACGAGCCATCAGTGGTGCTCCATTCGCGTATCGGGCGTTGATCGGCGCCCGTGATCGATGCGGATCGTCGTGATACTAAACCCTACTGATTCCTACTGTCACCAGGTGAACCCTGGTACACACCATCTTCGCTGGGCTTACCGGGGTGGGCACGATTGCGGCGTGAGCATCGATCCTGGGAAGCCGGAGTACGTGTGGCGGCAGGTGGCGGACGTGATCGCCGCCCGGATCGCTGCCGGCGGCTACTCCGGCCGGCTGCCGAGCGAGGGAGACCTGGCGCGGGATCTCGGGGTCGGCAAGAACACCGTCCGGCGCGCGCTGGTCGACCTGCGCGAGCGGGGTCTGGTGGTCACGTTGCCGCAGCGCGGCACCTTCGTCGCGACGCCGGTCCGGCGAGACGGCGAATAGCGAATTCCCCCGTCGCCGCGGGCGTGGCGGAGCATCACGGGGGCGGACGTTTTCGGCAATATGTGCGTACCGCGTGAACGGTCCGCTACCTCCGGCGCCGGGCGGCGGCTACGCGCATCCAGGTGGAAGACTAGGTGGCATGAGTCAGCTCGACCCCCGTTCGATTCCGTCGTCGTTCACCCGTGGAGCGGTGGACCTCGGCGCGTTGCGGCCGCCCGCGGCCAGCCCGTCCGCGCCGGCACAGCCGGCCCCGCCCACCGACTCCGCAGGCCCCGCGGCAGGGGCGCCGCCGTCCGGCGTGTCCGTCGCCGTCGACGAGTCCAACTTCCAGGCCGAGGTGCTGGAGCGCAGCCTCCAGGTCCCGGTCGTGGTCGACTTCTGGGCGGAGTGGTGCGGGCCGTGCAAGCAGCTGTCCCCGCTGCTGGAGAAGCTCGCCGCGGAGGCGGGCGGCAGCTGGGTGCTCGCCACCGTCGACGTGGACGCCAACCCGCGGCTCGCCCAGGCGTTCCGGGTGCAGTCCATCCCCACCGTCTACGCGATCGTCGGCGGCCAGCCGGTCGACGGGTTCACCGGCGGCATCGGTGAGCAGCAGCTGCGGCAGTGGATCGACGCGGTGCGCGCCGCCGGCGGTGCCGCCCCGGCCGAGTCGGAGGTCGACCCCCGCATCATCGACGCCGACGACAACCTGGCCGCCGGCGACCTGGACGGCGCCGAGGAGCTGTTCTCCCAGGTGCTGTCCGAGCGGCCGAACGACCCGCTGGCCACCTCCGGGATGGCCCAGGTGGCGCTGATGCGCCGGGTGCAGACGGTCGACTCGCGGCGGGTGCTGGCCGAGGCGCAGGAGCGCCCGGACGACGCCGACGCGCAGCGGCTCGCGGCCGACGTCGAGGTGATGAACGGCCGCGCCGAGGAGGCGTACCAGCGGCTGGTCGACACGGTGCGCCGGCTGCGCGGCCCGGAGCGCGACGCGGTGCGCAAGCACCTGCTCGGCCTGTTCGACGTGGCCGGACCGGACGACCCGGCGGTCGCCGCGGCCCGCCGTGACCTGGCGTCGGCGTTGTTCTAGGAGATGGCGGGCGAGCGGGGGCCAAGCCGGTCACGGTGCTGGATGCGCCGTCCAACCTGGGGTTGACGCCCCCGACGGCGGGCGCGGTCCCCGGGTGTGCCAAGGCACCCGGCGCGCTGCGTGACCACGACCTGCTCGCCCGGCTCGACGCGCACGACGCCGGGTGCGTCGTGCCGCCGCGCTACGACCCCGGCGACTGGGCCCCCGGCGACGGGGTGAACCAGGCCGACCAGGTCGCCGACTACGCGGTGAGGCTGGCCGAGCGGCTGGCCACGCTGCTCGCCGGCGACGCGTTCCCGGTGGTGCTGGGCGGTGACTGCTCGATCCTGCTCGGGTCGGCGCTCGCCCTGCGCCGGCGCGGCGCCGAGGACGGCACCCGGTACGGGCTGGTCTTCATCGACGGGCACACCGACTTTCGGCATCCCGGCAACGCCGACTACGTCGGGGCCGCCGGCGGCGAGGAGCTGGCGCTGGTCACCGGGCGCGGCGACGCGCGATTGACGAACATCGACGGGCTCAAGCCGTACCTGCGGGAGTCCGACATCGTGGTGCTCGGCATCCGCGACGACGACGCGTACCGGATGGACATCACCGCCGCCGGCATCCCGCACCGCACCGTGCCGGTACTGCGGGCGGAGGGGATGCCGCGCACCGCCGCGTGGGCGGCCTCGCTGCTGTCCGACACCGCCGGGTTCTGGGTGCACCTGGACACCGACGTGCTGGACCCGACGGTGCTGCCGGCGGTCGACGCGCCCAGCGACGGCGGCATCGGGTACGGCGAGCTGGAGCACCTGGTGGCCGACCTGGTCGCGGTTCCGGGCTGCCTGGGCATCGAGGTCACCGTGTTCGACCCGGATTACGACCCGGACGGCCGCTTTGCCGGGGAGCTGGTGGACGCGCTGGTGGCCGGGCTGCGGCCGAGGTGGGACCGCCCGGCGGTGCCGGACGGGCCGGCGGAAAGCGAACCGCCAGACCCCGCCGGCCGGTCGGCGCCGATCGCGGCGGGCTCCGGCCCGCGGCACGCGACGATCACGGTGGCGCTCGCCGCGCCGCCCGCGGCCGACACCGAGGGCGCCGTGGCCCGCCGGTCGACCGGATTGGGTTGGCCGCCGGACGACCCGTCCGCGGAGTCCGCAGCCGGCACCTCGTCCCGGCTCGGTTGGCCCGAATAGTCCCGCTGGCGAGGCTCGCCCGGCCGGGCGGCGCATGGGCTGGATCACTGTGCGGCGTCGGTACGTGACCACGCTTGCCCCACGGGGTTGGACAACGCGGCGCCGGTATGTCCGGTGAGCCGTCATCCGCCCGTGTGTAGTCGGGTTGCGTACGCTGCGCATCCGGCCGCACCGGATGGCTCCACCCCGCACGAAGGTCATAGGGTGGAGCCGGATGACCCACAGCGTGGTGGGGCGAGGGGAGTGGCTACCCATGAATCGCCGTTCGGCGACGGATCCTTCGGCGGCCGGGGCAGGCCGGACCGTAGCGGACGAGACATCGGGGGGAGCCGGTCCGGTCGGCTCGGACCTCCCGACCGGACGCCGGGTGGCGTCGGACGACGCCGGGGCACCGCCGACGGCGGGTGAGCCGACCGGCGCGGCCCTGGACGAGGTGGCCGAGGACGCCGCGCTGGCCGAGGCGGTGGAGAACCGCGAGGCGCTGCTCGCCGAGGCGGCCGGCCTCGCCAGCGCGCAGCCGGCGGCCGGCACCACCCCGGAGGAGATGGCCGACCTGGTTCGGCTCTACTGGCGGCTGGTGCCGGACGAGGAGCTGGTCGGCCGCACCGGTGCCGAGCTGTACGAGACGACCTGCCGGCACCGCACGCTCGCGCAGCAGCGCAGCAGCGGCGCGCCGCGGGTGGAGCTGCGCAACCCCGACGACAGCGGTCACACGGTGCTGTCCGTGGTGACCGACGACATGGCGTTCCTGGTCGACTCGCTGACCGCTGCGCTGGTCGCGCACGACCTGGAGATCCACCTGGTGGTGCACCCGCAGGTGGTGGTGCGCCGCAACGCCGCGGGCGAGCTGGTGGCGGTGCTGCCCCGGCTGGAGGCCGACCAGGCCGGTCCGGACGACACGGTGGAAAGTTGGATGACCTTCGAGGTCGACCGGCAGCAGGACGAGGCGGCGCTGGCGTCGCTGGCGAGCGACATCGAGCGGGTGCTCACCGATGTCCGCGAGGTGTCCGAGGACTGGCCGGCGATGGTCGACCAGGCCCGGCGGCTCGCCGGCTCGCTGCAGGACGCCCAGCTTCCGGTGCCGGACAAGGACATCCAGGACGCCGTCGAGCTGCTGCAGTGGCTCGCCGACGACCACTTCACCTTCCTCGGCTACCGCGAGTACCAGCTGGCCCAGCGCGACGGTGAGCAGCTACTGGTGCCGGTGGAGGGCAGCGGGCTGGGCATCCTGCGGGGGGCGCCGAGCAAGCCGCGCAGCCTGTCGTCGATGGCGCCGGAGGCGGAGGCGAAGGCGCTGGAGCAGCGGCTGCTGACGATCACCAAGGCGAACTCGCGGGCCACCGTGCACCGCAACGCCTACCTGGACTACATCGGCATCAAGACGTTCGACGGGGCCGGCAACGTGGTGGGGGAGAAGCGTTTCCTCGGCCTGTTCACCTCCGCCGCGTACGTGCAGTCCACCCGCCAGCTGCCGGTGGTGCGGCGCAAGGTGTCTGAGGTGCTGCGCCGGTCCGGGCTGTCACCGCGCAGCCACTCGGGCCGGGATCTGATGGAGATCCTGGAGACCTACCCGCGCGACGAGCTGTTCCAGATCTCCACCGAGGAGCTCTACCGCACGGTGATGGGCGTGTTGCGGCTGGCCGGTCGCCGGCAGCTGCGGCTGTTCGTGCGCCGCGACGCGTACGGCCGGTTCATCTCCTGCCTGGTGTTCCTGCCCCGGGACCGGTTCTCCACCCGCAACCGGCTGCGCATCCAGCAGATCCTGATGGACCGGCTCAACGGCATCGGGCTGGACTACTCGACCCGGGTCACCGAGGGCCAGCTGGCGCGCATCCACGTCATCGTGCGCACCGATCCGGGCAACCCGCCCGGCGAGCTGGATCTGGAGGCGATCCAGCACGAGCTGGCCGACGCGACCCGGCTGTGGGAGGACGACTTCCGGCTGGTGCTGGGCGCCAAGCTCGGCGACGAGCAGTCCCGCTACCTGTACGAGCGGTACGCCTCGGCGCTGCCACAGACCTACAAGGACGAGCACACGCCGTACGAGGCGTCGAAGGACCTGGCGAAGCTGGAGCTGCTGGACGAGCCGGGCGAGCTCGCGATGCACCTGTACCGGCGCCGCAAGAACGACGACGACCTGCGCTTCAAGGTGTTCCGGCTCGGCGAGCCGATGATGCTCTCGGCGCTGCTGCCGGTGCTGCACTCGCTCGGCGTGGCCGTCGCCGACGAGCGGCCGTACGAGATCCGGCGCGCCGACGGCACGATCTACCTGTACGACTTCGGGTTGCGGCCGCCGGCGGACGCGCTGGACATGTCGCAGGTGCGGGCGAAGGTGGAGAACGCGTTCTCCGCCGCCTGGCGCGGCGAGTCCGAAGTGGACGGTCTGAACCAGCTGGTGCTGCGGGCCGGGCTGACCTGGCGCCAGATCGTGATCCTGCGGCTGTACGTGAAGTACCTGCGACAGGCCGGCACGGTGTTCAGCCAGGACTACATCCAGGACACCATCGTCGCCTACCCGGGCGTCGCGACGCTGCTGGTGGCGCTGTTCGAGACCCGGTTCGATCCGCGCATCCAGCTGTCCGACGCCGCACGCACCGAGCACGGCCAGCACCTGATCGAGGCGATCACCGCGCAGCTGGACGAGGTGGCGAGCCTGGAGGCCGACCGGATCCTGCGCAACCTGCTGACGCTGATCGAGGCGACGCTGCGCACCAGCTTCTTCCAGCGCAGCCCGGGCCGGCCCAAGCCGTACGTGGCGGTCAAGCTCGACCCGCAGCGGGTGGCGGTGCTGCCGAAGCCGCGACCCCGGTTCGAGATCTTCGTGTACTCGCCCCGGTTCGAGGGCGTGCACCTGCGGTTCGGCGCGGTGGCCCGCGGCGGGCTGCGCTGGTCGGACCGCCGGGAGGATTTCCGCACCGAGATCCTGGGCCTGGTCAAGGCGCAGATGGTGAAGAACGCGGTGATCGTGCCGGTGGGCGCGAAGGGCGGGTTCGTGCTCAAGCAGGCGCCGCCGGCCAGCGACCGCGAGGCGTTCCAGGCCGAGGGCGTCGCCTGCTACCAGATGTTCATCTCGGCGCTGCTGGACATCACCGACAACATCGACCCGTCCGGTGCGGTGGTGCACCCGGCCGACGTGGTGCGCCACGACGGCGACGACACCTACCTGGTGGTGGCGGCGGACAAGGGCACCGCGACGTTCTCCGACATCGCCAACCAGATCGCCACCGACTACGGCTACTGGCTGGGCGACGCGTTCGCGTCCGGCGGTTCGGTCGGCTACGACCACAAGAAGATGGGCATCACCGCGCGCGGCGCGTGGGAGTCGGTGAAGTACCACTTCCGAGAACTTGTTCGAGGACGCGACGAGCACGGCCGGGAGGCCGGTACCGACTGCCAGACCGAGCCGTTCACCGCGGTCGGCGTCGGCGACATGTCCGGCGACGTGTTCGGCAACGGGATGCTGTGCAGCGAGACGACCCGGCTGATCGCCGCGTTCGACCACCGGCACATCTTCCTCGACCCGAACCCGGATGCGGCCCGCTCGTACGCGGAGCGGCGGCGGATGTTCGACCTGCCGCGGTCCAGCTGGGCCGACTACGACACCTCGACGATCTCGGCCGGCGGCGGGGTGTGGCCGCGGACCGCGAAGTCGATCCCGATCGCCGGCCCGGCGCGCGCCGCGCTGGGACTGCCCGACGACGTGACGTCGCTGTCGCCGCCGGAGCTGATCCGGGCGATCCTGCTGGCGCCGGTCGACCTGCTGTGGAACGGCGGCATCGGTACCTACGTCAAGGCCAGCACCGAGAACAACGCCGAGGTCGGCGACAAGGCCAACGACGCGGTGCGGGTCGACGGCGGCCAGCTTCGCTGCAAGATCGTCGGCGAGGGCGGCAACCTGGGCTGCACCCAGCTGGGCCGGGTCGAGTTCGCCGCCGCCGGTGGCCGGATCAACACCGACTTCATCGACAACTCCGCCGGGGTGGACACCTCCGACCACGAGGTGAACATCAAGGTGCTGCTGAACCGGGCGAAGGCGGCCGGTGAGCTGACCGAGGAGGCGCGCCGGGACCTGCTGGCCAGCATGACCGAGGAGATCGGCGAGCACGTCCTGCTCGACAACTACGACCAGAACACCGCGTTGGGCTGCGCCCGCGCCCAGGCGTACCCGCTGCTGCCGGTGCACCGGCGGCTGATCACCGACCTGGAGCGCTCCGGCCGGCTGGACCGGGTGCTGGAAGGGCTGCCGACCGACGAGGAGCTTGCGCTCCGGGACAAGCAGAACCTCGGGCTGTACTCGCCGGAGTTCTGCGTGATCCTCGCCTACGTCAAGATCGCGCTGGAGGACGAGCTGCTCGACTCCACCCTGCCGGACGAGCCGTGGACCGCGCAGACGCTGATCGACTACTTCCCGACCGCGCTGCGCGAGCGGTACGCCGACCAGATGGCCGAGCACCCGCTGCGCCGCGAGATCGTCACCACCCTGCTGGTCAACGAGACCGTCAACCGGGGCGGCATCTCGTTCGTGTACCGGGCGATGGAGGAGACCGGCGCGAGCGCCGCCGACGTGCTGCGGGCGTTCGTGATCACCCGGGACGTGTTCGGGTTGGCGCCGCTGTGGCGCGGGCTGGAGGCGCTGGACAACACGGTGCCGGCGGCCGCGCAGATCGACGCGCTGCTGCGTACCCGGCGGGCGCTGGATCGGGCGGTGCGCTGGATCCTGCAGAACCGGCGCAGCCCGCTGTCGGTACCGGAGGAGATCGAGCGGTTCGCGCCGGGGATGGCCGAGCTGCTGCCGAAGGTTGGCACCCTGTACCGCGGCGCCGAGCAGGAGGCGTACGCCGAGCACCGCGACGAGCTCGTGGCCGAGGGGGTACCGGCCGAGCTCGCCGACCGGGCGACCCGGGTGCTGTGGGGCTTCGGCCTGCTCGACGTGGTCGAGGTGGGGCACGCGACGGGCCGGCCGCTGGCAGAGATCGCGGACGTCTACTACGCGATGTCGGAGCGGTTCCGGGTGGACGAGTTGCTGGACAAGATCTCCGACCTGCCCCGGCACGACCGCTGGCAGACGCAGGCCCGGCAGGCGCTGCGCTACGACCTGTACGCGGCACTCGCGGCGCTGACCGCCGAGGCGTTGGCGGCCACCGACGAGTCGCTGCCGGCCACCGAACGGGTCGACGCGTGGGCGCAGCAGAACGCCACGCCGATCGGCCGCGCGCTGTCGGCGATCGGCGAGTTCCACGGCACCAGCTCGGACCTGGCCGCCCTGTCGGTGTTGCTGCGGCAGATCCGTACCGTGGTCCGCACCTCGGCGCTGGCCGCGAACTGACCCCGAGCCCGGGCCCGGCGCATCGCCGGGTCCGGCGCGGGGACTGGGGGAGAATCCCGGACGCGCGACCCGCGGCGGTGCGGCATCCTGGGGGGATGCGCGGCGAAGTGGGCCCCATCGAGGAGTACGTGCGTGCGCTGACCGCGGCGCTGCCCGGTCCGGCGCGCGCCCGGGCGAGCCTGGTTGGCGAGGCCCGGGACGGCCTGGTCGACGCGGCCACCGCCTACCGGGCGGCCGGTTACCCGACCGGGCGGGCCGAGCAGCTGGCGGTCGCCGACTTCGGCACCGTCGGTGAGCTGGCCGGCGAGTACCGCACCGAGCTGGCGCTGTCGCAGGGGCGCCGCACGCTGCTGTTGACCGCGGCGGTGCAGCTGAACGTGTGGCTGTTCTCCGAGCTGTCCTGGCGGCTGGCGGAGCATCAGGTGTGGTCGAGCGCGACGCCGTCCGCGGGGTACCGGCTGCTGGCCCGTGCGGTGGACGCGCTGCAGCTGATCCCGGCCGGGTTGGCGCTGTGCGCGGTGCTGGTCGCGTTCACCTACGGCCAGCGGGTGCTCTCCCGCCCCGAGCTGCTGGCCCGCGCCTCCGGCGTCTTCGGCTTCGGCGTCGCGGCGACGATGCTGGTCTCGTGTGCGGTGATGTCGGTGGCCACGCCGGGCCTGGCGAGTGTGGGCTCGGTGACCACGTCGGTGCTGGCCGCCGCGGTGCCGGCCGGGCTGATCGCGGCCAGTGCCCGCCGCTCGCTCGTCGCGGCGGCGCCACGTCCGGCCTGACCGTGGCGGTGCCACGTCCGTCCTGACCGGGGCGGTGCCACGTCCGGCCTGATCGTGGCGGCGCCACGTCCGGTCTGACCGCGGCGGCACCACGTCCGGCCTGATCGCGGCGGCGCCGCAGCGGCCGACCGCGGGCGCTGCGGTCAGCCGGTGCCGAGGACGCCTTCGATGACGGCGCTGAAGTCGCGCCAGTCGGCCCGTTCGGCGGCGAGGAACCGGCTGCCGGCGTCGGTGATCCAGTAGGTGCGGCGCTTGCGGCCGGCCACGGTGGCCCACTCGCTGCGCAGGTAGCCGGCCCGCTCCAGCCGGCGCAGCGCCGGGTAGAGGGTGCCCGTGGGCATGGTGACGGCGCCGCCGCTGCGTGCCGACAGTGCCTCGGCGATCGCGTACCCGTGCCGGGGGCCGCCGTCGAGGACGGCGAGCACCAGTGCGTCGAGGTGCCCGCGGAGCCGGTCCGCCTTCATGTCGCCAACCTACCCATCCGCCGATCTCGGCGCCCACTGCCTCAGGGTGATCTCGGGGTTGCGTGTCGCCCTTCTACATGTAGCGTGTCTACAGGTAGGGCGTCAACTGATGGGAGAGCTCGTGACCGCCGTCGACCTGGCCCGGGTGCAGTTCGCGCTCACCGCGAACGTGCACTTCCTGTTCGTGGTGCTGACCCTCGGCCTGACGCCGATCATCGCGATCATGCAGACCCGGTACGTGCTGACCGGCCGGGCCGTGCACCTGACCATGACGCGCTACTGGGGCCAGCTCTACGTGGTCAACTACGGCCTGGGCATCGTCACCGGGCTGGTGATGGAGTTCCAGTTCGGCCTCGCCTGGACCGGCGTCGACCGGGTGGCCGGGCAGGTGTTCGGTGCGCCGCTGGCACTCGAGACGATCGTCGCCTTCTTCGCCGAGGCGACCTTCCTCGGCATCTGGATCTTCGGCTGGGGCACCCTGCCGAAGGTCGTGCACCTGATCTCGTTCTACCTGGTCACGATCACCGCGTACGCCTCGGCGGTGTTCGTCATGGTGGCCAACGGCTTCCTGCAGCACCCGGTCGGGTACGTGCTGCGCGACGGCACCGCGCGCATCACCGACCTGCGCGCGCTGTTCACCAACCCGGAGGCCGTCGGCGCGCTGCGCCACCTGGTACCGGCGGCGTTGATGCTCGGCGGCATGGTGGTCGCCGGGATCAGCGCCTGGCAGCTGCGCCGGCACCCGGACGACACCGACGTGTTCCTGCGCTCGCTGCGGATGGGCGTGCTGGTCGGTGTCGCCGGCGCGTTCTTCACGTTCGCCTTCGGCTGGGCGCAGCTGGACTACCTGCGCACCGATCAGCCCGGCAAGGTCGACGCGATCATGCCGTCGAAGGACGCCGGGCCGGTGACCGACCGGCCACCGGGGTGGATCGCGCTGCCGTTCTCGATCATGCAGCAGTTCGGCGAGTACTCCGCCTATCTCGGGCTGTTCCTGCTGCCGTTCCTGATCCGCCGCTGGATCGTGCGCCGGCGGATCCTGCTGCGGGTGATGACCTGGTGGATCCCGCTGCCCTTCGTCGCCGTGGTCTGCGGCTGGCTGGTGCGCGAGGTGGGCCGGCAGCCGTGGGCCATCTACGGGGTGCTGCGCACCGCGGACGCCACCTCGCTGTCGACCGGCCAGGTCGCGGTGTCGCTCGCGCTGTTCGGCGTCGTCGTGGTCGGCCTCGCCGGGACGAACTGGTTGGTACTGCTGATGCTCGCGCGACGCGGCCCGCACCGGCTGGCGCTCGGCCGGGTGCTCGGCGACGACGAGCCGGCCGCGGCGACCGAACCCGCCGTGGTGTGAGAGGGGACGAGAGATGGACGTTGCGTTGACCGCCGTGTTGCTGCTGCTCGTGGCCGGCTGGTTCGTGCTCGACGGGTACGGGCTGGGCACCGGGATCCTGCTGCACCGGCTGGCACCGCCCGGCTGGCCGCGCCGGCGGGTCCTCACCGGCGTCGGCCCGGTGCTGCTGGCCAACGAGATGTGGCTGGTCGCCGCGGCCGGGCTGGTCGCCGGCGCGTTCCCGGCCGCCGAGCGGGTACTGGCCGACGCCTGGCCGGCGGTGGTCCCGGGCCTGTGCGCCTGGGTGCTGCGCGATGCCGGCCTGTGGCTGCGCGGCCGCCGCGACACGGTCCGCTGGCGCCGCTGGTGGGAGGGTGCGTACGCGCTGGGCAGCCTGGTGTTCGCGGCCTGCTGGGGGCTGCTGCTCGGCGGCCTCGCCCTCGGCCTGCCGAGCGCGCTCGGCCTGACCGACCCGGCGACCGTCTGGTTCGGCCCGGCGTGCGGGGTCGCGGTGGCCCTCGTGCTCGCCACGCACGGCGCCGCGGTCACCGCGCTCCGGGTGCCGTCGGCGGCCGACCGCGCGGTACGCCTCGCCGACCGGCTGGCGCTGCCCGCCGCCGTGACGACGCTGCTGGTGACGCTCGCCGGCCTGACCCTGCCCGCGGTACGCGCCCAGCTCGCGTCGGCCGCCGCCCTCGTCCTGCTCTCCCCGCTCGGGCTGCTGTTCGCCCGACGCGCACTGCGACACCAGCAGCGCCGGCGCGCCGCGGCCGGTACCGCGGTCGCCGCCGCGGCGCCGGCACTGGCCGTACTCGGCTGTGCGGCCCCGCACCTGGTCGCGATCGCCGGCGACTCGAGGGTGGTGGCGGTGCTGCTGCTCGCCGCGGTCCCGGTCGTGCTCGCCCACCAGGGCCTGTTGTGGTGGCTGTTCCGGCGCCCGGTCACCGGCCGTACGGTCGCGTTCTTCTGATGTCCGGCAACCGAACCCGCGCCCGCGTCGGCCGGCTGCCCGAGGTGCGCCGGCTCCTTGCGGTCGGCTGGCTGGCGGCCACCGGCCTGGCCGTACTGACCGTCGCGCAGCTGGAGCTGCTGGCCCGGCTGATCGTCGCGGTCATCGACAGCGGCGGCACGGTTCTCGGCGGCCGGGGTGTGGCCGGGCTGGCCATGGCGCTGGCGGGGGTCACGGTGGCGCGCGCGGTACTGGCCGGGTGCCGGGAGGCGCTCGCCGGGCGCACCGCCGCGCGGGCCACCGCGGCGCTGCGGCACCGGGTACTCGCCGCGGCGCAGCAGCTCGGTCCGCACTGGGTTTCCGGGCGGCGCACCGGCGAGCTGGTGGCGCTGACCGACCGCGGCATCGACGCGCTCACCCCGTACCTGCGCGACTACCTGCCGCAGCTCGCGCTGGCCGCCGCGGTGCCGGTCGCGGTACTGATCCGGCTCTGCTGGGCCGATCCGACCTCGGCACTGGTGGTGGCCGCGACGCTGCCGCTGATCCCGCTGTTCGGCGCGCTCGCCGGCCGCCAGGCCCGGTTCGCCACCCGCCGGCAGTGGCGCCGGCTGTCCGTCCTGAGTGGACACTTTCTGGACACGGTGCTCGGGCTGCCGACGCTGCGCGCGTTCGGCCGGGCCGGCGCGCACGCGGTACGGCTGCGGGCGGTCGCCGACGCGCACCGGCGCGCCACCATGACCGCGTTGCGCGTCGCCTTCCTCACCTCGCTGGTCCTGGAGCTGGTCGCGGCGCTGTCGCTGGCCCTGCTCGCGGTGCCGATCGGGCTGCGGCTGCTCGCCGGCGAGCTCGATCTGCGTACCGCGCTGATCGTGCTGCTGCTCGCCCCCGAGGCGTACCTGCCGCTGCGGGCGCTCGGCGCGCGCTTCCACGCCGGTGCCGCCGGCCTCGCCGCCGCCGACGACGCCTTCGCGGTACTCGACACCGCGGCCACCGCCCCTGCCGTGCCCGCCGCCGGCCGTGCCGGTGCGGTGGACGGCGACCGTGTCGGTGTGGCGGACGGTGGCCGTGTTGGTGCGGCCAGCATCGGTGCCGTCGGTGGGGGCGCGCGGCGGGCTCGGCGGGCCGGTCCGGGGTCGGTGCTGGTGCGGTGCGAGGACGTGACGGTCCGGTACCCCGGCCGGGACGGGCCGGCGCTGTGCGGGTTCGAGCTGACCGTGGCGGTCGGCGACCGGCTGGTGCTGACCGGCCCGAGCGGGGTCGGCAAGAGCACGGTCCTCGCGCTGGTGCTGGGTTTCGTCCGGCCGACGCGCGGCCGGGTGCTGCTCGGCGGGCGGGATCTCGCCGCCATGGACCGGACGGAGCTGGCCGGTTGGCGGGCCCGGCTTGGCTGGCTGCCGCAACGGCCCCGGCTGTTCGCCGGCACGCTCGCCGCCAACGTCGCGCTCGGGGCACCCGGCGCGGACGAGGCGCGGATCCGTCGCGCGATCCGGGCCGCCGCCCTGGGCGAGGTGGTCGCCGGCCTGCCCGCGGGGCTGCACACCATGCTCGGCGAGAACGGGTACGGGCTGTCCGCGGGGCAGCGGCAGCGGGTGGCGCTGGCCCGCGCGCTGTGCCGGGACGCGCCGCTGCTGCTGCTCGACGAGCCGACCGCCCGGTTGGACACGGCGACCGAAGCGGCGGTGCTGGCCGCGGCGGCCCGGCTGCCGGCCGACCGTACCCTGCTCGCGGTCGCGCACCGGCCGGCCGCCATCGCCGCCGCGCGACCGGTACCGCTGCTGCCGCCGATGACCGGCGCCGACCGGGCAAGTCCGCTGCGCCCCGAGCCGGCTGCCCCGGACCGGGCCGCGTCGGGGCAGGCCGCCGATGCCCGGGCGGTGTCGCCACCGGAGGCGGTCGGCGTCGACCGGGCGGTACCGTCGCCGGCTGCGCCACATCACCCGGTGGCGGCGGCGCCGGGAACCGACCTCGCGGAGTTGCGATGATGAAGGAATCGGTTGTGGTGCAAGGGAAGTGCGGCGGGTCGGTGCTGCGCGCGGTGTGCTGGCCGGTGGCGCTCGCCGCGGCCGCCGCCGCGGGTGCGGAGCTGGCCGGTACCGCGCTGCTCGCGACCGCGGCCTGGCTGCTCGCGCGGGCGGCACAACAGCCTGGGCTCGCGGCGCTGTCGGTGGCGATCGTCGCGGTCCGCGCGTGCGCACTGCTGCGCGGCACCCTGCGCTACGCCGAACGGCTCACCGGGCACCGCGCGGCGCTGCAGGCGCTGGCCCGGCTGCGCGAACGGGTGTACGCGGCGCTGGTCCCGCTGGCGCCCGGCGGCCTGCCCGGCTGGCGGCGGGCGCAGCTGCTGCACCGGATGGTCACCGACACCGAGGCGGTGCAGGATCTCGTCGTGCGCTGCCTGGTGCCGGCCGCCGGCGCAGCGCTCGCCGGCGGGCTCGGCCTGGTCGTACTGGCGGCGCTGTCCCCGGCGTCGGTGCCGCCGCTGCTCGTCGCCCTCCTCGGTACCGGGCTGGTCCTGCCGGCGTGCGCCGGCCGGCAACGCCGCCGCAGCGCGCCCGCGGACGACACCGCCGTGGCGGTGACCGCCACCGACCTGCTGGACGGTGCGGCCGAGTTCGCCGCGTACTCCGCCGAGCCGGTCGCGCTGGCCGCGGCAACCGCCGCGCACACCGACCGGGCCGATCGGGAGCGCACCGAGGCGCGGGTGGCCGGCCTGCTGGCCGCGGTCGGCATCGCCCTGCAGGGGCTCGCCACGGCGGCCGCGACGGTACTTGCCGCGCCGGCCGGCGGCCCGGCGGTCGCGGTGGTCGCGCTGACCACCCTGGTGGCCCTGGAGCCGTCGCTGGCGCTGCCGGTGGCCGCCCGCCGGTTCGTCGACGCGCGGGCGGCGCTGCGCCGGGTCCACGCGGTACTCGCCGCCCCGGCGCCGGTGGCCGAACCGGCCGCGCCGCTGCCGGTACCGGCCGGGAGCGTCGAGCTGACGATCCGTGACCTGTGGGTGCGTCACGCCGACGACCGGGCGCCGGCGCTGGCCGGGGTGAGCGTCGACGTGCGGCCCGGCAGCCGGCTCGTCGTGACCGGGCCGAGCGGATCGGGCAAGAGCACCCTGCTCGCCGCGCTGCGCCGGTTCGTCGCTCCGGCGGCCGGCGAGATCCGGCTCGACGGCGCGCCGATCGACGCGTACGCCGGGGCGGACGTGCGGCGGCTGATCGGCGGCGTCGGCGAGGAGGCGTACCTGTTCGACACCACGCTGGCCGCGAACCTGCGCCTCGGCGACCCCGCGGCGACCGACGACCAGCTCCGGGCCGTCCTGCACCGGGTCGGCCTGGGCGAGCGGTTCACCGGCGGGCTGGACGCCGAACTCGGCCAGGACGGCAGCGCCCTGTCGGGTGGCGAGCGACAGCGCGTGCTGCTCGCGCGGGCGCTGCTCGCCGACCCGCAGATCCTGCTGCTGGACGAACCGACCGAGGGGCTGCCCGCCACCGACGCGGACCGGTTGCTGCGCGACCTGCTCGCCGCCACGGCCGGCCGCACCACGATCCTGGTCAGCCACGACCCGGCCGCCCTCGCACACGCCGACCAGGTCCTCGACCTCGGCGCCGCGGCAGCGGGTCGGGATCGGGTCAGTCGCTGGTGTCGCGGCGCAGCTTCTTGATGTCGCCGCGACGGCGCTTGGCGTTCAGCCGGCGGGTCACCGCACCGCGGGACGGCTTGGTCGCGCGGCGGGTCGGCGGCGGTGGCGCGATGGCTCGTCGGACCAGCTCGGCGAGGCGCTGGGCGGCGGCACGGCGGTTGTCCAGCTGCGCCCGGTGCTCGGACGCGGCCACCGTCAGCACCCCGTCGACCAACCGGGAACCGAGCCGCTCGACCGCCCGGTCCCGCAGGGTCGGCGACAGCACCGGCGAGTTGACCAGGTCCCAGGACAGCTCGACCCGGGAGTCGGCGGTGTTGACGCCCTGCCCGCCGGGCCCGCCGGACCGGGAGAACCGCCACCGCAGCTCGACCCCCGGAATGGAGATCGAACGGGTCACGGTCAGCGGCTCGGGCATGATCCCCAGCCTATGTCGTACCCATCGACCGACGTCACCGCATTACCGCGCGGTCAGCGGCCGTTGCGGTAGACGACGCGGAAGCCGAGGTGGTCGGCGAAGGGAGCGAATCGGGCCGAGCGCATCGTCGACTCGGCCGAGTCGACCCGCTTGCCGTTCACCAGCCGGTCGAGCAGCACCGTCTCGAAGGCGGCCGCCTCCACCCAGTCGACCGCCTTGGTGTAGCCGCAGATCAGGGCCGCGCCGGTGCGGTCGAGGAAGTCGCGCAGCATCCGGTCGGGCGCCTTGAGCACCGCGCAGCTGCCGAAGAACAGCCGGCGGCCGGGACACTTGCCGGCGAGGATCTCGCCCACCTCGTCCAGCTCGATGGTGTTGTCGTGGTGGTTGAACTCGGTCAGCAGCAGCCGCTGCGGCTCACCGTGCACCGCGAAGAAGCCGACGTTGTAGTCGTCGTACTGCTTGAGGGTCCAGCGGTCAAGGTAGTACTCCAGCTCCTGGGCGGTGGCGACGTCCTTGTGGATGTACCTGATGCTCTGGATGCGCTCCAGCAGCTCCAGCGTGGGGAGCACCGAGCCGCGACTGGTCATGTCGCGCGCCCACTGACCTTCCACGCAGAACACGCCACCCCGTGACATTCCGCAGCGCTCCCTTCGCCGTACGGCGCCGTGCGGAGTCTAAGCAGTGCCCCTGACAGGAGTACATCGCCCGAAAGAGAGGCTCGCCGCGGGCCGCCGCATATACACTCCACGCGCTCGGAACGCAACGCTGCGTGTCCTCAGCGTGCCGGTCCGGACGGGTCGGCGCCGACCGGCACCGCGACCCGCTTCACCAGCCGTACGGCGAGGGGCCCGTCCGGGCCGGACTCCCGGTAGCCGCTGGACCGGTAGAGCCGGAGATTGTCGGTACTGTCCCGGCCGGTGCTGAGGGTCAGCGTGCCGATCCCGGACGCCGGCGCGGCCGCCTCGGCATGGCGCAGCAGGGCGCGGCCGAGGCCGCGGCCGCGCTGGTCGGGCGCCACCATGAGCCGGCCGATCAGCCAGCTGTCGCCGACCCGGCGCGCCCGTACGGCGCCGATCAGCCTGCCGTTTCGCCGCAGGCACCAGGTCGACCACTCGGCCAGCCAGGCGGTCACGTCGTCGAGGCTCTCCCGCAGCGCGCCGAGTTCCAGCGTCGCGTTGGCGATCGCCTCGTCGACCCAGCAGCACCGCTGGAGCACGAGCAGTTCCGCCGCGTCCCGCGGCCCGGCCGGGTGCAGCCACAGCTCGCGGCCGAACGGGGACGCCACCGGAGCCGACGGCGCCGGCCTTCGGGCGAGCGTGAGCGGCCGGACGGCGGTACCGATGCGGTGCAGTTCGGCGAGCGCGGTCGCGGCGCGGCGGTCGAACGCGGCGCCGGGCGCCACGGTGTCGCCGAACCGGCTGTCGGCGAGCCGCAGGAACAGGTCGGCGCCGGTCGGCACCATCCGTAGCGCGGTGGTGACCTGCCGGGCCATCTGCACGCTGCGGGTGCCGGCCGAGGTGTTGCCGTACCCGACGAACAGCACCGGCTTGAACGCCCACTCGTCGTAGAGGTAGTCCAGCGCGTTCTTCAGCGCCGCCGGCATGCCCCCGTTGTACTCGGGGGTCACCACGACGATCGCGTCGGCGGCGGCGACCCGGGCGCTCCAGGCGAGCGTGTGCGGGTGCTGGTAGTCGCCCTCGCTCGGCTCTGCCGGCTCGTCCAGCATCGGCAGGGCGAGATCGCCGAGGTCGACCGGGTCGAGGTCGATGTGCAGGTCGGCGGCGGTGTCGCGGGTCGCGCGCCGGAACCAGTCGGCGACGGCGGGACCGATGCGGTTCGGCCGGGTGCTTGCGCTCAGCAGCAGTACGGAGAATGTCTGTGACATGTCAATGAGACTAGCGCACCATTCTTTGACATGTCAATGTGGCGGCCGACGACCCCACCCGCGTGGCCGACCCTCCGGACGGAGACTTGACCCTGAAGTTGGTCGAGGGAGGAGGGTTCGAGGCGTGTTCGACGGGGGACTGCTGAGCATCGGGGAGCTGGCTCGCGCGAGCGGGCTGCCGGTCAGCGCGCTGCGCTTCTACGACGGGGCGCGGCTGCTGGTGCCGGCGCAGGTCGACCCGCGCAGCGGCTACCGGCGGTACGGCCCGGACCAGGTCGCCGCGGCCCGGCTCGTGGCGCGGCTGCGCCGGGTCGGCATGCCGCTGGCCGACATGCGGTTGCTGCTGGCCGCCCGGCACGACCGGCGGCTCGTCGGTGCGCTCGTCGCCGAACACCTGGCCCGGCTGGAGGCCGGGCTGGCCGACGCCCGACGAGAACTGGAGCACGTCGTGTCCGAGACCGATCCCGCCGTGACGACCTTCCGCGTCACGCCCGCCGATCTGCGCCGCGCCCTCGCCGCGGTCACCTTCGCGCTGCCGTCCGGTACCGGCACGCACGCCGTTCCGTCGGCCGCCGAGGACTCCGGCGTGCTGGACGCGGTGCTGTTCGACGTCGCTGCCGACCGGCTGACGCTGGTCGCCACCGACCGGTACCGGCTGGCGGTCAGCTCGGTGCCGGTCACCGACCGGACCGGGCCGAACGGCCGGCTGTGCGTGCCGCGAGTCGAGCTGCCCCGCATCGCCGCGCTCACCGGCGACCACCTCGACGGCCGGATCGACGGCGAGGTGATGCGGCTCGGTGAACTGCAGCTGGCGGCCCAGCCGGGGGAGTACCCCGACTACCAGCAGGTGACCGCATCGATTGGCGGACAACGGATTCCCACCGACGGCGAGCGGCTGCGCGAGCTGCTGTCGGCCGGCCCGCTGCGCACCGTACCGGAGTGTGCCGGCCCGGTCGCCGCACTCGGCGTGGACGCCGCCGGCACGCTTGCGGTGCTCGACGCCGCCGACGGCGGGTTGCTCGCCGCGGTCAACCGCGACTTCCTGCTCGACGCGGTGGCCGCGGCGCCCGCCGGGCAGCTCGTTCTCGACTTCGCCGGCCCGAGCCACCCGCTCGCCATCCGCGACCCCGATGACCCCACCACCTACTCGATCCTGATGCCCGTGCGCCTGCCGTGACGGCGGTGCGCCGGCGCTCGGCCGGCGCGGTGGCCGGACGTGCCGGGTACGGGTGGTGGCTCGGCGGCAGCACGGTGCTCGGCATCCTGGACGAGGTCGACCGCTCGAAGCAGAACACCAGCGGCGGCTGGGGGCCGAACCACCTCACCTCGATCCACGTCGCGATGCACAAACTGTCCGATGTGGACATCGCGAAGGACTACGGGGTCCGGGCCGGCTACTGCTGACCCGGGCCGCCGGCCGACCGGTCCACTGTGGACCGGTCGGCCGGCAGCAGGTAGCGCCGCAGAACCAGCTTCAGCTCGGCCACGATCTCCGGGTCGCCGTCCCGATCGTCGCGGAACGCCTCGCTCAGCAGCTTGTCGCCGACGCTGACGGCGACCAGCGCCTGCCGCAGCGACACGTCGAGGGCGTACCGCGGGTCGGCGAGCGCGGCGCGCAGCCGGGTGGCGAGCGCGGCATCGTGCGCGTCGCCGACGGAACGGTCCAGGTGCCCCGCCGGCCCGCTGAAGAACCAGACCTGGTGGAAGCCCGGCTCGGACCGGTAGAACCGCGCGAAGGCGTCGACCACGCGGTCGACGAGCCCGCCCGGCGTCGCCGGCGGATCGGCCAGCGCGCCGTCCAGGACCGTGATCATCCGATCGAGCCAGTGCAGGACCAGCGCGCGGGTGATCTCGTCCTTGTCGGCGAAGTACCGGTACAGCGAGCCGACCGAGACGCCGGCGCGCTCGGCGATCAGCTTCGTACCGATCTCCGGGTACGGAAGTTCCGCCAGCAGCGCCGCGGTGGTGTCCAGGATCTGATCCCGTTTTGCCCTGCTTCGCTGCTGTCGCGGGGTGCCGCGGCTTGACATCGCGGCAAAACCTGAACCAGACTCCGGTTCATGTCCGTCCTGCATGCACCCAGGGTAGGCCATGGCAGCTGACCGGCCCGCCCACCGTGCCGCCGCCGACGGAGCCGGCCCTGCCCCCGGTTGCCGTGTCGGCTGGGCCGCCGGTGGCCGTGCCGCCGACGGAGCCGGCCATGCCGCCGATCGCGCCGCGGGCAGTGCCATCGGTGGCCGTGCCGATCGCGCCGGTGGCCGTGCCGGCGGCGCCGCGGGCGACCGGGTGCGGCGTGAGAGCGACCTCGACGGGGCGGCCCGCGGCACCGCCGGGCGCTGGCGGACGCTGCGGCGGCCACGACCGTTCGGGCTGTTGTGGGGCGCCGGCACGATCTCGGCGCTGGGCGACGGCGTGCACTGGATCGCGCTGCCGCTGCTGGCCGCGTCGGTCACCAGCGACCCGCGCCTGGTCTCGCTGGTGTCGGTCGCCGAACAACTGCCGTGGGTACTGTTCGGGCTGCTCGCCGGCGCGCTCGCCGACCGGGTGGACCGCCGCCGGGTGCTCTGGCGGCTCGACCTGGTCCGCGCCGGCATCGTCGCCGTGCTGGCCGGCACCGTACTGACCGACAGCGTCACGCTGCCGGTCGTCCTGCTCGTCGCGTTCACCCTGACCACCGTCGGCACCGTCTACGACGCCGCCTCGGCGGCGATGGTCCCGGCCCTGGTACCGGTCGCCGAGCGACCCGCCGCGAACGGGCGGCTGCAAGCCGGCACCCTGGTCGCCGACACGCTGCTCGGCGCGCCGGTCGGCGCCACCCTGTTCACGCTGTACGCCGCCGCCCCGTTCCTGGTCGACACGGCGAGCTTCGCGGTCGCCGCCGCCCTCGTCGCGGCGATCCCGGTGGCCGCCGCACCGCACACCCTCCGCACCGCCGCGCCGACCCGCAGCGACCGGACCGCCGCGCCGGCGGGTACCGGTGGAACGCTCGCGGCGCCTGCCCACGACGCCGCCGTGCCGGTGCGCGACGAGGCTGCGGTGCCGGTGCGCGGCGAGGCTGCGGCCCCGTCGGTACGCGGCGTCGGCGCTGCTTCGCCGGTGCACGCCGGGCGCACCCGCACGTCGCTGCGCAGCGACATCGGGGCCGGGCTGCGGTTCCTGCTCGCGCACCGGCTGCTGCGCCGCCTCTGCTGGTACGGGGCGCTGATCAATCTGGTCACCACGGTCGCGGTGGCGCTGCTGGTGCTCTACACCCGCGACGTGCTGCACCTGGACAGCCTCGGGTACGGGCTGCTCGTGGCGGCCTTCGCGGTCGGCGGCGTGCTCGGCTCGCTGCTGGCCGGTCGGCTCGCGAGGGCGATCGGCGGCCGGCCGGCGCTGCTGACCGCGCTGGTACTCGGTGCGCTCGGGGCGGCGGGCATCGCGCTCGCCCCGCACCCGGTACCGGCGGCCGTGGCAGTCGGTGTCTTCGGCGCGGCGAACGGGCTGTGGGGCGTGGTCGCGGTCTCGCTGCGCCAGTCGCTGGTACCCGACGCGCTGTTCGGCCGGGTCACCAGCGCGTTCCGGCTCGTGACGCTCGGCGTCGGCCCGCTCGGCGCGCTGGCCGCCGGCTTCGTCGCCCACCGGTACGGCCTGCGCGCCCCGATCGTCGTCGCCGCTGCGCTGCTCGTCGCCGGTACCCTCGTCGCGCCGCTGCTGCTTCGCCGCACCGACCTTCCCGTGGCGACCGGCTGACCGGCACCGCCGCTCCCGACGACGGTGTCCGGCCGATCGGACGATCTCCCGTGCGGCCGGGCCCGGTCGACGCCGGGCCCGGCCGTCAGCCGAGTGCGGCGAGGGAACCATCGGCCGAGTGCGGCGAGGGAGCCGTCGGCTGAGTGTGGCGAGGAAACCGTCGGCCGAGTGTGGCGAGGGAGCCGTCAGCCGCGTTCGGCGAGGAAGGTGCGAATCGTGTCGGCGACCAGGTCCGGCGCGGTCATCGTGGCGAAGTGCGACTGGCCGGCCAGCGGCACGAGCGTGACCTGCGGCAGCGCGGCGGCGAGACCGCGCATCGTCTCCGGCATCGGCGACCACGTCTCGGTGCCGGTCATCAGCAGGGTCGGCAGCCGTACGCCGGACCAGCGGGTCAGGTCGGTGCCGTCGGCCGCGAGCGCGTCCAGATCGTGCCGCCAGCCGAGTCCGGATCGCCGAGCCTCCACCGGATCCGGCCGGGCCGGCGCCGCCGCGGCGAAGGCCGCGACGATCTCCGCCGGTACCTGCGTGACCTCGTTCAGGATCGCGGCGGTGGTGTCGCTGTCGCCGAGCTCGAAGGCCTCCGCGTACCGCCGCGCCAGCGGCACGATCCGCGGGCCGGCGGCGAACAGCGGCGGTTCGAACAGCGCGAGGCTGCGCAGCCCGCCGGGTGCGTCGAGCCCGGCGTGCAGGGCGAGGCTCGCCCCGTACGAGGCGCCGACCAGGTGCACCGCGGGCTGGTCGGTGCCGTGGGTCGCGCCGATGTGGCGCACCAGCCGGCGCACGTCGGCGACCTCGTCGGCGAACCGCTTGCCGGGCGCCGGCTGCCCGCTCGGCCCGTACCCGCGGCGGGCCACCAGCCACACCTGGTACTCGTCGGCCAGCCGGTCGGCGATCCCGGCCCACGAGTGCAGCCCGCCGCCGGAACCGTGCAGGAACAGCACCGGCTCGCCGAGCCCGGCGTGGCGGCCCGCGAGCGACACCCCGTCGTCGGTGGTCAGCTGGAAGTCCTGGTACGCGGCGGTGTTCATGCGGTGTCCTCGTCGGGTCGGTCGTCCGGGTACGGCTGCGTGCCGTACGCCCCGGACATGATCGCCGCCGGCGGGGCGCCCGTCACGTCGTTTCCGGGCCGCCCGGGTCGTGCCGCAGCCACACGGTGGCGAGCGGGGGGACCTGGATGGTGGCCGACGCAGGCTGGCCGTGCCACGGTGTGTCGGTCGCGACCACCTCGCCGAGATTGCCCCAGCCGGACCCGCCGTACGACTCCGCGTCGGTGTTGAGCAGCTCGACCCAGCGTCCGGCGCGGGGCAGCCCCAGCCGGTAGTCGGCGTGCGGGCCGCCGGCGAAGTTCGCCACGCAGGCCACGACGGTCCCGTCGGATCCCCAGCGCAGGAACGAGAACACGTTGCCGGCGGCGTCGTTCGCGTCGATCCAGGCGAACCCGGCCGGCGAGGTGTCCTGGGTCCACAGCGCCGGCGCATCCTTGTACCGGGCGTTGAGGTCGGTGACCATCGCCTTCACCCCGGCGTGGGCCGGCCAGTCCAGTGCCGCCCAGTCGACGCCGTGCTCCTCGCTCCACTCGCCGACCTGGGCGAACTCGCAGCCGGCGAACAGCAGCTGCTTGCCCGGGTGCGCCCACATGAAGCCGAACAGCGCCCGTACCGAGGCGAAGCGTTTCCAGTCGTCGCCGGGCATCCGGCCGAACAGCGAACCCTTGCCGTGCACCACCTCGTCGTGGCTGATCGGCAGCACGAAGTTCTCGCTCCACGCGTACATCAGCGAGAACGTCATCTCGTGATGGTGGTACTGCCGGTAGATCGGGTCCTTCGAGACGTACGACAGGGTGTCGTGCATCCAGCCCATGTTCCACTTGAACCCGAAACCGAGCCCGCCGAGGTAGGTGGGCCGGGTGACGCCGGGCCAGGCGGTCGACTCCTCGGCGATCATCACCACGCCGGGATGGCGCCGGTACACGGTCGCGTTCGTCTCCTGCAGGAACGACACCGCGTCCAGGTTCTCCCGGCCGCCGTGCTCGTTCGGCGTCCACTCACCCGGGTTGCGCGAGTAGTCGAGGTAGAGCATCGAGGCGACCGCGTCCACCCGCAGCCCGTCGATGTGGAACTCCTCGCACCAGTACAGCGCGTTCGCGACCAGGAAGTTGCGCACCTCGTGCCGGCCGAAGTCGAACACGTACGTGCCCCAGTCGGGATGCTCGCCGCGGTGCGGGTCGGCGTGCTCGTAGCAGGTGGTCCCGTCGAAGCGGGCCAGCGCCCACTCGTCCCGCGGGAAGTGCGCCGGTACCCAGTCGAGGTAGACGCCGATGCCGGCCTGGTGCAACCGGTCGACCAGGTAGCGGAAGTCGTCCGGCGGGCCGAACCGCGCGGTCGGCGCGTAGTAGCTGGTGACCTGGTAGCCCCAGGAACCGCCGAACGGATGCTCGGCCACCGGCAGGAACTCCACGTGCGTGAAGCCGACCTCCGACACGTAGGACACCAGCTCGTCGGCGAGCTGGCGGTAGGTGGCGCCGGGCCGCCAGGAACCGAGGTGCACCTCGTAGATCGACACCGGCCGCTCGTGCCACGCGGTGCGGCGGCGGGTCGCGAGCCAGTCCGCGTCGCCCCACTCGTACGCCGAGCGGTAGACGCGCGACGCGGTGCGCGGCGGTACCTCGGTGGCCTGCGCCATCGGGTCGGCCTTCTCCCGCCACCGGCCGTCCGGCCCGAGGATGCGGTACTTGTAGAGCCCGTCCGGCGCGAACTCCGGCACGAACAGCTCCCACACCCCGGACGAGCCGAGCGAGCGCATCGACAACCCGTCGTACGCGCCCCAGCCGATGCTGTCGCCGATCACCCGCACCGCGCGTGCGTTCGGCGCCCAGACCGCGAACGCGACCCCGGTGACCGGCCCGTTCGGCGTCGAGTAGCTGCGCGGATGTGCGCCGAGCACCCGCCACAGCTCCTCGTGCCGGCCCTCGCCGATCAGGTACAGGTCGGTGTCGCCCAGCGTCGGCAGCCACCGGTACGGGTCGTCGACGAGCCGCTGCTCGCCGGCGTCGTCGGTCACCTCGATCCGGTAGTCGCGCGGGGCGCCGGGCAGCGTCGCCTCGAACACGCCGCCGTCGTGCACCTTGCGCGCCGGGAACCGCTGGTCGCCGTCGACCACCACCACCTGCAACGCGTCCGGCCGCAGCGTGCGCACCACGGTCCGGTCGCCGCCGAGCGGGTGCGCGCCGAGCACGGCATGCGGGTCGTACGCCTCGCCCCGGACGAGACGGCCGAGCACTTCTGAGTCCACCGATGTCGCCACCAGACAACCCTAAGCGCCCGGCTGCCAGACCGCGCCCCGGACGCACCGGTGGGTGCCCGGCTTGTCGCGTACGGTGGCGCTCCGGCGCCCGCGTCGATTCGCCAGGAAACAGGGCTATGCTGCCGAACTGACCACGTGGGCGCGTCCCGTGGCCTTCCGCTGCAGCCGGCCGGAAGATCACCGGTCGCGTCCTGGGGCGGCCCCGACCGCCGTCGGGACGATGCCCCGCGACCGCCGACCGCGCGTTGCCGGGAGGGTGCCCGGATGACTGGGCCGATGGCTGGACCGATCGCCGGCCGGTACCGGCTGGAGGAGCAGGTCGGGCTGGGCGGCATGGGGCTGGTCTGGCGCGCCACCGATCTGGAACTTCGCCGTACGGTCGCGGTGAAGCGCTCGCAGGAGACCGGGCCGCGCGCCGGGCGGGCGCTGCGCCGGGAGGCGCGTACCGCCGCGGTGTTGCAACACCCGCACGTCGTCACGCTCTACGACGTCGTCACCGACGGCGAGCAGCGCTGGCTGGTGATGGAGTACGTGCCGTGGCGCAGCCTGGCGCAGCTGCTCGCCGAGTCCGGCCCGATCGGCCCGGCCCGCGCCGCGGCGCTCGGCGTCCAGCTCGCCGAGGCGCTGGATGCGTTACACGCCAAGGGAGTCGTGCATGCCGACGTGAAGCCGGGCAACGTGCTCGTCGGCCCGCAGGACGCGGTCAAGCTGATCGACTTCGGCCTGTCCCGGCCGGTGCCGAGCGTGCCGGGTCCCCGGCGGCCGCCCGGATCGGCCGGCCCGGTGCCGGCCGGCCCTCGCACCGGACCGTCCGCCGCCGGCGCTCCCGCCGGGGACGGCGACGGTAGTACGGCGGGGCAGCGCGACGGCGTCGCGGGGCGGCCGGAGCGCGCCGGGATCGGCGGGCCGACCTCGTCGACGACCGACGCCGGTACGGTCGGCGGCACGCCGGCGTTCCAGGCACCCGAGGTCGCCGCCGGCGGGCCGGCCACCACCGCCGCCGACCTGTTCTCGCTCGGTGCGACGCTGTACGCGGCGGTCGAGGGGCACTCGCCGTACGGCCCGGTGAGCCACCCCGCCGCGCTGCACCGGCGGGCGCTGGCCGGCGCGCTGCTGCCGGCGCCGCACGCCGGGACCCTGGCGCCGGCGCTCACCGCGCTGCTGTCCACCGACCCGGCTGCCCGGCCGGAGGCCGCCACCACCCGGCAGCTGCTCACCGCGACCGCCGGGCCACGGCCCCGGCGGCTGGGCCGTACCGCCGCCGCGGTCGCCGTGGCCGCGCTCACCGCGGCGTTCGCCGTCGCGGTCGGCGGTGATGCGGTCCGGCCGGCGCCGCGGCCCTCGCTCGGCGACCCCGCGACGGCCGACCCGTGCGCGCTGCTCGACCCGTCCGGGCTGCGCCGCTACGGCGACGTCGACCTGCAGACCGCCTACGGCAACTTCAACCGGTGCGACGTGATCGTGGACCGCGAGCACGGCGGCGATCTCGACGTGCAGGTCGAGTTCGACGTCGGTACGGTGCCGGGCCCGCGCGCCACCGTCGCTGGACTCCCGGTGCACCGGGAGAAGCAGGACGACGGCGCGTGCGCGCGGGAGATCCCGGTGCCGGGCGGCTACCGGGTCTGGGTGGTCGCGGTACTGGACGGCGACGGGAGCGCCGAGCTGTGCCCGGTCGCCGACACCGCGACCACGGCGGCGGCGACCGTGCTGCGCCGTGGGACGGTGCCGCGGCGCCACCCGTTCCCGGCCGGCTCGCTCGGCCGCGTCGACGGCTGCGCCCTGCTGCGCGGGGTACCCGGGGTGGCTACCCCGATCGAGCGGGGATTCGCCGGTTGGGACTGCGCCGCGGACGGCGCCGAGCACACCTCGCTGCGCTGGCGCTTCGACCGGAATGAGCCGCTGACCAGCGAGGACGGTCGACCGGTGCGGCTGGCCGGCCGGTCCGCGTTCGTCACCGCGGACGGTGACGGCGACGGGACCTGCCTGGTCCAGGTCGTGCAACGCCGCTACGACGACCCGGCCAACGGCCCGACCGAGGAGCTGCTGTACCTCGTCGTGCAGGGCGACGGGGCCGGCGCCCGGCGCTGCCCGCTCGCCGAGCGGCTCGCCGGTGCCGCGGCCCGCCGCCTGCCGCCGCGCTGACGACCCGCCGTGCCGACGATCCCCGTACCGGCGAGATCGTGCGCGACGGCCAGCCGGCCGCCGCGCACCACCTCGCCGCCCCCGAGCCGCGGTTCGTGCCGGGCACGCGCACCCCGCCGATTCTCTGCGGTCGGCCCGGGAGGGGTCCCGTACCCGGCCGGGGCGGGCGCCCGGCGGCGGCACGGATCGGTCATGCTAGGGGTAAACCGGACGAAGCTCCAGGAGGTCTTCGTGCAGGGCGGGGCGCGGCGACGAGCCGGTGGCAGTGGCCAGCAGCTGCCGCCCGGCCACGACAGCCTGGCGTTCGGTGTGCCGGAGTCGGTGCCGGGCACGATCTTCGTCCTCGCCCTCCGCGGCGGCATCGAGATGCGACCCCGCGAGGGGCGCACGATCCTGTTCGGCCGCAACGCGGAGGACGTGCACGTCTGCGTCGGCGTCGACGACCGCGGGGTCAGCCGCCGGCACGGGGTGCTGCTGCACAGCGACGGCCGCTGGTGGGTGCGCAACACCGGCCGGCTGCCGATCCGGCTGCCCGGCTCGCGGCTGCTGTTCCACGGCGAGGAGCCGGTACCGCTCGCGCACGGTTACTCGCCGCTGTTCGTACGCGGCTCGGCCGACCGCGACCACCTGCTGGAGGTGTACGTCGCCGCCGATGCCGGCGACCGCCCCGGCGAACGCCCGCTGGACGAGACCCAGCCGCCCCGGCTGTGGCACCTGGCGGACGAGGAACGCGCGGTACTGATCGTGCTCGGCCAGCGCTACCTGCGGCACGACGCGCACCCGCAGCCGCTCGCCTGGCGGCAGGCCGCCGACCAGCTCGCCGAGCTGTTCCCGGACGCCGGGTGGACGCCGAAGCGGGTCGAGCATCACGTCGCCGCGATACGTACCCGGTTGTCGGCCGCCGGGGTCGCCGGGCTGACCCGGGACGAGGTCGGCGAGCCGGTCGGCAACGCGCTCAACGACAACCTGCTGCACGAACTGATGCTGTCCACCACGCTGATCCCGCCCGACCTGGCCCTGCTCGACGCCCACCTCGACTGAGCCGCACCGTACCGGCCCGAACCGTGCGCCCGGACCGGCGGGCCGAGCGGCTAGGGGAGCTTCCAGTCGACCGGGGCGGAGCCCTGCTGGACCAGCAGGTCGTTGGCGCGGGTGAACGGCCGGGAACCGAAGAAGCCGCGATCGGCCGACATCGGCGACGGGTGCACGCTCTTGAGCACCGGCGTGTCGCCGAGCAGCGGCTGCAGCGACTGCGCGTCGCGCCCCCACAGGATCGCCACCAGCGGGCCACCGCGCGTCACCAGCGCCCGGATCGCCGCGTCGGTGACCTTCTCCCAGCCCTTGCCGCGGTGCGCGGCCGGCTTGCCCGGCTGCACGGTCAGGCACCGGTTGAGCAGCAGCACGCCGTGCTCGGCCCACGGGGTCAGGTCGCCGGTCGCGGGCTTCGGGTAGCCCAGATCGTCGCAGTACTCCCGGAAGATGTTGCGCAGGCTGGCCGGGATGCGGCGCTCCGGCGCGACCGAGAACGACAGCCCGACCGCGTCACCCGGGGTGGGGTAGGGGTCCTGCCCGACGATGAGCACCCGCACGTCGGCGAGCGGTTGGGTGAACGCGCGCAGCACCCGGTCGCCGGCCGGCAGGTAGCCGCGACCCGCCGCGTTCTCCGCCCGCAGGAAGTCGCCCATCGCGCTGATCTGCTCTGCCACCGGCGCCAACGCCTGCGCCCAACTCGCGTCGACGACCTCGGCCAAACCTTGCCCAGTCATGACCGCGGAGCCTACCCACCGGGTACGACACGGGCACACATCGGGTGCCCGCCGGTCACGCCGGTACCACCGGTTCCTGGAGTTCGGTGACCCAGCCGGACTGGTCCGGCCCCGGGCAGGACAGGTAGAGCTCGCGGTACCCGGTGGACCGGTACCCGTTGTCGCCGATCCACCGCCCGAGCGCCTGGAACGACGGGTCGGAGTCCGCCATCGCCCCCCGGTGCACCAGCGTCGCCGCGGTCGCCACCGCGGGCAGGTCGACCACCTCGAACGGGTACGCCGCCGCCGGCGCCACGTCCACCTGCGCGCCGGCGTGCACCAGCATCCCGCCACCCGGATCGTCGGTGTACCAGGCAATGTCGGGCGCGACGGGTCGCACGTCGTGGTGGTCGAGCAGGGCGCGGAGGCGCCCGTACAGCGGGACGATCACCGGGGTGATGTCGGCCGGGTCCCAGCCGGCGGCCACACCGGTCAGCTGCGCCAGGCGGACCGCCGGGAGGTTCTTGACCACGATCTCCGCGGCGGGCAGGTGCCCCTCACGCTCGATCATCGCGAGGCGCGCCTCGACGCCGGCCAGCCGGGCGGTGTCCGCCTCGATCTGCTGCCGCAGCTGGGCGTGCCGCAGCCGGAGCATGCCGCGCAGCTGTTCGGCGGTCAGCCGGTCGTCGAGGACCGCGCGGACCTGCGCCAGGCTCAGCCCGAGATCCTTGAGCGCCACGATCCGGTTCAGCCGGGCCAGCTGGTCGGCGGTGTAGTAGCGGTAGCCGGTGGCGGCGTCGACCCGGGCCGGCGCGAGCAACCCCAGCGCGTCGTAGTGCCGCAGCATCCGCACCGACACCCGGCCGTGCCGGGCGAAGTCCCCGATCGTCAACATGACGCCATCCTCGTCTGGTCTCCCGCCGGATCGGGGTCGACAATCACCACATGACCAGCGGGAAGTCTGCCCGATGTGCGCGTCGCTGACGGCGGCGTTGATGGTCGCGGTCGTGGCGGCCGGCTTCGCCGCGTACTGCGTGACCGACCTCGCCCGGGCCGACGAACGAGACCTCCTGCTGCTGCCGCGGATGGTCTGGGTGGTGATCTGCGTGCGGTCGGTCCCGATCGGTGGTCTCGCCTACCTGCTGTTCGGGCGCCGCCGCTGAGCCGGCGGCCGGCGGCCGGCGGCCCGCCGCGGCGGTCAGGCGGTGGGCAGGTCGCCCGGCGCCGGTACCTCGAAGCCGAGCATCCGGGCGATCGAGCGCAGCGGGATCCACCGCCACGCCGGCCGGTGCCGCGCCTCGTACACGACCTCGTACACCGCCTTGTCCAGCTCGTACGCGCGCAGCAGGGTGCGGTGCCGCCCGGGGTCCTGGCCGGCGGCGTCGGTGTACCCGGCCGTGAACGCCGACCGGTTGCGCGCCGCCCACTCCTGCGCCCGGTACTCCAGCTGGTGGTCGGCGCCCTCGCCGACGAGCAGGTGCTCGGCCGCGTAGTCGAACGAGCGGAGCATCCCGGCGACGTCGCGCAGCGGCGAGTCCGACCGCACCCGCTCGGCCAGCGGCTTGACCGGCTCGCCCTCGAAGTCGATCAGCAGCCAGCTGGTCGGGGTCCGCAGCGCCTGGCCGAGATGCAGATCGCCGTGGATGCGCTGGATCGGGTACGACGCCGTGAGATCGGCGACGGCGGTGAACTCCGCGCCCAGCCGCGGCGCGTACCGGGCGAGCTCGGGCACGGTGCGCACCGCGTCGGCGAGCCGGCCGATCATCGCCGCGGACAGCTCGGCGTGCCCGTCGGCGTCCCGCTGGCCGGAACCCAGCGCGGTGACCAGGTCGGCGTGTACCGCGGCGACCGCCTCGCCGAGCCGGTGCGCCTCGGCGGCGAAGTCGCCGCCGACCTCGTCCGCCTTCAGATCCCCCTCGGCGAACAGGTCCCGCACGCTCGCCGTCGCCATCGCCCAGCCGTCCGCCGAGTTCGCCGCGTAGGCCGACAGCATCCCGTACGAGACGGCCGCGCCGAACAGCTCGCCGCCGATCTCGCCGAGCAGCGGCGCCACGTGCGGGCAGCCGACCCGGCGCAGCGCCCGGTTCAGCTCGACGTCCGGGTTGGCGCCGGGGGTGGGGCGGCGGAACAGCTTCAGGATCGACTCCTCGTCGAACACCACCGACGAGTTCGACTGCTCCACCTCGACCACCCGGCTGGGCAGGCCGCGGGTGATCGTGGCGCCCGGTTCGGGCCGGAACACCAGGCCGCCGTGCTGCTCGCCGCCGGCCAGCGCCGCCAGCAGCAGGTCGGCCAGCTCGTCGTCCCACAGCCCGGCGTAGCCGACGTAGTCGCCGACCGTCCCGATCCGGGCGTGCTCCAGCTTCTCCGACAGCACGGTGCGCCAGCCGACCAGCACCTGGTACTGCTCCGGTTCGCCGGTCGCGTACTCGACCTGGACCACCAGGTGGTCCAGTCGCGGCTGCACGTCGCCGAGCGCCACGGCCGACACCGGGGTCACCGCCTGGAGGGCCCGGTGCTTGCCGGCGAACCAGCGCTGCTCGGGTAGCCAGCGGGCGAGCGCGCCGGCCAGCGCCACCGCCCGCTCGGTGGCGCCGGAGCCGCGGTCGGCGGTCATGCGCCGACCTCGTCCCGCGGGCTGATCTGGAACCAGAAGAAGCCGTGCCCGGGCAGCGTGAGCAGGTAGGGCAGCTCACCGATCGGCGGGAACGGCACCAGCCCGGACAGCTCGATCGGTGCCCAGCCCTCCCACTGCCGCAGGTTGAGCTCGATCGGCTGCGGGAAGCGGGACAGGTTGTTGACGCACAGCACCACGTCGTGGATCTCCGGCGAGGACTCGTCGCCCTCCTCGGCGTGCCCGCGGTACTCCCGCAGGTACGACAGGACCGACGGGTTGGAGCCGCCCAGGTCGTGGAAGTCGCCCAAGGCGAACGCCGGGTGCCGCTTGCGGATCTCGATCATCCGCCGCGTCCAGTGCAGCAGCGACGCCGACGAGTTGAGCTGCGACTCCACGTTGATCGCCTGGTAGCCGTAGATCGGGTCCATGATCGTCGGCAGGTACAGCCGGCCCGGGTTGGCCTGGCTGAACCCGGCGTTGCGGTCCGGCGTCCACTGCATCGGGGTACGCACCGCGTCCCGGTCACCGAGCCAGATGTTGTCGCCCATGCCGATCTCGTCGCCGTAGTACAGGATCGGCGAGCCGGGCAGGCTCAGCAGCATCGCGGTGAACAGCTCGAGCTGGTCGCGGTCGTTGTCGAGCAGCGGGGCGAGCCGGCGCCGGATGCCGATGTTGGCCCGCATCCGCGGATCCTTGGCGTACTCGCCGTACATGTAGTCGCGTTCCTCGTCGCTGACCATCTCGAGCGTCAGCTCGTCGTGGTTGCGCAGGAAGATGCCCCACTGGCAGCCGGACGGGATCGCCGGCGTCTGCGCCATGATCTCCGAGATCGGGAACCGCGACTCGCGCCGTACCGCCATGAAGATGCGCGGCATCAGCGGGAAGTGGAACGCCATGTGGCACTCGTCGCCGCCGACGTCCGGGTCGCCGAAGTACTCCACCACGTCGGTCGGCCACTGGTTCGCCTCGGCCAGCAGCACGCGGCCCGGGTACTCGTCCTCGACGACCTTGCGCACGTTGCGCAGGAACGCGTGCGTCTCCGGCAGGTTCTCGCAGTTCGTGCCGTCCCGCTCGAACAGGTACGGCACCGCGTCCAGCCGGAACCCGTCGATGCCGAGGTTGAGCCAGAACCGCAGTACCGACAGCATCTCCTCCTGCACCCGCGGGTTGTCGTAGTTGAGGTCCGGCTGGTGGGAGAAGAACCGGTGCCAGTAGAACTGCCGGCGTACCGGGTCGAACGTCCAGTTCGACTCCTCGGTGTCGACGAAGATGATCCGCGCGTCCGGGTACCGCTCGTCGGCGTCGGACCACACGTAGAAGTCGCCGTAGTCGCCGTCCGGGTTGCGCCGGGACTCCTGGAACCACGGGTGCGACTCGGAGGTGTGGTTCATCACCAGGTCGGTGATCACCCGGATGCCGCGCTGGTGCGCCTCGTCCAGCAACAGGACGAAGTCCTCCACCGTGCCGAACTCCGGCAACACCTGGTAGAAGTCGCTGATGTCGTAGCCGCCGTCGCGCAGCGGCGAGGCGTAGAACGGCGGCAGCCACAGGCAGTCGACCCCGAGCCAGGACAGGTAGTCCAGCTTCGCGGTCAGCCCGCGCAGGTCGCCGCAGCCGTCGGCGGACGAGTCGTTGAACGCCCGCACCAGGACCTCGTAGAACACCGCGCGCTTGAACCAGTGCGGATCCGCCGGCAGGCTGCGCGCCGACCGGAAGTCGTCCGGTACCGGATGCGACACCTGCCCGTCGGCGGTGACGTAGCTGCCGTCGTCGACGTCCGGCCGTCCACCGTCGGGGGTCGCCCGGTCCGCTTCCCGGGGTCGCCGGAGGGTCGTCTCACTCACCGCGCACCTCGCGCTTCGCCGTTGTCGCTGTTGTCGTGTGGGTGGGGGGTGGGTGGGTCTGAGGTGTGGCTCAGCCGTGGGGATGCACGGTCAGCAGGTGCGCCGGCTGTTCGTACGGGTCGAGCCGGACCGCGTTGAACTGGCCCCAGTCGTACTCGGCGCCGGTCAGCTCGTCCCGCACGGCGAACCGGTCCGACCAGCCGACACCCAGTGCCGGCAGCTCGAGCGCGGTGTTCCCCCACTGCACGTTGTGTGGGTCCAACGAGCAGACCACCAGGACGGTGTTGCCGCTCGCCGCATCTCGCTTGGAGAAACACAGCACCGCATCGTTGTCCACGTGATGGAACGTCAGATCACGCAGCTGCTGCAGCGCCGGGTTGGCCCGACGGACCGCGTTGAGCCGGGTGATCAGCGGCGCCAGGGTGTGCCCCGACGCCGCCGCGGCGGCCCAGTCGCGCGGGCGCAGCTGGTACTTCTCCGAGTCCAGGTACTCCTCGCTGCGGGGCGCGCGGGCGACGTGCTCGAACAGCTCGAAGCCGGAGTACACGCCCCAGGACGGCGACAGGGTCGCGGCCAGCACCGCCCGGATGGTGAACATCGGCGGGCCGCCGTACTGCAGGCTCTCGTGCAGGATGTCCGGCGTGTTCGGCCACAGGTTCGGCCGCATGAAGTCGGCGCTGCGCACCAGGTCGGTGCCGAACTCGGTCAGCTCCGCCTTGCTGGTACGCCAGGTGAAGTAGGTGTACGACTGGGTGAAGCCGGCCTTCGCCAGCCCCTTCATCATCGCCGGCCGGGTGAACGCCTCGGCCAGGAACAGCACGTCGGGATGGTCGGCGTGCACCTGCTCGATCAGCCACTGCCAGAAGTTGACCGGCTTGGTGTGCGGGTTGTCCACCCGGAACACCTTCACCCCGTGGTCGATCCAGTGCGTCACCACCCGCAGGATCTCCGCCCGCAGCCCCTTCGGGTCCCGATCGAAGTTGAGCGGGTAGATGTCCTGGTACTTCTTCGGCGGGTTCTCCGCGTAGGCGATCGAACCGTCTGCCCGCTGGGTGAACCACTCGGGATGCTCGCGCACCCACGGATGGTCCGGCGCGCACTGCAGCGCGAGATCGAGCGCCACCTCCATACCCAGCTCGCGGGTGCGGGCGACGAACGCGTCGAAGTCGTCCAGGCTGCCCAGCTGCGGGTGCACCGCGTCGTGGCCGCCCTCGGCCGAACCGATCGCCCACGGCACGCCCGGGTCGTCCGGCCCGGCCACCAGCGCGTTGTTCGCCCCCTTGCGGTTGACCACGCCGATCGGGTGGATCGGCGGCAGGTAGACGATGTCGAAGCCCATGTCGGCGATCGCCGGCAGCCGCTCGGCCGCGGTCTTGAAGCTGCCGTGTTCCGGCCGGCCTTCCACCGTGGCGTGGCCGGACTCCGACCGGGGGAAGAACTCGTACCAGGAGCCGAACGCGGCGCGCGGCCGGTCCACCCAGATCGCCTGGCTCGACGAGCGGGACACCAGGTCACGGACCGGGTAGCGCCACAGCAGCCGCTCCAGCGCGAGCGCCGGGGCGACCCGGTGCGCCAGATCGGCGGTCGCGTCGCGCAGCGCCAGCACCGCCTCGGTGACCTGCGGCCGGTCCGGTTTGGGCACCAGCCGGATGGCGCGCACCAGCACCTCGGCGCCGTCCGCGAGATCGTTCGCCAGGTCCTCGACGCCCTGCCCGGCGTCCAGCTTGGCGACCACCGCGTGCCGCCAGGTCCGGTACGGGTCGCTCCAGGCCTCGATGCAGTAGCTCCACCGGCCCATCAGGTCGGGCCGGATCGGCGCCGCCCACCGGTCGGTGCCGGGCTCGGTCTCGGTCATCCGGGTGAACGGCTGCTTCAACCCGGCCGGGCTGCGCCAGACCACGGCGCAGCCGAGGGCGTCGTGGCCCTCCCGGTAGACGGTTGCCGACACCGTCACCCACTCGCCGACGACGGCCTTGGCCGGCGCCCGGCCACAGTCCACGACGGGGGAAACGGATTCGATGGGAATTCGTCCGGTCATCGGTGTCCACCGTATCCACCGACGTGCCGTCGCGCACTACGCCGCGCTCATCTGCCCTCGCGATGTGTCGCCGGGTTGCCGTCACGGACGGCCGGCGGTCACCGGGCGGTGGTCGTGTCCGCCGAGGCGGCGGAGCCGGTCAGCTGGCGGCGATCTTCACGATGGCGATGATCACCGCGATGATCGCGGCCACCACGGCGACGCCGATCCGGATCGCGAGCCGGATCGCGAGCGTCCTGCCCACCCCGGCGGCGGCCTCGCCGAACCCGCTCGAGCGCGGCTGCCCCAGCTGCATCGGCCGGTACGGGTCGTACCCGGGCGGGCCGTACTGCGGTGCACCCTGCGCCGGGTACTGCCCGTTCGGCGCCGGCGCACCGCCGGCCTGGTACGGCGCCGATGGGTACGGGCCGCCCTGGCCCGGCGCGCCCTGGTACCGCGCCGACGGGTACGGCGGGGACTGCGGTGGCATCGCCGGAGCGGGCGCGGGCCGGTACGGCGGGACGCCGGGCGCGCCGCTCGTCGGTGGGCCCGGCACCGGGGGGTTCGGCATCGGTGGCGCTGGCATCGGCTGACCGTACGGCGGCGGGTACTGCGGGCCGCCGGTCGGCGGGTAGGACATGACGTCTCCACGGACGGGCTTCGCGCTGGCCGTGCCACGCTACCGCGCCCGCCGCCGGCCTGCGTGCGCCCGTCAGCCGGTGAGCAGCGCCTCGGCCGCGGCCCGGGCGTTCGCCGGACCGGCGCCGAACGTGGCGAGGTAGCCCACCGCGCGCGGGGGCCGCCACGCCGGCCAGCCCATCTCCACCAGGACCACCTGCGGGTAGGCGGCGGTGACCTGCTCGATCACCTCGCGGATCCGGGCGTGCCGGTGGGTGTCCCGGCTGACCAGGATCAGCGGCCCGCCGGCGGCCCGGCGGGCCAGCGCGTCGACGTCGACCGGCTCGTCCGACAGCGGTCGCAGCCGGACCAGATCGGCCGGCGCGTCGGTCGCCTCCAGGTACGGCAGCAGCCCCCACGGCACCTCGCCGACCGCGATCGTCGGCGGCGCGTCCAGCTCGACGATCAGCGGTCGCGGCGAGCGGGGGAGCGTGCCGTACACGCGCAGCGCGCGGCGGGCCGCGGCGAGCCCGATCTCGTCCGGTACCGGCACCGAAACGCCGCCGGTGGCCCGGTCGGCCCGGGTGGCGGCGGCCAGCACGGCGCAGCGGCGGGCGGCGTCGGCGAGCCGTTCGGCGGGCAGCCGGCCGTCGTGCACCGCGGCGACGATCTCCGCCACCGTCGCCTCGACCAGCTCCTCGGTGATCTTCGCGCCGAGGCAGAGCAGGTCGGCGCCGGCGGCCAGCGAGCGCACCGCGGCGATACCCATGCCGGCGTCGCCGGCGGCGCCGCCCATCTCCAGCGCGTCGGTGATGATCGCGCCGCCGAAGCCGAGCTCGCCCCGCAGCAGGTCGCCCAGCGCGGCCGGGCTGAAGGTGGCCGGCAGGTCGCCGGTGAGCGCCGGTACCCGCAGGTGCGCGGTCATGATCGCCGGCGCACCGGCGCCGATGGCCGCGGCGAACGGCGGCAGGTCGCGCTCCCGCAGGACCGACAGCGGCGCGTCGACCACCGGTACCGCCTCGTGCGAGTCGACCCGGGTCGCACCGTGGCCGGGGAAGTGCTTGGCACAGGCGGCGACGCCGGCGTCGCCGAGCCCGCGGACCGCGGCGACGGTGTGCGCGGCGACCCGGGCCGGGTCGGTACCGAACGAGCGGGTACCGATGACCGGGTTGTCCGGCGCGGAGTTGACGTCGACGGTGGGGGCCAGGTCGAGCGTGATGCCCAGCGCGGCCAGCTCGCCGCCGAGTGCCGCGTACACCTGGCGGGTGAGGTTCTCGTCGTCGACCGCACCCAGCGCCGCGTTGCCCGGGTAGCGCGACCCGGAGGTGTAGCCGAGCCGGGTGACATCGCCGCCCTCCTCGTCGAGCGCCACGATCAGCTCCGGCCGACCGGCCCGCAGCGTCGAGATCAGCCCGGTGACCTGGGACTCGTCCACGATGTTGTGCCCGAACAGGACCACCCCGCCGAGCCCCTGGTCGCCGAGCCGGCGCACCCAGTCCGGGGCGGTGGCGGTCGGGAACGCGGCGAGCAGGGTGCGCAGCGCCTGGCTGCGCAACGACGGATCATCGGTCATCGGTTACGGCCTTTCGATCGCTCACTGTGCTCCCCGGACGAGCTGCGCTGCCTGCCTCATCCCTTGACCGCGCCGGCGGTCAGGCCGCTCGCGACGTGCCGCTGGATGATGGCGAAGAACACGACCACGGGCAGCGCCATCATCGTCGCGCCCGCCATCAGCGCCCCGTAGTCGACGCCGTGCGCGGAGACGAACGACACCAGCCACACCGGCAGCGTCTCCTTCTTCTGGTCGGAGAGCAGCACGTACGCCATGATGTACTCGTTCCAGGACTGGATGAGCGCGTAGATCGACGTCGCCACCAGCCCGGGGAACACCAGCGGCAGCACGATCCGGAAGAACGCCTGCAGCCGGGTGCAGCCGTCGACCATCGCCGCCTCCTCCAGCTCCGCCGGCACGCCGGCGACGAACCCGCGCAGCGTCCAGATGCTGAACGGCAGGACGAACGCGAGGTAGGTCAGGACCACCCCGGACAGCTTGTTGACCGCATCGATCGAGTTGAGCATCAGGTAGAGCGGGATGAGCAGCGCGGACATCGGCACCATCTGCACGACCAGGATGGCGAAGATGAACGCCCGCCGCCCGTACCAGCGGAACCGGGCGATGGCGACGGCCGCGAGCAGCGCCAGCACCAACGCGATGATCATCGTACTGAACGCGATGAGCACGCTGTTGCCCAGCGCGTCACCGAAGTGCGGCGCGTGGATCGCGCGGGAGAAGTTCGCCAGCGTGGGATGCAGGGTGGCGAAGTGCGGGGTGTAGGTCAGCAGCTCGTCGCCCGGCTTGAAGGCGGTGAGCACCATCCAGTACACCGGGAAGATCAGCAGGACCGAGGCGGCCACGCCGACGATGTTGGCGGCGATCCGGCCGCCACCGCGCCGGCCGCGGCGGGGCGGCCTGGTGGGCTCGCTCGTCATCAGTCGATCTCCCCTCGGCGCAGGCTCTGCCGGATGTAGAACACCGTGAAGACCAGCAGCAGCAGCACCGTGATCACCGCGATCGCGGCGCCGAGGCTGTACTCGTTGACGCCGAAGGCCCGCACGAACGAATAGACCCCGAGAATCTGGTACTGCGGTTCCGGCCGGCCGCCGCGCGCCACCCAGACCTGGTTGAACACCTGGAAGTCCCAGATCACCGACAGCACCGTGACGATGGTGTAGATCGGCCGCAGGATCGGGTAGGTGACCCGCAAGAAGATCTGCCGACCGTTCGCGCCGTCGACCCGGGCCGCCTCCTCCAGCTCCTTCGGCACCTGGGAGATGCCGGCATACAGGGTGATCGCGACGAACGGGATCGCACCCCAGACGACGATCAGGGTGATCACACCGAACCCGGAGATCGTGTTCGCGTACCAGTCGTGCCCGTTCATGTCGACCCCGGGCAACCGTCCGATCAGCCAGTTCACCACGCCGAACTCGTAGTCGAACAGCCAGTTGAACACCAGTGTCGACACCACCTGCGGCATCGCCCACACGCAGATGAGGACGACGGTGAGCAGCAACCGGCACCACCGCGATGCCGCCCGCATCACCAGCGCGAGCGCGGTGGCGAGCACCAGGGTCAGCGCCACGTTCGCTGCGGTGAACACCACGGTGCGCAGCACCACGAGGAGGAAGTCGGGGTCGGAGAGGATCGTCGCGTAGTTGCCGAGGCCGATGAACGGCGCCGGCAGCCCGCTGAACAGCTCCCGCTGGGTCAGGTCCTGCACCGACAGCAGCGCGAGCTTGACCAGCGGGTACCCCTGGACGCCGACGAGCACGACCACGGTCGGCAGGATGAGCAGGTAGCCGATCGCCGTCGGAGCGAGACGGCGCCGGCGGCGAGGCGGCGGCCCCGGCGGAGCCGCACCGGCGGCTTTGGCCGGGGCCTGGGTGGACGCGGACATGCTGCTCCCTGCGGTGAGTGTGGTACACCGGCCGGCTCTGCGGTGCGCGTGCTCGCCGGGCCGACCCGGAGATCGGATCGGCCCGGCCCGGCCGTGCGGGGTGGATGCCGGGCCGACCCGATCGAGGGGAGCCGACCCGGCGGGTCTTCGTCGGTCAGGACGCGTTGAGCGCCTGTTCGACCTGCTGGTTCATCTGCTTACAGGCGTCCGCGACGCTCTGGGAGCCGGTCGCGATGGCGGACAGGCCGTTCTGCAGGATGTTGCTCTTCTCGACCTTCGGCCAGCCGGTCGCGATCGGCACCATCCAGCTGTCGGTGGCCGACGAGGCGGCGGCGGACAGCGTCGGGTCCGACTTGGCCTGCTCCAGCAGCGTGGTGGTGTTCGGCACGTTGCCGGCCTTCATCAGCAGCGTCTCGTTGGACTGCGAGGTCATCGCCGCGGTCCAGGCCGCCGCCCAGTCCGGGTGCTGGCTCTTGGCCGTGATCGCGAGGTCCGAACCACCGGCGAACGACTGCATGGCCTGCTTGCCCGAGCCGCTGGGCATCGCGAAGCTGCCGATGGAGTCCTTCAGCTTCGGGTTGCCGCCGTTGCCGTCGGCGGAGACGCTGCCGCCTTCCCACCCCAGGCCGTACATCATGGCCACGTGGCCCTGGGCCATCACCGTGTACTGCTGCGGGTGCGCCTCGTCGTTGGTCTTGCTGGCCTTCGACAGCTGGTCGGACAGCGCCTTCCACTGGGTCAGGCCCTTGATCGCGGCCGGCGAGTCGAGTCCGCCGACCCACTTGTCGCCCTTCTTGGTGGCGATGGTGCCGCCGGCGTCCTGCACGAACGACATCGCCGAGTACCAGAACTTGCCCGGCATGTAGAAGGCGGAGAACTTCGGGTCGGAGCCGTACTTCTTGTTCAGCTTGCCGCCGTCGGTCATCAGCTCGGCGAGGGTCTTCGGCGGAGCGCTGATGCCGGCCTTGGCGAACATGTCCTTGCGGTAGAACACGATCCGGCTGCCCGAGTAGTAGGGCACGCAGTAGACCTTGCCCTCGTACGTGCAGGACGCGGCGAGGCCGGAGTTCCAGTTGGCCGAGTCGGCGAACAGGTTCTTCGAGTCAGTCAGGTCCCGGAACGCGCCGTTGGCGAGGTACGAGGTGGTCTCGGTGTCGCCCATCTCGACCACGTCCGGCACGTGGGTGCCGGTCAGGGCCGCGTCCAGCTTGGTCAGGTGATCGTTCCAGGCCTGGTAGCTCACCTTGACCTTGACCTTGGGGAACTTCTTGTGGAACGAGGTGGTGGCGGCCTTGACCGCGTTCGGCCAGCTGGACTGCGCGTCCACCTGCAGCCAGACCGTGAGCGTGCCGGTCGCGCTCTTGTCGCCCCTGGTGTCGATCTTGCCGGTACTGCCGGTGGAGCCACTGCCGTTGCCGCACGCCGCGGCTCCCAACAGAACCGCGGCCAGTCCGGCGGCGGCCATCAGCCGATGTTTCACGCATCCTCCCTGGATGTGGTGCGCTCGAAGGGCGAGCCCGCCGGCACGCTCGCCGGTCGCCGCGCGGCACGGTGCCGCTGCCGGCCGCCCGTCGACGACCGGTACGGGCGCGGTCGACTGCGGGCACCGTGCGGCGCACGGCAACCGCGACCGCACGGCGCTCTAAGCTGGCGGGTGTCCCTGAGAGAATTTAATAGGAAAGTTTCCTAAAGACTAGAGGACGAATGGTGATGAGTCGACGCCGTCAGCCCGGGACGCCGCGGTTGTTACGAGCTCTTAATGACCGCGCTGCCCTCGAACTGCTGCTCGCGCACGGCCCGCTGACCCGGGCCAAGCTCGGCGAGCTGACCGGGCTGTCGAAGGTCACCGCGTCCCAGCTGGTCGAACGGCTGGAGCAGCGCGGCCTGGTCGAGCGGGTCGGCGTGTCCGCCGGTGGCCGCGGGCCAAACGCCCAGCTCTACGCGGTCGTGGCGTCCGCCGCGTACGTGGTGGGCATGGCGATCGGGCCGCACGGTGTCACCGCTTCGGCCGCCGACCTCACCGGCGTCGAACACGGCCGGGTCGAGGTCGCCGCCGACATCTCCGACGACCCGGTCGGGCTGGTGCACGAGGTGCTCGCGCAGGCGGCGAAGGCCGCCGAGGTGCCGGCCGGCAAGATCCGCCACGTGGTCCTCGGCTCGCCCGGCGTGATCGACCCACGCTCCGGCGAGGTGTCGTTCTCCTGGGAGCTCCCGCGCTGGCACCGCGGCCTGCTCGCCGCGCTCACCGCCGACCTGAACCGGCCGGTACGGATCGTCAACGACGTCAACCTGGCCGCCGTGGCCGAGCACCGGCTCGGTGCCGGCGCCGGCGTGGACGACTTCGTGCTGCTGTGGTGCGACCGCGGCATGGGCGTCGGCGTGATGCTCGACGGCCGGCTCTACCAGGGCGTGCTCGGTGCCGCCGGCGAGGTCGGCTACCTGCCGGTGCCCGGCGTCGAACTGGTGCACGGGGTCACCCGCGCGCACAAGGCACCGTTCAGCGCGCTCGCCGGCGCCGAGCCGATCCGGGCGCTCGCCCGCGAACACGGCTTCCGCCAGCGCACCGCCGCCGCGGCGGTGGCCGCCGCGGTCGCCGACCCGGACCGCGGCGGGGCGCTGCTGGACGAGATCGCCCGGCGCATCGCGCTCGGCGCCGCCGCCGTGTCCGTCGTGCTCGACCCCGGGCTGGTGGTGCTCGCCGGCGAGGTGGGCCAGGCCGGCGGCGACGAGCTCGCGGCCCGGGTGGAACGCGAGGTGCGCGAGCTCGCGCCGGTCGCCCCGAGGGTCGTCGGTACCACCATCGCCGCCGACCCGGTGCTGCACGGCGCGGTGCTGACCGCGTTGGCCTCCGCCCGGGAGGAGATCTTCGAGGGCAACGACGCCGACGAACCCGAACCGGACCCCGCGCCGTGACGGGTGCGTTCAGGCGAGCGGGCGAACCGACTCCGGCTCGCTCGTTCGAAGGTTCCCCCACCGGCTCTAGGGCGTTTCGGCCCAGCTTGCGGCGCGCAGCCGGTACTGTCCAGAACCCGTGAGAGCGCTCCGACGGTTCACGGTCCGGGCCACCCTGCCCGAGCCGCTGGCCGCCCTCGACGACATTGCCGGCAACCTGCGCTGGGCCTGGCATCCACCCACCCGTGACCTGTTCGCGGCGATCGACCCGGCCGGCTGGCGCTCGGTCGGGCAGGACCCGGTCCGGCTGCTGGCGCAGGTGTCCGCGCCGCGGCTGGCCGAGCTCGCCGGCGACCCGGAGTTCCGGCTGCGGCTCGACGCGGTCCACGCCGACCTGCGCCGCTACCTGACCGAACCCCGCTGGTACCAGACGCTGCCGGCCGACGCGCCGGTCTCGATCGCGTACTTCTCCCCGGAGTTCGGCATCACGGAGACGCAGCCGCAGTACTCCGGCGGGCTCGGCATCCTCGCTGGCGACCACCTGAAGACGGCGAGCGATCTGGGCGTACCGATCGTCGCGGTCGGGCTGCTCTACCGCGCCGGGTACTTCACCCAGGGGCTGACCGCGGACGGCTGGCAGACCGAGCAGTACCCGACGGTGGACCCCGGCCAGCTGCCGCTGCGGTTGCTGCGCGAGGCGTCCGGTGCGCCGGTGCTGATCGGCGTCGGGCTGCCCGAGGGGCGCACCCTGCGGGCCCAGGTCTGGCAGGCGTACGTCGGCCGGGTCACGCTGCTGCTGCTCGACAGCGACGTGCCGGACAACGGGCCGGCCGAGCGGGCCGTCACCGACCGGCTCTACGGCGGCGGGGTCGACCACCGGTTGGTCCAGGAGGCGCTGCTCGGCATCGGCGGTGTCCGCGCGGTACGGGCCTGGTGCCGGGTCACCGGTGCGCCCGCGCCGGAGGTGTACCACACCAACGAGGGGCACGCCGGATTCCTTGGCCTGGAACGGATCCGGGAGCTGGTCGAGCCGGGCGAGCTGGACTTCGACGCGGCGCTGCGGATCGTGCGGGCCGGCACCGTGTTCACCACCCACACCCCGGTACCGGCCGGCATCGACCGGTTCCCGCGCGAGACGATCGAGCGGTTCTTCGGCGGGGACAACGCGAGCCCCGGGATGCCGGCCGACCGGATCCTCGCGCTGGGTGCGGAGACCGACCCGGCGGTGTTCAACATGGCGCACATGGGGCTGCGGCTGGCCCAGCACGCCAACGGCGTGTCCGCCCTGCACGGCCAGGTCAGCCGGGAGATGTTCGCCTCGCTGTGGCCCGGCTTCGACGTCGCCGAGGTGCCCATCACCTCGGTCACCAATGGCGTGCACGGCGGTACCTGGGTGTCCAGGCCGGGGCTGGAGCTGGCGCAGCGAGCCGGCGTCGACACCTCGGACTCGGCCGCGGCCGAGGCGCCGTACGAGACGGATGCGTTCGCGAGGGTGGCCGCGATGCCCGCCGGCGACCTGTGGGCGGTGCGCCGCGAGCTGCGCGCCAACCTGGTCGCCGAGGTGCGCCGCCGGCTGCGCGCGTCGGCGCTGCGGCGCGGCGCCACCGAGGCCGAACTCGGCTGGGTGGCCGACGCGCTCGACCCGGACGTGCTGACGATCGGCTTCGCCCGGCGGGTACCGAGCTACAAGCGGCTGACCCTGATGCTCGCCGACCGGGCCCGGCTGCAGCGGCTGCTCACCGACACCGACCGGCCGGTCCAGGTCGTGGTGGCGGGCAAGGCACATCCGGCCGACGACGGCGGCAAGCGGCTGATCCAGGAGATGGTCACGTTCGCCGACGATCCGCGGCTGCGGCAGCGGATCGTGTTCCTGCCCGACTACGACATGCGGCTGGCCCGGTTCCTCGTCGCCGGCTGCGACGTGTGGCTCAACAACCCGCAGCGGCCGCTGGAGGCGTGCGGGACCTCGGGGATGAAGTCGGCGCTCAACGGCGGGCTCAACCTGTCCATCCGGGACGGCTGGTGGGACGAGCTGTACGACGGGCGCAACGGCTGGGCGATCCCCACCGCGGCCGGGGTGGGCGATCCGGGCCGGCGTGACGCGCTGGAGGCCGGCGCGCTGTACGAGCTGCTCGAACAGCAGGTGGTACCGCTGTTCTACGCGCGTGACGAGGACGGCGTACCGGGCGGCTGGGTCGAGGCGGTCCGGCACACGCTGACCACGCTCGGCCCGCGGGTGCTCGCCGACCGGATGCTCACCGAGTACGTCGACCGGCTGTACCGTCCGGCCGCGCTGGCGTCGCGGCGGATGACCGCCGACGGCGGCGCACCGGGCCGCGAGCTCGCCGAGTTCGCCGGCCGGGCGACCGCCGCCTGGCCGGCGGTCGCGGTCGAACAGGTGGAGCTCGACGACCGCACCGCCCCCGCGCTCGGCGCGGCGCTGCGGGTACGGGCCCGGGTGCGCCTCGGCCGGTTGACGCCGGCCGAGGTACGCGTGCAGGTCTGCACCGGCGCGCTCGGCGAGGACGGCTCGGACGAGCTGACCGGGGTGGTCACCGAGCCGATGCGGCTGGTCGACGGCGATCCCGACGCCGGCTACAGCTACGCCGCGGACGTCCCGCTGACCCGCGCCGGCGCCGCCGGCTGCACGGTCCGCGTCCTGCCCGCCCACCCGCTGCTCTCCCGGCCCACCGACCTTCCCCTGGTCCGCTACCCGGACCAGGCCTGACCGCTGGAAGGGATGATCGAGTTCCATCTCGACGGGCGGTCCGGCGTCGCGCCCTACGCGCAACTCGTTCAGCAGGTGCGGCACGCCCTGCGGCTGGGCATGCTGCGCGAGGGCGACCGGCTGCCCACGGTCGAGGACGTGGTCGGCCGGCTCGCGATCAACCCCAACACCGTGCTCAAGGCGTACCGGGAGCTGGAACACGACGGGCTCGTCGCGGCGAGACCGGGCGTGGGTACGTTCGTGACCCGCACGCTGGCGGACGCCACCCTCGCCGCGCACGGACCGCTGCGGCTGGAGCTACGGCGATGCCGGGCCCAGGCACCGCCTGTCCTGACACCGTCGGCGCACCGCCACTTGCGCAGGTACGGACCGTTGACGCGTGACCGGGTGGTCGGCGTGGTGACCCGGCCGGTCGGGCTCAGCGCAGGGTGGTGGAGGCGCGGACGATGAGGGTGGGGGCGAGGGCGATGCGGCGGGTGGGGCCGCCGCGCGGACGGTCCAGCAGCCGCAGGCACTCGGCGGCGATCTGCTGGTGCGGCTGCCGCACGGTGGTCAGGGGCGGGTCGGCGAGCGCGGCGAAGCCGTTGTCGTCGAACCCGGTGACCACGACCTCGCCGGGCACCGAGATGCCGGCGGCGCGCAGCCCCTGGAGTACGCCGAGGGCGATCTCGTCGTTGACGCAGACGATGGCGTCCGGCAGCGGGCCTCGCGCGCGCAGCTCGTCGACGGCGCGGACGCCCCATTCCACGCCGTACGCGCCGAGCAGCGGTTCGGCGGTCGACAACCCGTGCCGGGCCGCGGCCGGGCCGAACTCGGCGAGCCGGGTGCGGCCGGCGGACGACTCGGAGACGGTACCGACCAGCACGGCGGTGCGCGCGCCGACCTGCGCCAGGTGCTCGGTGAGCAGCCGCAGGCCGGCGACATCGTCGACGCCGACCCAGTCCAGCGCGGTGTCCGCGACCGACCGGTCGACCTGGACCACCGGTACCTCGCCGGCGATCGAGGTCAGCGCCGCGGCGCTGGCGACCGTACTGACCGGGGCGACGATCAGCCCGTCGACCTGCCGGTCGGCCAGCGCGTGGATGCGGGCGGACTCGACGGTGGCGTCGCGCCGCGCGTCGCACAGCAGCAGCTGCCGGTTGTCGTCGCCGAGGCAGCGTTCGATCGCCTCGACCAGGACCGGGTAGAACGGGTTGGAGATCTGCGGGACGACCATGCCGATGGTGTCGGTGCGCTGGGTGCGCAGCGCGCTCGCGACCCGGTTCTGCCGGTAGCCGAGCGCGGTGGCGGCGTCCCGGACCCGGACCGCGATCTGCTCGCCGACCGGGCGGGCGCCGGTCAGCGCGCGCGAGGCGGTCGACACCGACACGCCGGCCGCGCGGGCCACGTCGCGGATGGTGACGCGCACGGCTACCGGCTCGCCGGTGCGCCGGGACCGTGCGGTCCCGGGCGGCTCGCGTCCTGCCGGGGGCTGCCCGGCAGCCACGGGCGCGGTGCGGAACCCCGCGCGCCGGGGGTTCCGGGCCACGCCCTGGGCTCGCGTCGTGTCGACCCCATGCCACCTCCCGTTCGCGCGGCCGTCACGCCGCGTCCCTTCGTACCGGGACTGTATCGGCTGGCGGCGGCGTCGGGGTCGCCGGCGGCGGGCACTGGGGCACGGCACACGCCGCCGGCCGGAGCGGAACGACCCGGTCGTGTAGGAAAGAATCGCGATGCCTGTTTCTACTGGAAACTATTGACATGTGTATTTCGATGTATTAAGCCTGTCTGATCGGATTATCCGGTTATCGCCCGGTGCCGTCCGGCGCCGGGCCCAGGTTCTGGGGAGTGCCCATGACTTCGGTCCACAGAGGACTGTCTCGCCGCGCGCTGTTCACCGCCGCGGCCGGAGCCGCCGGCGTGCTCGGCGCCGGCCTGGCCGGCGCCGCCGCAGCCGCACCACAGCGCACCGGTGCCAGCGACGCGGCTCGCCGCGGTGCCAGCGGAGCGGCTCGCCGCGGTGCCAGCGGCGTCGACTACCCGGCCGCGCACTGGGTGCCGGCCAGCACCAGCAACTACACCAGGTCGAACCGGCCCAGCACGTACCCGATCGAGCTGGTGGTCATCCACGTCACCCAGGAGACGTTCGACGACACCATCACCCTGTTCCAGGACCCGAGCCACGCCGCCTGCGCGCACTACGTGACGCGCTCCGCCGACGGGTACATCGACCAGATGGTGCGGGAGAAGGACATCGCCTGGCACGCCGGCAACTGGGACTACAACACCCGCAGCATCGGCATCGAGCACGAGGGCTGGGTCGACGACCCGAGCTGGTTCACCGACGCGATGTACACCGCATCGGCGAAACTGACCCGCGACATCTGCGACCGGTACGGCATCGCGATGGACCGGGACCACATCATCGGCCACGTCGAGGTGCCGGGCACCGACCACACCGACCCCGGCCCGTACTGGGACTGGGACAAGTACCTGGCCCTCGTCCGGGCCTGATCGCCCGGCCCGCACGGGCGGCGGGCCCGGCCGGCACTCAGCCGTCCGGCACTCACCCGGCCGGCACTCAGCCGTCCGGCACTCACCCGGCCGGCACTCACCCGGCCGCGACGTCGACGGCGCGCAGCACGAGCAGGCTGCGCGCGGTCAGCGTGATCCGGTCACCCGCCGGATACTCGCCGGCCAGCGCCTCCGCGGTGTCGACCACGACCTGCCACCGGGTCGCCGCCGGCGGCAGCCGAACCGTCGCGTCCACCCCGGCGCCGTGCAGGTACATCAGGAAGGAGCCGCCGGTACCGGCGTCGGCGCGAGCGCCGTCGAGGAAGGCGCCGAGGGTGCCGGCGCCGCCGGCGTGCCAGTCCGCGGCGGTCACCTCGGCGCCGTCGGCCCGGTACCAGACCAGGTCGCGCCGGCCGTCGAGCGCGGCGCCGGTGAAGAAGTGCCGGCGGCGAAACACCGGCTCGGCGGCGCGCAGCTCCAGCAGCCGGGCGGTGAAGGCGAGCAGTTCGGGGTCCGCGCCGTCCCAGTCGACGTACGACACCTCGTTGTCCTGGCAGTACGCGTTGTTGTTGCCGTGCTGGGTGCGGCCCAGCTCGTCGCCCGCCAGCAGCATCGGCACACCGGCCGACAGCAGCAGCGTGCCGAGCAGGTTGCGCACCTGACGGCGGCGCCGGGACAGCACCGCCGGGTCGTCGGTGTCCCCCTCGACGCCGTTGTTCTCCGACCGGTTGTCGTCGGTACCGTCGGCGCCGCCCTCGCCGTTCGCCTCGTTGTGCTTGCGCGCGTAGCTGACCAGGTCGCGCAGGGTGAAGCCGTCGTGCGCGGTGACGAAGTTGACCGACGCCCCCGGTCCGCGGCCACCCTCGCCGTACAGATCCTCGGAGCCGGCCAGGCGGGTGCCGATCTCGGCCAGGCTGTCCGCGCGGCCCCGCCAGAAGTCGCGCACCGCGTCGCGGTACCGGCCGTTCCACTCCGACCAGCCCGGCCCGAACCCGCCGACCCGGTAGCCACCGGCGCCCAGGTCCCACGGCTCGGCGATCAGCCGTACCTCGCGCAGCACCGGGTCGGCCGCGATCGCGGCGAGGAAGCCCGGGTACTGCGCCACGCCCGACTCGCCCCGCAGCAGCGCGCTGGCCAGGTCGAACCGGAACCCGTCGACGCCGAGCGCGAGCACCCAGTACCGCAGCGAGTCCAGGACCAGGCGCAGCGTCGCCGGCTGGCGGACGTCGAGGGTGTTGCCGCAGCCGGTGAAGTCGCGGTAGCGGGCCGGATCGCCCGGCTCCAGCCGGTAGTACGTGCGGTTCGCGAGGCCGCGCCAGCTGAGCGTCGGGCCGGTCGGCGGGCCCTCCGCGGTGTGGTTGTAGACCACGTCGAGGATCACCTCGATGCCCGCGTCGTGCAGCACCGCGACCATGTCCCGGAACTCGGCGACCGGGTCGGCGGTCGCGGCGAACCGGCTGTCCGGCGCGAAGTACCCGAGCGTGTTGTAACCCCAGTAGTTGGTCAGGCCGCGCTGCGCGAGGAACGGCTCGGTGGCGGCGTGCTGCACCGGCAGCAGCTCCACCGCGGTCACCCCGAGCCGGCGCAGGTGCGACACCGCCGCCGGGTGCGCGAGCCCTGCGTAGCTGCCCCGCAGCGGCTCCGGCACCTCCGGCAGCCGGGCGGTGAACCCGCGCACGTGCAGCTCGTACAGCACGGTGTCGGTCCACGGGCGCAACGGCGGGCGCCACACCTGCGCCGGCGCCGCGGTCACCACCGCACGCGGCAGGTACGGCGCCGAGTCGCGGTCGTCCGGCGCACCACCGGCGGCCACGCTGCCCAACGCCGGATGGTCCGCCGGCGCCCCGGTCAACCGCCGCGCGTACGGGTCGACCAGCAGCTTCGCCGGGTTGAACCAGTGCCCGCGGTGCGGCTGCCACGGCCCGTACGCGCGCAGCCCGTACCGGTCGCCGACACCGACGCCGGGCACGTGCCCGTGCCACACGTCGTCGGTACGCTCGCTCAGCCGCACCCGCCGCTCGCCGCCCGCGCCGTCGTACAGGCACACCTCGACCGCGTCGGCGTCCGCCGCGCACACCGCGAAGCGCACCCCGTCCGCGATCGGCGTCGCACCCAGCTCCATGCCACCTCCACCACCTGCCGGCCCCGACGCCCATGATCCCCGCCGATCGGCGCCGACACGCTGATCGCCGCTGGCCGGCACCCGCTCCCACTCCCACCGCCAATCGGTGCCGACCTCCGTCTCCACCGCCAATCGGTGCCGACCTCCGTCTCCACCGCCGGTCGGTGCCGACCTCCGTCTCCACCGCCGGTCGGTGCCGACCTCCGTCTCCACCGCCGGTCGGTGCCGACCTTCATGATCGCCGCCGCCACCCGATCGCACCCGGCGGCGGCCATGATTGGATGGCGCGGTGGCAGCCAACACCGATCCCGATCTGGTCGTCGCGCTGGACGCGGTGACGGTCACCCGCGACGGCAACGCCCTGGTCCGCGACGTGAGCTGGCAGGTGGAGCTGGACGAGCGGTGGGTGGTGCTCGGCCCCAACGGTGCGGGCAAGACCACCCTGCTCAACCTGGCGGCCGGCCGGCTCTACCCGTCCACCGGCACGGTGCACGTGCTCGCCGAGCGGCTGGGCGGCACCAACATCGCCGAGCTGCGTACCCGGCTCGGGCTGGTCGGCGGGCATCATGTGGTGCGGATCCCGCCGGACGAGACGGTGCACGACGCGGTGCTCACCGCGGCCTGGGGCGTGCTCGGCCGGTATCGGGAGAGCTACGACGCGATGGACGACGCGAGAGCCGGCGAGCTGCTCGCCCGCTGGGGCGTCGCCGGGCTCGCCGGGCGGCGGTACGGCACGCTCTCCGACGGCGAGCGCAAGCGGGTGCAGATCGCCCGGGCGCTGATGACCGATCCGGAGCTGCTGCTGTTCGACGAGCCGGCGGCCGGGCTCGACCTGGGTGGCCGGGAGGATCTGGTACGCCGGCTGGCGACGCTCGCGGCGGACCCGGACGCGCCGGCGATCGTGCTGGTCACCCACCATGTCGAGGAGATTCCGCCGGGGTTCACGCATGCCCTGCTGGTCCGCGACGGCGCGGTCGTCGCCGCCGGCCCGGTCGACCAGGTGATCACCGGCGACAACCTGTCCGACACCTTCGGCCTGCCCCTGTCGGTCAACCGCATCGGCGACCGCTACACCGCCCTGTCCCACCCCCTACCCAGTTGATCAAGGGATTCGTCCACATCGTGCGAGGACTCCGCGCACCAATCCCTTGATCAACCGAGTGGGCCCTTGATCAACTCGGCGGGTCTTGATCGACGGACCGGTGGGGTGCGCTGGGCGGAGGCTACCGACCGGTTAAGGTCGGGGCCAGGCGGCGCCGCGACCCGGCCCGCAGCTTCGTGATCGAGGAGGTCGCAGTGGGGGAGTTCGTTCGGCTGGAGACGCTCGACGAGCAGCCGGGGGTCGGCGTGATCCGCCTGACCCGGCCACCGATGAACGCGCTCAACCGGGCCGTCCAGGACGAGCTGCGGGCCGCCGCGGGCGAGGCGACCAGCCGGGACGACATCCGCGCCGTGATCGTGTACGGCGGTGAGAAGGTGTTCGCCGCCGGCGCCGACATCAAGGAGATGGCCGACGAGGGGTACGCCCAGATGGCCGCCCGGGCGCCGGAGCTGACCGCCGCGTTCGACGCTGTCGCCCGCATCCCGAAGCCGGTCGTCGCCGCGATCGCCGGGTACGCGCTGGGCGGCGGCTGCGAGCTGGCGCTGGCCTGCGACTTCCGGATCGCCGCGGCGGACGCGAAGCTCGGCCAGCCGGAGATCGGCCTCGGCATCATCCCCGGCGCCGGCGGCACCCAGCGGCTGCCCCGGCTGATCGGCCCGTCGAAGGCCAAGGAACTGATCTTCACCGGCCGGCACGTCGCCGCCGAGGAGGCGCTGCGCCTCGGCCTGGTCGACGCGCTCGTACCGGCCGGCGAGTCGGTGCTGGACGCCGCGGTGGCCTCGGTCCAGCCCTACCTGACCGGCCCGGCGCAGGCGCTGCGCGCCGCCAAGCAGGCGATCGACGGCGGCCTGTCGGTCGACCTGGCGAGCGGGCTGGCACTGGAGAGCCACCTGTTCGCCGCCCTGTTCGCCACCGAGGACAAGAACGTCGGCATGCGGGCCTTCGTGGCCAAGGCCAAGCCCGACTTCACGGGGAAGTGACCCGATGAACGAGCCCGGTCACGCGAGCACGCAGTCGCATCCCAGCGCCGCCGAGGTCGAGGCCGCCCGCGACGATCCGAAGCAGGCGAACATCCTCTACCACGACTGGGAGGCCAACACCTACGACGAGAAGTGGTCCATCTCGTACGACGAGCGTTGCGTCAGCTACGCCCGGGACCGGTTCGCGCACGTGGCCGGCACCGGCGGCTGGCCGTACCGCAACGCGCTGGAGCTGGGCTGCGGCACCGGGTTCTTCCTGCTCAACCTGATGCAGGCCGGGGTGATCGAGAAGGGCCACGTCACCGACATCTCGCCGGGCATGGTCGAGGTGGCGCTGCGCAACGCCAAGCAGCTCGGGCTGGACGTGGACGGCCGGGTCAGCGACGCCGAGACCATCGGGTACGACGACGCGAGCTTCGACCTGGTCGTTGGGCACGCCATGCTGCACCACATCCCGGACGTCGAGCAGGCGCTGCGCGAGGTGCTGCGGGTGCTGCGACCGGGCGGCCGGTTCGTGTTCTGTGGCGAGCCGAGCAAGGTCGGCGACTTCTACGCCCGCAAGCTGGGCCAGCTGACCTGGTGGGCGACCACGAACCTCACGAAGCTGCCCGGACTGACCGACTGGCGGCGGCCGCAGGCCGAACTCGACGAGTCCTCCGCCGCGGCGGCGCTGGAGGCGGTCGTCGACATCCACACGTTCGATCCGCAGCAGCTGCGCCGTACCGCGATCCGGGCCGGCGCGATGGACGTCGAGGTGGCCACCGACGAGCTGACCGCGGCGCTGCTCGGCTGGCCGGTGCGTACCTTCGAGGCGGCGGTGCCGAAGGAGAAGCTCGGCTGGGGCTGGGCCAACTTCGCCTACCGCTCCTGGCGGGCGCTGTCCAGTGTGGACACGAACGTGCTGTCGCACATCGTGCCGAAGGAGCTGTTCTACAACGTCGAGATCACGGGTGTGAAGCCGTAGTGCCGGACATCGCCGGTACCGCCGACCAGTCGTCCGGCGCCGCCACCCCGGCGCCGGACGCGGCGCTGTCCGACCCGACCGGGCCGGAACCGGCCGGGAACGACACCGCCGCGGGCGAACCGGAGGCCACGGAGTCCACTGTGGACGGTGTGTCGGCCGGCTCACCGTCTGCCGAAGCCGCCACCGACCCCGACGCCCACGCAGGCGAGGACCGGGCACCGGCCGACGGCGACGACCGGGCCCCGACCACCGACCAGGCGCCCGAGGCCGACGAGCGGGCGCTGGACGCCGGTGAGGCGCCGGATGCCGACGGGCAAATCCCGGATGCCGACGAGGCGCGGGATGCCGACGAGCGGGCGCTGGACGCCGACGAGGCGCTGGACGCCGACGAGGCGCTGGACGCCGACGAGGCGCCGGATGCCGACGAGGCGCCGGATGCCGACGGCACCGCGGTCGACGCCGTTGAGGTGGCCCCGAGCGCGGATGAGGCCGCGGTCGAGGTGGCGCACAGCGCGGATGCGGCCGCGGTCGACGGCGGTGTGGTGGTGCCGAGCGCGGCTGCCGCCGCCGTCGAGGATGGTGAGGCGGGCTCGCCGGAGGACGGTGAGAGCGGCGCGCTGCGGGACGAGGCCGCGGGTGGCGGGGCCGGCCCGGCTGAGGGCGGCGCCGACGACGCGCCGGCGGGCGAGGAGAACGGGGCGCAGTCGGTACTGCCCGGCGCCAACCAGCTGAGCGACACCGGGGAGCTGGACGAGCTGGCCGCGGCGCTGGACGGCGGGGCCGACGAGCCGCGGCGGCACTGGCTGCGGTACCCGGGCCTGTTCGGCGCGCTGACCGTCGTGGCGCTGGTCATCCTGGTGCCGTGCGGCGCCGGCATCCTGTTCTTCACCGGCGCGTTCGCCGACCCCGGCGCGTACGGGCATGCCCCCGACGCGTGCGCCCGGCTCACCGCGCAGCGGGTACGGGCGGCGTTCGGTGCCGGCCTGGTCCGCGACTACCCGTCGGACACCGGCGACGAGTCGACCTGCACCTACCTGGGCGGCGCCGCGTCCGGCCGCAACGCGCGGGTCACCCTCACCCTGACCCGGTACGGCACGAAGGGGCCGCTGTCCGCGCCGCGCATGGCGCACGCCGGCTTCCGCTCGGATCTGTCCGGCACCCGCCACCGCACCACGCTGCCCGGGCTCGGCGACGAGGCGGTCCGGGTCACCTCGGACACCGGTACCACCGTGTTGGTCCGGCGCAGCAACCTGGTGCTGCGACTGGACGCGTCCGGGGACATCGAGGATCCGAGCCGCGGGGTCACCCGCACCGCGCGTGCCCTGGCCGGCTCGCTGCGCTGAGCGTCGCGGCGCCCGGCGAACGGTGGCCCGGCCGGACCGGCCCGTCGGGTACGTTCGGGGCATGGTGCGGCGGCGACGCGATGGGCGGCAGGCGAGGTTCGCGACCCGTGCGTCGCTCGCCTGGATCTGGCGGCACCGGGCGTTCACCCCGTACTACCTGCTGCGCTACTGGCGGTTCGCGCTGCTGCGGCTGCGCCGGGCGGACGTGGTGACCGAGGGTTTCGTGTTCCTGGGCCGGCGGGTGGAGCTGACCGCACCGCGTGGCCGGGGCCGTATCGTGCTGGGCCGCTGGTCGCACCTGGGTGACGGCACGGCGATCCGGGCACACGAGGGCACGGTGCGCATCGGCGACAAGGCGGTGCTCGGCGCCGACGTGCGGATCAACGGCTACCTGGACATCGAGGTCGGTGCCGCGACACTGATCGCGGACTGGGTCTACGTGGCCGATTTCGACCACGTCACGACCGACCTGTCCCGGCCGATCAAGGACCAGGGCATCGTCAAGTCTCCGGTGCGCATCGGGCCGGACTGTTGGCTCGGTACCAAGGCGACCGTCACCCGCGGGGTGCGGATCGGCCGCGGCAGCGTCCTCGCGGCGAACGCGGTGGCCACCCGCGACATCGACGAGTACACGATCGCCGGCGGGGTGCCGGCCCGACCGCTGCGCAGCCGGCTGCCGCTGCCGCAGCTGCGGGTCGAGGCGCCCGCCCGGCCCGGCCGTCCTGCCCGGTTCGCGCCCGGACCGACACCGGCCGGGCCATGATCGACCCAGGCCCGTCTCGACGCCCCCGCGCCGGCGGGGGTTGATCGGCGGGCGGAGGGGGTGGCGCGGATGGTCTCCGGGCGCGGCGGGGAGCTGGCCGTGGCGGCGCTCGCCGGGTACGGCATCGGCGAGGTGTTCACGCCGGCCGGCGAGCACGTGCCCGCGATCCACGATGCCGCGCGGGCCGCCCGGATGCGCGTCGTCGAGGTACGGCACGAGCAGACGGCGGTGTTCGCCGCGGAGGCGGTCGCGACGCTGCTGCGCCGCCCGGGGCTGGCGGTGCTCGGCGCCGGCCCGGGCGTCACCAACGCCGTCTCGGCGATCACCGCCGCGCACTTCAACGCCGCCCCGGTGGTGGTGCTGGCCGGCCGGGCGCCGGCGTGGCGCTGGGGTACGGGCAGCCTGCCGGCGCTGGACCACGTCGCCATCGTCGACTCGGTGACGAACTCGGCCGCCACCTGCACCGAGGTGGGCAACATCGGCGCCGACGTGCACGCGGCGGTCGTCGCGGCGCTCACCCCGCACCGCGGCCCGGCGTTCCTGGACCTGCCGATGGACGTGGTGTTCTGCACCGGCGAGACGCAGCTGCCGGCGCCGACGCTGCCGCCGCCGGTCGAGCCGGATCCGGCGGCGGTGGCCCGGGCTGGTGCGCTGCTGGCCGCGGCCGAACGGCCGGTGATCATCGCCGGCTCCGACGTGTACAGCTCCGACGCGGTCGCCGCGCTGCGCGAGTGCGCCGAGACCTGGCGGGTCCCGGTTTTCACCACCGGGCTCGCGCGCGGCGCGCTGCCCGGCGACCATCCGCTCGCGTTCCGGTGCTGCAAGCGGGCCGCGCTGGCGCGGGCGGATCTGGTCGCGGTCCTCGGTACCGCGCCGGACCTGCGGCTTGGCGGCGGGACCGACGCCCGGTTGATCCACGTGGTGGACGCGCCACCGGCGGCCGGGGTGCCGGCCGGAGACGACGGCATGCTCTGGGTGGCGGGTGACCTGCGGTTGGTGCTGTCCGGGATGGCCGATCACCGGGGCGTGCGGGCCGACCACGCGGACTGGATCGAGCTGCTGCGCGTTGCCGAGGACACCGCCCGGGCCCAGGAGGCCGGCCACCTCGCCGACGACCGCGAACCGATCCGCGCCACCCGGCTGTACGCGGAGCTGCGCCGGGCGCTGACCGACGACGCGATCATCGTGGGCGACGGCGGCGACGTGGTGACCGCCGCCGCCCGGCACCTCGACCCGGGCCGGCCGGGCAGCTGGCTGGACGGCGGCCGGTACGGCAACGGCGGCGCCGGCCTCGGCTACGCGCTCGGTGCCGCGCTGGCCTGCCCGGACCGTCCGGTGTGCGGGCTGCTCGGTGACGGCGCCGCCGCCGGCTCGGTACTGGAGGTCGAGTCGCTGGTGCGACACCACCTGCCGGTCGTGCTGGTGGTCGGCAACAACGGCAGTTTCGGCACCGCCGGGCTGCGCGGCGCCGACGACCGGACTCCGGGGCTGCGCCTGGAGAAGGTGGTGGCCGCGCTCGGCGGTGCCGGCGAGACGGTCGCCACCGCCCGGCAACTCGCCCCGGCGCTGCATCGCGCGTTCGAGTCCCGGGTGCCGTACCTGCTCAACGTGTTGATCGAGCCCCGCACCGACCCGGTGTAGCCGGATCCCGACGGTCAGGGCTCGGCGCGCGACCGCGCCGAGCCCTGACCCCGATTCCGCATACGGTCAGCTCACGCTGACGTTGTGGGTAGACCAGCTCACGCTGAGGTTGTCGGCATGGTCAGCTCACGCTGACGTCGTCGACGTAGACGGCGCCCTGCCCGTACCAGCCGTGCACGAAGACCTGCACGGTGCCGCTGCCTCCGGTGGTGAAGGTGGCGGACGGCTTGGTGTACTCGCCGGCGTTCGTCCAGGCGTTCGCGTCGGTGGCGGCGCCGGTGGTGCCGAGGAACGCGTAGTCGCCCTGCACGTACGCGGTGACGGTGTAGCTGGCGTTCGCGCGAAGCGTCACCGACTGGCTGCAGGTGGCGTTGTCGGACGAGGTCGGCGACAGCTTCAGCGCGCCGGCACCGCCGTGGGTCGGCGAGGACACGATGCTCCCGGACCCTTCGGTGCAGGTCCACGGGGCGAGCGAGCCGGCCTCGAAGTCACCGTCGACCAGGCCGCTGCCGGCCGGCGGGGTCGTCGGTGGGGTGGTGGGCGGCGTCGTCGGCGGGGTGGTCGGGCTGGTGCCGCCGCCGTTGAACGCGGCGAACGTGTGGCTGAAGTACCAGGTGTCCTGCTGGATGCCGGAGCAGCTGTCCGAACCGCCGGTGCCGGGGCAGCCGCCGTTGTCGCGCTGCAGGGCCCAGAACGACAGGCCGGCGAGGCCCTTGTCCTGCGCCCACTGCTCGACGACCGGTGCGTCCGCGGTGGTGAACGTCTCCGCCGCGCCGTAGTCGTCGATGCCCGGCATCTCGATGACGCCGATCATGTGCCACAGCTCGGCGGCCGACTTGTCCGGGTAGAGCCCGGCGAGCTGGCTCTGCAGCCCGGTGGTGGCGGTCTTGGTGTCGGTGGCCATCTCGTGGTTCGCGCCGTCGTAGTAGTCGAACGTCATGATGTTGACGACGTCGATCCGCGCGCCGTGCGACACCGCGCTGCGCAGCACGTTCAGCCCGGAGCTGGCGAGTCCGCCGGTGGTCGTCGGCAGCGTGTAGGCGAACTGGACGGTGCGGCCGTTGCTCGCGGCCCAGTCCTGCACCTGCTTGATCGCGGCGTTGCGGCGGTCGATGCCGGCCGAGTTGGTCAGCGAGTTGTCCTCGATGTCGAGGTCGAGCCGGGTCACGTCGTAGGTGGTGATCACCTTCTCGTACGCGGCGGCGATCTGGCCGACGTCGGTGCACGAGTCGGCGAGCTCGGTACCGGTGTTGTCCGCCGTGTACCCGCCGAACGACGGGATCACGTCGCCGCCGCCGGCGCGGATCGTGTCGATGTCGCTGCCGTACTGGCTCGCGTCGACCGGCATCGACGTGTCGCCGTCCCAGTACGGCGTGCACGAGCCCTTCGACGCGGTCTGCAGGAACGCGAGCGTCAGGTACGTGTTGCCGGACTGCTGGGCCAGTTGGGCCAGGCTGTCGCCGTTGTAGGTCTCGAAGTACGGGGCGGACACGTGCGACGGCAGGGTGCTCGCCGCGGTCGCCGGTCCGCTGACCGCGAACCCGATGGCGACGGCGCCGCCGAGCACGGTACCGGCCGCCGCGAGTGCGGCGGTCAGGCGTGATCGAAGCATGGGGACTCCTTGACGCGGGGTGTGACGCAGGGGAGGTGCGGAGGGACGCAGGCCGGTCGCGCGCCCGGCCCATCAGTAAAGTTTCCTAACTGATGAGGTGCACTTAAGTACGTTTCACCCCGCCTGTCAAGCATCGTCCGCTTGGCCGGCGCGCTCGGCGCGGTCGGTCGGACGGCGGGCACGACGGAGGGAACCCGCCCGGGGCTCGAGCGTCGATCGGTCCGGCACGATCGCCCGGCGTCAGGCGGAGCCGTCGCGGAGCAGGTTGCCGTCCGGGACCACGATCGGCGGGATCGGGCCGTCGGCGGTACCGGCCGCGCGCAGTGCCCGCTCGTCCCGCTGCGCCTGGCCGTACGCCTCCAGGGTGCGCTCGGCGATCACCGGCCAGGCGTACCGCTCCGCCACCAGGCTGCGGCCCTGCCGGGCCAGCCGGCGCGCCAGTACCTCGTCGGCCAGGACCGAGCTGACCGCCTCCGCGAGCGAGCGGGGATCCTTCGGCGCGAAGCTGACCGCGGCGAGGCCGGCGGCGACGAACTCGCCGAGCCCGCCGGTCGCCGACACCGCGAGCGGTGCGCCGGCGCTCGCCGCCTCCACCGCCACCATCCCGAACGGCTCGTACCGGCTCGGCACCACCGCGCAGTCGGCGGCGGCGAACAGCGCCGGCAGCTCGGCGTCGAGGAAGCCGACGAACTCGACGGTGCGCGACAGCCGCCGGCGCCGGACCTCCGCGACCAGCTCCTCGGCGTACTTGCCCTCGCCGGCGACGACCACCCGCAGCCCGGGAAACCGCCGGCGCAGCGTCGGCGTGGCCGCGATCAGGTCCTGCACACCCTTCTCGTGCACCAGCCGGCCGGCGTACACGACCAGCGGACCGTCGCCGCCGAACCGCTGCCGGGCGGCGCGCACCTGGCCCGGGGTGGCGGCGAACGCGGCCGGGTCCACGCCGTTCGGGATCACCCGTACCTTGCCGCCCGGCAGCTCGAACAGCCGGCTGACCTCCCAGCGCATGTAGTCCGAGCAGACCAGCACCCGGCGCGCCTCGTACGTCAGCCACCACTCGACGGAGTGGATGCAGCGGTTCAGCTCGCCGGGCAGCCAGCCGGAGTGCCGGCCCGCCTCGGTGGCGTGCACGGTCGCCACCAGCGGCACGCCCAGGTGGTGCTTGAGCGTCACCGCGGCGTGCGTGACGAGCCAGTCGTGCCCGTGTACCACGTCGAAGCCCTGCTCGCCGGCCACCCGCAGGGCGGCCCGGGTCAGCGCGTGGTTGAGCGACATGGTGAACGCCAGCAGCGTCTCGGTGCTGAACGGGAACAGCGGCGGGTCGGCCGGCGCGCGCACCACCCGTACCCCGTCGCGGATCTCGTCCAGCGGCGCGTCGGTGCCGTCCGGCTCGCTACCGTGCCGGGTCACCACGGTGACCTCGTGCCCGGCCGCGGCGAGCGCCACCGACAGCGCGTGCACGTGCCGACCGAGGCCACCGACGACGACCGGCGGATATTCCCAGGACAGCATCAGCACGCGCATGGGCACCGATTCTGGCACCCGTTACCCGCCGGTACGCACCCCGGGTCGCCCGGGCCGGGCCGCGGATCGCTCCGGTCGCGGGGCCGGCCGGATCAGCCGCGTTCGATCGCGGTGTCGAGCAGCCCCAGCGGCGGCGCGCCGAGCTCCAGCACCGCGGCATGCAGCCGCGGCAGCGAGAACCCCGCGCCCCACGCCGCCCGAGCCCGGTCGCGTACCTGTCCGAGCACGAGCTTGCCCCAGGTGTAGCGGCCGTACGTCGGGTCGAACGTGCCCCGGTACGCCTCGGCCAGCGCGGCCGGCCCTTGCAGGTGCGCGTCGGAGGTGAACAGCGCGGCCGCCTCGTCGACGCTCATCGCGCCGGTGTGCAGCCCGATCGCGGCGGTGAGCCGGACCACCCGGACCAGCGCCTCCAGCGCGACGCCCGCGGCGTACCGGGGATCGTCGGCGTGAAACCCCTGCTCCAGCGCCATCTCCTCGGCGTAGTGCGCCCAGCCCTCCACGAACGCCTCGCCGATCAGGGTGCGGCGCACCGCGGACGGCGCCCGGCGCAGCGCCCGGGAGTGCGAGAAGTGGCCCGGCGCCACCTCGTGCACGGTGATCGCCGGCAGGCTGGTCCGGCTGAACACCGCGAGCCACTGCTCCCGGTCCGCGGCCGGCCAGCTCACCTCCGGCGGCGTCACGTGGTACCAGCTCGGCGCGTCCGCCTCGTACGGGGCGGCCCAGGCCATCATCGCCATCGCCCAGCGCCGCGATTCCGGTGCCGGGCCGACCAGGCACTCGCCGTCGGTGTACGGCACCAGCTCGTGCCGGGCGGTCCAGTCGAGCACCTCGGCGGTCAGCGCCCGCGCTTCGGCGAGTACCCCGTCGATGCCGGGGTGGTCGGCGGCCAGCGCCGCGACCGTGGTCGCCGGGTCGGTGTCCGGGTCGATGCGCCGGCACGCCTCGGCGAGCATCGCGCGCAGCCGGTGCCGCTCGGTGTCGGCGGCGACCGCGAGATCGCCCAGCCGTACCGGCATCGCCTCGGCCGCCGACAGCAGGCCGGCCAGCCGCGCCTCGCCCAGTGCCGGGGAATCCGGCCCGGTCCGGGCGCAGTGCTGCAGGTGGTCCAGCAGCCGGCGGTGGGCGGTTGCGGCGGCCGTGCCGGCGTCACCGTCGGCCGGCCGGATCTGGCCGGCCAGGCCGCGCGCCGCCGACAGGGTGGCGCGGGCGACCGGCGCCGGTACCGCGTCGAGCGCGTCGATCGCCGCGTCGACCGCGTCCGGCCACGCCGCGAGGTGCGCGCTGCGGGCGGCGGACCGCTCCGCGGCCGGCGCGTACTGCCGGTCGTAGCAGGCGAGGTCGAGGTTCGCGACGTGGTGCAGCGGGTTGCTGCGGTGCAGCGCGAGCTCGCCGTACTCGACCCGGGCCGCGTTCTCGGCCGCCGTGGCGTGCGCCTCGTCGTGCGGGTCGGGGTACACGTGCGCGCCGGCCGGGGCCAGCCGGGACAGCGCGGCGGCCACCCCTGCGGGTGACAGGTCCTGGACCACGCCGTCGTACTCGTGCCGGCCGACCGACTCGCGTGCGGTCGGCACCATCAGGTCGCAGAGCGCGCGCAGCCGTGCATCCATGCGCGGACCCTACCGCCCCGGCCGCCGGCATGATCAGCTTTTTGCCGCGACCACGATCAGGTCCAGCGCACCGTCGAGGTCCGATGTGGACAGTACGAAGTCGGCCGCGGTCACCGAGCCGACCAGCTCGGCGAGCCCGGCCGGCCACTCCGCGGCCGGCACCGCGAGCTGCGCCTCGACCAGGTCCGTGCCGTAGCGCCGGCGGCAGCGGGCGTCCACCTCGGCGAGCCGGGCGCCGGCGTGCAGCCCGTACATGGTCGCGCCCGGGAGCACGGCGGCGACCAGCCCGGCGAGTTCGGTGGGGGACAGCTCGCGGGAGTGGTAGATGTTGCGCGGCCGGTCGGTGGCCGGGTCGTACCCGGGGGAGAACGTGAGCCGGTTCGGCGTGCTGAGCACCAGGGTGCCGCCGGGTGCGAGCACCCGGGCGCACTCGGACAGGTGCGCCGGCTGGTCCCACAGGTGCTCGATCAGCTGCATGCTGACCACCGCCGCCACCGCACCGGTACGCACCGGCAGCGCCACCGCGTTGCCCCGCGCCACCGCGACCGCCGGGTAGCGCCGGCGCACGTGCGCGAGCGTGCCCGCGTCGTAGTCCAGCCCGGTCAGGCGCCGGGCACCGGCCGCGCCGAGCAGGTCCGCGCCGTACCCGGCCGCGCCGAGCAGGTCCGCGCCGTACCCCTCGCCGACGCCGATCTCCAGCACCCGCCCCACCGGCAGCAGCGGCTCGACCGCCCGGTACGCGGCCTCGTGCCGGCGAAACCAGTAGTTCTCCGCCGGCAGGTCGGGGACGGTGCGCTCGCCGGTCAGCGGCAGCACGGGGACGGTCGACATGCCCGCACCCTAGAGGGCCGGCCCGCGCGGCTGCCGGGCCGGTCGGGCTGTGAGATGTATCGCGGTGGTCGCCGCGCGCCGCTGGCTACCGACTAGTAACATTGCCCGGGAAGGGCCCCGGCGGCCGGCAGACTATGTTGGCTGCGTGCGACCGGTCACCGGTCGTGGTCTCGTGACAATGCTCGGGTTAGCAGGAGGTCTGCGGCAGCGATGAACATCGTCGTCCTGGTCAAGCAGGTACCGGACTCCGGTGCCGAGCGCACGCTGAAGTCCGATGACTGGACGGTCGACCGCGCGTCGGCCAGCAACGTCATCAACGAGATGGACGAGTACGCCATCGAGGAGGCGCTGCGCATCACCGAGGCGCAGGGCGGTGAGGTCACGATCCTGACCGTCGGTCCCGACCGCGCCACCGAGTCGATCCGCAAGGCGCTGTCGATGGGCCCGAACGGCGCCGTGCACGTCGTCGACGACGCGATCGCCGGCTCCGACGCGGTGCAGACTTCCGCGGTCATCGCCGCCGCGCTGAACACCCTGGAATGGGACCTGGTGCTCGCCGGTGCCGAGGCCACCGACGGCCGCGTCCAGGTCGTCCCGCACATGATCGCCGAGCGGCTCGGCGTGCCGGCGCTCACCGGCGCCCGCAAGCTGACCGTGGACGGCGACACGCGGACCATCGAGCGCCAGACCGACGAGGGCTACGAGGTCGTCCAGGCCACCGGCAAGGCCGTGGTCAGCGTCTGGGACACCATCAACGAGCCGCGGTACCCGTCCTTCAAGGGCATCATGGCGGCCAAGAAGAAGCCGGTGAAGTCGCTGTCGCTGGCGGATCTGGGTGTCGCCGCCGACGCGGTGGGTGGCGCCAACGCGCGTACCACGGTGCTGGCCGGGCAGCCGCGGCCGCCGCGGCAGTCCGGCACCCGGGTGCCGGACGAGGGCGAGGGCGGCGTCAGGCTGGTCGAATTCCTGGCTGTTGAGAAGTTCGTCTAGCGTCTGGCCATGACTTCACCCCACAACCAGGTGTCGGCGCCGGGCTGGCAGCAGCCGGCCGGCGCGCCGCAGCCACCCCAGCAGTACGCGCCGGGCCAGTACGGGCAGCCGCCCGCGCAGTACCCGCCGCAGGGCCAGTACCCGCAGCCGGGGCAGTACCAGCAGGGAGGGCCGTACCAGCAGCCGGGGCCGTACCAGCAGGCACCCGCCGCGCCGGCTCAGCAGTACCCGCAGCAGGGCCAGTTCCCGCCGGCCCAGCAGTACCCGCAGCCCGGTCAGCTCCCACCCGGCCAGGACGGGCAGCAGCAGCTGCAGGCGGACTTCCTCAAGCACACCGGGATGCTGCTGTGGTGGCAGCAGAGCACGAACACCCACACCGGCACGGTCGAGGACCTGCGGCGGGCGTACACCAAGGCACAGACGCACAACCTGCTGTTCGGCTGGTGGTCGATCAGCTCGGTGCTGGTCTTCAACTGGTGGGCGATCTTCCGGAACATGTACGAATACCACAAGGTCAAGAAGGCCGCCGGGCGGTAGTCGCCCGCACCCATTGACCGCGATCGCGGAGGCAGGGACAGATGGCTGAGGTACTGGTCGTCGCGGACGGCACAGCGTCGGGCGGCGTGAAGAAGGTGACCCTGGAGGCGCTGACGCTGGCCCGCCGGCTCGGCGAGCCGGCCGCGGTGGTCCTGGGGGCGCCTGGCACCGCCGACGCGCTCGCCGGCCCGCTGGCCGAGTACGGCGCGGTCAAGATCTACGCCGCCGAGAGCGACGAGATCGCCGGCCACCTGGTGGCGCCGAAGGCGGAGGTGCTGGCCCGGCTGGCCGGCGAGGTATCGCCGGCGGCGGTGCTGCTGGCCTCCGGCCAGGAGGGCAAGGAGATCGCCGGCCGGCTCGCGGTCAAGCTGGACGCGGGGCTGCTGACCGACGTCTCCGACATCGCCGCCGATGGCACCGTCACCCAGGTGGTGTTCGCCGGCTCGACCATCGTCACGGCGAAGGCGAACGGGCTGCCGGTGATCACCGTGCGGTCGAACTCGGTGACCCCGGAGCCCGCCCCGGCCGCCGGCGAGCGGGTGAGCGTCGACGCCACCGTGTCCGACGCCGCGAAGGGCGCCCGGGTGCTGGAGCGGGTCGCCGAGCAGAAGGGTTCCCGCCCGGAACTGACCGAGGCCGGCGTGGTCGTCTCCGGCGGTCGCGGCGTCGCGAGCGCCGAGAACTTCGCCCTGATCGAGGAGCTGGCGGACCTGCTCGGCGGCGCGGTCGGCGCGTCCCGGGCCGCGGTCGACTCCGGTTTCTACCCGCACCAGTTCCAGGTCGGCCAGACCGGCAAGACGGTGTCGCCGCAGCTGTACCTGGCGATCGGCATCTCCGGCGCGATCCAGCACCGGGCCGGCATGCAGACCTCGAAGACGATCGTCGCGATCAACAAGGACGATGAGGCACCCATCTTCGAGCTGGCCGACTACGGCATCGTCGGCGACCTGTTCAAGGTCGTCCCGCAGGCGGTCGAGGAGATCCGCAAGCGCCAGGGCTGACCCGGCATCCACGAGCGAAGCGGTACGTCGCAGCGGCGGCGTACCGCTTCGTGCTGTTCGACGCCGACCCGGCTCCGGACGCGGCCGTACCCGCCCCGACCGGCCCCCGGCCGCCGGTTCGGCCCGTGCCTGGCCGGTCACGGCACAGGGTCTGCGGTGTCGATCTGTCGTCGCGAGGGCTTGACACCGCGCCGCGTCCCGGCAACGCCGGGCGTGGCGCACCTCCCCGACCCCGTGACCGGCCGTACCCGGCGGGAAAGCCGACAGGTGCGCCGATTGCGGTGCCTTAGGCTGTCCGCGGTTGACTTCACGTGCACCCCTGGAGGAAGTTGTGTCCACTAGCCCGGTCGTGCTGCGTCGGCAGGTGCTCGCCGACCTGATCCCCGGTTCGGTCGCCCGCAACGCGCTGCTGGTCGTCGGCGGTGCCGCGGTGACCGGGCTGGCCGCCCAGCTGTCGGTGTCGATCGAGCCGCTGTCCCCGGTGCCGGTGACCGGCCAGACGTTCGCGGTACTGCTGGTCGCGGCGGCGCTGGGGCCGTGGCGGGCGCTCGCGTCGATGGCGCTGTACCTTGCCGTCGGGATGGCGGGCGTGCCGTGGTTCGCCGGTGGTAGCTCCGGCGCCGGTGGCGCGTCGTTCGGCTACATCCTGGGCTACGTCGCGGCCGGGCTGCTGGTCGGCGAGCTGGCCCGCCGGGCCGGCGACCGGACCCCGCTGCGCACGGTCGGCACGATGCTGCTGGGCAACGCGGTGATCTACGCGTTCGGGGTGTCCTGGCTGGTCGGCATGATCGGCATGACGGTGCCCGCCGCGCTGGTCGCCGGCGTGCTGCCGTTCCTGATCGGCGACGCGATCAAGGTGGCGCTGGCGGCCGGTGTGCTGCCCGGCACCTGGGCGCTCGTACGCCGCTTCGGCAAGTGACCGACGCGCCGATCGAGAGCGTGCCCGCACCCGCCGCGGGCGCGCCCGCCGACCTCGACCTGACCAACTGGGGCCCGTGGACGCCCGAGCAGCTCGCACAGCGGCTGGCCGGCATCGACGTGCCGTGGTGGGTGTGCGGCGGCTGGGCGCTCGAGCTGTTCCACCGCGACGCCGGTACCGGTCCGCTGCGTGGGCACGAGGATCTGGAGTTCGGCATCTGCCGGCCCGATTTCCCGGTGGTCCGGGCCGCGCTGCTCGCCGGCGGCGGGCTCGCCCAGTACTCGGCCGGCGGCGGGAAGCTGTGGCCGCTGCCGGCGGACGAGCTGCCGCCGCCGCAGATCACCCAGGTGTGGACCGCCACCGCAGCCGACGACGTGTTCCGTACCGACCTGTTCCTCGATCCGGGCAGTCACCGGCAGTGGGTGTGCAAGCGGGACGATCGGCTCGTCCGGCCGCTCGCCGACACGATCGCACGGTCCGCGTCCGGCGTGCCGTACCAGCGGGCCGAGGTGGTGCTGCTGATGAAGGCCAAGCACGCCCGGGGCAAGGACGTGGCGGACTTCACCGCGACGCTGCCGCTGCTGTCGGAGGCGCAGCGCGACTGGCTGGCCGGCGCGCTGCGGCTGATCCACCCCGGGCATCCCTGGATCGAGCGAGTCGCGCCGGTCTGACGGCCCGGTGTGCGACGGCCGGGCGGGCGCACCGGCGCCGGGCGCCCGCCGGCGCGAGGTGTACCAAGTCATCGGCAGTCCCGGCGGGTTTCCCGGTACGGTCGAGCCACGGTGAACAGAACTGGGGTGGGTGCGGTGAACGACAAGGACGTACTGGGGCAGATCCACGACCTGGTGGCCGAGGAACATCGGCTGCGCGAAGCCGGCGGTAGCGACGAGGAGCGGGCCCGGCTGGCCACCGTCGAGCAGCAGCTCGACCAGTGCTGGGATCTGCTGCGCCGGCGCCGGGCCCGGGAGGACGCCGGCCAGGACCCGACCGCGGAGCGGGTGCGCCCCAGCTCCGAGGTCGAGTCCTACCTGCAATAGGCGCCGCCGACCGGGGCCAATAGGCTGAGGGGCATGGCGTATCTGGACCACGCGGCCACCACGCCGGTGCTGCCGGCGGCGCTCGACGCGTACGTGCGGGCCGCCGGCCGGTTCGGCAACGCCTCGTCGCTGCACGCCTCCGGCCGCACCGCCCGCCGGGTGGTCGAGGAGTCGCGAGAGCAGATCGCCGAGCGTCTCGGCGCCCGGCCGAGCGAGGTGGTGTTCACCTCCGGCGGGACCGAGAGCGACAACCTGGCGGTCAAGGGCATCACCTGGTCCAGGCGCGCCGCCGAACCGGACCGGGACGTCCTGCTGGTCGGCGCCGCGGAACACCATGCGGTGCTGGACTCGGCGCACTTCCTGGCCGATCGCCAGGGCGTCACGGTGGTCCCGGTGCCGGTCGATGCGGCCGGCCGGGTGACGCCGGACGCGCTCGCCGACGCGCTCGCCGCACACGGCGACCGGGCCGCGCTGGTCACCACCATGTGGGCCAACAACGAGGTCGGTACCGTCACCCCGGTCGCCGAGCTGGCCGCCGTCGCCGCCGAGGCCGGGGTACCGCTGCACACCGACGCGGTCCAGGCGCTCGGCGCCGTCCCGGTCGACTTCGGCTCCTCCGGTGCCGCCGCGATGACCGTCACCGGGCACAAGATCGGTGGCCCGGTCGGCGTCGGCGCGCTGCTGCTGCGTACCGACGTGGCGTGCACGCCGGTGCTGCACGGCGGCGGGCAGGAACGCGACGTGCGGTCCGGCACCCTCGACGTGGCCGGGGTGGCCGCGCTGGCGGTCGCCGTGGAGCATGCCGTCTCCCAGCAACAGCAGGAGGCGCGGCGGGTGGCCGCGCTGCGCGACGACCTCGTCGCCCGGGTCCGGGCCGCGGTGCCCGACGCGGTGCTCAACGGCGATCCGGTCGACCGGCTGCCCGGCAACGCGCACTTCTCGTTCCCCGGCTGCGAGGGCGACGCGCTGCTGATGCTGCTGGACGCGGCCGGCGTCGAATGCTCGACCGGTTCGGCCTGCTCGGCCGGGGTGGCGCAGCCGAGTCACGTGTTGCTCGCGATGGGCGCCGACACCGACCGGGCGCGCAGCTCGCTGCGGTTCTCCCTGGGCCACACCTCGACCGCCGCCGACGTGACCGCCCTGCTCGACGCGCTGCCGGCCGCGGTCGACCGGGCCCGCCGCGCCACCGCGGTCTCCCGCCGCCGCTGAGGACCGATCGGCACCGGGCTCTCTCGATCCGGGGTTCTCGCAGCGCGCCACCGCGGTCTCCCGCCGCCGCTGAGGACCGATCGCGCTGGGTCTCGGGCGCCGGGCTTTCTCGGCACCGGCTTTCTCGGCACCGGCTTTCTCGGCACCGGCTTTCTCGGCACCGGCTTTCTCGGCACCGGCTTTCTCGGCGCCGGGGCCGATCGGTACCGAGGCTCGATCAGCGCTTCCGGCGGACCGATCCGCGCCCGGCCGGGCCGTCCTGCGCGCCGGTGACGCCGTGCTCGCCGGTGGAGCGGTCGCTCGGTTCGGGCTGCGGCCGGTTTGCGGCGCCGGCGCGCAACAGCCGGCGGATCGTCTGTACCGCGACGACGATCAGCAGCACCGCGCCGACCACGCCGGCGATGCCGGTGGCCAGGAAGCCCGGTCCGTGCAGCGGGATGCGCCGGATCCCGTTCGGGGTGTGCAGCTCGCAGGCACCGTCGCCGATGCTCGCCGGGTAGACGCCGTTGGTGAGGCAGTCGTACGCGGTCCGCGCCTCGTGCGCGCCCCAGGCCAGCAGCGCGAAGCTCCCCACGCACAGCGCCGCCAGCACCAGTACCGGCCACCAGGAAAGCCGTTTCATCGCCCGCCTTGTTCCGTTCTGTCGTTCGTGTCCGATCGGCCGGGCCGCCCCGGCGCGGCAGCGGCCGGCGCCGGCGCGCCGGATACGCTCGGCAGGGTACGCGTCGAGGAGGGAACGGACATGAGGGTGTTGGCGGCGATGTCGGGCGGGGTCGACTCGGCGGTGGCGGCCGCGCGCGCGGTCGACGCCGGGTACGACGTGACCGGCGTGCACCTGGCGCTGTCGGCGAACCCGCAGGCCTACCGGACCGGCGCGCGCGGCTGCTGCACCCTGGAGGACTCCCGGGACGCGCGGCGCGCCGCCGACGTGCTGGGCATCCCGTTCTACGTGTGGGACATGGCCGAGGAGTTCCGCGAGGACGTGGTCGAGGACTTCCTGGCCGAGTACGCGGCGGGTCGCACCCCGAACCCGTGCCTGCGTTGCAACGAGAAGATCAAGTTCGCCGCGGTGCTGGACCGGGCCCGCGCGCTGGGCTTCGACGCGGTGGTCACCGGCCACCACGCCCGGCTGGCCGACGGGGTGCTGCGCCGGTCCGTCGACCACGCCAAGGACCAGTCGTACGTGCTGGCCGTGTTGCGGCCCGACCAGCTGGCGGGCGCCGTCTTCCCGCTCGGCGACTCGACCAAGGCGCAGGTACGGGCCGAGGCGGCGCAGCGGGGCCTCGCCGTCGCCGACAAGCCGGACAGCCACGACATCTGCTTCATCGCCGACGGCGACACCCGCGGGTTCCTGCACCGCGAGCTGGGCAGCGAGCCGGGCGACATCGTCGACGCCGACACCGGCGAGGTGCTCGGCAGCCACGACGGGGCCTACGCGTACACGGTGGGGCAGCGGCGCGGGCTGAACCTGACCCGGCCGGCGCCCGACGGCCAGCCTCGGTACGTGCTGTCCATCACGCCGGTGCAGAACACGGTGACGGTGGGGCGCCGGGAGGCGCTCGCGGTCGACACCGTCACCGCCGAGCGTCCGGTGTGGACGGTGCCGCCGCCGGTCGGCCCGTTCGACTGCCAGGTGCAGCTGCGCGCGCACGGCGAGGTGTTCGACGCAACCGTGGACTACGACGCCGCCGGGCTCACCGCGACGCTGCGGGCGCCGGCCAGCGGGGTCGCGCCGGGCCAGGCGATCGTGGCGTACCGCCCGGATCCGGCCGGCGACGTGGTGCTCGGCTCGGCGACCATCGCCGCTGCCGCCCGCGCCGCCTGACCCCGGCCCCTCGTACGCGGCGGGTCGACGTGTTCGTGCGGGGCCGGCCGAGCGTTCGTGCGGCTGGTGAGCGGGGCGCCGTCGAGCGCGGCGCAGCACGGATGCCGGCGGCGGTGTCAGCTCAGGCGTCGGGGAGCAGGGCGAGCAGGGCGGTGGCGGCCGGCGGCGGGGTGCGGTCGGCGGCGACGACCGCGAGCAGCTCCCGCCGGATCGGCGGGTCGGTACGCAGCCCGACCATCCGGTCGGTGCCGCGCACGGTCAGCGGCGGCAGCAGCGACACCCCGAGCCCGTGCGCGACCAGCTCGACCAGGTGCGCGATGGTGTCGACCTCGCAGCAGACGCGGCGGGTGAGCCCGTACCGGGCGCAGACCTCGTCGATGCGCCGGCGCAGCGACGAGTCCGGCCGGTACTCGACGAAGTCGCGGTCGCCGAGCGCGTCGAGCGCGACGGTGCCGGCCGCCGCGAGCGGGTCGGCGGCAGCGACCGCGAGCACCAGATCCTCGCTCCCGAGCGGGATCTCGCGCAGGCCGCGCGGGTCGATCGGCCGGTCCACGAACGCGACGTCCAGCTCGCCCGAGGCGGTGGCCCGGGCCAGCTCGGACGCGCTGGAATTGGTCAGCCGCAGCGTCACCCCGGGATGCCTGCGGTGGAACTCGGTCAGCAGCGCCGGCAGGTCGATGCCGCCGAGCGTCTGCAGCACGCCGATCGACAGCCGGCCGCGCAGCACGCCGCGTACCCCGGCGACGGCGTCGCGGCCGTCCGCGGCGGCGGCGAGCGCCTGCCGGGCGGCGGGGAGCAGGGCCGCGCCGGCGGCGGTGAGCCGGACCCGCCGGCTGGTCCGCACGAACAGGTCGGCGCCGAGCTCGCGCTCCAGTGCCCGGATCGAGCCGGACAGGCTCGACTGCACCACGTGCACCCGCCGCGCCGCCCGGGTGAAGTGCAGCTCCTCCGCGACGGCGACGAAGTGGTCGAGTTGGCGCAGCTCCATTGATCGATCGTACCGATCGACAGGATCGAAGCAATCCGTTGGAGAGATCGCCGGCCGCTTGGCAGGCTGGGGAAGAACGGCGCAAGGAGCCGAGGACGAACCGGTGGAAGGGGCACGATGGGGTCCATGACCCAGCAGCGGACGGCCCGGCGGGGCGCGGCGGTCGGCTTCGCGTTCGTCGCGTACGCGTTCGGCGTCACGATGGTCGGTACCACCCTGCCGACCCCGCTGTACGCGATCTACCAGCACGAATACGGCTTCGGCAGCCTGCTGACGACGGTCATCTACGCGGTGTACGCGGCCGGCGTGATCGCCGCGCTGCTGCTGTTCGGCCGGGCCTCCGACGCGTACGGTCGGCGCCGGGTGCTGCTCGTCGGGCTCGCCGCCTCCGCCGCCTCGGCCCTGGTGTTCCTGTCCGACGCCGGGCTGGCCGCGCTGTTCGTCGGTCGGGTGCTGTCCGGCCTGTCGGCGGGGATCTTCACCACCACCGCGACCGTGACCCTGGTCGACCTGGCGCCGGTGGCCCGGCAGCGGACCGCGGCGCTGGTCGCCACCACCGTCAACATGCTCGGTCTCGGCTGCGGTCCGCTGCTTGCCGGGGTGCTCGCCGAATGGGCGCCGCTGCCGCTGCGCCTGCCGTTCCTGGCGAACCTGGTCCTGCTGGTACCGGCCGCGATCGGGGTGCTGCGCGCGCCCGAGCCGGTCGCGGTGCGGCCCGGCGCGCGGCTGAGCGTGCAGCGGCCGTCGGTGGCGGGTCCGGCGCGGGCGGTGTTCGTCCCGGCATCGGTGGCGGCGTTCGCGGCGTTCGCCGTGTTCGGGCTGCTCACCTCGATCGAGCCGGGCTTCCTCGCCAGCGTGCTGGGGCTCGACTCGCGCGCGCTGGCCGGCCTGGTGGTGTTCACCATGTTCGCCGGCTCCGCGATCGGCCAGGTCGGCCTGGCCCGGGTACCGAGCCGCGTCGCGCTGCCGGCCGGCTGCCTGGTGCTGGTGGCCGGGCTGGCCGGCATCGCCGGTGGCCTGCTCGGCCGGTCGGTCGCGGCGCTGATCGCCGGTACCGTCGTGATCGGCGTCGGGCAGGCGCTCAGCTTCCGGTCCGGGATGGCGGCGATCACCGCCGCGAGCCCGGAGGCCGAGCGCGCGGCCACCGTCTCCAGCTTCTTCGTCGTCGCCTACGTCGGCATCTCGCTGCCGGTCGTCGCGGTCGGCGTGGCGGCCACCCTGTGGGGGCTGCGTACCGCCGGGATCGCGTTCACCGCCGCGGTCGCGGTCGTGTCCCTCGGCGCCCTGCTCGCGGTGCTGCGCCTGGACCGCCGCCGGTCGCGGCAGCCGGCCTGACCGTCAGGTACCGATGGCGTCGAGTTCGGCGCGGGCGTCGGCGGGCAGGTCCAGGCCGGCGCCGGCGATGTTCTCCCGCAGGTGGGCGACGTTCGAGGTACCGGGGATCAGCAGGATGTTGGGCGAGCGCCGCAACAGCCAGGCGAGCGCGACCGCCATCGGGGTGGCGTCGAGCCGCTTTGCCACCGCGTCCAGCGCGTCGGACTGCAGCGGCGAGAACCCGCCGAGCGGGAAGTACGGCACGAACGCGATACCGTCCGCCGCGGTCGCCGCGACCAGGCCGTCGTCGTCGCGCTGGGCGATGTTGTACATGTTCTGCACGGTCACCACCGGCGCGATGGCGCGCGCCTCGGCGAGCTGCTCGGCGGTGACGTTGCTGACGCCCAGGTGCCGGATCAGGCCCTGCTCGCGCAGCTGCGCGAGCGCCTCGAACGGCTCGGCCAGCGAGCCGGGCTCGGGCGAGTGCACCCCGCCGACCCGCAGGTTGACCACGTCGAGCACGTCCAGGCCGAGGTGCTTGAGGTTCTCGTAGACCTGCTCGCGCAGCTGTTCCGGGCGCCGGGCCGGCGGCCAGCCGCCCTGCTCGTCGCGCCGGGCACCGACCTTCGTCACGATGTGCAGGTCGTCCGGGTACGGCGCGAGCGCCTCGTGGATCAGCTCGTTCGTCTCGTACGGGCCGTAGAAGTCGGCGGTGTCGAGATGGTTGATGCCGGCGTCGACCGCGGCGCGCAGTACCGCGATCGCACCGTCCCGGTCCGCCGGCGGACCGAACACCCCGGGCCCGGCGAGCTGCATCGCGCCGTACCCCACGCGGGTGAGGTCGAGGTCGCCGACGCGGTAGGTGCCGCCGGGAAGCTGCTTCGCTGTCATCGTTGCCTTTCCGCCACGGCGCTCGCCGCGGCTGTCTTCACCGTCGTCCGCGTCGGCGCCGGCGACCAGGCTCCGGTTGTCCTGGGAGCGCGAGGACCAGGCTCGCCGCGGCCGCGGTCGTGCCGGCGAGAGCCGAAACACAGTGACGCGGCCCGGTGCCGCCGGTGAGGATGATCAGCGTGCAGATACGCAGGTTGACGTCAGCCGACGTGCCGGCCTGTCAGGAGCTGTCGGCCGACCGCGGCTGGCTGCGCGAGGATCGCCGCTGGGCGCTGCTGATCGAGCTCGCCGAGGTGTACGGGATCGACGCGGCCGACGGCGGTCTCGCCGGTGCGGTGACGCTGACCCGGTACGACACGCACGCCGCGATCGGCATGATGCTCGTCGCCGCCCGGTACGAGCGGCAGGGGTTCGGCCGGGCCCTGATGTCGCGCGCGCTGGCGGCCGCTGGCGGCCCGGTCTGCCTGCGCGCCACCGACAACGGCCGCCCGCTGTACGAGCAGCTCGGGTTCGCCACCGACGGCAGTTCGGTCACCTACGTCGGTACGCTGTCCGGGCCCCGCCCCGACCTGCCACCGACCCGGCCGGCCTGGCCGACCGACCTGCCGGAGATCCTGCGGCTGGACGCCGACGCGTTCGGCGCCGACCGGTCCCGGCTGCTGCGCCGGCTGGCCGGCTTCGGCCGGCTCCGGATCGCCGCCGGCGGGTACGGCGCGAGCTGGCGCAACGGCGCGCACAACCTGCTCGGCCCGGTGGTCGCGGACGACGTGGCGACCGCGATGGCGCTGTGCACCGACCTGGCCGACGGGCCGATCCGGCTGGACATCTCCTCGTACCAGCCGGAGTTCGAGGCGTGGGCCGCGGACCGGCTGGAGCGGGGCGCCCGGGTCAGCCTGATGTCCACCGGCGGCACCCCACCCGGCGACGTCAAGCGCCTGTTCACCCCGTTCACGGTGGCCACCGACTAGCGACCGGATGGGGTGGGGGACGCGGCTGGCTTCGCGCGAGCGGGATTCAACACCGCAGCACCACCTTGCCGGTGGCCCGGTTCTCCTCCGTGTACCGGTGCGCGGCGGCGACCTCGTCGAGTTCGAACACCCGGTCCACGACCGGCCGGTACCGGCCGGCCTCGACGTCGGACACGATGCGCCGCAACGCATCCGCGCCGGCCCGGCCGGCCAGGTCACCCGAGCCGAACGCGGTCAGCTTGGTACCGGACGGGATCGAGCCGACCGGTTCGAACTCGGGCACCACCCACTCGCCGCTGAGCAGCCCGGTCATGCACACGGTGCCGCCGCGCCGCACCAGGTGCAGCGAGTCGAGCATCGTCGGCGCGCCGATCAGATCGAGGATCAGGTGCGGCCCGGCCGGCAGGATCCGGCGTACCGCGGCCGCCAGGTCGCCGTCGTCGAGCACCACGTGATCGGCGCCGTTGGCGGCCAGCCGCGCCACCTTCTCCGGGTTGCGGGTGGTGGTGAGCGTGCTCAGGCCGCGCTCGCGGGCGAGCGACACGGCCGCCAACCCCAGCGCCGACGAACCGCCGCGCACCAGCAGGGTCTCGCCGCTGCCGGCGCCGAGCGCCGTGAGCGAGCCGTGCGCGGTCAGGAACGTCTCGGGCAGCGCGCCGAGCGTCGGCCAGTCCAGCGTGGTCCTCAGCCGGATCAGCAGCCGGTCCGGCAGCAACGCGTACTGCGCGTACCCGCCGTCGAAGGCGCGGCCCATGCCGCCCATCACCGCGGCGACCGTGGTACCGGCCGGCAGCAGCGGGTCGAGCGACTCGGCGACCGTGCCGACGCACTCGATGCCCAGCACCCGCGGCGGGTCGACGCCGGGGGAGTGGCCCTGCCGGGTCATCAGCTCGGACCGGTTCAGTCCGGCGGCGCGCACCCGGACCAGCGTCCACCCGTCGCGGGCGGCCGGCCGCGGCACGGCCCGTACCTCGATCGTCTCCGGCCCGCCGGGTCCGGTCCAGACCGCCGCCCGCATCGTCTCGCCCATCGCGTACTCCCACCCGTCACCACTGCCCGATCTCCGCCACCGGCGCCCGGCCGAGGTGCCCGCCCTGTCGCCGCGCGGGCCGCGCGGGCCGCTCGACCGGGGTGCCGCCCTGCGTGGTGCGTGCCCTGCGTGGTGCGTGCCCTGCGTGGTGCGTGCCCTGCGTGGTGCGTGCCCTGCGTGGTGCGTGCCGCTCGGCCGGGGTGCCGCCCTGCGCCGCCCGGGGCTCGGCCAGGGTGCCGCACTGCGTGGTGCGTGCCGGCGGTCGACCGCGCCGCGCGCCGTCAGCCGAGCCAGACCGACTTGACGTTGCAGAACTCGCGGATGCCGTGCGCGGACAGCTCCCGGCCGTACCCGGAGCGCTTGATCCCGCCGAACGGCAGCTCCGGGTACGAGGTGACCATGCCGTTGACGAACACCGCGCCGGCGGCGAGCTCGTCGACGAACCGGTCCGCCTCGTTCGGGTCGGTGGTCCAGGCGTTCGCGCCGAGGCCGAAGCCGGTGTCGTTGGCGATCCGGATGGCGTCGTCGATGTCGCTGGCCCGGTAGAGCCCGGCGACGGGCCCGAACACCTCCTCGCCGTACATCTTCATGCCCGGGGTGAGGTCACCGACCACGGTCGGTGGGTAGTACCAGCCCTTGCGGTCCGGGCTGACCCCGCCGGTGAGTACCGTGGCGCCGCGGCCGACCGCGTCGGCCACCAGCTCCTCCACGTCGTCCCGGCCGGTCTCGGTGGCGAGCGGACCGACGTCGGTGATCTCGTCGGTGGGGTCGCCCATCCGCAACTCCTTCATCCGGGTCACGAACCGGGCCGAGAACTCGTCGAACACCTCGGTGTGCACGATGAACCGCTTCGCCGCGATGCAGGACTGGCCGTTGTTCTGCACCCGGGCGGTGACCCCGACCTGCGCCGCCCGGTCCAGGTCGGCCGACGGCATCACCACGAACGCATCCGAGCCGCCCAGCTCCAGTACCGTCTTCTTCACCTCGTCGCCGGCGATCGCCGCCACCGAGCGGCCGGCCGGCTCGCTGCCGGTCAGCGTCGCCGCCGCCACCCGCGGATCGCGCAGCACCCGCTCCACCTGGCCGGAGGAGATCAGCAGGGTCTGGAAGCAGCCGGCCGGGAACCCGGCCCGTTCGAACAGCTCGCCCAGGTAGAGCGCGGTCTGCGGCACGTTCGAGGCGTGCTTGAGCAGTCCGACGTTGCCGGCCATCAACGCCGGCGCCGCGAACCGCACCACCTGCCACAGCGGGAAGTTCCACGGCATCACCGCAAGGACCACGCCGAGCGGCTGGTAGCGGGCGTACGCGCGGCGGGCGCCGACCGCGGTCGCATCCGCCGGCTCGTCGGCGAGGAACTCCGCCGCCCGGTCGGCGTAGAAGCGCATCGCTCGGGCACACTTGCCGACCTCGGCCTGCGCCTGCCGCAGCGGCTTGCCCATCTCCGTGGTCATGGTGACCGCGGTCCGGTCGGCCTCGGCATCCAGCAGGTCCGCCGCGGCCCGCAGCCACTCGCCCCGCTGACCGTAGCTGGTGTTCCGATAGCCACCGAAGGTCTCGTACGCCCGCCTGATGCGCGCCGCGACCTCCTCGTCCGGGTACGGCTCGAAGGTGCGCAGCGTCTCGCCAGTCGCCGGATTCACCGTCGCGATCGCCATGCCGACAGCCTCGCCCCGCCGGCACCGCGCCGTGGCGGGTTTCGGCGATCCGGCCCGCCACAGGCACCCCCCCCCCCCCCCCCCCCCCGCGCGCCCCCGCCGCGTGCCCCCCGCGCGCCGCCCGCGCCCCCGCCGCGCGCCGCCCGCGTTGATCAAGGGATCGGGGCACGAAGTCCCAGATGGGGATGTCCCGATCCCTTGATCAACTTCGCGGGCCCTTGATCAACGCGCCCGGGGCCGGCGGTGCGGGCGCGGCCAAGTAGCCTGCCGTCGTGAGCGAACAGGGGTACCCGTGGCCGGCCGGCGCGGCCACCGGCGTCGGATCGCTGCCCGGTACCGACCCGGGCGAGGCGTTGCGGGTGGTGTTCGGCGAGCTGCCCGACCTGCCGTACCTGCCCGAGCTGCCCGACCGCGGCCCCGGCGCCGAGCTGCTCGGCCGTACCGCCGGGCTGCTCACCGAGCTTCCGGTCGAGCTGTACGCGGCCCGCTGGCGCATCGCCGCCCGCCCCGGCCGCGACCTGCGCCGAACCCGTGACCTGCTGGAACGCGACCTCGACCAGCTCGTCGAGGTGGCCGAGGGCTACACCGGGTTGCTGAAGGTCGCGGTCGGCGGGCCGTACACGCTCGCGGCCGGGCTGGAGCTGCCGTCCGGCGGCACGGTGCTGCGCGATGCCGGCGCGCTGCGCGACCTGACCGCCTCGCTGGCCGAGGGCGTCGCCGCGCACGTCGCCGACGTCGCCGCCCGGGTGCCGGGTGCCCGGGTGCTGCTGCAGCTCGACGAGCCCTCGCTGCCGGCGGTGCTCGCCGGGCGGGTGCGCACCGAGAGCGGCCTCGGCACCTACCGGCCGGTGGCCGAGCCGGACGCCACCGAGACCCTGCACACCGTGCTGGCCGCCGGCGGGGTGCCGGCGCTGGTGCACTGCTGCGCCGCCGACGTACCGGTCGGGCTGGTGCGGGCCGCCGGCGCCGCCGCGGTCGCGGTGGACACCGCGCTGCTGCCCTCGGACGCGGCGGGGCTGGACGCCTGGGGCGAGGCGCTGGACGCCGGGCTCGGCCTGTTCGCCGGTGCGGTGCCGGCCACCGCGTCGCGGGGCGCGGACGCGGCGGCGGCGGACGCGGTACGCGAGTTCTGGCACCGGCTCGGGCTGCCGCCGTCCCGGCTGCCCGGGCAGATGGTGCTCACGCAGGCGTGCGGGCTGGTCGGCGCCGGCCCGGACCAGGCCAGGGCGGCCCTGCGGTACGCCCGGGACGCCGCCCGCCGGATCGCCGACGAACCGGACGTCCGCTAGGGTCTGTTTCGGGCCCCCGGCCGAGCGACGCGAGGTGCGTTTGTCTGCTCGCAAGGCGAGCCGTTCGTGTGCCGGGCCTGCACACGGGCTGGGCGAGAACGCTGCGAGCGGGCAGACGGGGCCGCCGCAGCCGCACGCGGGACTCCGAAACCGACCCTGGAAGGTCTCTGCAAAGCTCCACGCGGAGCGAGCCGGGTGGCTGGCAATGCGGACCCGGCTCCGGGTGTCGATCACGATGCCGTGTCCGCTCGTCGACGGCCAACGCCCGGATCAGCCGGCGCAGCGCCGTCGCTCGCGGCGAAACCGGGTCGTCGCGGGGTGACGCGGGGTAGGGTGCGGCGCATGTCGGTGCCGAAGAAGCTGCCCCGCACCAAGTTCGCGCAGCTGTTGCAGACCCAGGTACGCAACGAGTTCACCGCGGCCCAGCAGTACGTCGCGGTGGCGGTCTGGTTCGACAACCGGGACCTGCCGCGGCTCGCCGCGCACTTCTACCGGCAGGCGCTCGAGGAGCGCAACCACGCGATGATGATGATCCAGTACCTGATGGACCAGAACATGCCGGTCGCGGTGCCGGGTGTGGACGAGGTGCGCAACGACTTCGACAACGCCGAGGAGCTGATCGCGCTCGCGCTGCAGCAGGAACGCGACGTGGCGGACGAGATCGACACGCTGATGGCCGCCGCCCGGGCCGACCACGACTACTCCGGCGAGACGTTCGTGCAGTGGTTCGTCAGCGAGCAGGTCGAGGAGATCGCCCAGATGTCGACCCTGCTCAACGTGGTGCGCCGCAGCAACGGCAACCTGTTCGACGTGGAGAACTTCCTCGCCCGGGAGCGGGTCGGGGACCAGTCGGTGAGCCCGACCGCGCCCCGGGCCGCCGGCGGCATCCTCTGACCCGGTCGCAGCGCGCCCTGGGCTGGAGCGCCACGCGGATCGTGGCGCCCGCCGAGCCGTGGGCGCCGGCCGAGCCGTGGGCGCCGGCCGAGCCGAGGCGCGGCTGCCGGCGGGAACGGCCGACCGGGTGCACGGCTCGTCGCGGAGCGTCTCGACGGTCCATCGACAGCGGGCCGACGCGCCCTGGACCGACGCAGCACCGGGCCGACGCAGCACCGGGCCGACGCAGCACCGGGCCGACGCGGTGCCGGGCCGATACGGTAACGGTGCCGGCAGCGGGCCGGCGACGACGCGACCGACCGGGAACGGGAGCCCATCGTGAGCACCAGCGGTAACGAGCTGTACGCCACGCCGACCGCCGAGCAGGTGGCCGCTGCCGGCGCGGAGCCGACCGCGGCGGCCCGGCAGCGGCATCGGGAGATCTCCGAGCAGATCGACGACCACCAGTACCGCTACTACGTGCTCGACGCGCCGACGGTCTCGGACGCGGAGTACGACCGGCTGATGCGCGAGCTGGAGCGGCTGGAGGACGAGTTCCCGGCGCTGCGCACGCCGAACTCGCCCACCCAGCGGGTCGGCGGTACCTACTCGACCCAGTTCACCGCGGTCGAGCACGTCGAGCGGATGCTCAGCCTGAGCAATGCCGTCACCGCGGAGGAGTTGACCGCGTGGGCGAATCGGGTCGAGCGGGAGGCCGGCGGCGCGCGGGTCTCCTACCTGTGCGAGCTGAAGGTCGACGGGCTGGCCGTCGACCTGGTCTACCGGGGCGGGCGGCTGGTGCGCGGCGCGACCCGAGGCGACGGCCGCACCGGCGAGGACATCACCCCCAACGTGCGCACCGTCGACGGCATCCCGGACGAACTGACCGGTTCCGACGAGTTCCCGGTCCCGGCGCTGGTGGAGGTGCGTGGCGAGATCTACTTCCCGGTCGAGAGGTTCACCGAGCTCAACGCGTCGCTGGTGGAGCAGGGCAAGCCGCCGTTCGCCAACCCGCGCAACGCCGCCGCCGGCAGCCTGCGGCAGAAGGACCCGCGGATCACCGCGCAGCGGCCGCTGCGGCTGATCGTGCACGGGCTCGGCGCCCGGGAGGGGTTCGAGCCGGCCCGGCAGTCCGAGGCGTACGCGGCGCTGCAGGCGTGGGGGCTGCCGACCTCGACGCGGTGGCGGGTGGTGTCGTCGCTGTCCGACGTCCAGGACTACATCGCCTACTACGGCAAGCACCGGCACCAGGTCGAGCACGAGATCGACGGTGTCGTGGTGAAGGTCGACGAGGTGAGCGTGCAGCGCCGGCTCGGCGCCACCAGCAAGGCGCCCCGGTGGGCCATCGCCTACAAGTACCCGCCCGAAGAGGTCAACACCAAGCTGACCGACATCCAGGTCAGCGTGGGTCGCACCGGCCGGGTCACGCCCTACGCGGTGCTCGAACCGGTCCGGGTGGCCGGCTCGACCGTCACGTTCGCCACCCTGCACAACGCCTCCGAGGTGAAGCGCAAGGGGGTGCTGATCGGCGACACCGTCGTGGTGCGCAAGGCCGGTGACGTGATCCCGGAGGTGGTCGGTCCGGTCGCCGACCTGCGGCCCGCCGACGCGCGCGAGTTCGTCATGCCGAGCCGCTGCCCGGAGTGCGACACCCCGTTGCGTCCGGAGAAGGAGGGCGACGCCGACATTCGCTGCCCGAACGCCCGGTACTGCCCGGCGCAGCGCCGGGAACGCGTCTTCCACCTGGCCGGACCCGAATCGTTCGACATCGAGGCGCTGGGGTACAAGGCGGCCACCGCGCTGCTGGACGACGGCGTCATCGTCGACGAGGGCGACCTGTTCGGGCTCGACGCGAAGCAACTCGCCGCCTCGCCCTTCTTCGTCAACAAGGACGGCACCCTCGGTAGCAACGCCCAGGCACTGCTCGAACATCTGGCCGCGGCGAAGTCCACGCCGCTGTGGCGGGTGCTCGTGGGCCTGTCCATCCGGCGTGTCGGGCCCGTCGCGGCACGGGCATTGGCCCGCGAGTTCTCCTCCATCGAGCGCATCGCGAACGCCGACCGGGCCGAGCTGGCCGCCGCGGACGGCGTGGGGCCGGCGATCGCCGAGGCGGTCCACGACTGGTTCACGGTCGACTGGCACCGCGAGATCATCGACAAGTGGCGCGCCGCCGGGGTCCGGATGGCGGAGGAACACGCCGACGACGAGCCACGGCCGCTGGCCGGGTCGACGATCGTGGTGACCGGCTCGCTCGCCGCTTACTCCCGGGACGAGGCGATCGAGGAGATCCAGTCCCGCGGCGGCAAGGTGACCGGCTCGGTGTCCAGGAAGACCGACTTCGTGGTGGTCGGCGAGAACCCGGGCAGCAAGTACGACAAGGCGGTGGCGCTGAAGGTGCCGGTGCTGGACGAGGACGGCTTCGCGGTGCTGCTGTCCGACGGTCCGGAAGCCGCGGCCGAACGCGCCCAGGTCGGCCCGGCGGAGGACACCACCGGCTCGGGCGTCGACGCAGAGTGACCAGATCGGGCCGCATCACCCGGAGGTAACAAAACGGCCGACTTTGTTCGCCGTTCGGCGGACACTCAGCGTTGTCACGGATGGCAGGTCCATACTGCGCCAGGTAGGCGTCACTGTGCCCGATCGACCTCGTTTCACACCGAGGTCGTCCAGTTGTGCGGGTCCACACGGCGCAACCTCGGCGACCGGCGGGCATGTGCCCCGGCGCGTCGGCCCGCCGGTGACCTTCTTCCGTCTCGGAGGGGTGGATGGAGTCGACGGCACTGCGCAACGAGCCGCCACTGCGGCACAAGCGGGTCTTCGTCGGCTACCTCGCCGCGGTGATCGCCGCCGGTGCCGCAGTCGTCGCGCTCGGCCTGCCCGGGCTCGTCCGCGCCATCCCGGACCTGCCGGTCGACGCCTGGTTGCTGATCCTGCTGGCGGCGGTGGTGGACGCCGGTCCGTTCAGCGGTCCGCGCCAGCGGAGCAGCTCGGTCGGGGTGTTCCCGTCGGTGTGCTTCGGGTTCACCGTGCTGCTGCTGTGGGGCCTCGGGCCGGCCGTGCTGCTCGCCGTCGTCGCCATCCTCGGGTCGACCTGGCGACTGCACGCGAAGTTGTGGCGCGCCGCGTTCAACCTGGCCCAGTACCTGCTCGCCTACGGGGCCGCCGCACTGGTGCTGCACACCGTCCGCGACGACGTGTTCCGCGCCACCGGCTGGCACGCGGTCGCGGTGGTCGGCGCCGCCGCCGCGTGGTTCGTCGTCAGCGAGTTGATCGTGGACACGGCGGTCCGGCTCCGGTTCGGCGGCAACTGGTGGTCGACGGTGTGGGGCGGGCTGTCCTTCGAGCTGCAGACCACCGGCGCGCTGCTGCTGCTCGCGCCGGTGCTGGCGGGTGCCATCAGCACCAGCCCGTGGCTGATCGCGCTGATCCTGGTGCCGCTGTTCGCGGTGTACCGCAGTGCCCGGGTCGCCGCCGAACGCGACCGGGAGTCCCGGCACGATCCGCTCACCGGCCTGGCCAACCGCAAGGCGCTGCAGGAACGCATCGAGGACGACATCGCCCGCCGGGACGGCGACGCGCGCCCCGGCCCGCTGCTGCTGGTGCTCGACTTGGACCGGTTCAAGGAGGTCAACGACGCGCTCGGGCACGGCGTCGGGGACCGGTTGCTGGTCGAGGCGGGCCGCCGGCTGCGGGCCCGGCTGCCCGAGGACGTGCTCGTCGCACGGCTGGGCGGGGACGAGTTCGCGGTGGTGCGCACCACGGTCGGCGACCTGGACACCGCGCACGCGTTCGCCGAGCGGGTCGCGGCCGTCCTGGCCGGGCCGGTACATCTGGACGGGATGCCGCTGGAGGTGGCGTCCTCGATCGGGGTGGCGGTGTACCCGCGGCACGGCACCGACTTCGACGAGCTGCTGCAGCACGCCGACGTCGCGATGTACGAGGCGAAGCAGCGCAACGACTCGGTCTCGGTGTACGCACCGGAGGCCGACCACAACTCCGCCGCCCGGCTCGGGCTGCTCGGCGACCTGCGCCGCGCGCTGGAGCGGCCGGACCGTCCCGAACTCGGCGAGCTGGGCGTGTTCTACCAGCCGCAGGTGGCGATCGACTCCGGCGAGGTGGTCGGGGTGGAGGCGCTGCTGCGCTGGCGCCACCCCGAGCACGGCATGGTCGGACCGGAGGAGGTGATCCGCGCCGCCGAGCACACCGCGGTGATGCGGCTGCTGACCTACCGGGTGCTCGACGAGGTGGTGGCGCGGGTGGCGCAGTGGCAGCGCGACGGGCTGCGGCTGCGGGCCGCGGTCAATGTCAGCGTCCGTGACCTGCACACCGCCGACCTGGTCGACCACCTCGCCGCCCTGCTGGACAAGCACGACGTGGCGCCGAGCCAGATCGAACTGGAGATCACCGAGGGCGCGCTGATGGCCGACCCGCGCCGGGTACTCGCCACGCTGCGCCGGCTCGACCGGCTCGGCATCGCGCTGTCGCTGGACGACTTCGGTACCGGCTACTCGTCGATGCTGCACCTGCGCCGGCTGCCGCTGTCCGAGGTGAAGATCGACCGGTCGTTCGTGCTGGGCATGGGCTCGGACCCGGACGACGCGGCGATCGTCCGGTCGATCATCGAGCTGGCCGGCGCGCTCGGCATGCGGGTGGTCGCCGAGGGCGTGGAGGACGAGCGCACCTGGCGCCGGCTGTCGTCGCTGGGCTGCCAGGTCGCCCAGGGCTGGTTCTACGCCCGGCCGATGCCGGCCGCCGAGTTGACCAGCTGGCTGGCCCGCTACCGCCCGCCCCGGGTGCGCCAGCCCGCCGACGCCGCCGACCCCGCCCACACCTGACGCCTTCGGTACCCTCCCGGCCCTGACTGGCGGCGGTACCTGCGGGCCACTACGCCAGGGCGGCGGCGAAGCCGTCTGGATTGTCGAGCATGACGTTGTGCCCGGCGTCGGCGACCACGCGTACCTCGACGCCCGCCTCGGCCAGCTCGGCGGCGCCGGCCAGCGGGCCGCTGCGGGCGCCCTGCACGTACACGGTCGGCATCGGCAGGTTGGTGATCGTGCCGCGCAGGTCGGCCGCGCCGAGGGACCGTTCGCTGCGGTAGACCGCGACCGGGTCGGCCAGCCGCATGGTCGCGGCCCACTCCTCACCCACCGCGGTCAGCGTGCGGGCGAACCCCTCGGCGGCGAAGGACTCCTCGTCCCAGCCGTCGAGGCGGCGCCGCGGTGTCGGGTCGAGGTTGGCCTCGACCGCGACCAGCCGCGAGACCAGGTCGGGTCGGCGGGCGGCGAGCAGGATCGCGACGGCGCCGCCCATGCTGTGCGCCACCACCTCCGCGGCGCGTACGCCGGCGGAGTCCAGTGCGGCGGCGAGCGCCTCGGCCTGTGCGGCCAGCGTGTACGAGAAGTCCGCGGGCCGGTCGCTGATCCCGTACCCGAGCAGGTCGACGAGCAGCGAACGCCGGCGGGCATCGGCCGGATGCGTCGCGGCGCCGGCGAAGTACGCCGGCGAGCTGGACCCGAGGCCGTGCACGTACACCCGGGCCGGGTCGGTGCCGGGTAGTTCGACCCAGCGCATCCGCGCGTCGGGGCGTACCTGGGCGTGGCGGATGGTCATTCGGGCACCTGTCCTTCGGTGAGGGTCGGCCGGCCGGTGGGCACACGTCGCGAGGGACGGCGCCCTCCGACTATCTCGAATCGAGGTATGTTGGTGAGGACTCTAATAGAGGTAGGTCGGATCGAGTCAACTCGTTACGATGGTTTGTGAGCCGACCGACAGGAGGGCCATGCTGAGCCTGTGCATCCTCGGGTTCCTCGCCGAGGAGCCGTTGCACGCCTACGAGCTGAGGTCGCGGATCTCCGGGCTGTCCGGGCACGTCCGCCCGGTCAGTGACGGCGCGCTCTACCCCGCGATCAACCGGCTGCGCGCCGCCGGGTACCTCGACCGGCATCAGCAGCAGGGGGCCGGTGCGACGCCCCGCCAGGTGCTGTCGCTCACCGAGTCCGGCCGGGCCGAGCTGCTGCGGCGGCTGCGCGAGCCCGGCGAGGTCGAGATCACCGACCGCAACTCGTTCTTCGTCCTGATGGCGTTCCTGTCGCGCTTGCCGGACGTGGCCGACCAACTCGCGGTGCTGCGCCGCCGGCTGGACTTCTACTCGCAGCCGGCGAGCTTCTTCTACGACCGCGGCCGGCCCCGGCGCGCCGCCGAGATGACCGACCGGTACCGCCGGGGCATGCTGACGCTGGGCGCCGCCACCCGAAAGGCGGACAAGGAATGGCTGCGGGCGACGATCGCCGAGCTGGAGGCCGAGCTGGCCGGCCGGTAGCGACCGGGCGCCGGTGGGGCGGGCTGGCTGGCGGTGGACCGGGAAGAAGCGGGCGAGGGCGCCGCAATAGACTCGCGGAGACGCTGCGTAGCGCGTACGAATGCGCAGGTGGACCGGTGCCCGCCGGTCGAGATCACACCCAAGCCAAGACCGACAAGGAGCCAGTGATGGCCGCCATCTCCCGCGAGGAGGTCGCGCACCTCGCGCACCTCGCGCGGCTTGCCGTGACCGAGGACGAGCTGGACACGTTCGCCGGCCAGCTCGATCAGATCGTGTCGTCGGTGGCGCGGATCGGCGAGGTCGCCGCCGACGACATCCCGCCGACCTCGCACGCGGTGCCGTTGACCAACGTGATGCGCGCCGACGAGCCGCGCCCCGGGCTGTCCCGCGAGGCGGCGCTGGCCGGCGCGCCGGCGGTCGAGAACGACCGGTTCCGGGTGCCGCAGATCCTGTCCGAGGAGACCTGAGGTGCGCGCGCAGATCAGCGGCCCGGCAGCGAGTGGGGAGCGGGCATGAGTGAGCTGACCGGCCGGACGGCCGAGGAGCTGGGTGCGGCGATCGCCGCCGGCGAGACGTCCGCGGTCGAGGTGACCCGGGCCCACCTGGATCGCATCGACGCGGTGGATCCCGCCGTGCACGCGTTCCTGCACGTGGCCGGCGAGTCCGCGGTGGCGCAGGCGGCCGAGGTGGACCGGCGGATCGCGGCGGGGGAGAAGCTCGGCCCGCTGGCCGGGGTCCCGATCGCGGTCAAGGACATCATCGTCACCCAGGACATGCCGACCACCGCCGGCTCGAAGATCCTGGAGAACTGGCTCCCGCCGTACGACGCGACGCTGGTGCGCAAGCTGCGCGAGGCGGGCCTGGTCGTCCTGGGCAAGACCAACATGGACGAGTTCGCGATGGGCTCGTCCACCGAATACTCCGCGTACGGGCCGACCTGCAACCCGTGGGACACCGGCCGGATCCCGGGCGGCTCCGGCGGCGGCTCGGCCGCGGCGGTCGCGGCCCGCGAGGCGCCGCTCGCCATCGGTACCGACACCGGCGGCTCGATCCGCCAGCCCGGCGCGGTGACCGGCACCGTCGGCGCGAAACCCACCTACGGCGGCGTCTCCCGGTACGGGCTGATCGCGTTCTCCTCGTCGCTGGACCAGGCCGGCCCGGTGACCCGGACGGTGACCGACGCGGCGCTGCTGCACGAGGTCATCGGCGGCCACGACCGGTGCGACTCCACCAGCATCGACGCCCCGGTACCGCCGGTCGTCGAGGCGGCCCGCCGCGGCCTGACCGGCGACCTGACCGGGGTGAAGGTCGGCGTGGTGCGCGAGTTCGCCGCGGCGCAGGGCGCCGAGCCGGGTGTGGTGGCGGCGTTCGAGGCCGGCGTGCAGACGCTGACCAAGCTCGGCGCCGAGGTGGTCGAGGTCAGCTGCCCGCACTTCGAGTACGCGCTGCCCGCCTACTACCTGATCGCGCCGAGCGAGTGCTCGTCGAACCTGGCCCGGTTCGACGGCGTGCGCTACGGCCTGCGGGTCGGTGACGATGGCAGCCGCGCGCTGGAGGAGGTCATGTCGCTGACCCGCGACCGCGGCTTCGGCCCGGAGGTCAAGCGGCGGATCATCCTCGGCACCTACGCGCTGTCCGCCGGCTACTACGACGCCTTCTACGGCCAGGCGCAGAAGGTGCGCACGCTGGTCACCCGCGACTTCACCGCCGCGTTCGAGCAGGTCGACGTGCTGGCCGCGCCGACCACGCCGTTCGTGGCGTTCCCGTTCGGCTCGCGCACCGCCGACCCGACCCAGATGTACCTCGCGGATCTGTACACGATCCCGTCCAACCTGTACGGCGGGCCGGCCATCTCCGTCCCTTGTGGACTGTCGGAGGGGCTGCCGGTGGGCCTGCAGATCATGGCGCCGACCATGGCCGACGACCGGATGTACCGGGTGGCCGCGGCGCTGGAGTCGACCCAGTCCCCGCGCCTGGCGGACCAGACCCCGGAGGTGACGGCATGACCACGGCAGTGAGCGACCTCAGCGACGTGCTGAGCCGGTACGAGGTGGTCATGGGGCTGGAGGTGCACGTCGAACTCGGGACCCGGACGAAGATGTTCTGCTCCTGCCCGACCACGTTCGGCGCCGAGCCCAACACCCAGATCTGCCCGGTGTGCCTCGGCATGCCCGGCGCGCTGCCGGTGGTCAACGCGGTCGGCGTGGAGTCGGCGATCAAGATCGGCCTGGCGCTGGGCTGCAACATCGCGCAGTGGTGCCGGTTCGCCCGGAAGAACTACTTCTACCCGGACATGCCGAAGAACTTCCAGACCAGCCAGTACGACGAGCCGATCTGCTTCGACGGCTCGATCGACGTCGAGGTGGACGGCAAGCCGGTCACGATCGGCATCGAGCGCGCGCACATGGAGGAGGACACCGGCAAGTCGCTGCACGTGGGCGGCGCCACCGGCCGCATCCACGGAGCCACCCACTCGCTGCTGGACTTCAACCGGGCCGGCATCCCGCTGGTGGAGATCGTCACCAAGCCGATCGTCGGCGCCGGCGCCGACGCGCCGGCGATCGCCCGGGCGTACGTGGCGGCCATCCGCGACATCGTCCGCGCGCTGGGCGTGTCCGACGCGCGGATGGACCAGGGCTCGATCCGCGCCGACGTGAACGTCTCGCTGATGCCGATCGGTGCGACCGAGTTCGGTACCCGCACCGAGACCAAGAACGTCAACTCGCTGCGCAGCGTGGAGCGTACGGTCCGGTTCGAGATGCGGCGGCAGGCCGAGGTGCTGGACGGCGGCGGCGTCATCCACCAGGAGACCCGGCACTTCAACGAGGCAACCGGCGAGACGATGGGCGGACGGGTCAAGGAGACCGCCACCGACTACCGGTACTTCCCGGAGCCCGACCTGGTGCCGCTCGCTCCGGAGCGCGCATGGGTGGACAAGCTGCGTGCCGAGCTGCCCGAGCTGCCGGCCGCCAAGCGCGCCCGGCTGCGGTCCGAGTGGAACCTGTCCGAGCTGGACATGCAGGCGATCGACAACGCGGGCGCGTTCGACCTGATCGAGGCGACCGTCTCGGCCGGCGCGAGCCCGGAGTCGGCCCGCAAGTGGTGGCTGGGTGAGCTGTCCCGCTACGCCAACGAGCACGACGCCGAGCTCGCCGAGCTGACCGCGACCCCCGCGCACGTCGCCGAACTCCAGTCACTGGTGGACGGCGGCCGGCTGACCGACAAGCTGGCCCGTACCGTGCTTTCCGGCGTGCTGGCCGGCGAGGGCACCCCGGCCGAGGTCATGGCGGCCCGCAACCTGGAGGTCGTCAACGACACCGGCGCGCTGACCGCCGCCGTCGACGAGGCGATCGCGGCCAACCCGGACGTCGCCGCGAAGGTACGCGACGGCAAGGTGGCCGCCGCCGGCGTCCTGGTCGGCGCGGTGATGAAGGCGACCCGCGGCCAGGCCGACGCGAAGTCGGTGCGCGAGCTGATCATCGCCCGGCTCGGCGCGCAGTAGCGAGCCCGCCCGACGGCTCGGCGTCTCGGGGGAGACGCCCGACGGCTCGGTGTCTCGTGGGGACGCCCGACGGCTCGGCGTCTCGCGGGAGACGCCGGGCCGTCGCCGTTTCGCCGCGCGGGTGGGATAGCGTGACAGGCCGTCGCCGACGTGCGTGGAGGGACCATGGCTGACCTCATTCGGACCGAGTTCGAGGTGCTGGACGAGCGGTTCCGCCCGGTCAACGGCGACGAGTGGGTCGAGCGGTTGCACACCGGATGCCGGTGGGTGGAGGGCCCGACGTACTTCCCGGCCGGGCGCTACCTGATCTTCAGCGACATCCCGAACGACCGGGTCCTGCGCTGGGACGAAACGACCGGTGCCGTTGGTGTCTTCCGGGCGCCGGCCGGGTACGCCAACGGGCACACCCGGGACGGGCAGGGCCGGCTCGTCAGCTGCGAGCACGGCAACCGCCGGGTGACCCGGACCGAGCACGACGGCAGCGTCACGGTGCTGGCCGACCGGTACCAGGGGAAGCGGTTCAACAGCCCGAACGACGTGGTGGTGCACCCGGACGGCTCGGTCTGGTTCACCGACCCGGACTACGGCATCTCCAGCGACTACGAGGGCAACCGCGCCGACAGCGAGATCGGCGCCTGCCACGTGTACCGGCTGGACCCGGACGGCACCGTCCGGGTCGTCGCCGACGACTTCCACCGCCCCAACGGCCTGGCGTTCGACGCGGACTGGACGAGCCTGTACATCGTCGACACGCCGCGCAAGCACATCCGCCGGTTCGACGTGACCGACGAGGTGCTCGGCGGCGGGATGCTGGGCGGCGGCGAGGTGTTCGCCGACTGCGACGCCGGCTCGTTCGACGGCATTCGGTTCGACGACGCGGGCCGGTTGTGGGCGGCCGCCCACGACGGGGTGCACTGCTTCGCCGCCGACGGCGACCTGATCGGCAAGCTGCGGCTGCCGGAGATCGTCTCGAACCTCACGTTCGGCGGGCCGAAGCGCAACCACCTGTTCGTCACCGCCAGCACCTCGGTGTACTCGTTGCGGCTCACCATCAACGGCCTGCGCTGACCGGCGCCGCGGGCGGCCGGCCGGTGCGCCGGGACGGACGGCGAGGAGCCGTCAGCGGCGCGGCGTCGGTGACGACGCGCCGGACGGCGAGCCCGAGCCCGAGCCGCTGGGGGAGGGCGACTCGCCGGGCTTGCCGTCCCCGACGATGTGCCGCTGCAGCGTCACCTCGGACTGTCCGGTGCCGCCGACGCTGATCTCGTCGTACGCCTTGAGCGCGTGCTGGGTGTCGAAGTAGAGCACCGACAGCTCCAGCGGCGTCGGCGTCTTCGGCTCCAGCCCGCGCAGCCCGGCGGCACCGGTCGACCCCTCCACCATCAGCTGGGTACCGCTGCCCAGGTTGCGCGTCTCGCGGTGGTGCAGGTGCCCGGCGAGCACCAGCGGTACATTGCCGGCCAGCGCCGGCGCGGCACCGGGGTCGTGCACCAGCGCCACGTTCACCGGCGCGTCGACGTGGTCCTTGTCGTACCCCTGGATCGTGCCGGCGAGCTGCTTGCCGGACTCCTCGACGGTGAGGTCCTTCGGCTCCGGGTCGTTCGGGTTGGCCGGTTCGGTGTCCTTGTCCGGGGTGAACCGGGGGTCGCCGATGCCGGCGAAGGTGATCCCGTCGACGGCGCGCACCTGGTTCTCCAGCACGATCGCGCCCTGCTTGCGTACCGCGGCGGCGGTCGCCGGCGAGTCGTGGTTGCCGCGCACGTACACGTACGGCACCTTGATGTTCTTGACGTTGGCGATGTAGGCGTCCTCCTGCTTGGAGCCCCAGTCGACGATGTCGCCGGTGTCCACCACGAGGTCGATGTTGTACTGCTTGACGACCGTCTCGACCACGCCCCAGGCGGCCGGGTTGAGGTGCATGTCGGAGATGTGCAGCACCCGGGTGGTGCCCTCGCTCGGCTCGTAGACCGGCAGGTTGGAGACCGTGCCGTACAGCTTGGCGACGTTGTCGACCAGCCGCTGCAGCTCCTGGGAGTACTGGCCGTAGTTGTTCACGATGTTGCGGGCGTCGCCGACCACCGCCGGCGCCATCGTCAGCAGCCCTTCGTACCGTGGCTCCTCGATCGACTGCGGCCGGAACGAGGCGGCGGTCCAGGCGCCGGCGCCGGCGAGCAGCAGCACCGACATCCCGGCCGCGATCGCGGTGCGCCGCCACCGGCGGAACACCAGCGCGTTCAGCACCACCCCGCCGAGCAGCGCCGACGCACCGGCCTGGATGGCGAGCAGCTCGATGCCGTGCTTGAGGTCGCCGATCGCGTGCTGGCTGGCCGCGGCGATCCCGTTCGGGTCGCTGACGAGCGCCTCGGCCCGCTTGCGGTCCAGCGAACCGAGGTTGATGGTCAGGTGCAGCGGCCCGTCGTGGCTGTCCAGCGACAGCGACCCGAGCGGCGGGATCTGCACCTTGGTGTCGCCGACCAGGCTCGGGGTGATCGCCAGGTGCGCCTGGAACGGGCCGACCGCGGCCGATCGCTGGCCACCCAGCAGCAGCCCGCCGGCCATCCCGATCAGCGTCACCACCAGCATCAACAGGTACCGGCAGGTGATCCGTCCGGGCCGGCTGGACAGCGCCGCGCGGACCCGCCCGGCGCCGGTGCGCAACCGGCGGGTGGCCGGCTGAAGTGCCTCGGCGACTCCCGCGGCGGACGCCGCCACGCGGTGCGGGTCACTGGTCACGCTGAACTCCGTCGGGTTGGCGGCACGGCCGGCCCCCATGGTGCCGCGAAGTGCGGACCGCTACCACTTCACACGCGGGGCGCCCCGCGCTGCCGTGACGTACCGTCGCCAAATCGCGGCGTGGAGTCAGCTCTTGTCCACCTTGTTGCCGCCCGAGATCACCAGCCGCAGGATGCGGTCGTCGTCGCCGATCGGCGAGCCGCGACCGTCCTTGTTGGAGGTGGACACCCACAGCGTGCCGTCCGGCGCGGCCACCACCGCCCGCAGCCGCCCGTACTGTTTGTCCAGCGTGTGCTGGGGTGCGCCGAGGATGCCGCCCTTGCCGTCGAGCTGCATCAGGTACACCCGCTGGCCGGCAAGGCAGCCGGTCACCAGGATCGAGCCGGAGATCGCGGCGCCGGAGCAGGACGCCTGCGAGGGCTTGAACGTCTCCAGCGGGTTGGTGTACGCGGAGTTGCCGCTCTTGCCCTCGGCCTTGGGCCAGCCGTAGTTCCTGCCGGGCTTGATCAGGTTGACCTCGTCCCACCTGTCCTGGCCGAACTCGGTCGCGTACAGCCGCTTGCCGCGGTCCCAGGCGAGGCCCTGCACGTTGCGGTGCCCGTAGGAGTAGACCAGCGAGTCGCCGAACGGGTTGCCCGGCGCGGGTTTGCCGCCGGTGGTCATCCGCAGGATCTTGCCGCCCAGGCTGGACTTGTCCTGCGCGTTGCTGGTCTCGGTGCCGTCGCCGGTGCCGGCGTACAGGTAGCCGTCCGGGCCGAACGCGAGCGCGCCGCCGTTGTGCACCGAGGCGTGCGGGATGCCGGTGACGATCGGCTTCGGGGTACCACCGAGCTTGAGCTTGGCGATCCGGTTGTCCTCGGCGGTCGAGTAGTAGACGAAGACCGTCTTGTCGGTGGCGTACTTCGGCGAGACCGCGATGCCCAGCAGCCCGCCCTCGCCGTCGTGCACCGACTGCTTGATCGTCTGTACGGTCGTCGGCTTCGCCACGCTGCCGCCGCGGGACTTGAGCTTGAGGATCTTGCCGCTGTCTCGTTCGGTGATCAGCGCCGACCCGTCGGGCAGGAAGGCGATGCCCCACGGGACGGTCAGCCGCTTCGCGATCACCTGCACGGTGGCGCCGCCGTCGTCGGAGTCCGACGACACCGACGGGCTCGGCAGCTTCGGCGGCGTGCCCTGGTCTTCCTCGTTCGGCGGCCCGAACGCGCAGCCGGCGCTGGCCAGCACGGTGAGCAGTCCGGCGAGTCCGGCGGCCGCCAGCCGCCGGCGGAGGGCGTGGGTCGTCACCCCGCCAGCCTAGGACCCGCGCCTGGGCACCGGCTGACCGCCCGCGACGTGGCCGTACGGGTGGCGGGCCGGCTCGCAGTGCCCACCGGCGATGCGCTGCCCTGCCCGTGCGCTATGGTTCGATAGTTGTCGAACATGAGGCGCGATCGTGGGAGGGGACCTCGATGAAGGTCGTCGGTGTGACCGAGTTCGGCGGGCCCGAACAGCTGCGCAGCCTGGACGTGCCGGAGCCGCACGCCGGCCCGGGGCAGGTACGGATCAGGGTCGCAGCGGCTGCCGTCAACCCCACCGACGCGGGGCTGCGCGCCGGCGGCCACCGTGCCCGGCTCACCGCGCAGGACCCGCCGTACGTCCCGGGCATGGACGCCGCCGGCACGATCGACGAGGTCGGGGCCGACGTCACCGGGCGCGCGGTCGGTGAGCAGGTGATGGCGATCGCGGTCCCCACCAGCCCGACCAAGGGCGCCTACACCGAGCTGCTCGTGGTGCCGGCCGCCCAGGCGGTCCCGGTACCCGCGGGGCTGAGCCTGGTCGAGGCCGCGACCGTACCGATGAACGGGCTGACGACGGTGCTCGCGCTCGACGCGCTCGCGCTGCGGCCGGGCGACACCCTCGCGGTGACCGGCGCGGCCGGCGCGGTCGGCGGGTACGCCATCCAGCTCGGCCGGGAGCGTGGCCTGCGGGTGCTCGCCGACGCGGCGCCCGCGGACCGGAAGCTGATCACCGCGCTCGGCGCGGACGTCGTGGTGGACCGTGGCGAGGACGTGGCGCAGCGGTTCCGGAACGAGGCGCCGGACGGGGTGCCGGGCCTGATCGACGCGGCGGTGCTGGACGAGCTGATCGTGCCGGCGGTGGCCGACGGCGGCGGCATCGCCTCGCTCCGGTACTGGGAGGGCGAGCCGGGGCGCGGGATCACCGTGCACCGCATCAGGGTCGCCGCGGCGGCGCACCGGACCGATGTGCTCGACGGGCTGCGCCGGGCCGCCGAGGCCGGCGTGCTCACCGCGCGGGTCGCCGACACGTACCCGGCCGACCGGGCCGCCGACGCGCACCGCCGGCTCGCCGCCGGCGGCACCCGGGGCCGCCTCGTGCTCACCTTCTGACCGGCCGCGGCTGCTGTTCGGCGACGGGCGCGCCCTTCGCGAGCGGCGGTGGGCCGGCGCGTTCGAGCGATGTCAGCGCGCGGGTGTGGACAACGGCGGGCCGGCGCGTTCGAGCGACGTCAGCGCGCGGGTGTGGACGGCCGCGCGCCGGCGCCGGTGGCCGGTGCCGCGTCGTCGTCGGACGCCGCGCCCTCGTCGGACACCGTGGCTTCGTCGGACGCCGTGGCCTCGTCGGACGCCGTGACCTCGTCGGCGGCGGTGTCGGCGGCCTGCTCGGCCGGCTCGCCGGGGCCCTCATCGTCGGCCTCCGCGGCCGCGGGGGCCCCGGCCACCCGCAGGCCGAGCGCCTCGGCGAGCACCGGCACCCGGGTACCGGGCACCGCGGGCAGCCACACCGCCCGGTCGTCGGCCAGCACCGCGCTGACCCTCCGGTGAGTGATCGTGAAGCCACGGATGTCGGCCGGCTCGATGGTGCGGGACCCGACCGGCCACCGCACGACCAGCCGCCCGCCGCGCACGTCCACCCCGGCCCGCCAGCCCCACACCAGCACGGCGAACGGGATGAGCAGCACGAAGGCGAACGGCCACCCGGCGACGGTGAGCGGAACCGTGCCGCACAGCGCCACGAACGCCGCGATCGGCATGGCCGCGTTGTAGCGGAAGCGGGCGGTCACGTCTGTTGCCACGTCGCCCATCGTCGCACTCCCACCCGGCGGTCCGGTAGCCGACCCGGCGCGGGCCGGCGGCATCCGTGCCCCGGCCCGGCCGGTAGCCGCCCCCGGGTGCGGCCGGCGGAGCCCCTTCCTCCGGCCCGCACCGGGCCCGGCGGCTCAGTCGTCGGCATCCCCGGCGAGGATGCGGTAGATGTCCCGACGTGCCCGGTCGAGCACCCGCCGGGCGGCGTCGACCGCCTCGGGCGTGCCGGCGTGCACCACCTGGCCGGTGGCGGCGTGCACCGCGGCGAGCGACTGCCACAGCTCGGTCGGCTCGTCCGACGCCGCCTCGGCGGCGTTGGCGAACGGTGCGGCCAGCTCGTCCGGGTGCTCCTGCACGTACGTTCGGCCCGCGTCGGTGAGGTCGAACTCGCGGCGCCGCGCACTGCCCGACTCCTCGACCAGTTCCTCGTCGGTCAGCTGGGACAGCGCCGGATAGACCGACCCGGGGCTCGGCCGCCAGACGCCGCCGGAGCGGCGGGCGATCTCGCGGATGAGCTGGTAGCCGTTGCGCGGCTGCTCGGCGAGCAGCGCGAGGACCGCGGCCCGCACGTCGCCGCGCCGGACCCGCGCGCCGCGTCGCGGAGCACCCGGACCGAACCCCGGCCCGTACGGCCCCGGGCCGCCGAACCCGGGCATGCCGAACCCGGGGCCGGGCGGGCCGAAGCCGGGCGGCGGGCCGAAGCCGGGTCCGGGGTTCGGGCCGAAACCGGGCGCGGGCGGCGGGCCGGGCGGCACCGGCGGTACGGGCGGGCCGCCGTCGCCGGCGGAGCGCCAGCCCGGCTCGTCGCCGGCGGGGCGCCAGCCCGGCTCGTCGCCGGCCGGGGGCTCGGGCTCGATCGAGTCGAACGGGTCCGCGGCCTCGTCGGGCGGTGCGGGCGCCTCCGGTGGCGCGCCCGGATGTGGCGGCCACCCGTACGGCGGCCCCGGCGGGTCGGAGTGGCCCCAGCCGGCCGGCGGTCCTGGCGGGACCGGGTGGACCCAGTCCGCCGGCGGGACCGGGTGGGCGCGGTCCGGGGGCGGGGCCGGATGCGGCGGCACGGGGGGCGGCGCGTTCGTGGGGTGCGGACCGAAGCGGGCGTCGTGGAACGGCCGGGCGCCCGGCGGAACCGGCGCACCGGCCGGGTGCGGCCCGTGGCCGTGGTGCGGCGAGAACATGCGCGTCTCCTCGATTGATCGGAACAGGTCGCGATGGTTCGACGATATATCGCGATGATCGGCCTGTCGAGGGTTCTGCAAACGTGACCGGAACCACGCGTTCCCCGACTCGTTGTCACCTGTGTCGGTGACTGTGCACCCGACAGGGGGACGCGGGCGTGGGCCGCACGCCGCACCCGGCGCGCACGCGGGCCTCGCGGAGAGGGGTTGACGGCGGATGACGACGACGGCCATCTCGCGGGCGTTGCGACACTCCGGCTGGTCGACGGCAGCCTGGGTGCTCCTGTCGGTCGCCCCGGTGGTGTACGGGTGGGCCATCCTCGCGGCGCTCGCCGGCGTGCTGCCGGCCCGCGCCGCGCTCGCCGCGATCGGCGTCGGCCCGGTGCTGTGCGCCGTGCTGCTGGTGCGGCTGGCGCTGGTGCTGCCGCACGGTGCCTGCCGGGGCGCCGGCATGCTGGCGCTGGGCTCGCTCGCCGCCGGCGCCGCGTTGGTCGTGCTCGCCGCCGTACCGCACGGCTGGGGCGCCCGGTTGCTCGCGATCGGCTTCACCATCTCGGCCGCACTGTGCCTGCTCGGCCTGCTGATGCTGCCCGGTACGGCGCCGAACTGGCGGATCCGGCTGCGCCGGCTGCTGGACGGGTTCGGCATCGGGATCAGCGTGTTCTACGCGGCCTGGCTGCTCGTGATCGTGCCGCTGGAGGGCGACGGGCTGGGCCCGTCCGGACCCCGGGTGCTGCTTGCCGTCCTCGTCTGGCTGGTCGCGGCGGTGTCGCTGGCCTGCACGGTACTGATCAGCGCCCGCGCCTTCCGCTACCGGCGGGCGGCGCTCGCCTGCGGCGCGGGCGTCGCGCTGGTGCTGCTGGGCCAGGCGGTACTGGTGGTCCTGGTGCTACTGCGCGTCCCCCCGGCCGCGCTGTTCGCGGCCGCCGCCGGCACCGTGGCCGGGCCGGCGCTGATCTTCCTCGGCGCCTCCCGCAGCGGCACGCGCACCGACACCACCGGCGTGACCCAGCCGAGCTCGTTCGCCGGGATGCCGCTGCTGTCGGTGCCGGTCGCGCTCGCCGTGGTCGCCACCGTGTACCACCTCGCCACCGTCGGGACCTTCGGCACCTACTCGGCCGGGGTGGCCGTGCTGGTGGTGCTCACCGTGGCCGGCCGGGAGGCCTTCGCGGTGTTCGACGTGCGCTGCTACGCCGCCGAGCTGGCCGAGCAGGAGGCGCGGTTCCGGTCGATCGTGGCCGGCTCGGACGACGTGACGATGGTGCTGGACGAGAGCCTGATCGTGCGCTGGCAATCGCCGGCCGCGGCCCGCCGGTTCGGGCTGTCCGATGCCGAGGTGCTGGGCCGACCGTTCAGCGCGCTGTTCCACCCGGAGGATGCGCCGTCGCTGGCCGAGCAGCTGCGCGAGCTGCTGGTCGACCCGCCGGACGCCCGGGTGCTGGTCAGCGGCCGGCTCCGGGACGGCTTCGGTACCTGGCGGTTCACCGAGTCCAGCGCGACCGACCACCGGGACGAGCCGGCGGTGGCCGGGGTGGTGGTGCACCTGCGCGATGTCAGCGCGAACCGCGAGCTGACCCACCAGGTCAGCCGGCTGACCTACAGCGACCCGCTGACCGGGCTGCCGAACCGGCGGGCGCTGCTGCGTACCCTCGCCGAGCTGCATGACCGGCCGCACCCGTGGCGCGGCTGCGTACTGGTGCTCGACCTGTCCGGGGTGCAGGAGGTCAACGAGACCCGCGGTCGCGAGGTCGGCGACGCGGTACTGGTGGAGGTGGCGCGGCGGCTGCGCGCGGCGCTGGCGCCCGACCACGTGCTGGCGCGGCTCGGCGGCGACGAGTTCGCGGTACTGGTCGGCTGCGCCCCGGCGACCGCGGACGGGGTCGCGGCCCGGCTGATCGGCGTGCTGGCCGAGCCGTACGCGGTGGGCGGCGGCCGGGTGCTGCTCGGGGCCAGCGCCGGGGTGGCCGAGTTCGTCCCGACCGCCACGCCGGACGAGCTGGTGGCCGGCGCGGACGTGGCGATGCGGCGGGCGAAGACGTTGGGCGGCAACAGGTCCGAGCGTTACGACGAGTCGCTGGAGGTGCAGCTGATGCGTCGCTCGATGCTGACCGCGGAGCTGCCCGGCGCGGACCGGCGCGGCGAGCTCGACCTGCTGTACCAGCCGATCGTGGCGGTCGGCGACCGGCGCCCGGTGGCGGTGGAGGCGTTGCTGCGCTGGCGGCACCCGCAGCTGGGCACGGTGAACCCGGAGGAGTTCGTCCCGATCGCGGAGGCGGCCGGGTTGATCGACGAGATCGGCGGCTGGGTGCTGCACCAGGCCTGCCGGCGGGTGGCCACCTGGCGTGCCGACGACCGGCCGGTACAGGTGGCGGTCAACCTCTCGGCGGTCCAGCTGCGCGAGCCGGACTTCGTCGCCCAGGTCGCCGCGGTCCTCGACGCGTACGAGGTGCCGCCGGAGGCGCTGATCGTGGAGGCCGGCGAGGCGGACGTGGTGGCCGACGTGCCGGCCGCGGTACGCACCCTCGGTGGGTTGCGGGAGCTCGGCGTCCGGGTGGCGCTGGACGACTTCGGTACCGGGCACAGCGCGCTGACCTACCTGCGCCGGCTGCCGGTGGACATCCTGAAGGCCGACCGCGCGCTGATCGCGGAGCCGGTCAGTCCGGGTGCGCCGGCCGCGCCGCTCGCCGAGATCGTGGTACGCCTCGGCGAGCGGCTCGGCATGTCGGTGGTGGCGGAGGGCGTCGAGACCGCGGAGCAGGTGGCCGCGCTCGCCGCGGCGGGCTGCGGCTACGCCCAGGGGTACCTGTTCGGCCGGCCGATGCCGGTGGAGCACGTGGAGGCGTTCTTCGACCTGCACTCCGACGGCGTTCCCCGGGTCATCGGTCCATCCACTGTGGAGTGACAGGCCGATCGTGCGGCCCGGCGGGGCGTCGACCGACGGCGCCGTGCCGGCATCGCGCGCATTCACTCGCCCGGGATCCTGCCCAGCTGGTCGGTTTGTCCGCCATGTGAAGGCTACGGCCGTGACAAGTTATACCCGTGTGGACCGTCCCGGGAGCCGCTCGCGCGGGTAACGTCCGGAGAAACTGCATGTCGGGCGGTGGCCCGCGGTCGAGGAAGGAAGGCGCTCGATGCCGAAGGCGAGCAGGCGGCCATGACCGCCGCCGGATCCGCCGCGGGCGCGCCCCGCGGCGTCGCCGTCACCGGCTTCGGTGCGGTGACGCCGGTCGGCAACGACCGGGAGAGCACCTGGCGTGCCCTGCTCGCCGGCCGGTCCGGCGTCGGCCCCATCACCGCGTTCGACCCGGCCGGGGCGCCGGTCCGGATCGCCGCCGAGGTGCGCGACTTCGATCCGGCCGCGGTCCTGACCGGCAAGCGGTTGCGCCGCTCGGCCCGGTTCACCCGGTTCGCGGTCGCCGCGGCCCGCGAGGCGGTCGCCGACGCCGGGCTGCGGATCGGCACCGCGGCGACGGCCGGCGAACCGGCCCCGGCGCGCGCCGCGGGCGACGCCGGTCCAGCGCCCGCGAGCACCCGGCCGGACCCCGACGCGGTACCGGCGGACCGGGTCGGGGTGATCGTCAACGCCGCGGTCGCCGGGTTCGACACGATCGAGGGCGCGACCCGGCAGCTGCTCGCGGGCGACGAGCGGCACATCTCGCCGTACTTCGTGGCCTCGTCGCTGACCAACATGCCGGCCTGCGAGGTGGCCATCGACCTGGGCGTGCACGGACCGGTGACGGCGAGCGCGCTGGCTTGCGCGAGCGGGTTGTACGCGTTCGTCGAGGCGCGGCGGCTGATCGCGGCCGGCGAGGCGGACGTGGTGATCTGCGGCGGTACCGACGCGGCGATCACCCCGGTGATGTTCGCCGGGCTCGGCCGGATGGGCGCGCTGTCCACCCGCAACGACGATCCGGCGGCGGCGAGCCGGCCGTTCGACGCCGACCGGGACGGCTTCGTGTTCGGCGAGGGCGCCGTGCTCGCCGTACTGGAGTCCGCCGAGCACGCGGCGCGGCGCGGCGCGGCGCCGTACGCGACGCTCGCCGGTGGCGCGCTGACCGCGGACGCGTTCCACGTCAGCGCGCCCGATCCGACCGCGGCGCAGGCCACCGCGGCGATCACCGGCGCGCTGCGCAACGCCGACGTCAAACCCGACGAGGTGGACTATGTCTGCGCGCACGGCACCGGGACCAGGGCGAACGACCGGACCGAGACGGCGGCGCTGCACGCGGCGTTCGGCTCGGCCGCCGACCGGCTGGCGATCTCCAGCCCGAAGTCGATGGTCGGCCACATGATCGGCGCGGCCGGCGCGCTCGGCGCGATGGTCTGCGCGCTCGCCGTCCGGGACGGCCGGGTGCCGCCGACGATCAACCTGGACACCCCGGATCCGGAGTGCGACCTGGACTACGTACCGCACGCGGCCCGGACGCTGCCGGTGTCCGCGGCGATCGCGGACGCGTTCGGCTTCGGCGGCCAGAACTGCGTCGCGGTCTTCACCCGACCCGACTGATCCCCGCGACAGCGCCGGCGGCGCCGGCCCGACTGGTGTTGAGAGGCAACCGTGTCCTACACCTACGATCCGACCGCCTACCGCGCGGTCTTCGAGCAGCACTTCACGTTCCTGTCCGGCTTCTGGCGCAACGTGCACCGGTTCGCCGACGAACTCGCGCTGCACGACACCGCGCGCGACCGGTCCTACACGTACGCGCAGCTGGGCGCCGAGGTGAACCGGCTCGCCGCCGGCCTGGCCGCGCGCGGCGTGGCGCCCGGCGACGTGCTGGTCTTCCAGCTGTTCAACGGCAGCGAGTTCGCGCTGTGCTACCTCGCCGCGCAGCAGCTCGGCGCGATCGCCGCACCGATCAACTTCCGGTTCTCCGCCGGCGAGACCGCGCACGTGCTCGACGACAGCGAGCCCGTCGGCTACGTGTTCGACGCGGCGATCGCGCCGATGGCCGTCGCGGCGCTGGAGCGCGCGGGGCACGTCCCGGCGATCGTCGCGGCGGCGACCGCGGAGGCGCCCGCACCCGACGGGATCACCGCGTTCGACGACCTGCTCGCCGACGGGCTGCCGGCCGACGGCGCGGTACCGGCGCACCCGGCCGGCGCTTTCGACGAGACGGTGCGGCTGTACACCTCGGGTACCACCGGGATGCCGAAGGGTGTGTCGCTGCCCAGCGTCGCCGAGGTGCTCACCGCGCACGACGTGATCATGCACTTCCCGCTGGACCCGACCGACCGGACGCTCAACATGACGCCGTGGTTCCACCGCGGCGGCATCTCGCCGGGCGGCCCGAACGCGATCTTCTACGCCGGCGCGGCCGGGGTGACGATGCGCAAGTTCGATCCGGACGCGTGCCTGGACATGGTCGCCGAGCACGGCCTGACGTACCTGATCGGCGCGCCCACCAACCTCGCGATGCTGGCCGACGCGCAGGAGAAGAACCCGCGGGACCTGTCCACGCTGCGCGGCGTGGTGACGATGGGCGCGCCGCTGGAGCGGGCCGCGTGCCTGCGCTACCAGCAGGTGCTCACGCCGCGCATCTTCAACGGGTACGGCACCACCGAGGCGTTCTGGAACACCTTCCTGCGCCCCGGCGACCTGCCCGAGCACGCCGGCAGCGCCGGCCGGGCCTGCACCGACGACGACGTCGCGGTGGTCAAGGTGTACGACGACCGGCCGACGGACCCGACCGACACGGTGGCCAAGGACGGCACCGAGACCGGCGAGATCATCATGCGCTCGGTCAAGTCCGGCTACTCCTACGTCAACAACGCTGCCGAGCAGGCCGCCCGGTTCCGGGACGGCTGGCTCTACTCCGGCGACCTCGGCACCTGGGACGAGCAGGAGTTCGTCACGGTCGTCGGCCGCCGCGACGACATGATCATCTCCGGCGGCGAGAACGTCCACCCGGTGCAGGTCGAGGAGGTACTCAACGAGCATCCGCTGGTCGCCGACTCGATCGTGGTCGGCATCCCGGACGAGCGGTGGGGCCAGCTGGTCGTCGCGTACGTGCAGCCGGCGGGGGAGGGGTTGACCGCGGCCGAATGCGACCGGCACTGCCGCGAGCATCCGATGCTGGCCGACTTCAAGCGCCCGCGGGCGTACCGGTTCGTCGACGAGCTGCCGCGCACCGCCACCGGCAAGAAGATGCACTACCTGATCCGCGCCGAACTGGCCGACGAGGGTGCCACCGTGCTGCTCGAACGGCCCTGAGCGCTGCTCGAACGGCCCTGAGCGCCGCGCCCGACCGGTGCTGCTCAGAGCAGCCCGGTGCGGGCGGCCTGCAGGCCGGCCTGGAAGCGGTTTCCGGCGCCGAGCCGGTCCATCAGACCGCGCACCCGGCGCTGCACGGTACGCAGGCCGAGGCCCAGGTGCGCGGCGATCCGCTCGTCGGTGAGCCCGGTGGCGAGCAGCGCCAGTACCTGCCGGTCGGCCTCGGAGAGATCGTCCGGCGCGGCCCGGCCGCCGGTGGTGCTCGCCCGGCCGGCGTCGCCGAACGGCACCGCGCGCTGCCAGTACGAGTCGAAGGTGGCGACGAGCGCATCGAGCAGCGAGCACGGCCGGACCACCATCGCGCGCTCCACCTCGGTGCCCTCGCTGACCGGAACCATCGCCCACCGGCGGTCCACGATCAGCAGCTTGAACGGCAGGTCGGGCAGGATCCGGGCCTGCTCGCCCGCGTTCTTCAGGGTGTCCACATCGGACAGCCGGCCGGGCATGGTCAGCGCGGGCCGCGCGTACACGGCGCGGTAGCGCACCCGCTGGCCCAGGCTCGCCAGCTCCATGCCGAGATCGCGCACGGGCACCACGTACGGCGGCTTGTCGAAGCCGAGGATCTCCTTGCGGGCGCAGCGAACCAGTTGCTCGTAGCGCAGTGACACCTGCTCGCTGCCGGCCACCAGCTCGACCGGATCCGGGCTGCCGACCTGGCGGTAGCGCAGCAGCAGCGGCTCGACCGCGGCCCGAGCCCGGCGCAGCAGTTCCTCCTGGCGGTGCGCGAGCAGCTCGACCGCGACGTCCGGCGCGACCGCGGTGCAGCCCGGACCGGGCAGCAGCAGTCCGGCCCCGCGCAGCTCGCCGATCGCGGCGCCGACGGCGTCGGGATCCCGGTCGGACCGGGTCAGGGCGTCCGGGCGGGCGCCGGGCCGCTCCAGCAGTTCCAGGTAGAGCTGCTCGGCCGCGGTGGACAGCCCCAACGTCTCGAACATGACTTCCTCCCGAACACCGTCCCCGTCGGCCTCCCGTCGGCCGCTGCGATCCCGGCGGGATGCCGCCGCCGACACCTTCCCGCCGCGTGCGGCGGTTCCGCCCGCCCGCCTGGGCCGACAAGATGCGACATGTCACCTTTCATCGATGTCGCCTTTCGTCCATCTTGTGGATCTCGGCACGAGGAGGGGCAGATGCCCCACCGTATTCTGTTACGGCTCGCCGGTGTGGGGATGACCGCCGCCCTGGCGCTCGCCGCCATCGTGACCAGCCCGGCGGCTCCACGCCCGGCCCGCTGTCCCACGGCTCGTTGAGCATGACCCTCGGTGGCTGGTCCTGGCTCTGTCGGTCCACCACCACGCCACCGGGCCGGTGCGGTACCGAGCCTCATGACCACGCTGGATCCCCGGACCTCGCGCGGCGGTACCCACCGGTGCCGTCGCGCGAGGTCGCTCGTTCGGGCGAAAGCTGTCGGAGGGCCGGCGCATACTAGCGGCCACGTTTCGTGCACGCCGGGCCGGGGCGACGCGGTCACCGGCGGGAGAGGGTGACCACGATGACAGCACAGCACGGTTCGGCCGCCGGCACCGTTGCGCTGGCGATCGGCACCGGCAAGGGCCTGTTCCTTGCCACCAGCGGCGACCGGAGCCACTGGGAGTTCACCGGACCGCACTTCCCGATGCACGCGGTCTACGCGGCGATGATCGACACCCGCGGCGCCCGGCCCCGCATCCTGGCCGGGAGCGCGAGCCAGCACTGGGGTCCCGGGGTGTCGGTCAGCGACGACCTCGGCGCGACCTGGCAGGAGCCGGCCGACGCGCCGATCGCCTTCCCGGACGACACCGAGGCCAGCCTGGAACAGGTGTGGCAGCTGGCCCCCGGCCCCACCGACCAGCCCGACGTCGTGTACGCGGGCGTGCAGCCGTCGGCGCTGTTCCGGTCCGAGGACGGCGGCCGCAGCTTCGAGTTCGTCCGCGGCCTGTGGGACCACCCGCACCGGCCGGAGTGGACGCCCGGGTTCGGTGGCAAGGCGGTGCACACGGTGCTGCCGCATCCGCACGAGGCCGACCGGGTCGTGGTGGCGATGTCGACCGGCGGCGTCTACACCACCACCGACGGCGGTGCCAGCTGGCAGGCGAACAACCACGGCATCCGGGCGAAGTTCCTGCCGAACGAGTACCCGGAGTTCGGCCAGTGCGTGCACAAGGTGGCCCGTCATCCGGACCGGCCCGACCAGCTGTTCGCGCAGAACCACCATGGCGTCTACCGCAGCGACGACGGCGGGGCGGCGTGGACCTCGATCGCCGACGGGCTGCCGTCGGACTTCGGCTTCACGATGGTGTCGCATCCGCACCGGCCGGGCGTGGTCTACAACTTCCCGATCCAGGCCGACGAGTACCGCATCCCGCCGGAGGCGGCCTGCCGGGTGTACCGCAGCGAGGACGCGGGCGGCAGCTGGACCGCGCTCACCGAGGGCCTGCCCCAGCAGCGGTTCTACCCGACCGTGCTGCGCGACGCGATGGGGTGGACGATGCGCCGGTGCCCGGCGTCTACTTCGGCACCCGGTCCGGCGAGGTGTTCGCCAGCCCGGACGAGGGGGAGCACTGGCAGCAGATCGCCGCGCACCTGCCCGACGTGCTGTGCGTCCGGGCCGCCGTGGTGGGGTGAGGACGATGACGGTCACCGTGCTGCTTCCCGGTGTGCTGCGGGCCGATGCCGGCGGCTCCGGTCACCTGTCGCTCGACCTGCCGCCGGACACCACGCTGCGCGGAGCCCTCGACCGGCTGGCCGCGAGCTACCCGCGACTGGATCGTCGCCTCCGGGACGAGCAAGGCACCCTGCGCCGATACGTGAACCTTTACGTCAACGGGGCGGAATGCCGCGGTCTCGCCGGCCTCGACACGCCCGTCCCGGCGGGCGCCGAACTGCACGTGATCCCGTCGGTGGCAGGCGGTTGACGAGTGCGCTGATTGACGGAGGTGCTGGCGGTCGCTCGCCTCTACCGTGGAAGTTGCGGGGGTGAGCGACATGTTCATGCAGATCATCCAGGGCAAGGTCAGCGACGCGGACGCGACCATGGCAACGCTGGAACAGTGGCACCAGGAGATCGAACCGGGTGCCATCGGCTTCCTCGGCTCGACGTACGGGATCAGCGCGGACGGTACCTGCGTGATCCTGGTCCGGTTCGAGTCCGCCGAGGCGGCCGAGCGCAACAGCCGGCGTGCGGAGCAGTCGGACTGGTGGTCGCGGATGGAGCGCAACTTCGTCGACGGCGCCACGTTCCACGACTGCCACGACGTCACGACGGTGCTCTCCGGCGGCCGGGACGATGCCGGGTTCGTGCAGGTGATCCAGGGTCGCGTGCACGGCCGGGAGAGGCTGCACACGCTGGTCGAGCAGTCCGGCGAGATGATTTCCCGGTACCGCCCGGATGTCGTGGGCGCGACCGTTGCCATCGACGAGGACGGGTACTTCACCGAGACGGTGGCCTTCACGAGCGAGGCCGAGGCGCGGAAGGCCGAGCGCAAGTCCCCGCCGCCGGACGCGGCCCGGATCATCGACGAGGAGATGTCGCACCTGGACGACGTCCACTACATCGACCTGCACGAGCCGAAGTTCGTCTCGGCCTGAGCGCGGCCGGCCGGCGCGGCACGCGGGCGTCAGCGGCGTGCCGGGGCTCGCCGCTGCGCCGGGTCAGGGCACGAGGATGATCTTGCCGGTGTTGCCGCCGGCCTCCAGCCGGCGGTGCGCCTCGGCCGCATCCGCGAGCGGCAGCACGCTGTCGATCAGCGGCCGGATCTGCTTGCGCGCCAACCGTTCCAGCACCTCGTCGCGGGCCGCCAGAGTGGTGTCGTACCAGGCGCCGTCGCCGGGTGCGCCGCTGCACCCGATCAGCGTCAGCCCGCGCGGCAGCAGGTCACCGGCGCCGATCGCGGCCGGCTGGTCGGACAGGTTGCCGTACAGCAGGATCCGGCCGCCGGGCGCCATCGCGGCCAGCAGCGCGCCGACCGAGGCGCCGCCGATCGACTCGAAGACCACGTCGAGCCCGCGTCGCCCGTCGGCGCGGGCGAGTTCGGCGACCCGCTCCGGCCAGCCGGGTCGGCGGTGGTCGACCGCCACGTCGGCGCCGAGGTCGAGGACGTGCTCGCGCTTGGCGGGGGTACCGGCGGTGGCGACGATGCGGCCTGCGCCGGCCTCGGTGGCGAACTGCAGCAGGTAGCCGCCGACGGCGCCGGCCGCCGCCTCGACCAGGAGCTGCTCGGTGCCGGTCAGCCGGGCGGTACGGACCAGGGCGAGCGCCACCGCCCCCGGGGTGGCGACGGCGACCGCGTCGAGTGCCGAGACGCCGGCGGGCAGCCGGACCACGCCGCTGACCGGCACCGTCAGGTACTCGGCGTAGCTGCCGCTGCCGCCCACCGCCATGGCGGCGACGCGGGCGCCGACCAGCGCGGTGTCGACGTCCGGTCCGGCCGCGGTGACCACGCCGGCCGCCTCGAACCCCGGTACCGCGGGCAGTGCCGCCGGCATCCCGGGCAGCGTGCCGGCCCGCAGCCGGGTCTCGGCGAAGTGCGTGCCGATGGCCTCCGTGCGTACCAGCACCTCACCGCGGCCGGGCTCGGGCGCCGGGAGATCGGCGGGTTGCAGGACGTCCGGGTCGCCGGTCCGGTGCAGCACGATCGCACGCATATGCTTCCCCTTCGAGAACAAGAATCAAGCGGACTGACGGTCCGCTTGCTGTCGACGATACTATCCGGACCGTTGGTCCGCTAGTGGGGTGAGCATGGCGATCGGCGCCGAGCGGGCGGACGCGGCCCGCAACCGTGCCGCGATCCTGCGCGCCACCGAGGAACTGCTCGCCCGCGAGGACGCCGAGCACGTCTCGGTCGACGCCGTCGCGGCCGCCGCCGGAGTCGGCAAGGGCACGGTCTTCCGGCGGTTCGGCAGCCGCGCCGGCCTGCTGCGGGCGCTGGTGGACGAGCGGATGGACGACCTGTCCCGGCGGATCCGTACCGGACCGCCGCCGCTCGGCCCGGGCGCGCCCGCCGTCGAGCGGCTCACCGCGTTCTTCGATGCCGTGGTCGACGTCGCCAGCCGCAACAGCGTGCTGATCTCCGCCTACGAGTACGCCGCCGCCGGCCCGCAACGATCCGCCGCCGCGCAGCGCGCCGAGCCGGAGGACCACGACGCGACCGCGACCCAGGCCGCCACTGACGCCTACGCCTGGTGGTACGAGCACCTCACCGGGCTGATCGCCGAGGCCCGCCCGGACCTGGATGCCGAACTGGTCGGGCACGTACTGCTCGGCTCGCTGCACGCCCCGCCGATCCGGACGCTTCTTGCCGACGGTGCGGCCGGCCGGGTCCGGGACACCATGCGCCGCCTGGTCACCGACCTGCTCGCGGCCCCGGGCCACTGACCGCGGCCGTGCGCCGTGGCTCGCCGGCCGGAGCCGTCGTCAGCGGGCGATCTGGTCCACGTCGCGGTAGGCGCCGTCGCTCGCCGCGGTCGCCATCGCCGCGTACGCGCGCAGCGCCGCGGACACCGTGCGCTGCCGGTCGACCGGCGTGTACGGCCGCTCCCGCGCCTCCTGCGCGGCCCGGCGCCGGGCCAGCTCGGCGTCGTCGACCAGCAGCTCGATGGACCGGTTCGGGATGTCGATCGCGATCTCGTCGCCGGTGCGCACCAGCGCGATCAGCCCACCACCGGCCGCCTCGGGGGAGATGTGGCCGATCGACAGCCCGCTGGTCCCGCCGGAGAACCGGCCGTCGGTGATCAGCGCGCACGCCTTTCCCAGCCCGCGGCCCTTCAGGAACGAGGTCGGGTGCAGCATCTCCTGCATGCCCGGCCCGCCCTTGGGGCCCTCGTACCGGATGACGACGACGTCGCCGGGCTGCACGGTCTTGTCGAGGATCCCGTCGACCGCCTGCTCCTGCGACTCGAACACCTTCGCCGGGCCGCGGAACGTCCAGACCTCCTCCGGTACCCCCGCGGTCTTGACCACGCAGCCGTCCACGGCGATGTTGCCGTGCAGCACGGCGAGCCCTCCGTCGGCGGTGTACGCGTGCGCCACGTCCCTGATGCACCCGTGCTCGGCGTCGGTGTCCAGCCGGTCCCACCGGTTGTCGGTGGAGAACGCCTCGGTGGTGCGCACCCCGCCGGGCGCCGCGTGGTACAGCTCGACCGCCTCCGGCGCGGGTTCGGCGGCCCGCACGTCCCAGCGGGACAGCCACTCGTCCAGCGTGTCGGCGTGCACCGCGTGTACGTCGCGGTGCAGCAGCCCGCCGCGGTCCAGCTCGCCCAGGATCGCGGGGATGCCGCCGGCCCGGTGCACGTCCTCCATGTGATAAATCCGGACCGGGCCCGCAGCGCCGTCCTTGCTCGCTCCGCTCGCGACCGACGGCGCCACCTTGGCGATGCAGGGCACCCGGCGGGAGATCGCGTCGATGTCGCGGACGCCGAAGTCGAGCCCGGCCTCGCGGGCCGCGGCGAGCAGGTGCAGCACGGTGTTGGTCGACCCGCCCATGGCCACGTCGAGCGCCATCGCGTTCTCGAACGCCTGCCGGCTGCCGATCGAGCGCGGCAGCACCGACTCGTCGTCCTTGCCGTAGTACCGGTTGGCCAGGTCGACGATGGTCCGACCGGCGCGCTCGAACAGCGCCTTGCGCGCGCTGTGCGTGGCGAGCGTGGAACCGTTGCCGGGCAAGGCGAGCCCCATCGCCTCGGTCAGGCAGTTCATCGAGTTGGCGGTGAACATGCCGGAGCACGAGCCACAGGTCGGGCAGGCGGACCGCTCGATCGAGTCGAGCTGGTCATCGGTGACGGAGTCGTTGGCGGAGGCGATCATCGCGTCGATCAGGTCGATCTTGTCGTGCACGATGCCCTCGATCGCGACCGTCTTGCCGGCCTCCATCGGCCCGCCGGAGACGAACACGGTGGGGATGTTGAGCCGCATCGCGGCGATCAGCATCCCCGGCGTGATCTTGTCGCAGTTGGAGATGCACACCAGGGCGTCGGCACAGTGCGCGTTCACCATGTACTCGACCGCGTCGGCGATCAGCTCGCGGGACGGCAGCGAGTAGAGCATGCCGCCGTGGCCCATCGCGATGCCGTCGTCGACCGCGATGGTGTTGAACTCCTTGGCGACGCCACCGGCCTCGGCGACCGAGCCGGCGACGAGCTGCCCGAGGTCCTTGAGATGCACGTGACCGGGTACGAACTGGGTGAAGCTGTTGGCGATCGCGACGATCGGCTTGCCGAAATCGTCGTCGGTCATCCCGGTGGCCCGCCACAGCGCCCGGGCGCCGGCCATGTTGCGTCCCGCGGTGGAGGTCCGCGACCTCAGTTCAGCCATGGCGGACAGTCTGTCACGCGAAACCGGCCGGTGAACACCGACCCGGGTCGTTCGTTCCACCACTCGGGACACTTACTTAACCCTCATTCAGCCTTCAACGAGCGTGGGAACCAGGGGATCTGCCCGGCGAGAAGTGGCGTGAACCACGATGTGAGACTGGTTGACGGGAGCGCTGGGATGCGTCAGAGTTAGCTCATGCAGTCGAGTCGGCACGTCCTCGTAGTACTTATTTAGCGCACCGTCACTCCGGTGACGGTGCGCGGCCTGTGTGCGTGTGGCACGCAGGCCTTCTTTTTGCCTTCGGTCGACCTGCCCGGCCGCCGGGGGCCGTGGCCCGAAGCACGCCGTCCACCTGAAGCTCACCGTCAACCCGGATCGGACTGCGATGACGAAACCCGCAACCCCGCCGGCGGCCAGTCGGGCCGCCCGCCCGGCCCCCCGCCCCGGCGGCACCGGTACCAGCACTCCCATGACCGGCGCCCAGGCACTCATCGCCGCGCTCGAGGCGCTGGACACCGAGGTCGTCTTCGGGATCCCCGGTGGCACCATCCTGCCGGCCTACGACCCGCTGTTCTACTCCACCAAGATCCGGCACATACTTGTCCGGCACGAGCAGGGCGCCGGCCACGCCGCCGAGGGGTACGCGCAGGCCACCGGCAAGGTGGGCGTCTGCATGGCGACCTCCGGGCCTGGCGCGACCAACCTCGTCACGCCGCTCGCCGACGCGTACATGGACTCGGTGCCGGTGGTGGCGATCACCGGGCAGCAGAGCACCGCCCTGATCGGCACCGACGCGTTCCAGGAAGCCGACATCTGCGGCATCACGCTGCCCATCATCAAGCACAACTACCTGGTCAAGGACCCGGCGGAGATCGCCCGGGTGGTCGCCGAGGCGTTCCACCTGGCGCTGTCCGGCCGGCCCGGCCCGGTGCTGGTGGACATCCCGAAGGACGTGCTGCAGGCGCAGACCACGTTCAGCTGGCCACCGGCGCTGGACCTGCCCGGCTACCACCCGACGACGCACCCGCACGGCAAGCAGATCGGCCAGGCGGCGCGGCTGATGCGCACCGCCCAGCGGCCGGTGTTCTACGTCGGCGGCGGGGTGCTCAAGGCGCACGCCACCGACCAGCTGCGGGAGCTGGCCGAGCTGACCGGCATCCCGGTGGTGACCACCCTGATGGCGCGCGGCGCGTTCCCCGACTCGCACCCGCAGCACCTGGGCATGCCCGGCATGCACGGTTCGGTCAGCGCGGTGTACGGGCTGCAGCGCAGCGATCTGATCGTCGCCCTCGGCGCCCGCTTCGACGACCGGGTGACCGGCCGGCTTGACTCGTTCGCGCCGGACGCGACGGTGGTACACGCCGACATCGACCCGGCCGAGATCGGTAAGAACCGGCACGCCGACGTGCCGATCGTCGGCGACGCCAAGTGGGTGCTGACCGAGCTGCTGACCGCGATGCGGGCCGAGATCGCCGACAACGGCGGCGAGGGCCCGGAACTGTCCGCCTGGTGGGCGCAGCTGCGCGACCTGCGCGAGCGGTACGCGCTGGGCTACGAGGAGCCGTCGGACGGCACGCTCGCCCCGCAGTACGTGATCCAGCGACTGGGCGAGCTGGTCGGCCCGGACGCGATCTACGTCGCCGGCGTGGGCCAGCACCAGATGTGGGCGAGCCAGTTCATCTCGTACGAGAAGCCCGGTACCTGGATCAACTCCGGCGGCGCCGGCACCATGGGGTTCGCGGTGCCCGCGGCGATGGGGGCGAAGGCCGGCCGGCCGGACCGTACCGTCTGGGCCATCGACGGCGACGGCTGCTTCCAGATGACCAACCAGGAGCTCGCCACCTGCGCGCTGGAGGGCATCCCGATCAAGGTCGCCGTGATCAACAACGGCAACCTGGGCATGGTCCGGCAGTGGCAGACGCTGTTCTACGACGGCCGCTACTCGCACACCGACCTCGGTACCCACAAGCACCGGGTGCCCGACTTCGTCAAGCTGGCCGACGCGCTCGGCTGCGTGGGGCTGCGGGCCGAGTCGGCCGACGACGTGGACGCCACGATCAAGCAGGCGATGGACATCGACGACCGGCCGGTGGTCGCCGAGTTCGTGGTCGGCAAGGACGCCATGGTGTGGCCGATGGTGCCGCCCGGCGTCGGCAACGACGACATCCTGTTCGCCCGGGGTGTCCGCCCCGCCTTCGATGAGGACGACCTATGAGCGAAACGAAGTGGAGCGAATCATGGGCACGGCGTTTCGTGCCTCATGGCCGCCCGGAGCGAAGCGAGGACGGCCATGAGTAAGCACACCTTGTCAGTACTGGTGGAGGACAAGCCCGGCGTCCTGGCGCGGGTGTCGGGGCTGTTCAGCCGGCGCGGGTTCAACATCGACTCGCTCGCGGTCGGCGAGACCGAGCAGCCGGGCATCTCGCGGATCACCATCGTGGTCAACGTCGAATCCTCGCCGCTGGAGCAGGTCACCAAGCAGCTGAACAAGCTCGTCAACGTGTTGAAGATCGTCGAGCTGGAGACCGACGCCTCGGTTCAGCGCGAGCTGCTGCTGGTGAAGGTCCGCGCCGACGTGCAGAGCCGCACCCACGTGATGGAGGCGGTCCAGCTGTTCCGCGCCAAGGTGGTGGACGCCTCGCCGGAGGCGCTGACCATCGAGGCCACCGGTACCAGCGACAAGCTGGACGCGCTGCTGCGGATGCTGGAGCCGTTCGGCATCAAGGAGATGGTGCAGTCCGGCCTGGTCGCGATCGGCCGCGGCGCCCGCTCCATCACCAGCCCCACCCTGCGTAGTACAGCCTGATCCGGCTTCGCAGCACCGTTTTCGCCAACAAGCAGTTCCGAGGAGAGGGAAACAATGGCCGCTGAGGTCTTCTACGACGACGACGCCGACCTGTCGGTGATTCAGGCCAAGAAGGTCGCCGTGATCGGGTACGGCAGCCAGGGGCACGCGCACGCACTCAACCTGCGCGACTCCGGCGTCGACGTCCGGATCGGTCTGCCGGAGGGCTCCAAGAGCCGGGTCAAGGCCGAGGAGCAGGGACTGCGCGTGCTCACCCCGGCCGAGGCGACCGCCGAGGCGGACCTGATCTCGATCCAGGCGCCGGACACCGTGCAGCGCTCGCTGTACGCCAACGACGTCGCGCCGAACCTGGCGGCCGGCAAGACGCTGCTGTTCAGCCACGGCTTCAACATCCGGTACGGCTTCATCAAGCCGCCGGAGGGCGTCGACGTGGTGATGGTCGCGCCGAAGGGCCCGGGTCACCTGGTGCGCCGGCAGTTCGCGGACGGCAAGGGCGTGCCGGACCTGGTCGCGGTCGAGCAGGACGCCACCGGCAACGCCTTCGCCACCGCCCTGTCGTACGCGGCGGCGATCGGCGGCGGTCGCGCCGGCGTCATCAAGACCACGTTCACCGAGGAGACCGAGACCGACCTGTTCGGCGAGCAGGCCGTCCTCTGCGGCGGTACCTCGGCGCTGGTCCAGGCCGGTTTCGAGACGCTGACCGAGGCCGGCTACCAGCCGGAGATCGCGTACTTCGAGGTGCTGCACGAGCTGAAGCTGATCGTGGACCTGATGTGGGAGGGCGGCATCGCCCGGCAGCGCTACTCCTGCTCCGACACCGCCGAGTACGGCGACCTCACCCGCGGCCCGCGCGTTGTCGACGCGCACGTCAAGGCGGAGATGAAGAAGATCCTGGGCGAGATCCAGGACGGCACCTTCGCCAACGAGTGGATCGCCGAGGACGACAACGGCCGGCCGAACTTCACCAAGCTGCGTGAGGAGGGTGCCAACCACCCGATCGAGGTGGTCGGCAAGCAGCTGCGCTCGATGATGAGCTGGGTCGACCGCCCCATCACCGAGACCGCCTGAGCCGTACCGACCAGGACGGGGCCGCGCACACCGGTGCCGGCCCCGTCTCTGTCTCCGTCCCCGACCCCGTCTGCGTCTCCGGAAGCCTCGCGCGACCGTCTCCGGGAGTGCGCCCCGCCCGCGGCCCGCGGTACCGCCTGCGGCGCGCGGGGTTTCGGGGCCGGTGGTTCAGTCCTGTGGCGGCCGGTCCGGGGAGTCGCGGCCGACGAAGCCGACCGGGCCGGACCGCGCGCCGGGCCGCCGCCCGCCACGCACGTGCCGGCCGACCCGCTTGACCTTGGCCGGCCGGCGGGTCCGGCGGGTCTGCTGCGCCGGCCGCAGCCGGGACACCAGGCGCAGCTTCGGTCGTACCCGCAGCCGTTCCGGCAGCTGGATGCGGCGCCGCCAGCGCCAGCGCCGCGGCGCCGGCCGGCCGCGCTGCCACTCCCTGCCGCGCGCGGTCAGCCACCGGCGCACCCGGCGGCGCCGCAACAGCAGCACCATGATCAGTGCCAGCGCCGTGAACAGCAGCCAGACCGTACCGACGACGCTGATCAGGACGCCGGAGCCGACCGCACCGCTGATCAGCAGTACGCCGCCGAGCACCGAGAACGCCGCACACAGCAGCGGCAACAGCGGACTGCCGCGCTGGATCAGCCGGACCCCGCCGACCACCGACAGGATCGCCATGACGAACGTGCTCCCGGCGAGCGCCGGGTGGGCGCCGGTGGCGAACAGCGCGCCGGTCGTCGCGAGCATCGGTACGGCGAGGATCCCGCACAGCACGCCGGCGGCGCTCGCCGAGCCGGGCGGTTTCCCGGCCGGCTGCGGCGGCGCCGCGCGGACCAGTTGGCGTACGTTGGCCGGCTGCAGCCGGGCCACCGTGAGCTGACCACGCCGGGCCGTACCGGCCGGTGGCAGCAACTCGTCGTCGTCGACGTCGGACGGCTCGCCACCGCCGTCATCGGTCCGGGAACCGTCCGGCCCGGCGGGCGAGGGCCCGGCGTCCCAGGTCCTGCCGTCCGAGCGACCGGCGTTCCGTGGTCCGGCAGCCGAGGATCCGGCGTCCCAGGTCCTGCCGTCCGACGACCCGCCCTTGCGTGGCCCGGCATCCCGGGACCCGGTGTCCCAGGACCCGGTGTCGTGTGGCCGGCCGTCTCGCGGCCCGGTGTCTCGTGGGCCGGTGTCTCGTGGGCCGGTGTCTCGGGGGCTGGACCGGCCGTTCGCGGTCGCACCGGACCGGTCGGCACCGGACCGGTCGGCACCGGCCTGGTCGGCACCGGACCGGTCGGCACCGGACCGGTCGGCACCAGACCGGTCGGCGCCGGACCGGTCGGCACCGGGCCGCGGTGGGACGGTGTCGGCCGGATCGGCGCCGGTTCGCTGCGCGCCACCGGATCGGTGCGGCGCGCCGACATCCGCCGCGTCGGGCGGGACACCGAACGGGCCCGGGGGCGTCTCGCCGCGCGCCCAGTCCGGCCGGACCCAGGGCGGTGGTTCGAGCGGGTCGCCGCCCTGGTCGTTCCGACCGGCGTCGCCGGGAGGGGAGTCCGGACCCACGCCGGCATCGGTGGGCCGGACACCGGTGGCGGCGCCGGCCGAGCCGGTGCGGGGCTGGTCGCCGTCCGACGGCATCGTGGGGGCCCCGGTGGACGAGGCCGGATCGGGCGTCGGTGGCATGGCCGACCCGGCCGCCCGGCGGATGGTCGGCCCGGCGCCCTGGGGGACGGTCGGCCCGGTTGGGGGCGGGTGCGGTCCGGCCGGTCGAGGCGGGGTCGGACCCGCCTCGGGCGCGTGGAGCCACGGCGGGTCGGGCGGTGGGACGAAGCCGGGCTGTGGTGGCCCGGCGAAGGGGTCGATCGGACGCTGCCGGACGGCCCGGGTCCAGTAGCTCTCGTCGCCGGCGTGGTCGGCGAAGTTCGGCGTCGGGCCGGTCGTCGGCGCCTCGCCGGCGCGGCGGGGCGCGGGCGGCGGTGGCGCGCCGACCGCGGGCTCCGGACCGGCCCACGGGATGGTGGGCCAGTCGTCGGGCGCGGTTGGGTGCGGCTCCGCATCCGGTGCCGGGGTGGGCCGACCGTTCGACCGACCGGAACGGTCGGACGATCGGTCGTTCCGATCACCCAACGTCACAGGTGCATCCCTTCGTCCGAACCTGCAACTGGATCGTATCGGCGGAAACGGTCCGATCGCACCGCGCTGGTACCCGTCCGAGCGAGCCGCTGCCGTCGTTGCCGCGGTTTGCCGTAATACGGGTTTTGCCGGAATGCGGACTCCCCGGACCGTTACGCATCGGCTGTACCGTGCCATGGTGATGGCCGGGAGGGAAGAGCGTCGGGCGTTTTCCCGGGGCTTGTTTGGCGTCTTGCGCCGACCGGTTGCGGCCAGGATCGGCCTCGAACGGTATTCCCGCAGGTCGATTGCTTGATCACGAATCAGTCGCGATGTGCCTGGCGGGCATGACGTATCGCCGGATGCAACGCAGAGCCGTCTCGCGCTTGCGCTGTGTCGTTATTCCGGATACCGTTCATGTCGGCTACACGATACAGAGGTCCATCTGGCGGTTCTTGGGTCATTGTCACGGTCCGAACGGTCCGTGCACAGATGCGAGGCTGCCCGAGGATGCTGCAGCGTGCGGGCCTGCACCCCCCACAGCGCGACGCTCACCCCCCGCGTTCGCGCTCCCTGCCGGCCCCCGTGACCTGGCCGCGGTCGCGGGGGCCGTGCGCTGCGTCCGCGGACGCCCAGTGTTCGGCGTGCTCCGTCGGGAAGATCCGACACCTTTGTCGTGCCGTATCTGACCTAAGGGGTCCCATACTCGATCGACACTGGTGTCTCTGTCAATAACGCGACACTAGTAGTGGCCATTTTTATGATTCTTCGGCTTTCTGCTGGCCGATGCGGCCACTGCCGGGCATCTGTCCGCATCGCGTAATTCGGCCACCCTTCACCGTTCTGCCCGATGCCATCACGACTCCCAATATATGAGAAGCCGATATCGCGTCCTGGGATCTCGGCCGGCTCCGCGGGAGACTTGCGGGTGGGCGGACCGGTGCGCGGCCGCCGGCGACAGCAACCGCGGGAGGTACGGCGTGACGGTACGGCTGGGGGTCATCGGCGGCGACGGTATCGGGCCGGAAGTGGTCGCCGAGGCGCGCAAGGTCCTCGACGTGGTGCTGCCGGATGTGGCGGCCACCGAGTACGACCTGGGCGCGGCCCGGTACCACCGCACCGGCGAGGTGCTGCCGGACGAGGTGCTCGAACAGCTGGCGGGTGAGGACGTGCTGCTGCTCGGCGCGGTCGGCGACCCGAGCGTGCCTTCCGGAGTGCTGGAGCGCGGCCTGCTGCTGAAGCTGCGGTTCGCCTTCGACCACTACGTCAACCTGCGACCGTCCCGGCTGTGGGCCGGTACCACCAGCCCGCTGGCCGGCGTCGCGCCCGGCGACATCGACCTGGTCGTGGTCCGCGAGGGCACCGAGGGGCTGTACTGCGGGGCCGGCGGCTCGGTGCGCAAGGGCACGCCGGCCGAGGTCGCCACCGAGGAGAGCCTCAACACCCGGTACGGCGCCGAGCGCGCGGTGCGGGACGCGTTCGAGCGGGCGATGCGCCGGCCGCGGCGCAAGGTGACGCTGGTGCACAAGAACAACGTGCTGGTCAATGCCGGGGACCTGTGGGCGCGCACGTTCGCCGAGGTGGCCACCGAGTACCCGGACGTGCAGACCGAGTACCAGCACGTCGACGCCGCGGCGATGTTCCTCGTCACCGACCCGCAGCGGTACGACGTGATCGTCACCGACAACCTGTTCGGCGACATCCTCACCGACCTGGCCGCCGCCGTGACCGGCGGCATCGGCCTGGCCGCGAGCGGCAACATCAACCCGACCCGCGCGTACCCGTCGATGTTCGAGCCGGTGCACGGTTCGGCGCCGGACATCGCCGGGCAGGGCGTCGCGGACCCGGCCGCGGCCATCCTGTCCACCGCACTGCTGCTGGACCACCTGGACCGCCCGGCCGAAGCCCGGCGGGTCGAGGAGGCGGTCGGCGCCGAGGTGGCCAAGCGGGTGCCGGGGGAGAAGCTGCGTACCGCCGAGGTCGGCGACGCGATCGCGACCGCACTCGCCGGCTGACCTCGCCTCCCGGGTCGCGCCGCGCCTCGAGTCGTGGCGCGCGGACCCGCCGCGCCCCGGGGCGCGGTCACTCCTGGCGCCTCGGGGCGTGGACTCGTGGGGTCCCGGTGGCGGCCACACGTGGCGCCTCCGGGGCGTGGCGACGGGCCCGGGGCGCCGCGAAACCGTAAGGGTTTCTCAGCGATGGGTCGTGCCGGTGGCCAGCGACCCGGGTCGATCTCTCGGTGCTGCATCGGTTGCGGGCTACCGGGTTCCGGCTGGTTGTGTGTTCGCTCTATGTTGTGGCCATGTCGGACAATCAGCGCCCCGGGTCCGAGCCGGAGCCGCCGGGGGGAAACGTGCCTGGCGGCTACCGGCCTGGGGGCGATCCCTACCTGACCAACGGGATGCACCCCGAGGGTGCTCCCGGCCAGCCCGCTCCCGGCCAGCCCGCTCCCGGCCAGCCCGTTCCAGGACAGCCCGGCCCCCCGGGTGGGTTCGGCATGCCACAGCCGCCGTACGGGCCGGGTGCACCGTCCGGTGGCCCCGGCATGCCGCCGCCCCAGTCCGGCCCGCCCTACCCGGGCGCGCCCGGGCCGGGCCTGCCGCCGTACGGGGCGGAGCCGCCGTCCGGCGGTCCCGGCATGCCGCCGCCCTACGGCCCGGGCGCGCCGGATCCCGGCCTGCCGCCGTACTCGCCGGGGATGCCGGATCCCGGCTACGGTCCGGGCGCGGCCGAGCCGGGCACGTTCTACGAACAGCCGGGCGGGCCGGCCTCGGGTGTGCCGTACGACCAGCCGGGCATGCCGGCGTCCGGCATGCCGTACGGGCCGGGGATGCCGCCCGACCCGAACTCACCGTATGGGCCGGGGATGCCGCCCGACCCGAACTCGCCGTACGGCCCGCCCACCTCGGCGTGGGGCCAACCGGCACCGGTGCCGACCACCTCGGGCAAGCTGTCCGGCGGCGCGATCGCCGGCATCGTCGGCGGTGGCTGCGCGCTGCTGCTGGTGGTGGTGCTCGGACTGGTGTTCCTGATCCACAGCAGCAACGAGGCGAGCCGCAGGGCGGCCCAGGCACGCGCGAGCGCGTCCGCGGCGGAGGGGAGTGCCTCGCCGAGCTACAGCGACTCGCCGTCACCGAGCGAGAGCGTCTCGCCGACCGACGAGTACCGCGATCCGACCGACCTGGACGACGAGGACACCGATCCCGTCCCGTTCGAGCTCGACTCGATCTTCCCGGAGACCGCGGCCGGCCTCACCCTGGACTCGGAGGGGTTCTTCAGCGCCTGCTCGGACGCCGGTGACTCCAACACCGAGGCGCTGCTGCGCAAGCACGACTGCGGGAACATGGCGACCGCCGACTACCCGGATCCGGACAAGAAGCTGCTGGCGAGCGTGATGGTGATCCCGCTGCCGACCGACGACGACGCGGACGCGGTCGAGTCGGGGCTCGACGGGGGCAGCGCGGCGTTCAACGGGCTGCACTACTTCTGCCCGAAGTCGGGCGCCTCCAGCCACCTGTGCGACGACGGTGCGACGCCGCGGTGGCGGGCGTACTACGGCGCGTACCACCGGTACATGATCATCGTGACGGTGCTGCGGTACGACGGGGCACTGCCCAGCAACAAGAAGGCGGATTCCACCGGTAACGGCGTCTTCAACGCCATCGAGGACACCCTGCTCGGCGAGTGAGCGCCGCCGGGGCGTCGACCGTCGGTGCGGTCGGCGTCCCGGTGGAACCCGGTCGGCGCCCCTGAGGGAACGTTCAGTGCTGCGGTTATGCTGACCGTGGTGTCCGTGCGTGGCCTATCGGCCGGGCGCGGGCCGGGTCGCCCTGCCGCGCCGCATCCTGTGCGCGTGCCGCGCCCACAACGACGATCCGACCGCGGTCGCCGGGATGCGTCCCCGTCGACCCGCCCAGCCGAGATGCCGGGTCGGTGTGCGAGGCCTCGCCTCGACCGCGCCGACCGGCACCGTCCGGGGCGGCTGAACGGACGATAAGTTCGGCCTGTTGACACGTACCGCGGTCCAACGACGTGCCTGGGAGGTACGCAAACGATGAGTGCTGGCAGCAACACAGCATCGGGCAGTGCGGCTGGCTTGGCCACGCTGGACTTCGAGATCCGGCCGAACCCGGCACCGGTCGCCGCGACGCAGCGCGCCGCGCTGCTGGCCGACCCCGGCTTCGGCAGGGTCTTCACCGACCACATGGCGACGATCCGCTACAGCGACGCCAAAGGGTGGTACGACGCGCGAATCGAGCCGTTCGGCCCGATCTCGCTGTCCCCGGCCACCGCGGGGCTGCACTACGCGCAGGAGATCTTCGAGGGGCTGAAGGCCTACCACGCGCCGGACGGCGGCGTCACGATGTTCCGCCCGGAGGCCAACGCCCGCCGGATGCAGATCACCTGCGACCGGATGGCGATGCCCCGGCTGCCGGAGGAGGCGTTCCTGACCGCGGTGCGGCTGCTGGTCGAGCGCGACCGGGAGTGGATCCCGACGCAGGACGGCGGCAGCCTCTACATCCGGCCGTTCATGTTCGCCACCGAGGTGTTCCTCGGCGTCAAGCCGTCCTCGGAGTACCTGTTCTGCGTGATCGCCTCGCCGGCCGGGTCGTACTTCGCCGGCGGCGTGCACCCGGTCGACGTGTGGGTGTCCGCCGAGTACACCCGGGCCGCGCCCGGCGGTACCGGTGCGGCGAAGTGTGCCGGCAACTACGCGGCGAGCCTGGCGGCGCAGGCCGAGGCGATCGAGGCCGGCTGCGACCAGGTGGTGTTCCTGGACGCGGTGGAGCGCCGCTACGTCGACGAGCTCGGTGGCATGAACGTCTTCTCGGTGTACGGCGAGGGCGACGACGTGACGCTGGTGACGCCGCCGCTGGCCGGCACGATCCTGCCCGGCATCACCCGCGACTCGGTGCTGTCGATCGCCACCGACCGCGGCTGGCGGGTCGAGGAGCGGCCGTACGCGCTGAGCGAGTGGCAGGCCGACGCCGAGTCCGGCCGGCTGCGCGAGTCGTTCGCCTGCGGTACCGCCGCGGTGGTCACGCCGATCGGGCGGATCCGCGGCGCCGATCTCGACTTCACCATCGGCGGTGGGGTGGAGGGCCCGGTGACCCGGCGGCTGCGTGAGACGCTGCTGGGCATCCAGCACGGCGAGCTGCCCGACCCGCACGGCTGGGTGCACCGGCTGCTCTGACATCGCGCTGGGTCGAACGACCAGGCCACGGCCCCGGTACCGGATGCGGTACCGGGGCCGCGCCGTCGGTGCCGCCGGTGACCGCCCGGCAACGTGAAGTCGATCACGAAGCCGCCCGCATGGTGGGATGTGCCGGCCACAAGGCGGACAGCGTGGCATCGTGTCGGTCATGACCCGGACTCTTCGCGGCCTGATTATTGGCACCTAGCGCGCTTTCGCCGACCTACCCGTCGAGCCAGCGCGCAGACCTCCCGTGACCCGGGGGGTCTTTTCGTTTTCCGGGCCAGTTTCGCCTCAGCCAGTTCGTTCCGCCATCCGACCTCCCCGGGAGAGGACACCACCATGGGTACGCCCGCCGACGAGTTCCACCTGTTCGACACCACGCTGCGGGACGGCGCACAGCGCGAGGGGATCAGCTACTCGGTCACCGACAAGCTCGCCGTCGCCCGGCTGCTCGACGAGCTCGGGGTGGGTTTCATCGAAGGCGGCTGGCCGGGCGCGATGCCCAAGGACACCGAGTTCTTCGCCCGGGCCCGGACCGAACTGTCGCTGCGGCACGCGGAACTCGTCGCCTTCGGGTCGACCCGGAAGGCGGGTGTCGACGTCGCCGAGGACAAGCAGGTACGCGCCCTGCTCGACGCGCAGACCGGCACCGTGTGCCTGGTCGCCAAGTCCGACGTACGGCACGTCGAGCGGGCGCTGCGCACCACCCGCGAGGAGAACCTCGCGATGATCGCCGACTCGGTGCGGTACTTCGTCGAGCACGGTCGCCGGGTCTTCCTCGACTGCGAGCACTTCTTCGACGGCTACCGGTACGACCCGGACTACGGCCTGTCGGTGGTACGCACCGCGCTGGACGCCGGCGCCGACGTGGTGGTGCTGTGCGACACCAACGGCGGCGGCCTGCCCTCCACCGTCCACCGCACCGTCAGCGAACTGCGCGGCAAGCTCGGCGGCGAGCCGCGGCTGGGCATGCACGCGCAGAACGACACCGCCTGCGCGGTGGCCAACACGATCGCCGCCGTCGAGGCCGGCGCGATGCACGTGCAGGGCACCGCGAACGGCTACGGCGAGCGGCCCGGCAATGCGGACATCTTCGCCGTGATCGGCAACCTCACCACCAAGCTCGGGCGCCGGGTCCTGCCGGACGGGTGCCTGGAGACGATGGTGCGCGTGTCGCACGCCATCGCCGAGATCGCCAACATCGCCCCCGACACCCACCAGGCCTACGTCGGGGCCAGCGCCTTCGCTCACAAGGCGGGGTTGCACGCGAGTGCGATCAAGGTGGACCCGGATCTGTACAACCACGTCGATCCGGCCATCGTCGGCAACGACATGCGCATCCTCGTGACCGAGATGGCCGGTCGGGCCAGCGTCGAGCTCAAGAGCCGCGAGCTCGGCCTGGACCTGACCGGCCGTCCCGAGGTGCTGTCGTCGGTCACCGAGCAGGTCAAGCGGCGCGAGGCGCAGGGCTGGTCGTACGAGGCGGCGGACGCCTCCTTCGAGCTGCTGGTCCGCGGGGAGCTCGACGCCGCGCCGGTCACCGCGTTCACGCTGGAGTCGTACCGGGTGATCGTCGAGCACCGGGAGGACGGCGCGGTGGTCAGCGAGGCGACCGTCAAGGTACGGGTGCGGGGCGAGCGGGTGATCGCCACCGGCGAGGGCAACGGCCCGGTCAACGCGCTGGACGCGGCGCTGCGGGCGGCACTGGTGCGGCACTACCCACATCTGTCCACAGTGGACCTTCTCGACTACAAGGTACGGATCCTGGAGGGCAGCCACGGCACCGGCGCGGTGACCCGGGTACTGGTCGACTCCGGCGACGAGCAGCGCAACTGGACCACGGTCGGCGTGCACGAGAACGTCGTCGAGGCGAGCTGGCGTGCGCTGGTCGACGCCCTCACCTACGGCGTCCGGGCCGCCACCCCGGCCACCGTCTGACCGGCTGACGCTCGCCCCCTCGATCAAGGCCCGCCCGCGTTGATCGAGCCGCCGGCGTCGGTCGAGGGATCGCGGCACCCCGTCCGCCGACGAGGTGTCGCGATCCCGTGACCGTCTCTCCGGGAGAGGGCGGGCGTCAGCGGGTGTCGCGGCGGGCGAACACCGTCGCGGCGGCAGCCAGCGGGACCCCGATCCAGGCGGCCATCGCGAGGGCGGCACCCCAGGGTGGCAGCAGCGCGCCGTACACGGAGTGGTCGTTGCCGACGCCGGCGAGCTGGCCGGGCAGCGAGTCCGGCACGATCGAGCCGATCCGCCCGTGCCACGGCTGCGGCAGCAGGTTCGCCACGATCGGCAGGATGTACCAGAGCAGTACCAGCACCGGGATGGTGCCGGCGGCCGAGCGGGTCAGCGTGCCGAGCGACAGCCCGAGCAGCGCGAACAGCAGTACCGTCAGCCCCTGCGCGACGAGCAGCGGCGCCTGGTCGGCGAACCCGCGGGAGTCCAGCAGCAGCGTGCGGTCGCCGACGATGCCGTGACTGATCGCGTACCCGGCGAACACCGCCGCCTCGCCGGCGACCAGGCCGATCGCCGCGACCGCGGCCGCCTTCGCGGCGAACAGCCGGCCACGCCTCGGCACCGAGGCGATGCTGGCCCGGATCGTCCCGCTGCGGTACTCGCCGGTGATCGCGAGGGTGCCCAGCACGCCGGCGAGCAGTTCGGTCATGCTGCCGACCAGCCCGGCCACCGGCGCCACGCTGATGTGCGCCCGCATGTCCGCCGCGGCGCCCTCGTACACGGCGACGAGGTAGGCGCACAGCGCCGCGGCACCGCCCAACCCGGCGAGCACCACGGCGAGCAGCGCGTACGTGGAGCGCAGCGAGCGGATCTTGAGCCACTCGGCGGACAGTACGGCGATCATCGGGCGTCCCTTCCGGTCGGGGTGGCGGCGGTACCGGCGGCGTCCGGGCCGGTGGTGGTGGCCGGCTCGGCGGCGGGCGGCGGCGCGGCGGGTGCCGGGTGCGGCGTCGTCGCGGCCGGCGTCCGGTGGTCCGGCGCTGCTGGGCCACCGGGGGTCGACCGCGGCGTCTCGTACTGGACCGACCCGGCGGTCAGCTGCAGGTACGCCTCCTCCAGCGAGGCGTCGCGGCGGGCCACGCCGTGCAGCGGCAGGCGGTGTTCGGCGGCCAGGTCACCGATCGCGGACTCGGTCAACCCGGTGACGCCGAGCTGCCCGTCCGGCTGGGTGGTGACGGTGCCGCCCGCCCGGGTCAGTACCGCCGCCAGCTCTGCCGGGCGCGGGGTGCGCACCAGCACGCCGCCGGCGTACCGGTCGGTCAGCTCGGCGACGGTGGTGTCGGCGAGCAGCCGTCCCCGGCCGATGATGACGACCCGGTCCGCGGTCAGCTGCATCTCGCTCATCAGGTGGCTGGACAGCAGGACGGTGCGGCCCTCGGCGGCCAGCCCGCGCAGCAGCTGCCGGATCCACCGCACGCCGTCCGGGTCCAGACCGTTCACCGGCTCGTCCAGGATCAGGACGGCCGGGTCACCGAGCAGCGCCGCGGCGATGCCGAGCCGCTGCTTCATGCCCAGCGAGAACCCGCCGACCCGGCGCCGGGCGACCTGCGCGAGCCCGACCCGGTCCAGCACCGTGTCGACCGCGGCGGGATGGATCCGGTTGGTACGGGCCAGGAAGCGCAGGTGGTTGCGCGCCGTGCGGCCGCCGTGCACGGCGGTGGCGTCCAGCAGCGCGCCGACCTCGCGCAGCGGCCGGTCGATCGTGGCGTACCGACGCCCGCCGATCAGGGCCGCCCCGCTGCTCGGCGCGTCCAGGCCGAGCAGGATGCGCATCGTGGTGGACTTGCCGGCCCCGTTGGGGCCGAGGAAACCGGTGACGATGCCCGGTTCGACGGTGCACGACAGGTCGTCCACCGCGACGGTTCGGCCGTACCGCTTGGTCAGCTGTCTCAACTCGATCATGCCCGCACCTCGGCGGCTCGCGTGGTCATGGCACCAGGCTGCGGGACCGACCGGGTCCGGCGCGTCTGGCCACGGTCCGGACGTGGGCCGGCACCCCGGTCCGGTACCCGGCCCGGCCAGCGCCGTGACTGGGACCTGGGGCCGACGGACCGTGGTCGGAGGCGCACCGGCCGCCGGCCGGTTACCGTCGAGCGGTGCAGGACGGCAGGTGGCGGCTGACCCCACGGCAGCTGATCGCGATCGACACGGTGCTGGCCGCCGGCGTGCTCGCCGCGGACGCGCTGCCGGCGCTGCTGCTCGGACCCGCCGGCGGCTGGTCGGCGCTGGCGGCCGTACCGGCGGTGCTCGGCGCCGGCGCCCTGCTGGTCCGGCGCCGCTGGCCGGGCCCGGCGCTGGTGGTCGCGCTGGCGGCGGTGGTGCTCGGCGCGGCGGCCGGCACCCTCTCGCCGTACACCCTGCTGCCGGCGGCCTGCGCGCTCTACTCGGTGGCCGTGGCCCAACCCCGCCGCCGCTGGGTGCCGACCGTCGCGATCGGGGTCCTCAGCGCCGTCGGGCTGCTCGCGATGACCGCCGCCGGGCCGACCAGCGGCTCCGCGGCGGGCGGTACCGACCGGTCGCTTTCGATGCTGGTGTTCGGGCTGGTGCTGCTCGGGTGCTCGTGGACGCTGGGCCGGGCGGTCGCCGACCGCCGGGAGTACGCGGCCCGATGGGCGCAGCAGGCCGCCGAGCGGGCGGTCGCCGAGGAGCGGCTGCGGCTGGCCCGGGAGATGCACGACGTCGTCGCCCACGCCCTCGGGGTCATCGCGGTCAAGGCAGGCGTGGCGAACCACGTGGTACGCCAGCGGCCGGCCGAGGCACACGACGCGCTCGGGGTGATCGAGACCACCAGCCGGCAGGCGCTCGCCGAGATGCGGGACCTGCTCGGCGTGCTGCGCGACGGCGAACCGGGCGAGCTGGCGCCCGCGCCCGGCCTGTCCGGGCTGGGGGAGCTGGTGGACCGGGCGGCGCTGGTCGGCGTGCCGGTCGAGCTGTCGGTACGCGGCGCCGAGCTGGTCCCGGACAGCCTCGGCGTCTCGGTGTACCGGATCGTGCAGGAGTCGGTCACCAACGTGGTCAAGCACGCCGCGCCGGCGAGCTGCCGGGTCGCGGTGACCGGCACCGACACCGCGGTACGCATCGAGGTCACCGACGACGGCACCCGGGTGCCCGCGGGTGGGCTGCTGCCGTCGATCGGTCACGGCCTGATCGGGATGCGGGAACGCGTCGCCGCCCACGGCGGGGGTTTCACCGCCGGCCCGGGCGCCGGCGGCGGGTTCGCCGTCGAGGCGGTACTGCCGTACCGGAGCGCGTCGTGACCCGGTCGCCGGGTCGCCCGCCGGGCGCGCGGTCCGAGCCCCACGTCCGGCCGGGCACCGCGACGATGCGGGCATCGATCGTTGCGCCGGAGGCACCGTGACGACCTCGGTACTGATCGCCGACGACCAGGCGCTGCTGCGCGGTTCGTTCCGGGTACTGGTGGACACCGCGGACGGCCTGCACGTGGTCGGCGAGGCCGCGGACGGCGCGCAGGCCGTCGCCCAGGCCGCGCGGCTGCGACCGGACGTGGTGCTGATGGACGTCCGGATGCCCGGCACCGACGGCATCGAGGCGACCCGCCGCATCTGCGCCGACCTGCCGGACACCCGGGTGCTGATCCTGACCATGTTCGATCTCGACGAGTACGTCTACGCGGCCCTGCGCGCCGGGGCCAGCGGCTTCCTGCTCAAGGACACCCCGCCGGCGGACCTGCTGGCCGGCATCCGGGTCGTCGCGGCCGGCGAGGCGCTCCTCGCCCCGAGCGTCACCCGCCGGCTGCTCGCCGAGTTCGCCGCCCGGCCGGCGCCGGCCGGGCCGGCCCGGACCGCGCCGGCCGGCGTCACCGACCGGGAACGGGAGGTGCTCACGCTGGTCGGCCGCGGGATGTCCAACACCGAGATCGCCGAGCACCTGCACCTGAGCCACGGCACGGTCAAGTCGCACATCGGCCGGCTGCTCGCCAAGCTCGCCGCGCGGGATCGCGCCCAGCTCGTCATCGCCGCGTACGAGGCGGGCCTGGTCGGCACCCGTTCCCGACCGTGACCCCGCCGCGTCGGGTCAGCGGAGCAGGTCGTCGCAGGCGGCGATCAGGCGGTGCCGCAGCGGCGCCGCGCGGTCGGACATCGCCCGCTGGGCGGCGGCGTACTCGGCGCGACCGGCCGGCGTCTCGATCGGGATCGGTCGGTAGCCCAGCGCGCTCAGGTCGTACGGCGAGGCGCGCATGTCGATCTCCCGCACGTCCCGGGCCAGCGCGAAGCAGTCCGCCACCAGGTCGCTGCCGACCAGCGGGGACAGCTTGTAGGCCCACTTGTACAGATCCATCGTCGCGTGCAGGCACCCCGGCTGCTCCAGCTCGGGTTGCCGCTCGCGGGTGGGCTGCAGCACGTTGAGCGGCCGGGCCGGCTCGGTGAAGAACCGGAACGCGTCGAAGTGGCTGCACCGCACGCCGCGCTCGGCGACCACCCGGTCGGTGTCGGCCGACGACAGCCGCAGCGGCCAGGCCGCGTGCCGCACCTGCTCGGGCGTCTGCCGGTACACCATGGCCCACTCGTGCAGGCCGAAGCAGCCGAACTGGGCCGGCCGGCCCGCGGTGCGCACCAGCAGGTCGCGAACCCAGGCGAGGGTGTCGCGGCGGCGGGCGAGCAGCGGGCCGGCGACCAGCGCCGCGCCGCCGTCGACCGGCTCGTACCGGTCGCCGAACTCGGCCGGGTCGGCACCGGCGAGCACGACCCCGGCGCCCGGGTGCCACCGGCGCAGCTGGGCGGGTCGGTGCGAGTAGTACGTGAACAGGAAGTCCTGCACCGGATGCCGGATTCCGTCCCGGCGCCGGGCCAGGTGCGGCCCGGTCCAGCCGTCCACCCGCCGCTCGTGCTGCGCCCGCCGGCGACGCCACTCCGGTTCGGCCAGCACCTGGGGGCGCGCGCGGGTCGACACCGCGCCGGGCGGGCCGGCGTCGGGACGCGCACGGGGCGGTACGGACATGCCTCCAGTCTGCCAGTGACGACGCACCGGCCGGCCGGTGCGTTATCCCGTCGACGCCGGGACCTCGCGGAACGTTAGATTCTTTCCCAGAGGCAATTCGTACCGTCGCCGGGCCGATCGGCGGCGGACGGCGACGGGAAGGTTGTGTTGTGCGTATCGCACGGTTCGCCCACGGTGGCGGCATGTCGTTCGGGGTGGTCGAGGGTGACCCCGGGGCGGGGACGGAGGGGTTGACCGTCGCCCAGATCGAGGGGCTGCCGTTCGGCCGGGTGCAGACCACCGGGCAACGGTGGGCCGTGGACGATGTGCGGCTGCTGTCCCCGATCCTGCCGAGCAAGGTCGTCTGCGTCGGCCGCAACTACGCCGCGCACGCCGCCGAGCACAACGCCGAGGTGCCGAAGGAACCGCTGCTGTTCCTCAAGCCGTCCACCTCGGTGGCCGGCCCCGGCGATGCGATCCGGCTGCCCACCCAGTCCAAGCAGGTCGAGCACGAGGCGGAGCTCGCCGTCGTGATCGGGATGACCGGTGCCCGCCGCATCGACCGGGCCACCGCGCCGGCCGCGATCTTCGGGTACACCTGCGCCAACGACGTCACCGCGCGCGACCTGCAGCGCAGCGACGGGCAGTGGACCCGGGCGAAGGGCTTCGACTCGTTCTGCCCGCTCGGCCCGTGGATCGACACCGACGCCGACGTCTCCGACGTCGAGGTGACCTGCACCGTCGGCGAGGAGGTGCGCCAGCGCGGCCGCACCAAGGACCTGATCTTCGACATCCCGACCCTCGTGTCGTACGTGTCGCACGTGATGACGCTGCTGCCCGGTGACGTGATCCTCACCGGTACGCCGGCCGGCGTCGGGCCGCTGACCGACGGCGACACGGTGACCGTGGCCATCGACGGCCTCGGCACCCTGAGCAACCCGGTGGTGAACCTTGACTGAGCACGACTCCGCCCGCGACGCCGGCGAGGCGGCCCCGACCGGCAGCGAGGTGCGGGTGCGGTTCTGCCCGTCGCCGACCGGTACCCCGCACGTCGGGCTGATGCGCACCGGGCTGTTCAACTGGGCGTACGCCCGCCACACCGGCGGCAAGCTGATCTTCCGGATCGAGGACACCGACGCCGCGCGCGACTCCGAGGACAGCTACCGGATGCTGCTCGACGCGATGTCGTGGCTCGGCATGGACTACGACGAGGGCCCGGACGTCGGCGGTCCGTACGCGCCGTACCGGCAGAGCCAGCGCCGCGAGATCTACGCCGACGTGGCGAAACGGCTGCTGGAGGCCGGTTTCGCGTACGAGTCGTTCTCCACCGCCGAGGAGGTCGAGGCCCGGCACCGGGCCGCCGGCCGCGACCCGAAGCTGGGCTACGACAACTTCGACCGGGACCTGACCGAGGAGCAGAAGGCCGCGTTCCGGGCCGAGGGGCGGACGCCGTCGCTGCGGCTGCGCATGCCCGACGAGGACCTGACCTGGGACGACGTGGTCCGCGGCGAGGTGACGTTCAAGGTCGGCTCGGTGCCCGACTTCGTCATCGTCCGGGGCACCGGCGACCCGCTGTACACGCTGGTCAACCCGGTCGACGACGCGATGATGCGGATCACCCACGTCCTGCGCGGCGAGGACCTGCTGCCGTCCACCCCGCGCCAGCTCGCGCTCTACCGTGCGTTGATCGCGATCGGCGTGGCCGAGCGCACGCCGCGGTTCGGGCACCTGCCGTACGTGATGGGGGAGGGCAACAAGAAGCTGTCCAAGCGCGACCCCTCCAGCGACCTGTTCCAGTACCGGCGGGAGGGCTACCTGCCGGAGGGCATGGTCAACTACCTGGCGCTGCTGGGCTGGTCGATCGCCCCGGACCGGGACGTGTTCGGCCCGGCCGAGCTGGTCGAGGCGTTCGACGTCGCCGACGTCAACGTCAACCCGGCACGGTTCGACGGCAAGAAGATGGCCGCGATCAACGCCGCGCACGTGCGGCTGCTCACCCCGGACGACTTCGTCGACCGGATCGTCCCGTACCTGGTCGAGGCCGGGCTCGTGACGCCGACCGACGCCGAGCGGGCGGTGATCGCCGCCGCCGCACCGCTGATCCAGGAGCGGATCACCACCCTCGGCCAGGCACCGGACATGCTGCGGTTCCTGTTCACCCCGGAGGAGTCGTTCGCCCCGGAGGAGGCCAGCGCGGCCAAGGCGCTCGGCGCCGACGCGGCGCCGATCCTGGACGCCTCGATCGCCGCGCTCGACGGCCTCGCCGACTGGCGTGCCGCCGACCTGGAGGAGGCGCTGAAGGTGGCGCTGGTCGACGGGCTGGAACTCAAGCCGCGCAAGGCGTTCGCCCCGGTCCGGGTCGCGGTGACCGGCCGCACGGTGTCGCCCCCGCTGTACGAGTCGATGGAGTTGCTGGGGCGCGACCGCTCGCTGTCCCGGCTCCGTACCGCCCGCGCGAACCTGGGCTGACGGCTCGCCGACCGGTGCTGCGGCACCGGTCGGCGACGGCCGAACCCGCGCGGCGGTGGCCGGTCGGCCCACAGGCAACCCGGACGGCCGCCCGGTGCCTCGGTAGGCTGCGGCCGGGGCGACCGGCGGGAGAGCCATGGTGGTGCGGGCGGTGCTGTTCGACGTCGACGACACGCTGGTCGACTACTCGACGGCGGAGCGGTGCGGCATCCTCGGCTACCTCGCCGAACTGGGCGTACCGGCCGCCGACCGGCCGGCCGCGGCGGTGTACTGGAATGCGTTGCAGGAGCAGGAGTTCGCCCGCTACCTGGCCGGTGAGCTGACCTTCGCCGGTCAGCAGGACGCCCGCGCGGTGGCCATGACCCGGTGGCTGGGCCGGCCGGCACCGGCCGACCCGGCGGCCTGGTTCCGCGGGTACCGCCGGCACTACCAGGCTGCGATGCGCCCGTTCGACGACGTGGCGGACTGCCTGCGGGTGGTGGCCGCGGCGGCGGCGGTCGGGGTGGTCAGCAACAACGACGAGGCGCACGCCCGGCGCAAGCTCGCCGCCACCGGCCTGCTGGAGCGGTTCGCCTGCGTGGTGTGCGTCGACACGGCCGGTTGCGCCAAGCCCGATCCGGCCATCTTCGGGTACGCGTGCCGCGCGCTCGCGGTCGCCCCGCACGAGGCGGCGTACGTCGGCGACAATCCCGGTACCGACGCGGTCGCCGCCCACGCCGCCGGTCTCACCGGCGTCTGGTTGGACCGCCGGTCGACGGCGGCCGCCACCCCGCCCGGCGTGCACCGGATCCCGGACCTCGCCGCCCTTCCGGCCGCCCTCGGGCTCGCCGCCCACTGACCGGATACGTTGCGCCGCGCCGGATCCAGCCGGCACAGGCCCATCCGGTACAGGTCGGCGAACGGTGTGCCGGCATCGAGTCGGCGGTCCCGGGCGCGGCGGTCACGAGTCGTGTCGTCGGCCCGGGGAAGCGGGGACGGTACCGGTGGCGAGCAGCGCCCGGTGCGGCAGCGCGAGCCGGCCGTCCGGGCCGACGAACCCGGCCGCGAGCGCCTCGAACTGCCGCCGGATCGCCGCCCGGGTCGCGGCCGGCTGGCTGGCGATGAGGTGGCCGTTGAACCCGACGCCGGACTCCGCCGCGCGCCACCACTGGCGCGCGTCGGTGTGGTGTTCCCAGGCGATCGTCCGGGCGACCGGTGTGGCCAGCCCGGCGTCCCGGAGCAGCCCGGTCACGCCGTTCTCGGTACGCGGGAAGTCGGTCTCCGGTGGCAGCACCGTCCGGTGTTCGGGGCGCGGCACGCCGGCGGCCCGGGTCGCCCGGCCGAGCAGCGCGTGGCCGGCGCCGGCCGGTACCGACCACACCGTCACCGCGACGCGACCGCCGGGCCGGGTCACCCGGCCCAGTTCGGCGACCGCCCGCCGCGGCCAACCGACGTGGTCCAGCACGAAGTTCGCGGTCACCACGTCGAAGACGTCGTCGGCGAACGGCAGCGACGGCAGCGCGGCGACCCCGACGTCGGCCCGCGCTACGGCGTTCGCAGTCAGCTCCACCATGCCCGGCTCGGCGTCGACGGCCGTCACCCGGGCACCGCGCCCGCAGGCGGCGACGGCCACGTTGCCCGACCCGGTACCGACGTCCAGCAGCCGCACGCCGGCGCCGGCGCCGACGGCGTCGAGCAGCTCCCCGACCGGCCGGGCACACACCGCCGCGAACGATCCCGCGTACGCACGAGCCTGCCCGCCCCACACCGCCCGCGCCCCCGCATCGACCCCGCTCACCAGCCCGCCTCCGCCCCGCCAACGCCCAGACTCCCCGAACGATGGCGCCCCCGCCCCACGCGTCCCAGCCCACCCCCGCCCCCTCCCACCTCCTGACACCCGCCAACCACCCGAACTCTCTCTCCCCCAAACTCCAGCCCAGACCCCTGTCCGCGTTTCATGCGGACAGGGGTCACTAAAGCCAACGGATGGTGACCACAGGGTGTGTCGGGGGTGCCGGGGCGGAGCCCTGTCGGCGCGGGGCCCGGGGGCTGCGCCCCCGGAGGGCATACGGAACGACCCCCGTCCGCGCTTCATGCGGACAGGGGCCACCAAGGTCGTGTAGCCCCGACCGGATTCGAACCGGCGCCGCTGCCTTGAGAGGGCAGTGTCCTAGGCCGCTAGACGACGGGGCCGTACCTGCGTCACTCTAGCGGCTGCCGCCGGCGTGGCGGACATCGGGCGGGTCGGCGCCGAACCGCCGATCCGGTCGCCGCTTCCGGAGACCCGTCCGTGCCGACGGCGGCGTCGACGGCGACCGTCCGTGCCGATGGCGGCGACGTCGAGGCGACCGTCGGTGGCGACGGTCGCGGCGTCGAACCGGCCATCCGGCGCCTCGCGGTGTCGTCCGCGTACCGGTCTCCCCCGGTGGGCGAACCGGCTACGGAGGCGCAGCAACCCGACATCGGCGCACCGCGGGAGCCGGCGACACGAGCCGGGGCACGCCGGTACGAGCCGGTGGCCGCCACCACCGCCCGTGGGGGTCGGGCCGATTTGAGGGCCGCGTTGATCGTCGGGTACAGTTCTCTCCGGTGCGCGGGCACCGATGGGGTATGGGGTAATTGGCAGCCCGACTGGTTCTGGCCCAGTTAGTCTAGGTTCGAGTCCTGGTACCCCAGCTTTTGTCCGCGCACCGCCTGGGGCCCCGTCGTCTAGCGGCCTAGGACACCGCCCTCTCAAGGCGGCGGCGCCGGTTCGAATCCGGTCGGGGCTACACCGATGGGCCGACCCCATCCGCGGAGGGCGCGGATGGGGTCGGTTTCGTATGCCTTCCGGGGGCGCAGCCCCCGGGCCCCGCGCCGGCGGGGCTCCGCCCCCCGGCACCCCCCAACCCCCGCTGTGGTCACCGTGGGGGCTTTGCCTTCGGCTCGCCAACCCACGCTGTGGTCGCTGTGGGGGCTTTGCCTTCGGCTCGCCCAACCCCCGCTGTGGGCCCGGTGGGGGTTTCGCTTCGGATCGCCCAACCCGCCGTGGTCGCCGTTGTGAGGTGGCTGCGGGTCCGGACCCGAGTGGCGGGGGCTCGCCCTGGTCAGGGTTTGGGGAGGGGCAGGGGGAGGTGAGGTCGATGGTGGAGCCTTGGATGCAGGTGGCCAGGCCGTAGGTCTCCTCGGCGTAGCCGATGCCCTGGTGCACGGTGACGGTGCCGTCGGCGGCGACCTCGCAGGGGTTGTTGAGGGTGCACTGCTCGCCGTCCTCGTTGGTGGTGTTGTTGATCGCCACCACCTGGCCGGTGGCGGTGTCCACCACCGGCGAGCCGGACGTACCGCCGATCACGTGGCACGGCTCGGTGTAGCGCACCGAGTCCTTCCAGACCCAGTCCGCCTCGTGCAACTCCGGCACGAACCCGTCGATCGCGCACGAGTACGTCTGCTGCCAGTAGCCCGACACCACGGCGATGTCGGTACCGGCCGTCGGATGCCCGGTGGACAGCGCGAGCGCCGCGATCCCGTACTGCTGCCGGATCTCGCCGTAGGTCTGCGACACCTGGTAGAGCGTGACGTCGGTGTCGGTCATCGTCGAGTACTCGACGGTCGTCGCGGTCAGCGTGCCGACCGAATCCCGGCCGTCGGCGGACAGCAGCGAGAACGTCCGGTGCGACGGCTGGTCGACGATCACCTCGCCGGGCCCGGGCATCCCGGACTCCAGGCAGTGACCGTTGGTGAGCACCAGCGCCCGGTCGTCGTCGGTCGCGCTCGGCACCCGTACCAGCGAGCCGGAGCAGTTGCTCAGCGCGACGGTGCCGGCGAACGACACGTCGGCGACCGGGGCTGGCCGGTCGGTGGTGGGTGCGGCCAGCGCGGTCGGCGCGGCGGCGGTCAGCAGTCCCGCCGCCAGGGTGGCGCCGGCGGCGACGCCGAGCAGGCGCCGGGTCAGGTGTCGCGGCATTGCGTCCTCCCCAGACGATCGTCCGACGCGCCGGAACAGCCGGGTACGTCGGATTGATGAAGGTCATGAGGTTAGAGGACGGTGGACTCGGGCACAACCGGACAGTTCACCGCACAACGGCGGAACCCCGTCAGCCGACACGGTGCCGCCACATGCCACGAGAAGCCAGGACACGCGACAATGCCCGGGCACGATAGCGCCCATCCGTCGAGGTACGGCCGCGGCTACAGGCCCCGAGAGGCGCTGGTCGCCGCAGCCGACCACGGTGACGGACCGAGAGGCGCTGGCCGCTGCGGACGACCGCGGCTACAGGCCGGAGAGGCGCTGGCCGCCGCGGACGACCGCCATCGCGTGCCGGTCGCCCGGACGGCGGCCGATCCGCTCGATCGGTCCAGACACGCAGACCGCGGCGATGACGCGGCCGGTGCGGTCGCGCACCGGCGCGGAGACGCTCGCCACACCGGCCTCGCGCTCGGCCACGCTCTGCGACCAGCCGCGCCGGCGCACCTCGGCCAGGGTGCGGGCGGTGAACTTGCAGCGCGGCAGCAACGGCAGGATCGCCTCGGGCGGCTCCCAGGCGAGCAGGATCTGCGCGCCGGAGCCGGCGGTCATCGGCAGCACCGCGCCGACCGGGACGGTGTCCCGCAGCCCGCTGGCGCGTTCGGCCGCGGCGACGCAGAGTCGCTCGTCGGCGCGCCGCAGGTACAGCTGGGCGGACTCGCCGGTCTGGTCGCGCAGCGCGGTGAGCACGGGTTCGGCGGCGGTGAGCAGCACGTCCGGTGCGGAGTTGGCGAGCTCACCCAGCCGCGGGCCGGGGCGCCACCGGCCGTGCTGGTCGCGGACCAGCATCCGGTGCGTCTCGAGTGCCTGGGCGAGCCGGTGCGCCGTGGCGCGCGGCAGTTTGGTCCGGTCGACGAGCTCGGCGAGGCTCGCGCCGTCGACGCATGCCTCGAGGATCACGATGGCCTTGTCGAGCACCCCGACACCACTGATACTGTGTCCCACGAGCCGAAACATACCTCCCATCATTCGGGAAGTCCATATCGTGGGAGAAGTGAGATGGGGCGCACACTCGCCGAGAAGATCTGGGACGCGCATGTCGTACGGTCCGCCGAGGGCGAACCCGACCTGCTCTACATCGACCTGCACCTCGTCCACGAGGTGACCAGCCCGCAGGCCTTCGACGGCCTGCGGGCGGCCGGGCGCAAGGTCCGCCGGCCGGACCTGACGCTTGCCACCGAGGACCACAACACACCCACCGACAACCTGGTCACGATCGCCGACCCGGTCTCGCGCACCCAGCTGGAGACGCTGCGCCGCAACGCCGAGGAGTTCGGCGTACCGCTGCACTCGCTCGGCGCCGCCGAGCAGGGCATCGTGCACGTGATCGGCCCGCAGCTGGGCGCCACCCAGCCGGGCATGACCATCGTGTGCGGCGACTCGCACACCTCCACGCACGGCGCGTTCGGATCGATCGCGTTCGGCATCGGTACCTCCGAGGTCGAGCACGTGCTCGCCACCCAGACGCTGCCGCAGGCCAAGCCGAAGACGATGGCGGTCAACGTGACCGGCGCGCTGCGGCCGGGGGTCACCGCGAAGGACCTGATCCTCGCGCTGATCACCCAGGTCGGCACCGGCGGCGGGCAGGGGCACATCGTCGAGTACCGCGGCGAGGCCATCCGCAACCTCTCGATGGAGGGGCGGATGACCATCTGCAACATGTCGATCGAGTGGGGTGCGCGCGCCGGCATGGTCGCACCGGACGAGACGACGTTCGCGTACCTGAAGGGCCGGCCGAACGCGCCGGCCGGCGCGGACTGGGACGCCGCGGTGGAGTACTGGCGGGGCCTGGCCACCGACGACGACGCGGAGTTCGACACCGAGGTCACCATCGACGCCGGCGCGGTCGAGCCGTTCGTCACCTGGGGTACCAACCCGGGTCAGGGTGCGCCGCTGTCCGGCACCGTGCCGGCGCCGGAGTCGTTCGCCGACGAGGCGGCGCGCACCGCGGCCGAGCGGGCCCTGACCTACATGGACCTGACCGCCGGGACCAAGCTGCGCGACATCCCGGTCGACGTGGTCTTCCTCGGCTCCTGCACGAACGGCCGGCTGGAGGACCTGCGCGCCGCGGCCGAGGTGATCTCCGGCCACCAGGTCGCCGAGGGCGTCCGCATGCTCGTCGTACCGGGCTCGGCGAAGGTACGGGCGGCCGCCGAGGCGGAGGGGCTGCACGAGGTGTTCACCGCCGCCGGCGCCGAGTGGCGGTTCGCCGGCTGCTCGATGTGCCTGGGCATGAACCCGGACGTGCTGACGCCCGGCCAGCGCTCGGCGTCCACGTCCAACCGCAACTTCGAGGGCCGGCAGGGCCGCGGTGGGCGTACCCACCTGGTCTCGCCGGCGGTCGCCGCGGCCACCGCGGTGGCCGGGCATCTCGCCGCACCGGCCGATCTGTAGGGAGGTAGTTCGCCATGAAGAAGTTCACCGTGCACACCGGCACCGGGGTGCCGCTGCGACGGTCCAATGTGGACACCGACCAGATCATCCCGGCGGTGTACCTCAAGCGCGTCACCCGCACCGGCTTCGCGGACGGGCTGTTCTCGGCCTGGCGCAACGATCCGGAGTTCGTGCTGAACAACCCGTCGTTCGCCGGCGGTACGGTGCTCGTCGCCGGCACCGACTTCGGTACCGGCTCGTCGCGCGAGCACGCCGTCTGGGCGCTGCAGGACCACGGGTTCGCCGCGGTCATCGCGCCTCGGTTCGGCGACATCTTCCGCGGTAACGCGCTCAAGGGCGGGCTGCTGCCGGTGCAGCTGCCGATCGACGCCGTCGAGACGCTGTGGAAGCTCATCGAGCACGACCCGACCACCCAGATCACCGTCGACCTGGTCGAGCGGGAGGTGCGGGCCGACGGCCGGTCCTGGTCGTTCGAGCTGGACGACTTCACCCGCTGGCGGCTGCTGGAGGGGCTGGACGACATCAGCCTGACGCTGCGGCACGAGGCGGACATCGCCGCGTACGAGAGCTCGCGCCCGTCGTTCAAGCCGAGCATCGCCACCGCCTGACCCACCCGCTGCCCCTGCTTGTCCACTGTGGACGAGCAGGGGCGTCGGCCTGCAACGCCTGCCGCTGCGTCGGTACCGGTCCGCGGGCGCGGGCCGTACGGTGGGGAGATGGCACGCACGCTGAGGCTGAACTTCCCGGCGCCGATCCCGGTCGGGCACACCGTCGAGGTCACCCAGTTCGCCGACACCCGGCCGGACGGCAAGCGCCGCGGCGACGGCCGCTTCGAGGCGGCCACCTTCCCGGCGGTGGTCGACCTGGACACCGGCATCCGGTACATGAACCACGTGCACGGCTCGGCGGGCGGCAACGGCGGCCTGCCGTTCTTCGCCAACAGCTACCCGCTCGAACCGCGGCCGGAGCTGCCCGTCGCCGGCGTGTGGCGGGGCCGGGTCACCGCCTGCACGCTGGTGATGGTCGAGGGCCTCGAGGGGCAGCACACCATGCTCGTGATCGCCGAGCAGCCGGCGGAAGCCTGACCCGACGCCGAGTAGCCGGCGTCGACGACCGAGGTCGGCTGGTGCGCGGGACGCCCGGCCGCGCCGGTAGGTCCACAGTGGAGGTTCGAGCGTCCGGCGTCAGGGGCGGAGCAGGTCGGCGGCGGCGAGGCGGTCCTCGGCGAACGACAGCACCCACACCGCGCCCTTCGGCGTGCTGGGGTCGGTCACCGTGACACCGTCCTGATGCGCCAGCACGTCCAGCGCGGCGGGGATGATGCCACCCTGGCTGGCGACCACGCTCGCGCCGCCGCGCTCGGCGAGCTGCCGCAACCGGGCCACCGCGCCCAGCGGATCGTGCGCCACCTCGTCGAACACCGGCGCGACAGCGGGCTCCAGGCCCAGCCGGCGGGCGGTCGGCTCGATCGTCTGCACGCACCGCAGCGGCGTCGCCGTCAGCAGCCGTACCGGCGCGAACAGCGGCAGCAGCTCGGCCAGCCGGCCCGCCGTGGCGACGCCGGCCCCGTCCAGCGGTCGTAGCTCGTCGGCGTCCGGCCACGCGTCCGCGCGGCCGGCACTCGCGTGCCGAACCAGCAGCACCGTCGCGGTGATCCGCGGCAGCGCGGCGAACGCCGCCAGCACCGGCAGGTAGTCGTCGTCGGTCAGCGCCGCCGGTGCCTGGTCCAGCCGGACCCACCGCAGCTGGTCGACCTCGTCGTTGGGGGCGAACCCGGCGCCGTCGACCGCAGCCATCGACCAGAAGTCGACCACCTTGTCGGTCGCGCCGCCCGGACCCGCCACCCGGTAGCGCACCGACGGCAGCCGCACCCCCGGCACCGGGCGCAGCGCCGACTCCTCGGCCACCTCCCGGCAGGCGCCGGCCAGCGGGTGCTCGCCGCGGTCCAGCTTGCCCTTGGGCAGCGACCAGTCGTCGTACCGGGGCCGGTGCACCAGCGCCACCTCGACACCGGCCGGCCCCTCCCGCCAGACCAGCCCACCGGCCGCCCGGATCAGCGGTACGGACATGCGCTCACCTCGTCAGGTCTCGTCGACGGTCTCGCGTAGCAGCACGGCCTGCATGTCGTTCAGGCCGCCGTTGCGCCGGGTCCAGGAGCCGTCCGGGGTCAGGTCGAACCCGCCGGTGCTGTCGGCCATCGCGAGATCCAGCACGCCGGCCAGCTCACGCTGCGCGGCGGCGTCGGTCACCTGCACCAGCGCCTCCACCCGGCGGTCCAGGTTGCGGTGCATCAGGTCGGCCGACCCGATCCAGAACTCGTCGAAGCCGTCGGCGGTGAACCGGAAGATGCGCGAGTGCTCCAGGAACCGGCCGAGCATCGACCGGACCCGGATGTTCTCCGACAGCTCCGGCACACCCGGCCGCAGCGAGCAGATCCCGCGCACCACCAGGTCGATGTGCACGCCGGCGCGGCTCGCCCGGTACAGCGCGTCGATCACCCGCTCGTCCACGATCGAGTTCACCTTGAACTGGATGCGCGCCGGCTTGCCCGCCCGGACCCGGTCGGCCTGCCGCTCGATCCGGTCGATGATGCCGGCCCGCACCCCCTGCGGCGCCACCAGCAGCCGCCGGTAGCTGGTCTGCCGGGAGTACCCGGTGAGCACGTTGAACAGGTCGGTGGCGTCCGCACCGACCTCCGGGTCGGCGGTGAACAGGCCGAAGTCCTCGTACGTGCGGGCGGTCTTCGGGTTGTAGTTGCCGGTACCGATGTGGCAGTAGCGCCGGATGCCGCCCGCCTCGGCCCGCACCACCAGCGCCATCTTCGCGTGCGTCTTGAGCCCGACCAGGCCGTACATCACGTGGCAGCCCGCCTGTTCCAGCTTGCGGGCCCAGGAGATGTTGGCCTCCTCGTCGAACCGGGCCTTGATCTCCACCACCGCCACCACCTGCTTGCCCGCCTCGGCGGCGGTCACCAGCGCGTCGACCACCGGCGAGTCGCCGGAGGTGCGGTACAGCGTCTGCTTGATCGCGAGCACGCCCGGGTCCTCGGCCGCCTGCTCGATGAAGCGCTGCACCGTGGTGGAGAACGAGTGGTACGGGTGGTGCACCAGCACGTCGCCACCGCGCAGCGTGGCGAACACGCTCTTGGGCGTCTCGCCCTCGCTGAACGCGGCCGGCGTCGCCGGGACGAACGGACGGTCGGTCAGGTCGTCCCGGTCGGCCGCGTCGTAGATCTGCCACAGCGCGGTCAGGTCCAGCAGCCCGGGCACCCGCAGCACGTCCTGCGAGGTCATGTCCAGTTCCCGGACCAGCAGCTCGAGCACGTGGTCGGAGGTGGTGGACGCCACCTCCAGCCGCACCGGCGGGCCGAACCGGCGCTGGGCCAGCTCGCGCTCCATCGCCTGCAGCAGGTCCTCGTCGCGGTCCTCCTCGACCTCCAGGTCGGCGTTGCGGGTGACCCGGAAGACGTGGTGGTCGACCACGTCCATACCGGGGAACAGCTGGTCGAGGTGCGCCGCGATCAGGTCCTCCACCGGCAGGAACGCCGAGCGGCCGGCGGTGGGCCGCTGTACCGTGACGAACCGGGGCACGTTGTTCGGCACCTTCACCCGGGCGAACCGCTCGCCGCTGCCGTCGGCCGCCCGCACCAGCACCGCCAGGTTCAGCGACAACCCCGAGATGTACGGGAACGGGTGCGCCGGGTCCACCGCGAGCGGCGTGAGCACCGGAAACACCTGGTCCCGGAAGTACCCGCGGAGCCGCTCCTGGTCGTCGGCGGTCAGCTCCGACCAGCGCAGGATCCGCACCCCGGCCTCGGCCAGCGCCGGCCGGACGTCGTCGGCGAAGCACCGGGAGTGCCGGCCCACCAGCTCCGCGGCCCGCTGGCTGATCCGCTCCAGCTGCTCGCGCGGCGGCATCCGGTCCGGCGTGCGCAGCGTCAGGCCGGTGGACAGCCGGCGCTGCAGCCCGGCGACGCGCACCATGTAGAACTCGTCCAGGTTGCTCGCGAAGATGGCCAGGAACTTGGCCCGCTCCAGCAGCGGCTGCTCCCGGTCCTCGGCCAGGGTGAGCACCCGGGCGTTGAAGTCCAGCCAGGACAGCTCCCGGTTGAGGAACCGCCCGTCCGGCAGCTCCTCCCGATCGACCGGCTCGGCGCCGCGCACCGCGGCCGCCTCACCGGCCTCGCGCACCGTGGTCGCGTCACCGGCCTCGCGCACCGCGGCCGCCTCACCGGCCTCGCGCACCGCGGTCGAGTCACCCGCCGGGCGCTCCGCGGTCGTACCCGCGGCGCGCTCCGCCGTGCCGGCGCTACCGCGCAGGTCGGTGCCGGCCGGGGCGGGGCTGTTGTCGGGTGCGCCGTGCAGGGGTGCCGTGGCGGGTTCCGGACCGGGCTGCCGCGGGGCAGCGGTGGGCCGGGTGCTGGCGCCGCGCCGCGTCGACCGGTCGCCCGTACGGGTGCTCTCCTCGCTGGCGTGCGTCATGAATTCATCATGACCCGATCCGGCCAAACGAGCGAGAAACACCGGTCAACCGCACCGTGCCGAGCCGGCGCTCGTACCGGCCTCACCGCATCCCGCCGTCGCGAGCAGTCAGCCCATGGTGACCAGAGTGACCCGCGTTGTCCGGCCCCGATCGTCGGTGTCCAGCCGGACCCGCTGGCCGGGCCGCAGGTGGCGCAGCCCACCGGCGGCGAACGCGGCCGCATCGAACGCGACCCGGGTGCCGTCGTCCAGCACCGCCGTGCCCGCCCCGGTGTCACCCTCGAACGTCGCCACGGTCCCCTGCATGCCCCGACCGTACCGGTACCGGCCCCCAGGACAGGCAGCGACGTTCGCCGGGGAGTTTGGGCGGTGCCGCCCGAGTCACCGGGCGGCGCGGTGGCCACCGTCGGCGGGTGCTCGGGCGGCCCGCGTCCGGGTGCCGTGGTCGGGCGGGCATCATCGTGGGCACGGGTACGGTGACGAGGGTGGGGAGGTGCGGTGGCGCGTCGAGGTTTCTGGGTGCGGATCGGCATGGGGGTGATCAACTCCACGCTCACGGTCTTCAGCCGGCACACCTGGCAGGGCGCCGAGCACATCCCCGCCGCCGGCGGCGCGATCGTCGCCGCGAACCACATCTCCCAGGTCGATCCGATGGTGATGGCCCGCTTCGTGTACGCGACGGGCCGGGTGCCGCGGTTCCTGACCAAGGCGAGCGTGCTGCAGGTGCCGCTGATGGGCCCGGCGCTGCGCAGTACCGGCCAGATCCCGGTGCACCGGGGCAGCATCGACGCGGCCCGCTCGGTGGACGAGGCGGCCGCGGCGCTGCGCGACGGCGACGTCGTCGTGGTGTACCCCGAGGGCACCACCACCCGTGACCCGGACTTCTGGCCGATGCACGGCCGTACCGGCGTGGCCCGGCTGGCGCTGGCCACCGGTGCACCGGTGATCCCGGTGGCGCAGTGGGGCGCGCAGCGACTCCAGGATCCGGTCGCGCACAGCGTGCGGCCCCGGCCGCGTACCCCGGTCAGCGTGCTGGCCGGCCCGCCGATGGACCTGTCCGACTGGCGGGAGCGGGCCGCCGGCGGTGAGCCGGACCGCACCGTCCTCAGCGGCCTGTCCGACGCGATCATGTACCGCATCCGGGAGCTGCTCACCGAGCTTCGCGACGAGCAGCCACCCGAGCAGCTGTACGCATGGCCGCCGAAGCGGCCGGCCACCCCCGACGGCGAAGGCGGACGATGACCGAGATCAAGCGCGCGGCGGTGCTCAGCGCCGGCTCCTGGGGTACCACGTTCGGCAAGGTGCTCGCCGACGCCGGTCGCGAGGTGCGCATCCTCGCCCGCCGGGCGCAGGTCGCCGACGCGATCAACGACAGCCACACCAACCCGGACTACGTGCCCGAGGTGCGCCTGCCGGACGCGGTGCGCGCCACCACCGACCCGGCGGTCGCGCTGGACGGCGCCGACCTGGTGGTGCTCGCCACGCCCAGCCAGGCACTGCGCGACAACCTGGTCGCCTGGAAGCCGCTGCTCGACCCGGCCGCGAGCGTGGTCAGCCTGGCCAAGGGCATCGAGCTGAACACGCTGCTGCGGATGAGCGAGGTGATCGCCGAGGTCACCGGCATCCCGACCGATCAGGTCGTGGTGGTGACCGGGCCGAACCTGGCGCCGGAGATCGCGCACGGGCAGCCGACCGCGGCCGTGGTCGCCTGTACCGACCTGGACCGCGCCGAGCTGGTGCAGCGAGCGGTGGCGGCGCCGTACTTCCGGCCGTACACCAACACCGACGTGGTCGGCGCGGAGATCGGCGGCGCGGTCAAGAACGTCATCGCGCTGGCGTACGGGATGGCCTCCGGGCTGGGGCTGGGCGACAACACCAAGGCGACGCTGATCACCCGCGGGCTGGCCGAGACGTCCCGGCTGGGGGAGCGGCTCGGCGCCGACCCGCGCACGTTCTCCGGCCTGGCCGGGCTGGGCGACCTGGTCGCCACCTGCTCGTCGCCGCTGTCGCGCAACCACCGCTTCGGCGAGTACCTCGGTCGCGGCGACAGCCTGGCCGCCGCGCAGCGCGCCACCCGGCAGACCGCCGAGGGGGTCAAGAGCTGCCGGTCGATCCGCGACCTGGCGCACCGGTACCACGTGGAGATGCCGATCACCGAGCAGGTCGAGCGGGTCTGCTACGAGCAGGTACCGCCGTCGGTGGCGGTGCGGGAGCTGATGAGCCGCGACATGAAGGCCGAGTGATGGACCGCATCGAGCAGCCGGACCGATCCGATCACGCGTCCCGATCCGAGCAGCCGGACCAGCCCGATCACGCGGGCCGACTCGAGCAGTCGGACCGGCCCGATCACGCGTCCCGATCCGAGCAGCCGGACCGGCCCGATCACGCGAGCCGACTCGAGCAGTCGGACCGGCCCGATCGGGTGGACCGCTCCGGTCAGCCGGAGCCGGCCGCCCCGGCCGGCGGGTCCGGCGGCGCGGGCGCGGCGGGCTGGCGGGACGCGACCCGGGTGGTGCACGCGGGCGAGCCGGCCGCGACGCCCGGTGCGCCGTTCCGGGCCGGCCCGGTCCTGGCCGCGCCGTACCACCTGGCCGCCGAGGGGCCGGACGGCGCCGACGCCTACGGGCGGACCGACAACCCGACCGTGCGCGCGCTGGAGGCGGCGATCGGCGAGCTGGAGGGCGGCGAGGCCGTCGCGTTCGCCTCCGGCATGGCGGCCATCACCGGGCTGCTGCTCGCCACCCTCACCGCGGGTGACACGGTGCTGCTGCCCTCCGACGGCTACTTCAAGGTCCGCGAGTTCGCCGGCACGGTCCTGGCCAACCGGGGCGTCACGGTGCACACGGTGCCGACGTCCGGCCCGTACGAGCTGGCCGAGCTGGCGCCGCGGCTGGTGCTGCTGGAGACACCGGCGAACCCGGGGCTGGCCGTCTGCGACATCGCCGAGGTCGCGGCCGCATCGCGTGATCTGGGTGCCGTGCTCGCCGTGGACAACACGACCGCGACGCCGCTGGGGCAGCGGCCGCTGGCGCTGGGTGCCGACGTGGTGGTGGCGTCCGGTACCAAGGCGTTGACCGGCCACTCCGACCTGGTGCTCGGCTACGTCGCCACCGCCGACCCGCGGCTCGCCGGACGGCTGCGCGACTGGCGGGCGATGACCGGGGCGATCTGCGGCCCGTTCGAGGCGTGGCTCGCGCACCGGTCGCTGGCCACCCTGGAACTGCGGCTCGCCCGGCAGGAGGCCAACGCCGCCGCGGTGGTGGAGTTCCTGGCCGGCCGGCCCGAGGTCACCGGGCTGCGCTGGCCGGGGCTGGACCCGCTGGCCCGCCGGCAGCTGACCCGGCTGCCCGGCCTGGTCACGTTCGAGCTGGCCGGCGAGGCCGCGGCGACGGCGTTCCTGCGGGCCACGAAGCTGGTCGCGAACGCCACCAGCTTCGGCGGGCTGCACTCCTCGGCGGACCGGCGTGCCCAGTTCGGTGACCCGGTACCGGCCGGACTGATCAGGCTGTCCGTGGGCTGTGAGGACCCGGCGGACCTGATCGACGATCTCCGCGCCGGGCTGGGCGGCGGATGACACACTGCGTCGATGAGTGACTCGCCGGACGGTGGAGCGCAGGGCGGTCCGCCCGGCGGGCTGCCCGGCGACACGAACCGCTCCCGACGCCGCGGGCGGTTCGTCGAACTGCTGGTCGCGATGGTGGCGATCGCCGGTGAGCTGGACCTGTCGGTGGTGCTGCAGCGGGTCATCGACCTCGCCGCCGAACAGATCGGCGCCCGCTACGGCGCGCTCGGGGTGCGCGGCACCGACGGCCGGCTGGAGCACTTCGTGTGGACCGGGATCAGCGCCGAGCAGGCCGCCCGGATCGGCGCGTTCCCGGACGGCCACGGGCTGCTCGGCGAGCCGCGCCGCCGTTCCGGACCGCTGCGGGTCGACGACATCGGCCGGCACCCGGCCTCGACCGGCTTCCCCCCACACCACCCGCCGATGCGCTCCTTCCTCGGGGTACCGATCGGCGACGGGCGCCGCAACCTCGGCAGCCTCTACCTCGCCGACCGGCGGGACGGGAAGCCGTTCGACTCCGACGACGAGAGCCTGCTCGCACTGTTCGCCGCGGCCGCGTCGATCGCGCTGCTCAACGCACGGAGGTACGAAACGAGCCGGGAACAGGAGCGCTGGCTCGCGGCGAACTACGGGCTGACCCACCATCTGCTCGCCGGGACCGACCCGGACAGCCAGCTCACCACGATCATCCGTACCGCCCGGCGGTTGACCGACGCCGACTTCGCCGTGGTGTTCCACGTCGACCAGACCCGCGAGCACATGGTGATCCGTACCGCCGACGGGGTGGAGGCAGACAGCACGCTGGGGCGGGTGCTGCCGATGGACGCGTCGCGGGCCGGTGACGTGTTCCGCTCCGGTACCCCGGTGGTGGTGCCGGACATGTGGGAGGACACGCGGCGGGCGCCGTGGCTGTCCGACACGCTGCCGCCGGTCGGCCCGTGCGCGCTGGTACCGCTGGGGCTGGCCGACGACGCGCTCGGTGTGGTGATGGTCAGCCGGCTCCGCGGCCGGCCGCCGTTCCCGACCGTGGCGTTGCGGATGCTGGAGACGTTCGCCAGCCAGGCGGCGGTGGCGCTGCGGCTGGCCCGGGAACGCACCTGGCGCGAGCAGGTCGCGCTGTACGCCGACCGCGAGCGCATCGCGCACGACCTGCACGACCAGGTGATCCAGCGGGTGTTCGCCACCGGCATGCTGCTGCAGGGCACCGCCCGGATGGTGGTCCTGCCGGAGGTGCAGGAACGGCTGCTGCGCGCGGTCGGCGAGCTGGACGAGACGGTGCGCCAGATCCGCGCCACGATCTACCAGCTGGAGGAGCCGCCGGCCGGCACCGTCGAGGACGTGCGGTCGGCGCTGCTGTCGGTCACCGACCAGGCCGCCGACGCGCTCGGCTTCGCGCCGAGCGTCCGGTTCGACCTCACCCCCGACATCGAGCTGCCGGTACGGCTGCGCGAGCACCTGGTCGCCGTGGTGCGGGAACTGCTTGCCAACGTGGCCCGGCACGCCCGGGCCGGCCGGGCCGACGTGGAGCTCACGGTCGGATCGGGCCAGCTGCGGCTGAGCGTGGCGGACAACGGCGTCGGGCTGCCCGACGGGGGCCGTCGAAGCGGGCTGCGCAACCTGGCGGAGCGGGCGCTGTCGCTGGGCGGGGAGATGACCGCCGAGGCCCGGGCGGGCGGCGGCACCATCGTCGTCTGGCAGGTGCCTCTGCACGCCTAGGAGACCGCCGCCGACCCGTGGCACGGCGTGGCGCCGGGAGGCTCAGCGTTCGGGGCGTGGCCAGATCCGGGTGGCGAGCACCGCGGCCTGGGTGCGGCGGTTGAGCCCCAGCTTGGTGAACACGTTCGAGACGTAGTTCTTGACGGTCTTCTCGGCCAGGAACAGCCGTTCACCGATCTGCCGGTTGGTCAGGCCGTCGCCGATCAGCCGCAGGATGTTGCGTTCCTGCGTGGTCAGGTCGGCCAGCGGGTCGTCCGGGTCCGAGCGGCGTCGCATCGCCTCCATCAGCGCGCCGGCCGCCGTCGGGTCCAGCAGCGAACCGCCGGCGGCGACCGTGCGTACCGCGTCGACCAGGTCGTTGCCGATGATGTCCTTCAGCACGTACCCGGACGCGCCGGCCAGTACCGCCCGCACCAGCGCATCGTCGTCGTTGTACGAGGTGAGGATCAGGCAGCGTAGTGCGGGGAGCTGGCTGCGCAGGTCCCGGCAGACCTCGACGCCGTCGCCGTCGGGCAGCCGCACGTCCAGGATGGCCACGTCGGGGCGCACCGCCGGTACCCGGTCGAGCGCCTGCCGGGCGGTACCCGCCTCGCCGGCGATCTCGACGTCCGGCTCGCCGGCGAGCAGATCGATCAGACCACGTCGGACGAGTTCATGGTCGTCGAGCAGGAAGACCCGGATCACACGGTCAGCGTACGGCCTGCCCCGGCCTGCGGCGGGGCGGTACGGGGGCGAACGGGTGCGGCGGTGCCGGGTCGGCGAGCGAGCCGGCGCCGGGACCGGTGGAGTCCGCGCCCGCCTGCTCGGTCGGGTCCGAATCGTCCTGCTCGTCCGGAGTATCCGCTGCCGGCACCACCACCACCGGCACCGACGCGGTACGGGCCACCGAGATCGCGGTGGAACCCAGGATGCGGCCGAGCAGCCCGGAGTGGCCGCGGGAGCCGACGACGATCAGGTCCGCGCCCCGGGCCGCGGACAGCAGCGCCTGGTGCGGCGGCGCCGCGATGATCCGCTCCACCACCGGTACCTCCGGCTCGACGCCGAGCGCCGCGCGGACCGAGGCGGACAGCACGGCGTGCTCGGCGGCGAGCTGCGCGGTCGGCTCGCCGCCGCCGACCGCCCGGACCGCGAGCAGCCGCCCGGCCCGCCGGGACGCCTCGACGGCGGCCCAGCGCAGCGCGGCGATCGAGGTGGGTGAGCCGTCCACCCCGACCACGATCACACCGGTACCGGACGCTGCCATGG